>JACQDB010000043.1 GCA_016201275.1 Acidobacteriota bacterium
TAACTATCCCCCGATTGCCATCGGGGGGATTGGTAGAGGTTGCGCGGTGTTTCGTAAGCTGGACTTTAACTACCCACCGATTGCCATTGGGGGATTGGCAAGCTCGGTTCGCCTCTGAAAAATGTACAAAGTCGAGCTAAGAGAAAGCGGTCATTGTCAATTCAATGATGAGTCATTGTCAGTTCAATGATGAAAAGTGACGCCCCCAGAGGGAAGGCAAAATAGACCACGGCTTGGGCGGATGCGGACGGATCAATTTCTCTTTTGCGCTTTCCTTCTCTGCGGCGTTTGCCGCAACAGTTGGCCTTTTTCCTCATCCTCGTGCCGCTTCATGAACATAGGCAACGCCAAAGCGTGCAGAGGGCTCAAAATTCTTGCAGGTTTTCGCGAAACATTACGCGCCAACCTTTTCGTAGTCCCTTTTGGAAGTATCATATGATTCACAAAAAATTTATCGCCGCCGTTTTCTTGCTGGCTCCTTTTTTTATCAGCAGCAGCGCCAATGCCCAGAGCGTCAAAGCGCCAAAAAAAAATCACCAGTCGCCAGCCAAACCGCTAAGCGCAGCCTCACAAGCCCGCACTGATTTACTCAAAGCCACTCAGGAATACAAAGCCAGTCTGCAAAAATTAATCGAGCTATACGAAAAGAATGTCACTGATGCCAATGCGCGTTTGGCCAAACAGCAGGAGCTTTTTGCCGCCGGTATCATCTCGAAACATGAAATGGAAGACAGCCAGCAAAAAGTTGCCGCCGCGCAGTTGCAGATCACGCAAGCGAAAAAACAGCTTGCCGAAGCCGATGACTTAATCGCCGAAGCGAGCCTCGAAGAAGCGCCAGCCACCAGCCCTCGGGTGAAAATCCCTGGCTATGTCAGCACCTCCGCTTACCTGCGCTTTACTGGCAGCGCGCATTGGGCGCTTGCCGACGCGGCGAAAGTGAGCGCCTTTTTTCAAGAAAGGTTTGGTCACGCGCTGCCGGTGAGCGCCTACGGGCAGACCGCTACACACGATAGATTGGGCTTCGACCATCGCAATGCGCTAGATGTTGCGGTGCATCCCGACAGCGCCGAAGGCCAAGCGTTGATTCATTATTTGCAGAGCGTCGGCATTCCCTTTCTGGCTTTTCGGCGTGCCATCAGCGGCTCGGCAACCGGCGCGCACATCCACATCGGCTACCCGTCGCATCGCATCTCGGCGGTTGATTTATCGCGCTAGGATTGCCCCCACGGCAAGCCGCTAGCACTCACCGGAAGCGTCCCTGCCGGGTTCCTATCTCTTGGCAATGTGACAAACCGGCAGAAGTTGGAGAATCACAATTTAGCGCGGTTTGTCACCCGTATCGGGAATCTACCCGTAACGGTAACGCTGCTGAAAATTCGCGCAAGAAATAGTATTGCCCTTTAAAATTGCCTGACGTATCTTTGAATTGTTTGACAAGTCTGCGTCGTTTCCTCATTGCCCCTACAGAGAAAACCCCTGTAAAATTGCGGTGTTTGTAGCGTCAACTCCGTCATCACCATCAGGAGACCAGGATGAGTTATCTCGATCTTCCGCCGATTCTCGAAAAGATGCTCGCAGTGGCGGATAATATTTCCGACCTCAATTTTTCGGTAGGTCGCCCACCGCAAGTGGAGATCAATGGCAAACTGTCGCCGGTTGACATCAAGGGGCTACGCTCGCTGACGCCGTACCAGACCGAAATCATCGCCATGTCTTTGATGGAAGGCAATGTCGAATCGGCGCGCCGTCTGGTGCAGACCGGTTCGGCGGATTTGAGTTATGCGATTCCCAGCAAAGTGCGCTTTCGCGTCAACATCTTCAAACAGCGCGGCACTATCTCCATTGTGATGCGCGTTATTCCGACCTTTGTGCCGACGCTGGAAAGCCTCGAATTGCCGCCTCAACTTGGCGACATCTCGCATATGAAAACCGGCATCGTGTTATTGACCGGGCCAACCGGGTCGGGCAAATCGTCAACCCTTGCGGCCATCATTGATAAGATCAACACCGAATACAGCTATCATATCGTCACCATCGAAGACCCTATCGAATTTCTGCACACCCATAAAAAATCTACCATCAATCAACGCGAACTCGGCTCGGACACTCCGGCCTTTGCGTTAGGCTTACGGGCGGCGCTGCGGCAAGCGCCGAAAGTTATACTGGTTGGCGAGATGCGTGATATGGAGACTACGGAAATCGCTCTGGAAGCTTCGGAAACCGGCCACTTGGTGCTTTCGACGCTGCACACGACGGACGCTTCCAGAACCATCAACCGCATCATCGGCATCTATCCGAAATCCGAAGAACACGTCATCCGCACGCGCCTGGCGCACGCTTTCCGCTACATCATTTCGCAACGCCTGCTGCCCAAAGCCGACGGCAGTGGACGCCTTGCGGCGGTCGAAATATTGAAAGCCACGCCGCGCACCCGCGAATACATTGAACAGGGCGAATCCGAAGGCAAGACTTTGATTGAAGCCATGCACGATGGCGAGTTGGAAGGGATGCAGCAGTTCGATCAGGTGATTGAACGCATGATTCGCAGCGGCGTTGTCACCCAGGAAGACGGACTGGCTTTTGCCACCAATCCGTCGAATCTGTTGCTGCGCCTGTCCGGGCTTGGCACCTCCGACGATATGTTGAGCCACCGCGACGACAGCACCTATAAACCATCGCGGGAAATGGATGCGCTGATGCGTTCGCGCATGGCAAACGTACTCGACAGATAAAAATAGTCATTAGTCCTTAGTCATGAGTCATGAGCTTGGAAATTGCAGCTAATGACTAATGACTAATGACTAAGGAGTAAAGCAATGATAGCCAATTGTCCGAATTGCGCGATGAGTTTGAGTTTCGATGACGACCGCTTGCCGACCGAAGCGTTCAATGTGTTGTGTCCGCGTTGTCGGCAATCAGTGACCATCATGCCGCCGCCGAAAGAAGAGCCGAAATTGCCCGGCGTCGCCACTAAAATGGATGCCGTCATCACCGGCACGCAGGCGGCGAATGATCCGTTGCGGGCGCTTGCGGAAATGCTGATCGCCGGATTGAAGAAACAACCGCAGGGCGGCGCAGACCTGCCGTCGTGGGAGCGCCGACGAATATTATTTTGTGTTGATGAAGCAGAGATGCGCGAGCGTTTGCGAAAGGCGCTCGATCATCGCTATTACGAAATCTTTTCTTCCAACACCGCGCCCGAAGCGGTCGAACTGCTACTGGAAGCCAAAGCCGAAGTGGTGGTGTTGACGACCAACTTTGAAGCTCACAATCAAGGATGTGGCGCGTTGATGCAATACGTCAACAACCTGACGCCACAAGCCCGCCGCCGCACTTTTGTGGTGTTAATCTCTTCGCAGGTTCGCACCTTGGACTCGTATCTGGCCTTTGCCAACGGCGTCAATTTAACCGTCCATCCCGATGACGCAGATGCCTTTCAATCCATCTTCGAGCGCAGTGTACGCGATTTCAACGAACTCTATCGTCCGTTCAATCACGCCACTTCCGCTGCGCCTTTTTAAGCTTGAAATATCATTCGTCGCCCACGAAAACCGCAACACCAAAGTGCTTGAGCGCCTCGTTAGCTCCGTGTGCAAATGCTGGTACGGGTGACTCTCTGTTGGCGCTCGTACCGGCACACGCAAATGGAATTAGAGACATTATAGCGGCTGGCAAATGGCCTGAGCCGTGCTGCGGCTGGCTTGAAAACTTGCGGTGCGGTTTACGAAGAGGCGCAGTTTGTCATACAGTTAGTGACGCCGCAAGATGCAGCGGCGCATCTTCAAAAAGACAAACGCCTTGAGAATAAACTATGACGGAAACCTTGAAGTTGAAAGCGCCGGAGAGTTGTCGTTGGGATTGTGTCAGTCTGGGTGAGGTGATGCTGCGCTTAGACCCCGGCGCTGGACGCCTTCACACCACGCGCAGTTTTCAGGTCTGGGAAGGTGGCGGCGAATACAATGTCGCACGCGGCTTGAAACGCTGTTTCGGTTTGCAGACCGCCATCGTCACAGCGCTGGCCGATAATCCCGTAGGGCGACTGGTGCAGGATTTGATTTATCAGGGCGGCGTTGACCAAACGCACATTCGTTGGGTCAAGTATGATGGCGTTGGTCGAGCGGTGCGGAACGGTTTGAATTTCACCGAACGCGGCTTTGGCGCACGCGCCGCACTGGGTTGTTCCGACCGAGGCCATACGGCGGTCTCGCAACTCCAGCCCGGCGACATTGACTGGCAAATGATTTTCGGTAAACAAGGCGCACGCTGGTTTCATACGGGCGGCATCTTTGCTGCGCTTTCCGCGACTGCGCCACAGGTCGCGCAGGAAGCGATGGCGGCGGCCAAACAACACGGCACTGTGATCTCTTATGATTTGAATTTTCGCCCGTCGTTGTGGCAGAGCATAGGCGGCAAGGCGCAAGCTCAGGCGGTCAACCGCGAGTTAGCCCAATATGTTGACGTGATGATTGGCAACGAAGAAGACTTCACCGCTGCTTTGGGCTTTGCTGTCGAAGGTCTGGACGAGAATCTCTCCAAACTGGAGGTGCGAAATTTTCAACGCATGATGGAAAGCGCCATGCAGCAGTTCCCTAACTTCAAAGTCATAGCCACCACTTTACGCAATGCGCGAACCGCGAGCCGCAACGATTGGGGCGCAGTCTGTTACACCGATGGCAAGTTGTATCAGGCAACCACGCGAGAGGATTTGGAAATCTTTGACCGCGTTGGCGGCGGCGATTCGTTTGCCTCCGGTTTGATTTATGGTTTTCTGATGAACCAGGGAGCGCAGTGGGCTGTTGAATGCGGCGCGGCGCACGGCGCATTGGCGATGACTACACCGGGCGATACGACTATGGCAACGCTTTCGGAAGTCGAGCGCGTGATGAAAGGTGGTTCGGCGCGGGTCGCCCGATGAGACGCGAAGGAAGTAGGCCAAAGGCAAACGGCAAACGGCAAAGTATGCGTGATGGCGGTGCGGCAATGGCTTCTTGTAGCGCAAAACTTTTGCTTGAACGCCTAGGGAAGGGAAGAAAATATACTCCCATAAACCTCGTTGAGCAGCGGTCTGTGAGCGCTGGACTGGCGGTCATAGACCGCTGCTCAACCGTATGCTATTTCTTGCCGCTTCCCTGAAAATTGTGGCTGAAAGAACCGGCAAAACGTGAAGGCTTTTTCAAGGCTCTGTACAGGCAACCACCGCAGGGTTGCCCGTATCAGGTTGCATTTAATTTCAGCCAACTTCCTTACCGGTTATCACAAAGTTTCGGAAAGAGTGACACATGAACAAAGCAGAAGTGATGCAAAGGATTAAAGACACTGGTGTGCTGCCTGTGGTGCGCGCCGCTTCCGCCGATGAAGCCGTGCGCGTCATCGAAGCGATTCAAGAAGGCGGCATAGCGGTTTTGGAAATCACCATGACGGTTCCCGGCGCGGTGCGCGTCATTGAAGCGGTGGCTGCGCGTTACGGCTCTGAAGCCTTGGTCGGCGCGGGGACGGTGCTGGATGCGGAAACGGCTCGCGCCTGCATCTTGGCGGGAGCCCAATTCATCGTCAGCCCGGCGCTCAATCTCGACACCATAGCTTTATGTCGGCGCTACGGCGTAGCCATTATGCCCGGCGCTTTGACGCCCACCGAAGTGTTGCAGGCGTGGACCGCGGGCGCTGATTTTGTCAAAGTTTTTCCGGCAAACGCCTTGGGCGGGGCCAGCTATTTGAAAGCCTTGAAAGCGCCGCTGCCGCAAATCGAAATGGTTCCGACCGGCGGGGTTTCGTTGACCACTGCCGCCGATTTCATTCACGCCGGAGCCAGCGCTTTAGGCGTCGGCACAGACCTTGTGGACGTGCAAGCCTTGCGCCAAGGGCAGGCGCATATCATCACGGAACGCGCCCGACAGTTTCTGCAAATTGTCCGCGCCGCGCGCAGCAACTTGGCCTGAGCGCCTCGCCACCGGTTGTGCGCGCACCCCACGCAGAGCGCCTACCGACCCGCAAGGTGGTGGTCTGAATCATTTGCGAACCTGGTTTTTGAGGAAAGCGGTGTACTTGATTTTATGTCCGAAGTGCTGGTGATTGGCGCGGGTCCTGCTGGGCTTACTGCCGCCTACGAATTATCCAAATTGGGAATGCAACCCGTGGTGGTGGAAGCCGATGCTCAAGTCGGCGGTCTGTCGCGCACCGTCAACTACAACGGCTATCGCTTCGACATCGGCGGACATCGGTTCTTTTCCAAAGTGCAACTCATCAACGACCTATGGCGCGAAATTCTAGCGGATGAATTTCTCACGCGTCCGCGATTGTCGCGCATCTATTATGACCATCACTTTTTCGATTACCCGCTGCAAGCCGCCAATGCCTTGGCCGGATTAGGCAGCGTGGAAGCCTTGCTGGTGGCGCTCAGTTATGCCAAGGCGAAATTGCTGCCGCACCAACAGGAGACCAACTTCGAGCAATGGGTGTCGAATCGCTTCGGGCAGCGGTTGTACGAAATTTTTTTCAAGTCTTACACAGAGAAAGTATGGGGCATACCCTGTGCGGAAATTTCGGCGGACTGGGCGGTGCAGCGCATCAAAAATCTGTCGTTGCACGAAGCCTTGCGGAACGCCCTATTCGGAACCGCAGCGACGAAAGACGGGCAGACCATCACCTCATTGATCGAGACTTTTCATTATCCGCGACTCGGTCCCGGGCAGATGTGGGAGCAGTGCGAGCGACTCTTGGCACAACGCGGCGCACAGACCTTGCGCGGCATCAAGATCGAAAAAATTCGGCATCACGGTGGGCGCGTGCAAGCGGTTTACGGGCGCAACGCGGCGGGTGAAGCGCTAGAGTTTGGCGGCGCGCAAGTGATCTCCACCATGCCGCTGAGAAGCCTGATGAAGGCGCTTGACCCGTTGCCTCCCGATCCCGTTCTGCAAGCCGCCAATCGCTTGCGCTACAGGGATTATTTGACGGCGGCGCTGATCGTCAAACGGCAAGAGGTGTTCCCCGATAACTGGATTTATATACACGCGCCCGAAGTGAAAATCGGGCGCATACAGAACTACAAAAACTGGAGTCCGGACATGGTGCCGGACGCGACAAAGACCTCGCTCGGACTGGAATATTTTTTATGGCAGGAGGATGAGATGTGGCGCTGGTCGGATGACCGGCTGCTTGAGTTTGGTATTGGCGAATGCGCCGCTCTGGGCATCATTGAAGCGCGTGAAGTCGAAGACGGCGCGGTGGTGCGAATGAAAAAAGCGTATCCGATTTATGACCACACCTACGCCGCAAGTCTGGCCACGGTGCGCGGCTATCTGGAGACCCTGGCGAATCTGCAAACCATCGGGCGCAATGGCTTGCATCGCTACAACAATCAGGATCACTCTATGCTGACGGGGATTTATGCAGCGCGCAACCTCGCTGGCGAAAACTTTGATGTCTGGTCGGTAAACACCGAGCCGCACTATCTGGAAGAAGATCAGGCGATGCGGACGACTGCTGGTGACCGGCTGGTTCCGGTTGGTCTAGTGCCGGAATTTTCACCGGGCGAAGACGCTGCCGAAGTCATGTTGGAAACCCTCTTTGCCAGATTGGACGCGGTGGCGATGGGCGGCGCGGTGGGCGTGGTCAGCGGACTGGCGCTGTTTCTGGCAACCGCCTTATTGCTGTTGAAAGGCGGCGCAGTCGTGGGGCCGAATCTCTCTTTGTTGTCGTATTATTTTTTCGACTATCGAGTAACCTGGGCAGGCGCATTTCTGGGCCTTGTCGAAGCCGGGGCGGCAGGCTTTATACTCGGTTATCTATTTGCCTATTTGAGAAATCTCGGCCTGACCGCTTACGCCTGGTTCATCAAGCGACGAGCCGAATCCCAAGCCTCACGCGACCTTTTGTAAAGCGTGAAGAAAGCGAGCGCGCCGCATGAGTGAAGGTCAAGATCAGAATGTCCGCTTGAGTCAACTGGTAGTCCGCATTCAAACCGGCGTGCTGGCTGTAGTCTTTGCGCTACTGGGCGGCCTGGGCTTGTTCCTGATGACCGTCTGGTTATTAGTGAAAGGCGGAGAAAATATCGGCTCGCACTTGAACCTGCTGGGGCAATATCTGATTGGCTATTCGGTGACTTGGACGGGCAGTTTGATCGGGCTGCTTTACGGCCTGTTGATCGGTGGCATTATCGGCGGGTCGGTCGGCAAGCTCTACAACCTGATGGCCCGGGCGCGCCAGCGTGCCGCGAAAACACGGGCAAAATAAAAACGATTTTATGAAGCTTACGAAGAGTTCCACGAGTGATAAACACAGGCCGGCGTTCAGCGTCATTGTGCCGGTTTACAACGCCTCGCCGGAACTACGGTTGTGCCTTGCCGCTTTGCAGCAGTCGGCGTATGAAGATTTCGAGGTCATTGTTGTAGATGACGGTTCGAGCGAAGCGCTGGAGTCAATCGTCGCGCCTTACCAATGCCGCTATGTAAAACTGGACCGCCAACAAGGACCCGCACGGGCGCGCAATCGCGGCGCAGCACTCGCCAAGGGGCGCTACCTCGTCTTCATTGATGCCGATGTCTGTGTGCATCAAGACACGCTCGAACGATTCGCCGGGGCCTTCGCCGCTCGCCCTGATGTGGTTGCGGTATTGGGTTCCTATGATGAAGCTCCCGCGCATACCAACTTCTTTTCGCAGTATAAAAATCTCTTTCACCATTATGTGCATCAAGGAGGCGCTGGCGAGAGCCGCACCTTTTGGAGCGGCTGCGGGGCAATGCGGCGCGATATTTTTTTATCGTTCGGAGGCTTTGACGCAGCGCGTTATCGTCGTCCTGCCATCGAAGACATCGAATTGGGAACGTGGATAAAAGAAGCCGGGTATCAAGTAATTTTAGACCGCCGCATTCAAGCCCAGCATTTGAAACGCTGGACCTTCTGGAGCCTCCTCAAATCCGATATTTTTGACCGGGGGATTCCGTGGATTCGCCTGATGTGGAGAGTGGGCGCATCGGCAAATACGCTCAATGTGGTGCCGTCGCAACGCTGGAGCGTATTGCTGGTTTACCTGACGGCCTTGCTTTTGCCGTTGGCCACGGTCTGGCATTTTGCCGGGGCGATAGCCGCGCTTTCGGCCTTGGGCGTAGGGGTTTTGAATCGCCATTTTTATGGCTATTTTCTACAGCGCCGAGGCGTGTGGTTCACCTTGCGGGTTTTGCCTGTGCACGGGTTGTACTTCTGCTATTGCGGCATCGCCGTAGTCATAGGAACGTGGTTATATTTTCTGACGGATCGCCCAAAGCGCCCGACGACAGTGATAAAAAATTGCGACACCAAATAAACATCGTGAGGAATTTGCTTGCCGAAAAAACCACGCACCGAGAGCTCGAAACCTCAAAACGCAGCTCGGAAAAAACCCTATGCACGCCAGGAAAAAAAAGCATGGCGCGGGATTTTATTACTGGTCGCTTTGTCGGTGCTGTTGTTTTTACCGGTATGGTTAAACCCGTCCTTGAACGGCGATGATGCAGCACAACATTACTGGTGGTCAAAAGAATTTATTTATGAACTGGGACAAGGCAACCTCTATCCGCGCTGGTTGAGCGGCGCGTATGGTGGGCGCGGCAGCCCTATATTGGTCTATTATCCGCCGCTGCCATTTTATGCGGCAGCGCTCTTTTATGTAGGCATCCGCGACCCTTTGTTGTCGCTGTATTGGGGCTGTTGGTTGGGGCTACTGGTGTCCGGCATCACCATGTATGGATACAGCCGAACGCTGCTTTCGCACCGAGAGAGTTTGCTGGCGGCAGCGTTTTATATGACGGCGCATTATCACCTCTTCGATTTTTACCAGCGCATGGCACAGCACGAATTCTGGGCTTTCGCCTGGGTGCCGCTGCTGTTGTACGGCATCAATCGGGGGAGCCTGACCAATCAGTGGTCAGCGTTTTTCATCATAGCGGCGGCGTATGCGTTGCTCTTGATGACGCATTTGCCGACGGCTCTTATGATTACGCTAGTGCTGCCGATTTATGTCTTGATCTTGACGCGCAAGGCTAGGCCACTGGCACGCATCGCGGCAGGCTTGATGCTGGGCGTGGGAATGGCAGCGATCTTTCTCTTGCCCTTTCTGTTGGAGAGGGAATACCTGAAAGCCCTCGGCAGCAAAGCGCCGAATCAATATTTTCACGCGGGCTTTTTATTTGAAAACCTCGGTCAAGCCTTCCGGCAAATTCCCTTTCCTTCAAATGGTAGCTTCAACCTTTTTCTGTTGGCCGGGGACTGGCTGGCGGTAGGCTTTCTGGCGCTACTGATTATCTGCACGGTGGTGGTTTGGAGAAGCGACTACAGGCGCAACCACGCGCTAGTCGGATTGTGGGTCATCACCATTTTCAGTTTGCTGATGACCACGCGGTTGACCACACCGCTTTGGCGCTTGCTGCCGCAAGTCAAAAATATTCAATTCCCGATTCGCTGGTTTTCGCTGGTTTCGGTTGGCGTTGCTTTGCTTGTTGCCTTGGCCAGCGCTATCGTGATGCGTCAATGGCGGTCGTCTTATCTACAGGCGGCGGCGCTGGCGTTGGTTATTGTGGTAAACCTGATATGCAGTTGGTTGATTATCGCGCACGCACCTTTGCAACCGGAAGCGTTTCAAAAACGCATCAGCAATTACACCGATGTGCGCGAATATCATCCTCGCTGGTGGGATCAGCAACGGCATAGCGAATTGGACGCGGCCTCGGCGGTCGTGGTCGCTGGCAAGGCGCACGTTACGCCGCTTGATGAAGAAGGGACCACGCAAAGTTATCGCATCAACACAGAGGAAGATGCGCTATTGAAGTTTCGCGTCTTGTACTTTCCCGGCTGGCAGGCGCAAGTGGATGGGCAAGCGGTTGCGGTTGCGCCAAACGACGAGGGACATCTGCAATTGGCGCTTGCCCGTGGCGAGCATCAAGTGACGTTGCGGTTTGCAGCGACGCGCCTACAGGGGGCAGGAACCTTGATCTCCGGTTTCAGCCTGCTGATCTTTCTGGCAACGCTAGGGATCGCGTACCGTAGAACCCGAAATGCCAAAGCCCTAGACTTGGCGCACAGCGCCATGGCAACAGCGGCGACAAGCGGTGGCAAACCCCAACCGGCGGCAAAATAAAAGGCGTTGCGGCTCTCTTGTAGCTTTCGTGCAGAGCATCAATAAATTGTGTTGTGCATTGCAATGGCATACAGCATCTAGGGAGTCTTCACGCTAACCATCAGAGCGTCTGTGATTTTGCCTGGAGACAGGAAATGCAAAGGAGAGGCGATGAATGAAACCGATATGAACTATCTGCGTCTGGCGATGACAGTGGCGCGGCGGGCGAAAGCCAAAGGCAATCATCCGTTTGGTGCAGTGTTGACCGATCAAGACGGCAAGCTTTTATGGGAAGCGGAAAACACTGTCGAGACGGAGCGCGATTGCACAGGCCACGCCGAAACCAACCTGATGCGTCTGGCGTCGCAACACTATGACGCCGAGTTTCTATCTGCCTGCACGCTCTACAGCAGCACAGAGCCTTGCGCGATGTGTGCAACGGCGATCATCTGGGGCGAGGTTGGGCGACTGGTTTATGCTTTGAGCGCCGAGCGCTTTTATACGAAGGTCTTGCCGCCCCATCAACCGTGGTCGTTTCGTCTGTCGTGCCGCGAAGTCTTTGCCCGATTAACGCGCCCGGTAGAAATCGTCGGGCCGATGCTTGAAGACGAAGGCGAAGAAGTTCACCAGGGCTTCTGGTCATCAGCACCTCTTCCAGAATAAAATGAAGGGCGTTGAGAAACTGTCTTTCTGCCTCCTGCCTTTGGACAAAAGCGTTTTTCAACGGTCGGCTTCGCACGGAATGTTGCGGCCTGACAGCCGCTTTCCGGCATCGCGGAGGGGGGATTTTTTCTTCCTCCAATTAGAAAATTACCGGGCAATTATGGAACTGAAATTTGAAGAGAAGTATCAAGGCCAACTCCTCAGTTTGGAGTCAACGATTGTTGCCGTATATCGCAAAAACCAGCAACTGACGGATTACAGCGTGATGGAAGTTCTGGATGGTTTGATACGGTTTTATCAGGCGGAAGCGCTCGGTCGTAACGCGCCAGCGCGAAGGCTTGAGCCGCTAGACCAACAGCTATTCGAGCAGGTCGGCGCGATTTGCGAAATGCTGTTGGGCAAAGGCGAGTTGCGCGATGAAAAGGGCAAGGTCGTGAGCCTGGCTGACCTGAATCCGGCGCTGAAAACCGAGCTTGCCGGTAGGCTTAACTCGACTACGCAGGAAGAACTTCTTGCCTGTCTCAAGCGCTTACGAAAATCGGTGACGCGCTGGAATAAAGCGAATGGCCGGCGCGGCTACCTGGATTTCGTGAGTAAATATTTTCTGCGGTGATGCCGGTCTCAAGGTCACGAAATCCAGTCCTTGGCATTCACCTCATCAATCGGCGAAGGCTTCTTCGACTAAGCGGTGCTGTTCCATTTGATGAATGGCGTGTGAGCCAGTGGCAGTGCTGGCACTGGCGTTGCGGCCTATGTAGCGCAAGCTCTGGTCGGCACTGAGGAATTCGCGCAGACGCGGCGCGATGAAAAACCACGCGCCTTGATTCTTAGGCTCTTCCTGCACCCAGCGAATATCGGTAGCCGCTTGGTACTTCTGCAACTCGTCGGTGATGAGGTTTGTGGCAAACGGATAAATTTGCTCCAGGCGCAAAATCGCCGTCTGCTCATTAACGAGTTTTTTGCGTTGCGCTGCCAGATCGTAATAGACCTTGCCGCTGCACAACAACACGCGCTTGACCTGTGAAGCCTGCGCCGAGCTATCGCTCAACACCGGCTGAAATCCGCCGCTGGTAAATTCCTCAACCGGCGAAGAGACTTCGGGCAATCGCAATAAACTTTTGGGCGTGATGACCACCAGCGGCTTCGGCGTTTGTTTCACCTGCCGCCGCAAGAGGTGAAAATACTGCGCCGCTGTCGTGCAATTGACGACCTGCATATTGTCACCGGCACATAGTTGCAGATAGCGCTCAAGGCGTGCGCTGGAATGCTCCGGCCCCTGGCCTTCGTAACCGTGCGGCAACAACAGCACGAGGCGCGATTTCTGATTCCACTTCTCTTCGGCAGAGGCGATGAACTGGTCAATGATGACTTGCGCGGCATTGGCGAAATCGCCAAACTGCGCTTCCCATAACACCAGATCATCGGGCGCGGCCAGCGTGTAGCCGTAATCAAAGCCCAACACACCGGCTTCAGAAAGCGGGCTGTCGAAAATATGAAAGCGGGTGTTGTCGGTGGCCAGCAACGACAGCGGTGCCCACTCCTGGCCGGTCTTGGTATCGGTGAATCCGGCGTGGCGTTGACTGAACGTGCCGCGCACCGAATCCTGTCCGCTTAAACGCACGCTCGTCCCTTCGACCAACAGCGAGCCGAACGCCAACGCTTCGGCCATGCTCCAATCCACCGCGCCGCCTGCTTCAATCATCTTCGCACGCTTGGTCAACAAGCCTACGACTTTCGGATTCAGATTAAATTCACGCGGCACTTGAGTAATGGTGTGGGCGATGGTTTGCAAGACCGGCTGTGCGATGCCGGTTTTGACGACCTCTATAGTTTGGGCTTCGGGTTTGGGCGCGGGAATGGCAAGCTCTTTGCCTTGCTGCGCGACGACGGCCTTAGCGCCAAGCTGGGCGTTTTCATAACGGCGATTGCGTTCGTCCATCAACGAAGCAATTTTCTCGGCACTCATCACGCCCTCTTTGATTAACTTGCGCGCATACAATTGGCGCACTCCGGGATGCGCTTTGATGCGTTGGTACATAATCGGCTGGGTATAGGTTGGCTCGTCGCCTTCGTTATGCCCGTGTTTGCGAAAACCGATCACGTCAATCACTACGTCTTTGCGAAACTCCTGGCGGTAATCCAGCGCCAACTGCAAGATGTTGTAAGCCGCTTCGGGGTCGTCGCTGTTGACGTGGAAAATCGGCACTTGAATCATCTTGGCAATGTCTGTGCTGTAAGTTGACGAGCGGCCTTCTTCGGGCGGCGTGGTAAAACCCAGTTGATTGTTGGCGATGAGGTGAATCGTGCCTGCGGTTTTATAGCCCGGCAGTTGCGACATATTCAAGGTCTCCGGCACTACGCCTTCACCGGCAAAGGCCGCATCGCCGTGAATCAACACCGCAAGTTTGGTGAGCGGGTCTTCGTGGTTTGCCAAATCTTGTTTGGCGCGCACGATGCCTTCTACTACAGGGTCAACGAATTCGAGGTGGCTCGGATTGGAGGCAACGGCGAGCGCCACTTGATGACCGTCGGCGGTTTCGCGTATGCCGCTGGCACCTTGATGATATTTCACGTCGCCATAATCGTGCGGAAATTTCGGATGAATCGAGCCTTCAAAAATCGTGAAGATGCGCTCGCAGAATTTGCCTATGACATTGGCGATCACATTCAATCTGCCGCGATGCGACATCCCTATGGTTACGTCGTTGACGCCGCGTCGCGCCGCGCTGTCAATCAATTGGTCCAGCACGGCGATGACGGTTTCATTGCCTTCTATGGAAAAGCGTTTTTGCCCAAGATATTTTGTGCCTAAGAAACGCTCGAACAACTCCGCTGAAATCAGCTTCCATAAAATCTGTTCCTGGGTCGCGGTGGGAACCAATGGGTAGGCTCGTTCGATGCGCGAACGAATCCACTCTTTCTCTTCGGGGCCGTTGATGTTGCGGTATTCGCTGCCGACTTTGCCGCAATAATACTGGCGCAGCATTTCGACAATCTCGCGCAAGGTCGCAGTCTCTTTGCCGCCCAGCCCATCGGCGAAAAATCTTCGGTCTAAATCCCAAATCGTCAAGCCGTAAGTTTCGATGTCGAGTTCTTTGTGATAACGCACTTCCTTCCAGCCCAAAGGGTCTATGTCTGCGAGCAAGTGACCGCGCACACGATAAGCGTTGATGAGTTGCAAGACTCGCGATTGTTTGCGCGCCTCCTGCAACTCTTCGCCGATGATGGCCGGGTTTATATCAATCGCCCAGCCATAAGGGCGGAAGGGAATGCCTAAATCATGAAACAGTTCTTCGTAAAATCCATGTTTGCCGCGCAGCATTTCATCGAGCCGGGCAAGCAACGCGCCGGACTCTGCGCCTTGAATGATGCGGTGGTCATAGGTGCTGGTGATGGTCATGATTTTGCTGATGCCGAGGCGCGACAAAGAGTCTGGCGACATGGCCTGACATTGCGGCGGATAATCAATCGAGCCGGTGGCGAGGATGACGCCTTGTCCGGCCATCAAACGCGGATTCGAGGCGGTGGTGCCGAGAGTGCCGGGATTCGTAAGGCTGACGGTGGTGCCTTGAAAATCGGCGACCTGGAGTTTGCCATCGCGTGCGCGTTTCACGATGTCATCATAAGCATCAAGCAACTGCACGAAGTTCAGGCGATTGGCGCTCTTGATATTGGGAACCAGCAAAGTGCGTGAGCCATCTTTTTTGGTTACGTCAACGGCAACGCCTAGATTGACGCTCGCACGACGCAGCCGATAGGCCGACTCGCCTTCTTCTTCGTAAGCGTCGTTGAGTTGCGGAAAGCGCTCAAGGGCTTTGCTGATGGCGTGGGCGATGATGTGGGTAAACGAGACTTTGCGATTGCTGGCTTTCAAATAGTGATTGATGAGGCGGCGATTTTCGTCGAGCAACTTCACGGGGATTTCGCGTTGCGAAGTCGCCGTGGGGACTTGCAGACTGCTCTCCATGTTTTCGGCTATGCGAAGCGCTGGGCCGCGAATCGGCAGACGCTCGCTGAGTTCGGCGGCGGCGCTTGCGGGTGCGACTTGCGCCGTCGTTGTGGGCGCGGCAACTGATGTGGCTGGTGCGGCGGTTGGCGGCGCAAGGGTCGCCGTAGTTGGGGACACATTTTGTGCAGGTGCGCTTGCCGTTGGCGCAGCAGGTGCGCTTGCCGTTGGTGCGGCAGGTGCGGCATTGATTTGCGGCGCGCTTGTTGATGAAGGCGCGGTCGCCTCAGCAGAATTTTTTAGCGCGGTCGCCTCAGCCGTAGTTTGTGGTTTCGAGGCATCGCCGCTTGTCTTTGGCGAGGCGGCTTCGGCATTGCCCCATTCTCGGATCGGCTCAGTTTGCACAGAGCCATTTGACGGTGCAGGTTGGCTTGCGGCAGCGGTAGTCGGCTTTGGCCGCTGGTCATTGCCCGCTAGGTCGTGAAAATAGCCTTGCCACTCTTGGCCTATCGAAGCGGGATTTTGGATGAATTGCTGAAACAGGCTGATGACATAATCGGCATTGACGCCGAATTCATCGGCGATCAATTGTTCAATATCGGTTTGCGTACTCGGTTTGCTCATGATTTGAAATCGTCCTCTAAAAATAAAGGTAAAGTGTAATGCGGCGCGCTTGGCTTCTCAACTCGCGGCGTAGAAATTCACGGCCTTCAGGATCCGGCACCGGTGTTTTGAGCGGCGCTGCGGCAACCTTTTTTGCCGCAACGGCTTGAAGTCGGAGAGCCATAGCGGTTGCAGACCCTGCGCCCAGCGCGGCGCTCAAGTTGCCTTGCTGGTCAGCCATAGCGGTTGCAGACCAGAAGGGAAAGCAAATTGCTTGCAAACTTGAAATCTACCCGGCAAACAGTATAGGCTTGGGCGCTTATGGAAATAACTGAAGTTCTGAAATCAGCAAACGCGGCCTTCTATCGCGCCATTGATTCTGGCTCGCTAGATCGCATGGAAGAGTTGTGGGCGCACGAAGAGTTTGTGCAATGTGTGCATCCGGGTTGGAGTTTGGTAAGCGGCTGGGCGAGGGTGCGGCAAAGCTGGGAGCAAATCTTTGCCGGTGGACAGAAGATGCGAATTTCGGCCACCGATGTAGCGGTCAATTATGTAGGCGAGTTGGCTTGGGTGACTTGCACGGAAAACATCACGATTTTCGAGGACACCAACTTCGATACAGTGCAAGCTGTCGCCACCAATTTCTTCATGCAGCGCGGCGAAAAATGGCTTCTGGTGCATCATCACGCCTCGCCGATTCCGATGCTGGTGCCGGATGCCGAATCCAACATCATCCAGTGAATTCATAATTTTGGAATTAAATCCAGAATTTCATATCTTCTTGACCATTTTTACCTAATCGCAACCTCTATCACATTTTTTAACATCAATACTGTCTTGTGTTTAAAAGCTGTTGAGGGGGTATCTGGCGGCTGGCATTTTGTTTGCTTTTAATTCGCTCTACTTCAACATTCCAAGTTTAGCCAAGAAAATATGCTTACTATCTTTGAATTGGATTATCCAGTGCTGAAATAACCTTGTGAGTGTCTTTTTTCGGGAAACCGTTTCCCTGGCTGGAAAAATGTGGCTTGGAATGAGGGAATCCCCGCTGTTTGTACGACTTCAAGCGACCCACACGGCTGATGGTTCATTTGCTAGTTGCCGTGGGGTTGCATCGCAACTTGTAAGCCCACCTGTGGTTTCGGGCTTACATCAAGAATTCATTATTTCAGGAGGAACCAAATGATTAGAATAACCAATAAGCGGCTTCGCTTTGTGAGCAGCTTGGTCATGCTTCTGGCGCTGGTGTTTGGCCCAGGCTCGGCGTTTTCTGCGCTGGCCGCTTTACAGGAAAACACCGGAAGCATACAAGGCACCGTTAAAGATCAAAGTGGCGCAGTCATCCCGGATGCCAAAGTTACCATAAGTGGCACTAACTTGATCCGCCCGATTGACACCAAGGCCGATAGCAAAGGCTTTTATGTGTTTCCCAAGTTGCCGGTCGGCACCTATACGGTGACGGCATCGCAGGTCAACTTCAAGACCGTGAAACAAGAAGGTATCATGCTTGAACTTGGTAAACAGCTTACTATAGATATGGACTTGCCTGCTGGCAATGTTTCCGAATCGGTCACAGTTACCGCCAGTTCGGAAACCATTGACGTAACCTCAAGCAAGACCGCCACCAACATCGGTGAATCGTTCATTGATAAAACTCCCAAAGGGCGCACCTTCAACACCATTTTACAAGTTGCTCCCGGCGTGCGTTTCGAACCGAAACTCGGCGTTGTCGCGGGCGGTCCCGGCAGCGGCGATGTGACCGGCACAGGAACCAGCCGTCCGGGCGGCGGCGTTGGCGGGTTTTCCGTTGACGGTGCCAGCGGTTCGGAAAACTCTTTCGTCATTGATGGCGTTGATGTATCCAATGTCCGCAATGCCGCCTTGGGTCGTGAGAGCGCTCTGCCTTTCGAGTTTATCCGTGAAGTGCAGGTCAAGACCGGCGGCTTCGAGGCCGAATACGGCGGCGCGACCGGCGGCGTGATCAACGTCGTCACCAAAAGCGGCAGCAACGATTTCCACGGCGAAGGGGCCTTAATGTTTACGGGCGCAGGTCTCAATGCTTCGCCGCGCGGTTTCTGGAGGCTCAATCCGCAGAATCTTACCCAAGCTGAATTTTTCCGCCAGAAAGAAGATGAGTATCGTTCGTTGTTCCCAGGCTATGCGATTGGTGGCCCACTCATCAAGGACCGTTTGCATTTCTTCTCCAGCTATTTCCCCGAATTGAGTCGCACTGAGCGTTCCATTGCCTTTGCCAGCGGCGCACGCACCACTACTAATCGTGTGCTTCGCCATTTTTCGTTACAAAGACTTGATTATGCGCCGACCCAGAACATCCAGATCAATACTTCCTATATCTGGACACCAATTCGCAACCAGGGCGTGTTGACCGGCGTTGATCCGAAGGTCGCACCGCCAAGCGGCGATTTGTCCAAACTGGGCGGGTACACCCCGGCCAGCGCTTACACGGCGTCCTTCAATTACACCGTAACTCCTAAGCTGATTCTCAGCGCACGCTACGGTTATAAATACCTCAACGAAAAAGGCAACACTTATGGACTGCCAACTGGAACGCTGTTGCTTTATCAGCGTGCAACTTCTGGCTCCAGTTATGTCGGACCAGCGGTTCCGGCCAGTGTAGCCGGACCGGCGGGATTGCAGAACATCTCGAACCCGTTCAATGTCATCAAGGACATCACCACCCGTCACAATGTCTATCTTGACGCTTCGTACATTACGCGTATCTTCGGACAACAGCACACCTTCAAAGGCGGCTATGCGCTCAATCGCATTGCCAATGATGTCTCCGATGATTACCCGAATGGACGTTTCGACATTTACTGGGGGGAAGCGGTTAGACGTGGCTCCATTGATACAGATGCAAAAGGTAGAGGCACCTATGGATATTACATCTGGGTAGATGGTATCAAACACAACTCCAGCGTCAACAGTCGCAACCAAGGTTTCTACTTTCAAGATCAGTGGCAGATTCATCCGCGCGTTACGATCAACGCGGGGTTGCGTGTCGAAAACGAATTCCTGCCACCTTTTACTTCCGAAGTGAATGGGGCAAAAGTTCCCAATCCGATCAGCTTTGGCTGGGGCGACAAGATTGCTCCACGTATTGGCGGCGCGTGGGATATTCGCGGCGACGGACGTTGGAAGTTCAGCGCCAGCTATGGTCAATTCTACGACACCTTGAAATATGAACTGGCGCGTACCTCGTTCGGTGGTGACTATTGGCACGACCGCTATTACAAACTTGACAGCACCGACTTGAGTTCCTTGTCGAAAGCCACACCAGGGGCGCTTGGCGCGCTGATTATTGATGTGGATAACCGCACCATTCCTATCAACGCGCAAGGCCAGTTAGATGGTATTGATCCGGCCATCAAACCAATGTCGTCACGCGAATGGGCGTTCACGCTCGAACATCAACTCAATTCCAACAACATCACTTCGGTGCGTTATACGCACAAGCGCTTGGTTCGCGGAATTGAAGACATCGGCACCTTGGATGCTCAGGAAAATGAAGTGTACGTCATTGGCAATCCCGGCTTCGGTCAGACCAGCGATAGTGTCAAAGCGCCAAATGGCAGAGCTTCGATTACTCCGAAAGCCAGACGTGAATATGACGGCGTTGAAGTTCGTTTCGACGGGCGGCGTAACGAAGGCGTTCTCAGAGGACTTTCCTATACCGCTTCTTACACCTGGAGCCGACTCTATGGCAACTGGTCTGGACTAGCGAACTCGGATGAAAACGGGCGCTCACAGCCGAACGTCAGCCGCGCCTTCGATTTATTCTACAACAACTCGGATTCGAAGGGTAACAATGTGTTCGGACGTCTGGCAACAGATCGCCCACACGCCTTCAAGTTCTTCGGGAATTATGACATTCACTGGGGCAAGAGCGGCGTAACCAGCCTCTCCCTGTCACAGATTGCCTACAGCGGCACACCGCTAAGTTCTGAAGTCACGATTATCGTGCCGGTTTTTTACAACGGTCGTGGTGATTTGGGACGCACTCCTGCGTTGACTCAAACGGACATCTTGGTTGCTCACACCTACTCGGTGACCGAGCGCGTGAAGTTCAAGGTTGACGCCAATGTCACGAATTTGTTCAATCAGGCAGCGGTGACCAATGTCAACACACGCTTGAATCGCAATGGCAGCATCACTTCAGTTGCGACGCCGGAGAAGTTCTTTGCTGGATTTGATGCGCCTTCGCTGATCAATCCAGTCAACGGTGCTTCACCGGCTAGAAGCGCGATTTACAATCTGCCTTCAGCCTATCAGATCGGTCGGGAAATCCGCTTGGGCTTCCATGTAACCTTCTAAACGCATTTCTCACAAGAGAAGTCTGCGCCTAACCAAGTGAGCGGTTCATCTTTGCAAAGATGAACCGCTCACTTTTTTAACGCCATCAATAGAAGCGCTTGACTTCGTTAAGCGCTTGAAGTTCCGCGTTCACTTTTGCCGTGGCGTTCGCCGCCTGCCAAAGGCAAGTTAGCGGTGGGAGTGATCAAGTTCTCAATCAAGCGTTGGAATCATTGCTTCGCTCTTTCTTTGGCTCTCATTTTATCAAGCATCTCTTCAATCTGCGGACGATTCTTGATGTCCTTGGCCTCTTTCAAAAATAGTTCCAATTCGCGCACGGCAGCGGAAAAATTTTCCTGCTTGTTATAAATCGCCGCCAGATAAAGATGCACTTCGGCGGCGCGCTCACGCCCCAACTCGTAAGCCTTCTTGAACGCCACCTCCGCCTCCGCTGCGCGGTTGTTGCCATAAGCCAGACCAAGCGTGGTAAAAACATGGAAATTGGCCGGGTCTTTATCGGCAGCTGTCTTGAGCGCTTCAATCGCTTCCGGCTGCTTTTTGAGTTTCAAATGCGCGACACCCAGCGCGTACCAACATCTGGGCGCATTGTGATTCACGTCCAAGGCGCGGGTAAGCAGCGGCAGGGCTTTGTCATAGTCGCCTCTCTTTACATATTCCAGACCGAGGGCTTCAAGAGCGGAAAAATACTCCGGGAACCACTCTACGGCCTTCTCAAAGGCAGCGATGGCCTGCGCCACATCGTTCTCTTGTAAGCTCTTTGCGCCGCGCTCATATTCGAGGCGCGCCACTTCGGGGATGGTTTGCGAAAACACGGTTCCGGTAATCGTATCGCGATTCACCGTCTTCTTAAAGCGCAGTGTGAAATCATAAATAAACTCTTCGCCACCGCCGCGAAGGCTGCCCGATTGTACTTCTATGCGGCTGGACAGGGCTTCTTCATAAGGAGTGCCGACCACATCTACTTTGACATAATAGATAGCAGAGCGCAGTTCCTTGAATTGATAGCGCCCGGAGACGCTGAAGATGGTGCGGATGCTTTGATAATTTTCGTCCAGCAGCGAAACTCTGATGGCATCCACGGGTCTGCCAGTAGTGTCGTGGATAACGCCGCTCAGTGAAAATGGAGATTGCACTGCTGATAGCTGAAAAAAGAGACTGCATAGTACAAGCAGAATGGTCATGACCTACTCTCCTGATTTGGTTTCGCCGCTTCTTCAAATGCGTCAGCAAACTGAAGGCAAGGCATCTCTAGATGTCCGCTATTATACACCCGGCCATTCCGAATCAACCACCTGTTTGCTAAACTCCATAAGCTTGTGACAGGGGAAAACCATGACCACAACCTACCAATCACACTACCAGGATTTTCTTATCAGCACCGATCCATCTTTATTGAATCTTGAGGTCATTCATGAATTTTTGACGCGCTCGTATTGGGCGCAAGGTATCGCTGTCGAAATCGTTAAACAGTCGCTAGAAAACAGCCTGTGCTTTGGCGTCTATCATCACCAGCGGCAGGTCGGTTTTGCGCGGGTCATCACCGACTATGCGACCTTTGCTTATCTGGCTGATGTATTCATCCTCGAAGAATGTCGCGGTCAGGGGTTGAGCAAGTGGCTGATGGCAACCTTGGTCGCACATCCTGACCTGCAAGGCTTGCGGCGCTGGCTGCTGGCCACACGCGATGCTCACGAGCTTTATCGCCAATACGGCTTCGCCGATCTAGCCAGCCCAGAACGCTGGATGGAAAGATATTTTCCCGATATTTATTCGACGCAGTGAAAACGTCTCACAGACTTGGCGGCACAACGATAAGAGAAATCAAATCACTGCGTCGCCCACTTTTTACACTTCACTGCGTCGCCTATTTTCGAGGCCGCGCCGCCTCAGCCGAAGCAATACAATCTGCCGTCTTGTGAACCGATGACCACTTTGCCTGCGGCTATGGCCGCTGATGCCGACAGCGGCGCACCGGCATTGAACTCCCAAATCTTCGCGCCGGTCTGAAAATCCAACACGTAAAAACGCCCGTCATTCGAGCCTACGAAGACTCGGCCATCGGCAAGCACTGGCGATGATTCAACCCGCGCTCGCGTCGCAAAGGTCCAAATCGCTTTGCCGGATTTGGCATTCAAACAATGCACCATCTTGTCGCGCCCACCGATGACGAGGCGACCATCCACCACGCCTGCCGAAGCGTAAAACGGAAACTGGCGCTGCGGATGTTGATAATGCCAACTGATGCGCCGCGTCGTTACATTGACGCCCAGCACTTCATTGTTGAAAGTGCCGTAATAGGCAAGGCCATCAACCAAAGCCGGTGACGCGCCGGTGTAAGCGCCCGAAGCAATTTGAAAAAGCTCTTTGCCATCGCTGATGCGAATCGCCCGGAATTGTTCATCGCAACCGGCTATGTAAGCGACGCCGTTCAACACTCCCGGCGTGCAATGCACTGCGCCGTTGGTGCGGAATTTCCAGATGAGCGCGCCGCTGCGTGCATTCACACAATAAAGCTGCTCGTCGTAAGAGCCGATTAATAATTTATCGTCCACCACGACCGGCGACGCTTTGATCTCCGCAGCGGTTTTATAGGTCCATACGCCTTTGCCTGTGCTGGCATTCACGGCGTGAATCACTCCGGCTAAATCGCCTATGTAAACCAAGCCGTCTTTGACGCACGGCGAAGAGGTTTCAATATCTCCCGTCGCATATTTCCAGCGCAACGCACCGCTTTGCAAATCGAGCGCCAGCAGTTCGCTCTTGTGCGTGCCGACATAGACCGTGCCATTTTCAATAGCCGCCGACGATTCGATAGACTCGCCGCCTTCATAAGTCCACAACAGTTTCAAATCCTTCGGCACAGGAGACAAAGAGATCGCCGTGTTTTGCAGGTTGCCGCGAAATTGCGGCCAATGCTCGGCGAAGGTATATTTTTGCGACAAGGCAAAAGGCAAAAGGCAAAAGGCAAAAATGAAAAACACCAAGGCACCGACCAACACCCGTCTTGCATAGATCGTGCGTTGCTTGCCAACGAATAGTGGCCAAATCAAACTGGCATTGATTCGGCCAAATAACGAGGGAATTCTTGCATCAGGCAATGCGAACCCTTGTGCTACAAACTCCGGCAAATTTTGTCTGTTGCCGCTTGCCTGTGGCTTTCTTAATACGCGCATCGGTACATCTCCAAAGCCTCGCTTGCGCCGAAGGGGCGCGGATTGAAAGTGCCTGTCCATTGTCTGGCGGCGTCCTCAGCAAGCATCTTCAAGTCGGCAGATTTGATGCCAACCTGGCTTAGGCGTTGCGGCAGTTGGCCGACTTCAATCAATTGCTCCAGTCTGGCGGCCAGCGCTTCACCGGCCTGCTTTGCAGCAGCGATATTCGCCACCTTCAACAGTTCGCCATAGCGTTCAGCCACCAACGCGCTGTTCCATCTGACCACAGACGGCAGCATCACGGCTATGGCTTCGCCGTGCGCCGTGCCATAATGCGCCGTCAACGGATTGGCGCAAGCGTGCGTTGCTCCCAGCATGGAATTTTCAATCGCCACCCCCGCGAAGTACGCTCCGAGTTGCATCGCGCCACGCCCTGCCAAGTTGTGGGGATCGGCCAGCACACGTTCATAATTGGCTTCCAACAAACGCCAGGCTTCTCGCGCATACATCTCCGACAAAGCGTTGCGCCGCGTCGTCACATAACTTTCGACGGCGTGCGAAATGGCATCAAAGCCCGCTGTTGCCGTCACTGTCACCGGTTGCGAAACCGTAAGTATGGGGTCAAGCAGCGCCACTCGAAAAGCCGCTTTCGGATCACCGCAAGCCATCTTCTCATGGGTATCGGCATCGGCTATGAGCGCGTAGCATTGCGCTTCGCTGCCGGTTCCAGCAGTCGTCGGAATAGCTATCATCGGCAGCAGCGCTTGCGCGGCTTTCCCATAGCCCTTGTAATCGCGTATCGCGCCGCCGTTGGTCAATAAAAAATTGATGCCCTTGGCGCAATCCATAGAACTGCCGCCGCCCAAACCGATCAGCGAATCAATAGCTAGAGACGAAGCAAAATCGCGTCCCGCTTCCACCATGCGGGTGTTCGGGTTCGCCTCGAAATCATGAAAGACAAACGCTTCAACGCCGACCTCTTTGAGCAGTCGTATCGCTTCGTCAACATAACCGCTATCCATCAACCCCTGGTCAGAAACCAACAAGGTACGGCGAAAGTTCAACGCACCTGCTGCTGCGCCAAGCTCTTTGAATTTCCCTGCGCCGTAATGGATTTGCGTGTGAAGTTGAAAATCGAATGGTTGCATAAAAGATTGGTTATTGGTTATTGGTTATTGGTTGTTGGTTACTCGATGGGTTTCGTCATACCAGTAACCAATAACCAGCACCTAATTCGCAGGTTTTACTGCGGCGGCGGGTGCGGCTTTATCTGCCAACGCGAAAAGTTGATTGCGATTCATCACGTACAAAGCGCCATTGGCAGGCACGGCGCTGCTGTACACCGAACTACCCATGCTGATTTCGGCAAGTTGTTTTTTCTCTTTACCGGCTTGCAGAATCACCACGTCGCCGTCTTCATCGCCGAGATAAACTTTACCGTCCACAACCAACGGCGATCCCCACACAGCGGCCAGCATATCGTAAACCCACATGACTTTGCCGGTCTTGGCATCCAGACAATGCAAGAAGCCGCTGAAGTCCGCGTAATAAATCAAGCCATCGGCAATCGCGCCAGTAGAAATCGAACGGCGAATCTTGTCGTAATGCCAGACCACGCCCGCTTGCGTGATGTCGCCGCGTTTGGTTGCATCTATGCAGTAAAGATGGCCTATGCCTTCGCCGTGTTCGGGGTCCTGGCCGTTCGCCATATAAACTTTGTTATCCCAGATGACCGGTGTGCTGATGACTTCGTTGCGCGTCTTTGGCCACACCGAATCTTTCGGGTTGCTGTCAAACTCCCAAAGTTTTTTGCCGGTCAACGCTTCGTAGCCGCGAATCCAGCCGTCGCCTTCGCCCATCACCACCTGCACGACGCCGCCAATCGTGCCGACCGCCGGTGATGACCATTGCCCGTGCAGTATGCGGTCACCAACATTGTTGACTTCCCACACCAGCTTGCCATTCTTTTTGTTAATCGCGATCAAGTTCGGGGCTTTCGGCGAAGGAATGTTGACGTGACTTTCATCTTGGCCGTTCGAGGTATTGATGAACAGCAAATCGCCGTACATGACCGGCGAGCAGTTCGACATATTATGCGGTTGCGAGCCGACCTCTTCCATCATATCGAATTTCCAGATGATGTCGGGGTCAAACTTGCCGGTCAGTTTTTCCTCTTTATAGGGCCCGTCGTTTTCATTATCGCGGAACCCTTGCGTATCCAGGCACATCACTTCGCAACGATTGGTGACGTAATAAAGTTTGTCGCCTTCGACCAGTGGCGACGAGCAGACGCCTTGAAAAGGCCAGTCGTTGACGCGCCCCGCAGGCAGTTTATCGTTGACCTGTTGCCATAAAAATTCGCCGGTCGCTTCGCCAAAACACATCAACACGCCTTTGTCGCCGGTCTGCTTCGCATCACGCGGCGCTTCATTATTGGTGCCAACGTAAACCTGCCCACCGGCAACCACAGGATTGCCGTAACTTTGCGAACCGAGGGTGGCAACCCATTTGATGTTGATCTTTTTGTTCACGTCCCAAGTTACCGGCAAGCCTTTCATGTTGGAAGTCATGTTGCGGTCAGGCGTGCCGCCCCACATCGGCCAATCGCCAGAGCCGGGGTCTGAAGCCAGCACTTTGTTTCCGGGTAAACTGTTTCCCAGTTGACAAATTATCAGAAACACCAGCGCCAGCACAGTGAATTTCCAGTTTGACAACCCGCTGCTGAATAAGCTTTTTGCCATTTGCCATTTGCCGTTGGTCATCTGCCATTTGCCTTCGCGCCAAGCCCTTTGCCGTTTCATTGGTTTGCTACCACCTTTATGTTATCGAAGAATACTTCGGCGGGAGCGTCGGCAAAAATGCCCGGACTCCCATGTTTATTCGGTATCGAATCCATACGCTCAATCGTCCACATCGTCGGTTCCGCCTCGTCCGTCGCCCAGGCTTTGCCGCGCACACGGGTTTTGCCGTTCGGCAGATTCTGCACTTCAAGTTTCAAGTGATACCACTTGTCGGCTGTCCAGGCGAAGGGGACTTTCTGATTGCGTTTCGGCTCGATCTGCCACGACTGCAATTCCAAGCGCTGGCTGTTGCCGAACAAGATCAGCGAGTAGCGTTGCGCCACCACACCGGCGTCGCCCAGCTGTCGGCGTTTGGCAACGGCGCGCACATCGGCTTCAATTGTGTAGTTTGACAGATGAGTTGGCCCGATCAACGAGCGCGTGCGTTTGAACGCCACAGGTTCGGTCTTCTTCACCAATATCTTGTTGCCTTCGACTTCACGTACACCATATTTGCCGGTCGCGTTAATCCAATATTTCGGCGCGGCATCAAGCGGCGTGCGGCTGAAATCTTCGCTCAAGGGCAGCGGCGGAACCACGCGCACGTGAGCGATGCCGTTGACGCCGGCAACGGTCGCTTGCAGATTGCCGCCTTGCGCGCCTGCCGATGCAGCAGGGGTGAATTGATTGCCTTGCGCGTTGCCTTGCAAACCGTCGAGCGTCCAGGTCGCGCTCGACGCTTCCCGTATGAAGCGCCCGTGATCGTCGAATAGACGGAGTTTGAATTTGGCGCTCTCGCCGGTCTGCATAATCACATCGGCAGGGATGACTTGAAGGTGCGCGACAGGGGCGTCCGCCGGTGCTGCATCAAGGGTCTTGGCTGTCGGATGAAACGCCGGAACTTTGCCCTTCTTGCCGATGCAGTAAATATTTTTCGTCGAAACCAGAAAGACTTGACCATGAGCGATTGCCGCAGAAGCGATGATCTGCTCGTTTGAGGTAATGAGATCGTCGCCTTCGGCATTGGTGAGTTGCACGTTATCAATGGATTCAAGTTGCTCTTCGTCGAGAACCTGACAACCTGTGGCGCTCGGTTTCAGTATGAAGAACTTGCCGTTTTCGGTGCCGACGTATAATTTGCCATCGCCGAAAACCGGTGAGGCTTTCTGCAAAGTGCCGAGCGTGTGTTTCCAAAGTTCTTTGCCGGTGTTGATGTCGAAGGCAAACAGATTGGCGCTGTCATCGAGTTGATAGAGGCGGTCGCCATCCAGCACCGGCGACGAGTAGCCGCCGCGAAATCCTGTGAGCGACCATTTAACGCTGCTCTTGGTGAGCTTGCCTTTGCCGGTTGCATCTATGGCGGTGAGCATACCCATTTCGTTGGTCTCGTAATTTTCTTCGCTGTGCGAAGCGAAGACCGTGTTGCCTTTGACTACCGCACAGTTATTGATGCCGCGTTTGGTAATCAGAAAATTCCACACCGGTTCGCCGGTCGCCGCTTTGATGGCGTGAACCGCGCCGTCCGCGCCGCCGACGATGAGCAGGCGCGTGCCGTTGATGGTCGCCGCAATCGGCGTCGGATAGACCGTATCATAAGGGCGCTCGCCGGGAGTGCTGACCCACACGCATTCGCCTGTGCGTTTGTCGAAAGCGTAGAAGCGATGGCGGCGCAACGCCGTATCGCCCCAGCCGTCAATGATGGTGCTGACGATGACGTTGTCGCCTTCAATGATGGGCGAAGTCGTGCGTCCGCCTTGCGTTGTCCACGCGCCGAATTCATCGGTCAACGAGCGCGACCATAAAAACTTGCCTTCATAAGACCAGGCCATCAATTCATTACACGCGCCGAAGGTATAAACATTGCCGGTTTCCGTATCGCCTGCAGGAGCCGACCAGGCGATGCGGCGCGGCGGCACATCCGAGGAATAAACATTCGTGCGATGTTCCCAAAGCAACTTGCCGGTGTCGGCAGCAAAGCACATCAAGCGTTCCTGCATGGTTTCGCCTTCGCCTGCCGAGTTGAAGACAAAGACGCGATTGCCCATGATGATGGGCGCAGAGCGTCCGCCGAAGGGTTGTTTCCAGACCAGGTTTTCACCCTTGGGCGACCATTTTTCCGGCAGCCCGGTGGCCGACGAAGTGCCATTGCGCGCCGGGCCTCGCCATTCTGTCCAGTCGCTTGTGGAAGCGCCAACAGGCGATTTGGTTTGCGTTTGCGAGTCCACGCCGAGCGGCAGACAAACCAGAAAAACGAGTAGCGAGGTGAAAATTCTGTTAGGCATAGTCTGATTCTTCAAGCGCTAAATTTTTTGCTGCATCAACAATGACGTAACACCTGAATGCTTTGGTTCCACTGTGAATTGAAGGGCTTGACTGGGTTACGTTCAAGATATTATGTTGCGATTGGTCGCGTCAAGCAAGTAATCTACAGACGCTGAGGGGTTCCCTCGCTGGCTCGGCACTTTATACACAGCGCCTATTGAGAACGATCATGGAGTATATCAACAGACTGAATATCAGCTTAACGCCGCACGCTGACGGCGACCAAACCGTTCTGGATTTATTTGCCGGATGCGGGGGCTTGGCGCTCGGCTTTGAAGCGCTGGGCTTCAAGACCATTGGCTTTGAAAAAGATAAAGACGCGGCAACCACTTACTCGAATAATTTACTGGGCGATGGTTATGAAACGGAACTAACAATTCATAGCGACTACCCGCCAGCGCAAATCATTATCGGCGGTCCTCCTTGCCAGCCCTTCAGTGTCGGTGGGCATCAACGGGGGGTTGACGATCCGCGCAATGGTTTTCCAATTTTTTTAGAAGCCGTCAAAAAAGTTCAACCGGAGGTCTGGCTCTTTGAAAATGTGCGCGGCCTGCTGTATGCCAACAAATGGTATTTTGAAGCGATGCTGCAACAGCTTGCGGCGCTCGGCTACATTGTAGAATACAAGTTGTTGAATGCGGTTGATTTTGGTGTGCCGCAAAATCGCGAACGGCTTTTTGTAGTTGGACACAAAGGACGGTTCACCTTTCCAGCGAAAGAAAAAAAGCGCGTCACGGTTGCCGAAGCGATTGGTGATTGGATGGCAACCACGCCGCCTGAAGCAAAGTTTCTGACGCCATCAATGGATGAGTATGTCAAAAAATATGAGCTTGCTTCAAAGTGCATCAACCCACGCGATTTGTATCCTGACAAGCCCGCCAGAACTTTGACCTGTCGCAATATCGCAGCGCCAACCGGCGATATGCAGCGCGTCAAACTTGCCGACGGGCGCAGACGAAGATTATTGGTCAGAGAGGCGGCACGCTTGCAAAGTTTCCCGGATTGGTTTGAATTTTACGGCAATGAAACCAGTCAGTTTTATCAAATCGGCAACGCCGTTCCCCCTTTGTTAGCGCAACACCTGGCCTGTAGTGTGAAAGAGTATTTTGCCAGTGGTCTGGTATTATCAAAATCCGACATTGAGCAATCCTCTTTGCGTATCAACAAACAGCTTGCCCTTTTCTGAATATGATTGACCATTTTTCCAAGAGTAAAAAATCGCTGACAGTGAAGCAATTGTTGAATGAAACGGTTGCCATCCTGCAAAGCGTAGGCATACCAGTTGAGTCGCACACGGAGCGACGTTTAGAAAGAATTGCCCTGTGTTTTTTGGCGGTCGCAGGAGTGACAAGCTCATGGCAATCAGCAAAGAGTTTGCCGGACAAACGTCGTTTGAAGACGCGGGACATCATCAACTTCATCAACCAACATTTTGAAGAAAGTATTTCGAGTGGCTCGTATGACGACATTCGCAGAAAAGATTTGAGGCTTTTGGTGTTGGCCAACCTGGTGATAAACAGTGGCGAGAATCCATCAGCGGCAACCAATGACCCAACGCGGGGCTATAGCTTGGAAACAGAATTTGCTCAATTGGTGAAAGCCTTCAAAACCAAAAACTGGAAAAAGCAACTTGCCGTGTTTTTGCAGGGCAGAGTGGCTTTGAGCGATACGCTTGCTCGTCAACGAAACCTCGGCAAACTCTCCGTTGATTTGCCCGACAGCGTAACCATTGAGCTGTCACAAGGCGAACACAACCTCCTGCAAAAACGCATCGTTGAGGAGTTCTTACCAAGATTTGGCAAAGGCTGTCAGGTTCTTTACATTGGCGACACCACAAAAAAGATTTTGCATCTCGAGCGCGACACCCTTTCGAGGCTGAGTTTCTTTGAACTGTCGCATGAAAAACTGCCGGATATTATTGCTTATGATGCAGAGCGCAACTGGCTCTATTTAATCGAGGCCGTGCATAGTAGTGGAGCGATGAACGAGGCCAGAGTTTTGGAACTCAAAAGAGCGACACAGCAATGCACGGCCCAAATCATATTTGTCACCGCGTTCTTGAAGAAGAGTGATTTCAGAAAATGGATATTGGACATTGCCTGAGAAACCGAGGTTTGGCTGGCCGAAACACCAGACCACTTGATTCACTTTAATGGGGGAAAATATTTACACCCATACGAATCAGACCCAGCCGGTTTTCCATGAAGGAAACCGTCCATGTTTGAGCGAACAGTTTTCATCCTGACCTTCGCGCTACTGCTTGTCATTTCCGCACTCGCGCAAGACAGCAACGAAGCGTTTTTGGCTGCCGCCAGAACAAGCGAGGTCGCTACGGTCAAGGTTTTTTTAGATAAAGACGCTGAGGCGAACCACAAAACTCAGTACAGGGCGCTGTCTTATAGCGAATTCATTTGCCCACAACCACAACACCCAGTTTAGAGGCGGTCAGAGACCGCCTCTAAATTAATTGCACACCTCTGCAACCCGCTATAGGTCGGCGATAAAGGCTTCGTCTGCGATGCCGTTCCTGCCGCCTTAGCGAACTTCAAATCCACAGAAAAGCTTCTCAGAGGCATACTTTTTTCTATCTATACCTAGACGCACGGCGGCGGTTAAAAATTCCGTCGAGAACTGCTTACAGGGTTAGCAAGAGATCAGTTTCATACCCGCACGCGGGCGACTCTCTATCCACTTCGGAGTTTCCTTCTGTCGAAAAAAAAATTTGACAAGCCCTGTGGCTTTTTGTCATTATCATCGCGTTATTCTGAAAATGGATTTCAGTTTCAGATTATTGGTATATGGCTGGAGTAAAATCCCAGAGCCGTGTTCCTGATGATGACAAGTCGCATCAGGCAGGCAGCGTAGAAAAATTGGTGCGCTTTGGTTTGGGATTTGCTCATCACACTTTTGGCAGCATGGTAGGAAAGGACAAGAACGATGAAAAGAAAAACGCATCATTCCGCTCTGTCGCACGCGCTACATCAACGCGCTTTCGTATTGCTCGTGGTGTTGACCAACTTGGTTGGCGGCAACGCCCTGTACGCACAGTCTGCGGCCTCGACCCCGCAAGCGACTTCGACTCCCGCACCGGGGCAACCTCAAGCGCTTGGCACGGCACACACCGGCAGCACCTCCTCTTCACAAGATGAAGTGGAGCGCTTGCGAAAAGAGGTGCAGCAACTCCGCGAACAATTGGAGCGCGTCAATCAGGTGGTCGAAAATCTGGCCAAGCGAGAAACCGCGACAGCCCCCGGCGCAATCAACGCGCCGCGCCCTGCGACTACAGAAACTCCCAGCGCGCCGCAATCAACCGCAACGCCAGACAATCCCCGCATAGCTGTCGCCAGCAAAGCTCAGGGCGGCGATCTCTCCGGCGCAGGCACGCTGCTTCGCAATGATCGCCTCACCATAGGTGGTTATGGGGAAGCGCAATTTCGCGGCGCAGCGATTAACGAGAAGACCAAAGGCGGCGGCACGCCGACCTTCGCCAATCCGCGCTTTGTAATCGGCATGGCGGCGGTGCTTGCCGAAAAGCAGAACATCATCTTCAATTCCGAACTGGAATATGAATTCGGCGGACGCGAGATTGAATTGGAGCAAGCCTTCGTAGAATGGAAGATGCGCCCAGAATTCAATATTCGCGGCGGTATTTTTGTCCCTGCACTCGGACGCTTTAATGTTTATCACGACTCGAATCTGAACCTCACCACGATTCGTCCGCTCGTCAATCAATTCCTTGTGCCAACCGCCTATTCTGAGGCCGGTATAGGCGTGCGCGGTAGATTCAAACTGCCGCACAAAATGAAACTGAGCTACGAATTTGATGTCGTCAACGGGATGCGTAGCAGCGGCAAAGCAGGAGCAGAGGCAGGCGAAGGCACCTCCTTCTCTAGGTTGTCCGGACAGACAGAGGCAGCGGAAATTCATGACCTGACGCTACAGGACAACAACCGCAACAAGGCGCTCATCGGGCGCATCGCGTTGTCGCCATTCAACGGGTTCGAGTTTGGCGTGTCGGGTTATCGCGGCAGAATTACTGATGACAATGAAGCGAAAATTTCAGCCCATATCTTTTTCTTCGATGCTTCGTATCATCGTGGAAATTTTCTATTGAACGGAGAATACGGGCGCTCCAATCTTGTTGGCGGCGGCATCCCGCGTCGCAGCCCTGCCTTGCCCGTCTTCAAACCCGACGATGCGGAAAGCGCCGAAGCGCTGGAAGATTTTCTGGCGCAACGCACACCTGGGCAAGATGGTTTTTATATCGAAGGCTCGTATCAATTCCGTCCGCGTTTTGTCGAAAAACATTTTGATGATGGTGGCTACATCGCCCCGGTCGTGCGGTTTGAGGGCGTGCGTTTGGATCGCACGATAAAAGATTTTTACTTGAACCGTTCGCGCCTCACGTTAGGGGTCAACATCGCGCCGTCTTCAAGCATCATCTTCAAATTCAACCAGCAGTTCAATCACACCTTTGGCGCGGTGCCAAAATTATCCAGCAATATTGAAGAGCATTTCGGTAGCCAACTCTTGCCCTTCAAAGGCTATGGGCGCAACGGTTTTACCAGTTCGATTACTTATGTTTTTTAAGGAGCAGAAGCAAGTGAACAAGCGACGTATGAAACTTTTAGCGGTGATTCTTTTCGTCGTACCAACAGCGCTAGGAACTGGCTTGTTGTTTTCAGCGCCGTCGGTTGCGGCCAAACCGGCGTTTATGGATCGCTACAACCGCGACCCGTTTGCCAAAACAGAACTGCGGAACAAATGCACGGTCTGTCACATAGGGAGCGGCGGTGGCGAACGTAATGAATTCGGCGAGGCCTTTGAAGACACCGGTTTTCGCATCACGCCCAAACTGCGAAAGCAATTTCCAGACTTATTCGTGTCGGAACCACCGCCATCTCAAACCGCTCAACCATAACGCGATGGGAACGATTTTTTTATCAAAGCGTGAAAGGAATGGTGTGCAGATATGAATGCCGTCATGGTCGGGCAATCAGGTTTGAGTAAATCACCCACTTGTCTTTGATCTTGCCGCCGACCAGCGTATAAACGTCAGTGCCGCCCGTTTCGTTCTGCGCTTTCCAGTTATGAAACAGGCTGCTGGGGGGGATTTTGTCCACCTCTACGCAGCGGTTGGGCGATTCATAAACCAGGCGCGCAAAGGCAGAGACGTTGGAGCCGCCCAGAGCGCTCGACAGCATTTTATCTATGCTCTCGCGAGCTTTGGCGACAGCTTCATTCTGCTGCTTCTCTTTTTCGCTATAGACATTCAAATCTTTTTCAGTTTTGGCGAGTTGCGTTTTCAGAGCGGCGTTCTCGTTGGTCAGGCGAGTCTTTTCCGCCTCCGATGAGGAATAAAGCGCGTAACTGGTGGACAGCAAAATAAGCGCGCCGACCAACGCCGCTGCGGTAAGCAACAACAGCAACAACAGCCAGCGCCGCTTGCCAGCTTCGTTCTGTTCAATCTGTTCGCGCAGCGTGTCAACGTCGTTCTGGGTATAAGTCCATGAACTTCGCGTGGATGATGAGGAGGATTTTTCTGTGGGCATAACGCTTCCTGCTTCCTGGGTGAAACGAATTTGTTGACAAGGGCAAGGGGGCCGAATCTTGGCGCGCTGAGAGTGTGGCTCAGGCGCTCGTCGTAAAAATTTCTTCCGCTTATTTGAATTGGCCGAAGCGTTTCAGGAGCTTGTAAATATCTATTGCCGTGCTAAACAAACCTAAGATTAAACCGACCAGAAACCACAGGGGAGACGTAGCGAAATGATTGTCAGCCAGCCAACCCACATAGGCAGGCAAACCGATCATGAAGGGAATGGACAAGGCCAAACCTGCCGTCATCATAGCCTGACGCCAACTAATATCGCCCTTGGGTTTCTTATCCTCTTCCGTCATATCCGTGCTGCTTCGATAATAGCGCAAGCAGCACGCCGATGCTACTCCGCATCAGCGCGGCGGCGGCGCAGGTGATGGCATAGATTGGGGAGGCGATTTTGGCGCAGCGTGTTCCGCGCCGTCGTTTTGATAAACATAGGTCTTCGGGCCGGTGGCGGCCTTCTGCGTCAACGCAATCAATTGCTGTGGGAAAATGCCAATCAACAAGACAAACAAAGCCGCTGTCGCCAACGCAATGCGGAGCGGCCACGATTGCATGACGGGCTGCATTTCGGTCTCCGCTTCGATGTACATGGCGCGAATAAAGCGCAAATAATAATACAAAGAAACCGCGCTCATCAGGACGGCGAGTATCGCCAGTCGCACCAGCCACGGGTTGCCGGTTTCGATAAGTCCGGCGAACAAATAAAACTTGCCAATGAATCCGGCGGTCGGCGGTATGCCGCCAAGCGACAGCAGAAAAATCGTCATCATCACCGTCAACCACGGCGCTTTTTTCATCAAGCCGTTCAAGTCTTCCATGCGGTCGCCAATGATGCCGCGTCTTCGCAGCGCGATGATGCAACCGAAGACGCCCAGATTCATCAAGGTGTAAATGAACAAGTAAATCACGAAGCCGGTGTAGCCGGTTTGATTGCCAGCGATGATACCGAGCAAAGTGTAACCGGCGTGCGAGATGGACGAATAAGCAAGCAGGCGCTTGGTATTGGTCTGGGTCAAGGCCGCCAGATTTCCCCACACGATGGTGATTGCCGAAACCACACCCAGCAACACCGCCCAGCCGGGAAGAGCGGGAAGGTGGCTCGTTGCATTGCCTTCAAGCGTGCCGCGCAAATCGGGCAGGCCGTACAAAAAGATGCGCCCGAACATAGCGAAGCTTGCGGCTTTGACCGCGACCGACATGAACGCGGTGATCGAAGTTGGCGCGCCTTCGTAAGCGTCCGGTGCCCACATATGGAACGGCACCGCCGCCACTTTGAAGAACATCCCTGCGGCCATCAAAATCATGGACATCAACACCAAGTAACGCATATCCACGGCCTGACCGAGCGGTTGATAATTCGCGCCGATGACCACCGGCAAAGCTTTGGCGATGTCTGCCAGATTGGTCGAACCGGTCATGCCATAGACCATCGAAATGCCGTACAGCAAAACGCCGGAAGAAAACGCGCCGAGGAGAAAATATTTCATCGCCGCTTCATTCGATCTCTGGTCGCGGCGCAGATAGCCTACGAGTATGTAAACCGAAATCGCCATCAATTCGAGGGCGATAAACAGCGTCAACAAATCCACCCCTGAAGCCATAAACATCATGCCGACGACGGCGAAAAGAATCAGCGCATAATACTCGCCGCGCTGTTCGCCTTCTTCGTCTAGATATTTTATGGAAAGCAAAATGGCGAGGAGCGCGCCAATCAGAAACATCATCTTGAAGACCACGGCATAAGGGTCTATGACGATCATGCCAAAGAAACCGGCTTTGGCGCTGCTGCCCATCCCCTTGTACACGAAGATGAGCGAGACCAGCGAGACCAGCAAGCCCACTATGCTCAACCAGGCGACGAGGAATTTTTGTTGGCGCGGCAACAGCACATCTATTACCAGCGCGGCACAGGCAAACAGCAGCAATAGAACTTCGGGCATAATGAGTTCTTTGGTCTGCTGCAAGATGACGGAAAGATCAGGCGATGTTTGTAAGAATGCGAACATAGTTTCTCTTGTTGATGAACTTGTACGGGCGACCCTGCGGTGGTCGCCCCGGCTTTTGAATTTTGTAGTTTCAAAAGCTCATTGAAAACATTGATGCGATAAGATCGCACGCTTTGAAATCATTTTGAATTTTAATGAGGGACGACCACCGCAGGGTCGCCCGTACAGTAAATTACTTTGCCTGGCTCTCGACTTCCACAGGCGTAGGCTCACTGATTTTGCTTCCGGTCTTAGTGCTTTGCGGCATCAATTCGTTGGCAGACTTTTCTTCCGCCATCTTCGGTTCTTCGGGCAGCTTGAAATAATTGGGATCAATCTGCACGACCACCGCTTCGGTCTGCGGGTTGATGTACGACAGCAACGGTTTGGGATAGATGCCGATCCAGAAAATCAACACGATGAGCGGCGCAAACTGCCACGCTTCTCGCGCATTCAAATCGGGCAGCGTTTTATTTTTGTCGTTGGTGACGGCACCGAAAAAGACTCTTTGATAAAGCCACAACATATACGCAGCGCCCAAAATAATGCCTACGGTGGCCAGCGCGCCCCACGTCGCTTTGGCTTCAAACGCGCCTCGCAATACTAGAAACTCGCCGATGAAATTGTTCATCAAAGGCAAGCCCAGCGACGATAGCGTGACGATTAAAAAGATTGTCGAGTAGATCGGCATGACCGAGGCCAGGCCGCCAAACTCGGCGATCTCGTAGGTGTGGCGGCGTTCGTAAATCAGACCGGCCAGCATAAACAGCGCCCCCGTAGAGATGCCATGATTAATCATCTGCATCACCGCGCCGTTGATGCCGTTCGGATTCAAGGCGAACAAACCCAGCATCACAAATCCCAGATGTGACACCGACGAATAGGCCACCAGTTTCTTAATATCTTTTTGCGCCATCGCCACCAGCGCGCCGTAAATGATGCCGATGATGGCCAACGTAATCATCCAGAAACGCACTCGCGGATGCGTCGCCGCATCGGGAAATATCGGCAGCGAAAATCGCATGAAGCCATACGTTCCCATCTTCAGCAAGATGCCCGCGAGGATGACCGAGCCTGCCGTGGGCGCGTCGTAGTGGGCGTCCGGCAACCACGTATGAAAGGGGAACATCGGCACTTTGATGGCGAACGACAAGGCAAAGCCTACGAATAACCAGATGACTACATTGATACCGAAGACCGTTTTGATGTGCGGCCCGATAGCCGTCAAGGCGGCGATGTTGAACGACGAACGCACATAACTTGATGGCAGCGATTTGTTGTCCACGTCTTTGCCATCCACGCGCCGCATAGCGTCTTCGACCAGCTTTCGCATGGCGCTGTTTTCCTGTCCGGTTTCATGATTGGTGGCGTATTGACGGGCGGTTTCCAGCACCAAACCTTTTTGCGATTTGACGACATCAGGAAAGATGAAGAAGAGTTTTAACACCGCCAAGAGCATCACCACGGAACCGACCAAGGTGTAGAGGAAAAATTTAATCGCCGAATAGAGGCGATTTTTGCCGCCCCATATGCCGATCAAAAAGTACATAGGCACGAGCATCACTTCCCAAAAGATGAAGAACAGGAAAAGGTCTGCCGAGGCAAACGCGCCAATCATGCCGGTCTGCAACAACAGCAGCATGATGTAGTATTCTTTTTCGCGGCCTTTGTCGCGGATGTACGACCAAGAGCAGACCGCCGCGATGACGCCAAGCAAAGTGGTCAGCATGATTAAAATCACCGACAAGCCATCAACCGCCACTTGATAACGCGTTCCGATGATCGGTATCCACTCGAAGTCTTCAATGAATTGCAAACCACCGAGCGCCCGGTCATAGCCCTTGATGCTGCTGCCGAATCCGGTAATGAGCGGAATCGAAACCACAAAGCACAGTCCCATCCAGAGATTGGCGAACCAGCGAATCGCATCGTTTTTGCTCTTGTTAAATAAGAGTAAGAGGATTGCCCCAAGCGCCGGCAACCACGTCACCCATGAAAGAATGCCTATCTTCATCGAAGTCTCCTAAGAAGCTAGTTTGTATTCAGAATAATTGCCACGCTTCAGCCTGATAGAATTTGAAAGACCGATATAGCAAGGGTTCGCACCATGACAGACATCTGACAATCTGCCTCGGAGGGGCAAAGGAGATTAGCCAGTGGTGCAGCCACTGGAAAAGAATCGCCCCTTAGAATTATTTAGCCCGGAAAGGGCGATAGAAAACCAGCTTTCATCTTTCATCCCGCGCCCCTTCAGGGCGCGATTGATTACGAAGGCTTTCGTCCAGTGGCTGCACCACTGGCTAATCTCCATCGCGCTTTCAGCGCGAACACAAAGCTCTATCTCTTTTCAAAGACCTTGGCTGAAAATTTCAAGTACCTAAAACGGCTCGAAAGATTAAAACGAAAATCAAACAGCAAAAACGGCGATAAGCAAAGCCACATCACTTCGCCCCGAACAAGCCTTTGAGGGTCGCAGAGATCGCCGGATAAATGTAAAACGCCACAATGATAAACAAGCCCAGCGTAAAGACCAGCACATAGTTTTGCCAGAAGCCGGTTTGAAAAGTACGCAGCACCAGCGACCCGCCTTTGCTGATCCACCCCGTCGCGTTGACCAATAAATCAATCACGTATTTGTCCCACAGATTGCTCAGACGCGCCCACAAACGGGTCAACGCGCCCGCACCGTTTACGCCGCCATCCACCACCGTCGCGTCCACCGCCCACAAAGCGTTGTTGACGACTTTACCTGCTGCTACGCCTTTTACGTCGAGCAAGTAATCCCAATACCACTTGTTGAAACTGAGTTTGTACAGCGGCTGCAATTTCGCGCCCCACGCTTTCGCCAGTCCGGGTTTATCTAAATAAAAAACTTTTGCCAGATACATACCAAGCAAAGCGACGAGTACGGAAGCCATCATCAAAATAAGTTCGAGCATCTGGAACGGTTTGTGTTCGCCTTCTTCGTGCGTTGCTTGCGAGGTTGCTTGCGCTTCGCTGGCAGTAGATTCAGCAGCGTTGTGCGCTTCACTGGCAGTGGTTTGCGGCGTGCCATGCGCTTCGACAGTGGCGGTCGTGGCGTGTTGCGGTGTGGCGTGAACTTTTTCAATCACCGGATCAAGCCAATGCTCGAAGGCACTGGCGTGCGGAATACCAAGCAGCCCTATGAAAAGCGAGAAAGCCGCCAGCACGATTAACGGAATCGTCATGCTCTTGGGCGATTCGTGCGGCTCAAAATGATGATGCGCGGCGGTGTGCGTAACAAAGGGATCGCTGGCGTCTTTCGCGCCGACGTGTTCACCTGGTTGATGATGCGGACGGTCGCCTGCCGAAGCGGTCACGGCGTCGTGCGGTTTCAAATCCTTATCGTAAGCGGCAGCGTGCGCTTCGTCGGCCTCGCCACCTGCGTGAACTTTGCGAAAGCGCTCTTCGCCCCAGAACGTCAAAGCCATCAAGCGCGTCATGTAAAACGCCGTGATGCCAGCGGTGAACAAGCCGACAATCCACAAAATTTTCGCGCCGCCGAAGCGCGTTGTATCAAAGGTATTCCAGAGAATTTCATCTTTCGACCAGAAGCCTGCCCATAGGGGAATGCCGCAGATGGCTAGCCAGCCCATCAGCATGGTCTTGTAAGTCGTCGGCAGATATTTTTTCAAGCCGCCCATGCGCGGCATCTCCTGTTCGTGGTGCATACCATGTATGACCGAACCGGAGCCGAGGAAAAGCAGAGCTTTGAAAAAAGCGTGGGTGAAGACGTGAAAGATAGCGGCTACGAAAGCGCCTACGCCTGCGCCTAAAAACATAAAGCCGAGTTGCGAGACCGTCGAATAAGCGAGAACTTTTTTGATGTCGGTTTGCGTGATGCCTATGGTTGCGGCGATGAATGCCGTCAAACAACCGACCACCGCGACCACCATCATCATGGTCGTCGAGCGTTGAAAAAAGAAATTGGTGCGCGTCACCATAAAGACGCCTGCGGTCACCATAGTCGCCGCGTGTATCAAGGCAGACACCGGCGTGGGGCCTGCCATAGCGTCCGGCAACCAGATGAATAAAGGAATCTGCGCGCTCTTGCCGGTCGCCCCGATGAACAAGCCCAGCGCAATCCAACTCATCAAACCGAACGCGCCCAGCGCTTCCGGCGGATAGGCTTTCGCCAGTGCCGCCAGATCATGAAACTGCAAAGTGCCGAACATAGCAAAGACGCCAAAGATGGCCAGGGCAAAGCCTAAATCGCCTATGCGGTTGACGACGAAAGCTTTTTTGGCGGCGTCGCCCGCTTCCTGTCGGTTGATGTAATAGCCGATCAGCAGGTAGGAACATAATCCCACGCCTTCCCAGCCGACGAACATAATCATGAAGTTCGATCCCATCACCAACAGCAGCATCATGAACATAAACAGATTCAGGTACGAGAAGAAGCGATAGAAGCCGGGGTCGCCGTGCATATAGCCGGTCGCGAAGATGTGAATCAAAAAGCCTACGAAGGTGACGACGAACATCATGACCAGCGAGAGTTGGTCTATTTGATAGCTCCACTCGATATTGAAATTCGCCAGCTTGCCTTTGTCTGCGCCTTGCGTGAGATGAGCGCGTCCGCCAGGCATCCAGGTAAAGCTGAAGCCGCCGGGTTCTTTGCTTGTGATATAAGGCTTGTCTGCGTTGTTGGGATTGAAACTGGTTTTGTATTCCACGAATGCGCCTATGGTAATCAACAGCGACAGCCCGATGACACCGCAGGCAATCCACGACACGACCTTTTCGCTGAGGTGCAGTTTTTTGCCCAAGAGAAAATTGATAAGGAAACCCAACAGTGGAAAGACAGGAATCAGCCAGACGAGTTTTAACATAATAGTCATTAGTCCTTAGTCCTTAGTCCCTAGTCCTTAGTCTTCAGTTAAAGGTTTCGGCTCGTGAAAGCATTTAACTAAGGACTAGGGACTAAGGACTAAGGACTAAACTAAAATTTCAGTAAATCAATTTCGTCAATCGCTATGGTTTCGCGGTTGCGGAACAGCGCGATGACGATGCCCAAGCCGACGGCGGCTTCTGCAGCGGCGACAACAATGATGAAAATGGTAAAGACCGGCCCGGCCAACGGGTTGACGGTCATACCGGCGCTTTTGAATGCTGTATTGAACGCTTCCTGATTGATTTGAAAGTAGCGCGAGAACGCGATCAGGTTCAGATTAACCGCGTTCAAAATTAATTCGATGGACATGAAAATGATGATGATGTTGCGGCGCGATAACACTCCGGCGACGCCTACGACGAAGAGCAGAAAACTCAACATCATGAAATTGACCAGCGTCGGCTCGAAGCGTTCCAGATTCGGCCAGACATACTTGTACGAAACGAAGCCAACCGCACCTAAGAAAAGTACGGTGAAGATAAGGTTCGGGAGGTTGTCGCGTGAAAAGAATTTTTTAAGTCCAGAGGGCATTTATCCTTACTCCTCAATGGGTGAAAACCGAACTGCTGAGTTTGGCGTGCCGCCTGCAAGCGGTTGCTGCGGCTTTCAGGAAAACCGCCTGTAGGCGGCACGCCAAACTTTTCTGTTTAATCATGGCCAATGAAACGGCGTTGCGATTGCCCGGCGCGGCCTTAGCAGCCTTATTCGCTGGGTTCGTAAAGCTTCTCTTGTTTGGTGCCGCGAGCCAACAACACCGCGCCCACCATTGCTACCAGCAACAACACCGAAGCGATTTCAAACGGCAAGGCGGCTTCTTTGTAAAGCGATTGGCCTACCTCTTGAGTGTCGGTGGAAATCTGCGAGCCAGCGCCTGACTTGGTGGATTCCGCTGGCGCTTCTTTGCTTTGCGCGGCGGCCTCGGAAGGCTGCGGGCGAAATGCCGGTTGCGCCGAATTCATGGCAAAGAAAAACGACACCGCCAATAGCAAAGTAAGCATCACCGCTGGCCACATCTGCCCGGTGTAGAGTTTTACTTTCGCCTCTTCTTCGGCGCGGGTCTGCACCAACATGATGACAAACAGAAACAGCACCATCACGCCGCCTACATAAACCAGTATCTGCACACCAGCGACAAATTCGGCGCGCAGCAGGATGAACAACAAGGCGATGTTGACCAGCGTTGAAATCAGAAAGAGAGCCGAATGCACGGCCAATCGCGCCGACACCACCAACACGCCCATGATGAGCGTTGAAAATGCCAGCACATAAAACAGCACTGCTTCCCAACCGTGTAATTGCATCGTAGTCCTTAATCCTTAGTCCTTAGTCCTTAGTTCCCTTTCTTTGATATTCAGGTCGGTGGCAGATTTCTCTCACCGACTAATGACCAGGGACTAAGGACTATTTCGTGTACTTGACGTAGCTGATGCCTTTTTCGAGCATCTCGCGGTCCCAACGAAAGCCTGAGCGATGATAGACGGCAAGCTCGAAACCTTGAGTCAATTCTAGGCAATCCGTTGGGCAGGCTTCCGAACAGAGATTGCAAAACATACAACGCGAGGTGTCGAAGGTAAACGTCGTCAGCACTTTTTTCTTGTTCACCTTTGCGCCATCGCGCACTTCGCGGCGAATCGAACCGACATCTATGCAGTCCACCGGACAGGCCAGCGCGCACAGGTCGCAAGCGATGCACAAGGTGCCGCCGGTTTCCGGGTCAAGGTTCAAACGCGGCGCGCCTCGGTAACGCTCCGACACTCGCGCCGCCTCAAGCGGGTACTGCTCGGTGTAGAGCGCTTGATGCGGATTGCCGCCATCGCGTTTTTCATACAGAGCGCGAATATTATATTTGAAGGTTACGGCCAGACCCTTGAAGAGGTCTAAAAGTAACAGCCGTTTGATAATGCCGGAGAAACTGCGCTTTCTTCCGGCTACGTTTATTGCTGGCATAATTCACCTACTTACAAAAAACCAAACTTGATAGCGCAAAAAACCATTGGTTGATGCGAATCGTTAATCACAGAATCCGTTTTTGCGGCTCTGCCGCTTTGAGATGCGGAAAGGCTCGGACTTTCCGGCAAGGCGACAGGAACGCTTCAACGGCTACGCCGCCAATTGGGGCGCAGCCCCGAAACCTTTCAACGAATCCTCCGGCGGGGCAAAGCCACCGCCGCACATCAAAGCGGCAAAGCCGCCTGACGCTTTGACACAGAACCCCTAACAGGAAGGCGTTGGTTTATCAATCGGAAATCGCCGCTTAACCCTGATTCAAGAATGCGGCGCTCAATCTTAAACTTATTCCGCTGCTTCGGCGTTTTCCATCTTTTTCAAACGCTCGCGGCGCAACTTGAATTGTAACTGGCGCTGCTCGTCGAGATTGAAATCATTGGAGCGCCGATTGATTGCCGCAAGCAGCGCCCAGACCATTGGAACCGTAATGAGAAAACCTGTAGCTACGAAATAGATAACGCCTGCCCACTGGGTTGGCACTAATCGCCCACTCACATCTTTCATGAAATTAAATCTCAAGAAAAATTTTAGAAAGTCCGGGAGTGAGGCTTTTGTACTAGGCAATGCAAGCACATACCAGATAGCGGTCATCACGATGTTTGCGAGTCCCGCCGGAATCATCCACTTCCAGCCAATCTCCATCAACTGGTCGTAGCGATAACGCGGCCACGTCCAGCGTATCCACATGAAAGCGTAAATCAACACCATCACCTTCGTGGCGAAAATAACGATGCTCAAAAAGACGAACAGATTGGGCGAAGACTTTTCGATAAGGCTCAGGCCGGGAAACGACCAGCCGCCCAGATAAAGTGTCACGGCAATCGAAGAGGTGACAATCATCGCGGTGTATTCCGCCATAAAAAACAGCGCCCAGCGAAAGCCCGAATACTCGGTGTGATAACCGGCGACGAGTTCCGATTCGGCTTCCGGCAAATCAAAAGGTGCGCGATTGGTTTCGCCTAACGCGCAGATGACGTAAACCAGAAAGCCCAGCGGTTGAAAGAAGAAATACCATACGCCATCGGCGCGTTGCGCTTCGACAATGCCATTCATCGAAAGCGTGCGCGCAAACATCAAGGCTCCGATAATCGAAAGCCCCATGCCGATTTCATAACTCAACATCTGCGCCGACGAACGCAATGCGCCAAGCAGTGAATACTTCGAGTTGGAAGACCAACCGGCCAACACCAACCCCAACACCGCGACCGACGAAACCGCCAGAATAAACAGCAGGCCAATGTTGACGTTGGCAATCGTTCCCCAGCCTGCGCCCCACGGCACCACCGCAAGAACGACCAGAGCGGCGACCACGGCGATAATCGGCGCGAGTTGAAAAATCGCTTTGTCGGCTTTAATCGGGATGATGTCTTCTTTGAGCAGCAGTTTCAAACCATCGGCAGCCGGTTGCAAAAGTCCCCAAGGGCCTACGCGCATAGGGCCAAGCCGCGCCTGCATGAAGGCCGACACCTTGCGCTCCAGATAAACCAGATAGGCAACCAGGGTCAAGATGATGAACAGCACCACGATGATTTGAATGAGCGGCCAGACGATGTACTCCGACCAAAAGACATTCGGCTGTTTCTCTTTGGTGAGATATTCTCGCACCCATTGCGGCGCAACCAGGAGTAATGTCGAAAGTATAGCTGTCATAATAATCCAAGTGCTGAGGACTGAGGGCTAAGGACTGAGTAAGAAATTAGACGCAAGCTATCAGGTTTGCGATTTGCCAATCATTGCAGACAAGTTTTTCACTCAGTCCTCAGTCCTCAGTCCTTTATCTATCAACTTCGCCTAAAACGATGTCAATCGTTCCGATAATTGCCACCACATCGGCAACCAGATGGCCTATGGACATTTTCTTCAACGCCTGTAGATTAATGTATGAAGGCGGACGGATACGCATACGATAGGGTTTGCCGGTTCCGTCGCTCACCAGGTAAACGCCGATTTCGCCTTTGGGCGCTTCTATCGAATGATAGATTTCGCCGACCGGCGGCTTGATAATCTTCGGCACTTTCGCCATCACCGGCCCTTCCGGCAAACCATCGAGCGCCTGTTCGATGATACTGAGCGATTGCCGCATCTCTGCCATGCGACAAAGATAGCGGTCATAAGTGTCGCCGTTTTCGCCCACCGGAATTTCAAAATCGAAATCGGCATAAGCCGCATACGGTTGCGCTTTGCGTATGTCGTATTTGACGCCCGAACCGCGCAGTACGGGGCCGGTCAAACTCAAATTGATAGCGTCTTCGGCAGACAACACGCCTATGCCAACGGTGCGGCTCAACCAGATACGGTTGCTGTTTAACAGCGTTTCATATTCATCAATGCGAGTGGGCATCATCTTCAAAAATTCTTTGACGCGATCAACGAATTCCGGGTAGGCGTCCCATTGCAGACCGCCGATGCGGAAAGCGTGTGCGGTGAGCCGTGCGCCGATGAAGTCTTCAAAGATTTTTAAGATCTCTTCGCGTTCGCGGAAACAGTAGAGCAAGACCGTCACCGCGCCTATATCAATGGCGTGCGTACCAAGCCACAACAGATGCGAAGCGATGCGCTGCAATTCAGTCAGGGCAACGCGCAGATATTGCGCGCGACGCGGCACTTCGACCTGCAATAATTTTTCTACGCCCTCGACGTAACACAAATCGTTGGAGACGGCGGCGACATAATCGAGCCGATCCCAATAAGGCGTGATCATTTGATAGGTGTCGTGTTCGGCAATCTTTTCCACACCGCGATGCAGATAGCCGATGTCACAATCGAGGTCGGTTACGGTTTCGCCGTCGAGTTTTAAGATGACGCGCAACACGCCGTGCGTCGAAGGATGCTGCGGCCCCATGTTCAGCACCATCTCTTCGGCGTCGAGCAGCGTTTCGTGCGGTTTAATCGCTTCCTGGCTTTGCATAAGTATGAGTCCTTAGTCCTCAGTCCTTAGTCCTCAGCTTGTCGTCACACGCTTTCGTTCGAGCGAATAACTAATGACCAGGGACTAAGGACTAGGGACTAAAATCTATCTGCGTTGGGCGTATTTCACATCAATCAAACTGGTATCATAATCCACTTCGCGATAGTCAATGTGTTTATCCGTCCACTCGTTGTCGCGGTATTCAATCGGATACTCTTTGCGAAGCGGATAGCCCGGCCAATCTTCGGGCAACAGTATGCGCCGCAAATCCGGGTGGCCGTCAAATTTTACGCCGAACATATCAAAGACTTCGCGCTCCATCCAATTCGCGCCTGCCCAAATTGAGGTGACGCTGGGCGCGGCTTCGCCTTCAGCAATCGCCGTCTTGACGCGCAGGCGTTGATTTTTGGATACCGAATATAAATTGGCCACGATGTCAAATTCCGCGCCAGTTTTGTCTGGCCAGTGCAGTGCCGTCAAATCGGCGCACATGGTAAACGCGCCGTCTTCGTCATCGTGCAGGAAGCGGCACAGTTTCAAATACGCATCTTTGTTGACGCGAATGATGCGTTGTCCGAAGGTCTTGACGGTTTCGGTGATGGCGTCGGGGAATTTGGCTTTGAGTTTATCAATGAAGGGATCGTCTTTAATCTCTTCGGTGACGGTTGGCCCTTTTTTAGCAGGCGGCGCGGGTTTGGCAGCGCCCGCCGTAGCGGCTGATGCAGGCGCTTTGGGCGGCGCGGCGGCTTTCGGCGGCGCAGGCTTTGCGGCAGCTTCCGGCTTGGCTGCGGCATCAGCGGTGGGCGCTTTTGCTTCAGCGCTCGGCGTTGCTTCTGCTTTTGCTTCAGCGCTCGGTGCGGCGACTTTTGCAGGGACTTCGGGTGTTGCCGGTGCTGTCGGTTTTTCGGTTGCGGCTACAGTCGAAGTTTCGGCCAGACTATCGGCAGTCGTATTGCCTGGGCTGGCGCTGGCTTCGGGTTGAGTTTCGCTTGGTGTTTCAGTGGGTAAAGTAGGTGCGGCGACGTTGGCCGGTTGAGCGGTTGAAGCAACCTCGGCCTCAACCGTTTTCGCGTCCGTCGGTTCAGCATTCTCCGGGACTTCCTGCGTATCTTTGCTTTCGTCTGACATAATGGCAACCTGCATACTCGCGCACCTTGAAACCTCTAGGGCGCGGAAAAATAGTTACGGTATTGATGACTACTCGCTATTTGAAAAGCTGCTGGAAAATAACTCTGCTTCTTGACGCAGATGCTTTTAGCATAGGCTTGAAAGCCTTGTCAATCTCAGCCCCAAAACTAGGGCGATTGCAAAGTTGGGTAAGAACGAAAAATTCAGCAGACCAGTGCGGGCGTACCTCCGTGTGCGCCCCTTGATGAATCCGCGAATCATTGCAGTAGTCGCCCATACCAGTTGGCACTTGATTTCAGCCACCATCATCAGGCAGACAGCCGAGCCATGCCGGTCTCGCTATAAAAAGGCAGGCACACAAACTGGCAGTGTAAAGGAGCAAAGGATGAGACGGGTTCGCCGAATCACAGCCATAGGCGGGTGCGGCGAATCCGCTCAATTGGTGGTCTATACAGATAGACGCTACGCCTCGCTTGATCTTCAAGCCTCAACAGCGGCATGACTTTTCGGCAACCTGCATGGCCTGTTTGATCGAATCGCCGAGCGAGATGCCGCGCAGATAATTGCCGCTTAAAAAAAGCCCTGTGCGGTTTTGCAAAGCCGCTTCCACTGCCGTGATGCGCGCCGCATGACCCAAAATATATTGCGGCAGCGCACGCTGGTGGCGCGTGATCGGCAAGCGCCGTGGCTCGCCCGTGAGTCCTAAAACTTTGTGTAAATCCTGATGCACGGTGGCGATCAATTCGTCATCGCTCAAGGTGATGGCTTCGCGGTCGGTTGCGCCGCCTATGTAATTGGTCAAACACACCCAGCCTGCGGGCGCACGTTCAGGAAACAGCGACGAATTCCACACCGAGCCGAGGGTTCGCAAACCGGCGCTACGCGGCGCTAGAAAACCGAAGCCGTCGAGCGGTCTTGCTAACTGTTCCTGACGATAAGCGAGCGGCACTGAAGCCAAACTCGCATACGGTATATCGGCAATCAAGGAAGCAATCTCCGGCGCGCACTCCTTGAGCAACAGCGCCGCCGCATCAGCCGGTGTCGCCACAATCAAGGTCGCCGCCGCCACCGTGTGCCGTGTGCCCTGATGCTCGAACACCACTTCAAAACGCGCCGACGAATTCGCTTCGTTGTTGTCGCGTATGCTTGTCACCTGAGCTTCGCGCAAAAAATTCTCGCCTAAACTTTTCGCCAGCCTGCCAGGTAAGGCTTCGAGTCCGCGCCGAAACGAACATAAACGATAGGGACGCAAAGAACGCTTGGGCGTCGCTTGGCCGTTGCGCCCTGCGCGCATCGCTCGCAAGGCCCCGCGCAGTATGCTGCCGCCTGCAATTTCAAACTCCGGCAACTTCGCAAAGCTTGCCTGCACGCTCAATTGTTCGACATCACCGGCATAGACTCCCGAAACAAATGGGCTGACCAGGCGCTCCAATACCTGCCGCCCAAGTCTGCGTTCGATGAACGATGCGACGCTCTCTTCGCCTGCTTCACGGCGCGCTTTGATGAACGGTTCGCCGAGCAGACGAAACTTTGCGCCGATTGAAAGCAGTTTGGTTTTGATCAACGCCGGTGGACTCATCGGCACGGCGTGCAGCGCGCCGTCCACGTAAACATAAGCGGGCGCTGTCGCGTCGCCCGTCACCAATTCATCCTGCAAGCCGAGTTCTTCCAGCAAGTCTAAAAATTCATGCGTGCCGCGCAGACTGTTGGGGCCGCGTTCAATCAGAAAGCCATCGGCATCGAGGCTTTTGATGACGCCGCCTGCGTGCTTGCTGTTTTCGAGGAGCAGAATAGTTCGCCCCGCTTGTTGCAGATGACTGGCCGTGACCAATCCCGCTATGCCTGCGCCGATGATGATGGAATGAAGCGCCATACGAATTAGAGTGTACGGGAAAATACTTTTTGTTGCATCGCTGGCGTTTGCAGATAAGCGTCAAAGACCATAGCGATGTTGCGTATGAAGATGCGTCCGAGCGCCGCGACAGCGATGCGGTCGTCTTCGCGGCGCACCAGTTGGTCGCGCTCCAAGTCCGCGAGCCGCGCCAACTCTAAAGCAAAATGGTCATCGAAATGAATGCCGAATTCGCGCTCGATTTCCGACTTGATAACCAAGCCATGACAGAGCAGGCGATTGATGACGGCGCGGCGCAATTGATCTTCGGCGCTCACCCGCATACCGCGCATGGTCGGCCACTCGCCGCGATCTATGGCCGCGTAATAAGCGGGCAAATCGCGCCAGTTCTGCGCGTACACCGCTTCGAGGCCGCTGATCGAACTGACGCCCAAGCCGTAGAGGTCGCAATTGGCTTTGGTGGTATAACCTTGAAAGTTGCGATGCAGCGAGCGCTGGTCCTGCGCTTTGCATAATTCATCGTCGGGGCGCGCAAAATGATCCATGCCTATGTAGCGATAACCAGCGTCGGTCAAGCGTGCAATCGCCTGATGAAAGATGCGGAATTTCTCTAACCCTTGCGGCAGATGTTTGGCAAAACTGCCTTGCTGTTTCTTCAGCCACGGTACGTGCGCGTAACTGAACACCGCTATGCGGTCGGGATTCATGGCGATGATTTTCTCCACCGTGTCGCCGAAGCTTTCGAGCGTTTGATGCGGCAAGCCGTAAATTAAATCCACATTGATGCTCGTAAATCCCAACGTGCGGCAATACTCAAACAAGGCTCTGGTCAGGTCGTAAGGCTGCACGCGATGCACCGTTTGTTGCACCAGCGGGTTGAAATCCTGTATGCCCATGCTGAGGCGATTGAAGCCCAGATTAGCCAGCACGCGACAATGCTCTTCGGTGGTCGCACGAGGGTCTATCTCTATGCCGATTTCGGCGTCGGGCGCGAATGAAAAATGCTGTTCAATGGCCGCATATAAATTGACGATTTCATCGGGCGAAAGATAAGTAGGCGTGCCGCCGCCCCAGTGCAGTTGTTCGACCTGTCGCGACGGCTCGATATTTTCACTGACCGTGGCCATCTCTTTTTTGAGATGGTCAAGATAAGGATTGGTCACCTTGCGATTTTTGCTGATGACCGTATTGCAGCCACAGAACAGACAGAGCGCCTGACAAAAGGGCAGATGAAAATAGAGCGACAGCGGCGCGGGTTGCGCTTTGCGGTTGGCCTCGCAGAAGGCTTGGCGTAAATCCTCCGCGCCAAAAGCATCGTCCCATTCGGGAGCCGTCGGATAGCTGGTATAACGTGGGCCGGGCTGGTTGTACTTGTCGAGGAGCGCCGGCGATAGAGTGGCGCGCTCGCCATTGAGGTTCATAGATAAAGTTTCGGTCATGCGCTTTGGCTTCCTGAAAAAAAATATGAAGCGCGGTTGTGCGATTCTTTTTTCCGCACCACGCTTGTCAGATCAAAGACCTAGCAATGCCTATGCCTGTTTTTATCTAAAGAATTTATCGGCGGTTTGCCCGTGCGTTGGGTTGAATCACCTAATTTGCTGGGGAAAATTCCGCTGATCGGTCGCACGGCCAAGCAGCGCGCCACAACGGGCGCGCCAATTATCCATTTACTGGCGGCGCTTGAGCGAGCGCGTCAAGGACGCAAGGCCAACCCGCCATTGGCGCTTCCCTCGCCGACGATGTGGATGACTTTGCGAGCCGCGCTTAACGACTTGCCCTTGGCGCGACTGAACGCCCTGCCGCTACCTGCGCGTGAGCGACCAGAGATGGGCACAGGAGATTTTCAGCAAGCGCCAGAAGCCCACCAGAAAGGGCAAGGGGTCGCTCCAGGCGAAGATCGTCAGCTTCGCACCGTAGAGCGATTGCAGCCAGCGCCAGAGGTTGAGCGCGCCGAATTTTCGGTAGGCAAAATAGGCTTGAATCTCCCACTCTTCATTCACACATTTAACTTGTGGTCGGAAGGGCATACTCTCTAAACCATCGGGATCGGCAGCCGTCAGGTACTGGTAACCCATCCACGGAAAATCCACTCCGGCGCTGATCGCCATTTGATTGCTGGCGGCGCTGCGCGGATTGATTTCCATCAGGCGATAGCTGCCATCGCGTGCGTCATACTTGAACTCGATGTTGACCAAGCCGGTGTAATTAAAGGCGCGCAAAAGGCGACGGCTCAACTCCGCCACTTCGGGCGCTGCCACGGTACGCTGTAGCGATCCGTCACCAAAATAGGGCGGCGACTGACGCAGTTTCTGCTTCGTCAGCCAGGCACGTTCGCGCCCTTGGGCATCCCAGAATCCCAGATAGCCATACAACGCCGTATCCGCGCCGGGAATGATCTCTTGGATCATAAAACGCAGATTGCCGACCGTCAGGCGTTCATAAGCTGTCAGCAACGCTGGCGGCGAATCAACGATGAGAACCTTTTGCTTGTCTAATCGCTGGCGACCTTGGTAGGAAGTATAAGGCTTGAGCAGACAGGGATAGACAAGCTGCGACGCCAGGTCGCGCAACTCGTCAAAAGATTCGGGGAACCAAGTCAGAGGAAGCCTCAGCCCCGCCGCTTGAGCAAGGCCGTATTGCGAGCGTTTGTTGACAATCTGTTCCACGCTTTCCGATGGCGGTATCAGGAAACGAAACGATGACCGCAGCAACTCTCTATGCTGCGACACCCATAAACAATGAGCGTCCGAAGTGGCAAACAGCACCGCAGGCGAATCCAGACGCGACGCCACAAAGTCCAGCGCCGCCAGCCACTCCGGCGGGTGTGCGTCAGTCGCAGGCAGCAACAGCACTTTGCCGTAGCGCGTAAAGGCTCCGAGGAAAGGCTCGCTGTCGAGCAATAGCGTCGGGATGCCGCGTCTTCCCAAGCTGCGGACAAAACTCAGGCCGTTGACCGAAGCTCCAAGAATAATGGCCGGAGCTTTTTTGTCGCGGCACTGCCGGAGCCAGCGTTCAAGCTTGTGTGTGATTCGAGAAGACAAGTTCACTGATCTGGTTCCCTCCTCGAAATAAATTTGACGGTCGCCAGGCAAGTGCGATGAGCGTCGTAATCGGTTATGGGTTGCTGCAACCTGAAATCCGGCGACCTCACGCCGATCAATTTGGCGACTCCTCAAGTGCCAGAACTTCGGGTCGCAAAGCTCGTCGCATTCGTGTCAATTCGCCTGCGGTGACAATTCGGAGCGCCAACAGTAAGCCGACATAGCCAATGATGAAAACGGCAAACAGCGCGACATTAACTTGCCAACTTGAACGCAGCCAGACCAGCGGCAGAAACAGCGCTCCCGGCAAAATGACGGCGACCCAATGCCGCAGCGAATACCCGACCACACGGCGCATACGAAAGGTGAAGTAGCCGCCGTACCAAGCACCGGCAAGCAGCACCGCTAGACATCCGGCAAAGCTGCCCTGCCAGGCAATCAGCGGCAAGCCAACGCCCCAGAAACTGACGATCTGAAGCACAGCGGCTTGCCCGGCGATGCCCGGTTTATTGTAAGTCAAGGCCAGCAGCCGCGCCACGCTAGACAACGCCAGCGCCAACAACGCCAACATCAAAGGCCACACATTGTCGGCCACCGGCAAGTAAGCCGCGCCAAACACCAGCGGCACCAAATCACGCGCCAAAAGCAACGCGCCGAAGGTGGCGACTACGCCAAGCACCGCCATCCACTTGAGCAGGCGCTCAACCCAGCGTTTGATCTCCGCGCTGTTGCCTTGCGCCAACAAAGAACTGAGCAAAGGAGCAAAGGCCATGGTCGGTTGCCACAAGGCTTGTCCGGCAACCAGGTAGGCTTTATAAGCCAGCCCGAAATAACCGACCTGGGCATAATCGCCGGACGCCACGCGCACCAGCAACTCGCCGCTCAACAGGGAAATGGTCAGCAACAGATTGCTGGCAAAAAATGATAGGCTGAAGCGCAGGTAAGGAGAAAGGTACTGGAAGTCGAAACGCAAATTCGACCACGACAGATACGGCGCAGCCCACACCATGCCGACCACTAGCGTCAACAGTTCTGCCAGCATCAAGCCCAAACCTGCGCCGCGCAAACCGCCGAAATAAAAACCGGGAACCAGAAACATCAAGCTCAACCACTGGCGCAAAATCTCGCCCATCCCCCAACGCGCCGCCTGATTGAGTCCCAAAAAGAAAGCAAACAACAGCTTGCTGCTGGTCTGTAGGCAGATGCTGAGGGCGACGAACACCAGCATCAGAGTGTCGAGTTCACCAAACCATAAAGCTGTAAACAGCAGATATGTCACCGCCGCCAGCAGCCCGTTTGACAAGCGCGCTGCCAGCAGGTTGCCTAAAAATTTCTCTATCCCTGAGCGATCCTTGGCAAGCACCAAAGGCGGGATGAAGCGACTCATGACCTGGGCTGAACTCAGACTGCTGAAGATGACAAACCACATCGCCAGAGAGGTAATCAAAGCATAGCGACCAAAGATCTGCGGCCCCATCAAACGCGGCAGCAACAGCGCCATCAACATCCCTCCGGTGAGGTTTACGCCTCGTTGCGCCAGCAACAGTCCGACATTGCGGACAGTAGTTTGTGCTTCACTGATCATTAAGTGTTCATCAAGCCTGTTGATTTACCCTTGGTTGAAGGCAATCTCATCTCCCCAGCCAATGCCCTAACCACCCGCCGTACAGACTGGCCCCAGGATCGAGTATGGATACGCCATAGACGAAACCAGCGATTCCCGCAGCGATGACCATCGGCTTCAACCAGCCTTCAGAGTGCTGCCGCAAATACCACAGCGTGTACAAGGGAAGGGCGACAAGAAAGCCCAAAAAATAGAGCAGCGCCAACATTGCCAGCAGCCAGAAAAAGGCTTGACGCTCGCGGTCGCCTTGCCGCCTTTCCATATCCTCCTTCTCCATTTGTTGGCTGGCTTGTTTGCGTAACGGTTCAACCTGGAACAAATCTTTTTGCTCCCATCGGCGATAGGCTTGTGCCAGACCAGGCCGCATATCCATCAGCAATTGAACGAGCAACAACAGCAGCGTTGGCAGCACCACAGCCAACGGCACCATACGCGCTACGCGCCCCAGCCCCAAGGTAAAACCGAATATCACAAGGGCAAAAGCCAATAACCCAAAAGTGAACCAGGCTCTTTGCTTGAACCTCAGCCTCAACGCTTTTCTGCCCTCCTTGCTCGCAACGCCTGAATATAGGGCAAGGTCAAAGTGGCTACGGTTAGCGCCATCAGCGACAAAGTAACCGGGCGCGTCCAGAAGTTGATGCGCCCAAGCTGATGCAGCCGTATGGTGATGTGCAGATTGCTTTCAAACAACGGCCCTAACACTAGCGCAATCACCAGAGGGATGCGCGGCCAGTCGTACTTTTTCATGCCGTAGCCGAGGACGCCAAACAGGAAAGCGACAGCGACATCTTCAATTCGGCCTTTGTAAAGATAGGCACCCAAAGCGGCGAGCGCAAAAATAATTGGCGCAAGCAACTCGGTGCGAATGACCGTCAGTTTCGCCAACGGCTTAACCATCGCTACGCCGAGAATGGAGGTCAGCCAGTTGGACAGGAACAAGGACCAGATCAACACAAAGACCAGGGTCAGATGCTGGGTCATCAATTCTTTTCCGGGAGCCAGCCCGTGCAAAGTGAGCGCCCCCAACAGCAGAGCGGTGCCTTCATTGCCGGGTATGCCAAATGCCAGCGTTGGCACCAGTGACGCGCCGTCTTTGGCATCGTGAGCCGCCTCCGGCGCAATGACGCCACGAATATCGCCATGACCGAAGTTTTCTCGATGGGTGCGTGCCGTCAACACCGCCTGTCCGTAAGCGACAAAACTGGCGACCGTGCCGCCGACCGCAGGAATCATGCCGATGACCGTACCGATAAGCGAACTGCGTAGGAACAATCCGAAGTTTTGAAAGACCGCTAAAACCCCTTCTCGAAGCGAGCCGCCCAACTCTTCCAAGTGGTGCTTGCCGGAGATCGTTCCTTTGCCCGTCACCGATAACGTGGTGATTTCAGCAATGGCAAAAAGACCCAATAAAATCGGCACTAATCCGAGTTTGTCTTGCAGATAGAGGCTGCCGAAGGTGTAGCGCAGTTCGGCGGTCTGCGGATCAACGCCGATAAAGCTAATCAGGAAACCGATCCCGGCGGCGGCCAGTCCTTTGATTACCGAGCCGCGCGTAATTGTCACAATGGTCGCCAACCCCCAGATTGCCAGCATCAGAAATTCCGCCGAGCCGAATATCAAAATCGCTCCGCGCATAAACGGTATCAAGAGAATCAGCGCGACGATTCCAAAGGTTGAACCCAGCGCCGAAGAGGTGGCGGAACAGCCTATAGCGGTGCGCGCTTTCCCCTGTTGCGCCATCGGATGACCGTCAATCATGGTGGCGGTGCTGGGCGTAGTGCCAGGAATATTGAAGAGGATTGCGGTCACCGAACCCATGAAGGTCGCGCCGCCAACAAAAGCCCCAAAAAGCAGCATAATCGGCAGCGGCTCCCATTTGAGGGTGAAGGAAATCGCCAACGCCATCAGGGTAAAACCGCTGATGCCGGGGACGAAAGCGAAGAGCATCGCCAACAACGTACCGATGATTGGATAAATAATATTGGGCCAGGAAAAGACCAGCAGAAAGGCTTCCCAGGCGGCTTGCAGTACGGGTTCTAACATTGAGTTACTCAGCGTCTTTCGGAGTCTTCACTCATTTTGATTTGTAACAACCCAGCCAGTGCTTGCGGCTATGCCGCTTTGAGGTGCGGAGAGGCTATGCCTTTCCGTAAACGGCGCTCCCCACTCTCGCGGCTGCGCCGCCTGTGGGCTTCTGCCGCCAAGCTTTTCTGAGGCGCAGCCTCCGGTGCGGCGCAGCCGCGAAAAAGGAGAGCCAACCGAACGGAGAGTCACAGACTCTCCGCACCTCAAAGCGGCATAGCCGCACAGCATTCAACTCTCACAACAAGGCTGGGTAGTTACTTTGCCTTTTTACTTTTGCCTTACTTTTAGGCTCTGATTTTGCGTATCGCGTCTTGAATTATCGGTATAAATATTTCAGCCTGCACCGCCGCCGCTTGCAGGTCTGACAACGCTTCATCGGCTCTTGCCACATCAAGCGAGCGCTTGGCTTTGGCGGCTGCCGCTTGCAATTGCGTATCGGTCAGCGTTTCGTAGAGGCTCTGTTCCAGACAACGAAATAAATCCGCTGGCAGATTCGGCGGAGCCGCAACGAGCAAACCTGCGCCGATCAATTTTGCCAGCGCAAGAGCATCTGCGTCGCTTTGCCGAGGGTCGCGTCCCAATTCAACAGCGCGACGAGCTACAATGCCTTCCGTGCCACAAAGCACGGCAACCCCATCCAGCGCAGTGTGCGACGAGAGTCTTTGCGGACTGATTTGCAAGAGGGCGCGCAAATCCTGCGCCTCCAAGCGGTCGAGTACGGACTCGAAGCTGAAGGAGACCACATCCACTTCGCCACGCATGGCGGCAAGCGCAGTTTCGCGGCTTCCCGCAAAACCTGCAAGGTACGCCGTATTGATTCCCAAAAGCTGCGCTGCCACCGCGCTAGTGACAAAAGTGGTGCTGCCGACTTCGGACATACCAAAAACAATCGGTCTTTTCTGCGACTCCGCCAGCACGTCTTCCAGATTGCGAAAAGGAGAATTGCCCGCTGTTGTCCATACTACTTGATTACGCGCCAAGCGTCCCAAAATGGTGAAGTCCGTTGCCGGATTGGGGATGTTGTGCGCGCCGGTCAATGCCGCCACCATCAGCCCAGGCGCGTTCAATATGCCCAGCGTCAAACCATCGGGTAAGCTCCCTTTGAGCTTATTGGCAGAGATGACGCCCCCGGCTCCGGAAGTATTTTCAATGACAATTTCTGCGCCGGTCTTTTTCTGATAAAACGGCTCCAGCAATCGCGCATAGATGTCATAGCCGCCGCCTGCCGGAAACGGCACCAGCCAACGCACCTGCTTGCCTGTCAATGGCGAACACGGAGTTTGACGGATGGCTTTCGGTGAACACCCGGTGTGAGTGAACAAAAACGCGCCGCCGCCGACAATGCCTAAACGCTTTGTCATCTCGCGCCGGGAAATTTTTGCTGACCGGGATGGCCGCATTTTGCGTCGCTGTTCTTTATATGTCATATAAGAGGTAACTACCCAGTCAGTGCTTGCGGCGGTGCCGCTATGATGTGCGGATAGGCTAAACCTTTCCGTAAGCTACGTCTCCCAACTCTCGCGGCTGCGCCGCGAAGAAAGAGCGCCAGTTCACCGGAGAGTCGCAGACTCTCCGCACCTCAAAGCGGCACCGCCGCACAGAATTCAACCCTCACAAAAAGGCTGGGTAGTTACTATATAGCGGCTTGCAGATGTGTGCGATTTGTTGAGAGGCGGTCTGTGACCGCCGTGCTGTGGTCACAGACTGCCTCTCAACTAGGTGTCGTGGGTCGCAGGCAAATGAAATTCGCTATAAGAAACACGAGAAGCGAGGTTGGAGTAGCGCCTTGAAACGATGGCGCACGCTTCAAACCTTCGCGCCTTTCGAGCGGTTCGCCAGATGCAAAGGCATGAGCTTGCCGCGCCCTGTCCATACCGGTTTTTGGCGTTTCACGCGCAGCGCCTTCGCCTGTTTCCAGATGGCGCTTGCCGAATCTGCGCCGACGCTGCTCTTCTCCATCGCCGCCAACACGGCGTCAATGACTGCCGCTTCATCGGCAATTTCAAGGCGCGGATTGACCAACAGAGAAAGCCGCGTGAAGCCTTGTTCATCCTCTTCTTCCATCAACTGATAATCCAGCGCACTGCCGCCGAATCGCGTGGGTAAAACTTCTTCCAGTATGTGAACCATCTCGCTGCCAACCAAAGTTACGCCTTCGCCGGTCAGCTTGCTGAAACTGCGAATATCGCGCAGGTGTTCGCTAAAACCAAGTTCTTCAAGAGGGCATCCGCAGGCGCGGTTTTCCACAATACCATAATCATCTATCTCTACATTGAGCATCAATTTCGGAGCCGTCAATAAAAGCGCGGTGACGTTGAACGCTTCAACAATAATTTCCGAATCCTGTATCGCTCTGGGTTTTTGAATAACCGCGAAAGCGTCTGTGAGCAAATGCAGGTCGTTGCAAGCGGTCGGCTTGGCGCAGCCCATGCCTATGCGTCCGGCTTCGGCTAAACCGTAAGTCGGAAAGTAGCGCGCCCCTGTGCTTTCTATGCCTTTGACTTTTGCCGCAGTCGGCGGTTCTCCGGCAATCATAAACGTCGCGCCGGTCAAATCCAATCCGGCTTCCTGCGCCGCTACGCAAACCCGCAAGGCGCGACTGACCGGCGATAAAATCAGGCAAGCGCCATGCGTCTGCAAAGTTTCGCTTGCCCAACGCGCCACCACGATGGCGTCTTCTATGCCAACCATTTCCGGCCACGGCAAAGGCTTGCCAAACACGCGCCCCAAGACCACTGTGGTGTAAGTTGCCAGATGGTATTTATATTTGAGCGAGGCTTTGAGGTTTGCCGTAACTATTGGCGAAAACCAGCGCTGCGGATACCTGCCCAGATGCGCCGCCCTGAGCAGATTGTTGATGCCGCTGCCATCAGGCAGTATGCCGCGCCACAAAGCCGTTGGCACGTCCAAAACTCCATGCGCCTGCCGCGCCAACATCAAGTGGGTGGACTGCGCCGCCAGATGGTCGAGGTCGGTTTCGACTCGGGTTTGCGCTCCCGTCGTGCCGCCGCTTGCAGTGATATAGGAACGGCTTAAAAAAGGATTATCGAAACTGTGTGGATGGAGCGCAATCATCTGTCCGCCGCGCACCAAGGGCTTGCGCCCCTTGAACTCCTCGAAGCTGATATAAACACCGGCATCGCGCAAATGATGCAAGGTCTTTTCCAGACCTTTGGCGCGCAGCAGATTTTTTATATCGCCGATTTCGCAGTCCGCCAGTTTCAACAACGGCAAGTAAGGGCTTGGGGCATAATTGAAAATGCCGCGCTCAAGCAGGCGTAAAAAGTTGGCTTCGCGTTCGGCCAAGCGTCGTTCAATCACGGCGCGAGCGTCGTCAAGCGTAAGCGGATGGCGCAAGAACCCCCGCAATCCCCACGCAAAGCGCGAGAACATTTTCATCTCACCAATAAAACTCATAAATGCTTTTGACAGGAATAATCGTATCGTCTCAATCATTCGGGGGACAGAAAGTTAGAGAAGGTTTGGCGTACCGCGCAACAGGGCGGAAGATCACGATGGCGAAAGATTCCGCTTGAAGGCTACTGCCATGAAGTGAAGGGAATCTTTGAACCACGAAGACCACCAAGAGCACGAAGCGATTAAACAAAACTCGGTTTTTCCTGTTTCGTGTTCTTCGTGTCCTTCGTGGTGAAAAGAATCTCATGCTTCACTTCATGCCATTAGCCTTCAGGCGGTACTCCAAACTCCCCGAAGTATTGAGACGATACGAAAAATCAGACCTCTCTCTTTACCACTCTCAGAAGCTCATTCGCAATGCCAACTGCAACTGACGCGAAGTTGTTGCGGTGGTGGTGATGCGCCCTACATTGGGCAGCGCTTTGGCATCACTACCGGCAGTGCTGAAGATTTCAAGATTGCTGCGCGCCGGAAGGGCAAAGTTGGCGCGATTCAAAAGATTGAAAGCTTCTGCGCGAAACTGAATCTCCAACTTTTCGGACAACCGTGCGGCCTTGAACTTTTTGACCAGCGCCAGATCAAAGGTCGCCAGTCCGGGGCCAATGATGGTGTTGCGTCCGAGATTGCCGCGTGTTCCAGAGGGCAAGGAGGTGAAAGCGGACGGGTCAAACCATTGCTCGACGCGCCCTGTGACCGGGTTGTTGCTGCGACCCGGTTTCAGATTCGGGCGTTGTTCGTTATCGTCCGTGCCATCGCCGTCTATGTCGTTGATGATGATCGGCGTGAACGGAATGCCCGACGACACAGTGATAATGCCGCTCATCTGCCAGCCACCGAGAACTTTCCTTATCACCTTATCCGCAGAAAGCTGCGCCAGCCTTTGCCCCATCTCTACGGTAAAATTCACGACGAAATTTTGCCGCACATCGAAACTTGAAAGCCCACGGTCGCGCTTGTGGTCAAAGGGGTCGGAGGTGCGTTGTTGGCCGTTGCTGAATTCCGAACGCCCCAACCCGCTCGAAGCGTCGTCAACCGATTTCGACAAGGTGTATGCGCCTTGAAGTTGCACGCCGCCGCTGAAGCGCCGGTTAAGTCCCAGTTGCAGCGCGTTGTAAAAAGAGTTGGCGTCCCAAGTCCTGAAGCGTATGCGCGTGAAGTTCGGATTGCGGCGCGTCGGATTCCCCGGCGCGCCGATGTTCCAATCCGACTCGCGTGAAAGTTTTACGCCGCGACTGCCTACATAAGCCACCGTGATGACAGTTTGCGCGAAGAGTTCATGTTGCAGGTTGAGGTTGTATTGATAAACATAGGACTGGCCGTGGTCATAATCCACCGCCAGCACGGCATCACGTCCGAGGGCGCTCAACCCGGCAAGCCCCTGGGGAAATTCCGCCTCAACTCCTGAAGCCCGCGCCGTAATCGCAAAGGGCGCGAGCCGGACAATCGAGTTCCACCATTGATGCGCTAAAAACTGGTCAAAGAAAATTCCTGCGCCGCCTCGCAGCGCCGTCTTGCCATCGCCTTTGAGGTCCCAGGCAAAACCCAAGCGCGGCGCGAAATTATCTTTCGCGGTGATAAAGGGCTTGCCTACGCTTACTTGTTTATCCAGCGGGTCGCGCAGGTTATTCAACCTGCCGTGCTGCTCCGAAGGCACGGTAACGAATTCGTGGCGTAGCCCAAAGTTCAGCAACAGGCGTCTGGAGGGTTTGAATTCATCTTGCACGAACCACCCCAAAAGGCTCTGCCTATAGCTTCTGGCAACATCGTTGGCACTTGGCAAAAGCCCTTCAAAGGTTCTCGCTTTGCCGCGTAAAAAATCGGCAAGACTGCTGAAGGTGAATTCTCCGCGTGAGCGCGACGTAGAGATGACGTTGTATTGGAAGCGCTCAAATTGTACGCCAGCAATGACGACGTGGCGGCCTTTGTGCAAGGTGAACTGATCGCCTAGCTGATAACTGTTTTGCGTTAAACGACGCGGCACATTGCGGTCTGTACCGAATACATCGAAGCCGCTGATGCTGATAGTGCCGATGGCTTGGCCGGTAATAAAACTCAGCTTCGTTAAGGGATCGGTCGGCGCTATATCTTCGGCGGGGTTGCTGCGGGCAAAGCCAAATTGCAGTTCGTTGGTGGCTCGCGGGGAAATAATTTTGCTTGCTCGCAGCGTCAAGTATTGCGGACGATTGAGATTTTGATTGGGAAAATCGGGAAAGGTTTCGTCCGTGATAAAGCGGCGCTTGGAATCGGAAAATGTATAACGCGCCATCAACGTGTCGGCGTCGGAAAAGTTATGGTCAAGGCGCACGGTAAAAAAATCTTCTCGCGCCGGTTGATTGAATTGCCCTACGAAAAGCGCCGCACCGTCTGCCGGCGTAGGGTCAAAGGTCGGCAGCGGAAACAGCTTCAAATACGGTTGTACCAACGGATTAATTGCGACGCGAGCCCCAGCCACCAACCCCTTGCGGGCGTCCATATCGGGAACCGTGCGGATGATGGTGCGCCCCAGGTTTTCGCGCAAGCCTTCATAACTGACAAAGAAAAACGTGCGATTTTTGAGCAACCGTCCGCCCACTGAAAAGCCGAATTGATTGCGCCTGAATTCGGGTTTCTCCAGATCAAAGAAGTTCCGCGCATCAAGGTTATCATTGCGGAGGAATTCAAAGAGCGAGCCGTGAAAAGTATTGGAGCCAGAACGGGTGATGATGTTGAACGCGCCGCCCGTAGCGCGACTGAATTGGGCGCTGTAGGCGCTGGTCAAGACGCGAAATTCCTGTATGGTTTCGATGCCCGTCAGTTGTCCGGTTGCGCCCGTGGCGACACGATTGCCGAGGTTATTGATAATCGTGCCATCGAGCATAAAAGTGTTGCCCGCCGGTCTGGTTCCGGCAACCGTGATTCGGGTGCCGCCGCCGCCCGATAAAATATCCCCGACATCGGTACGCGCCACGTTGACGCCCGGCTGCAATTGGATAAGTTGCGTGATGTCGCGCCCGTTGAGCGGCAAATCACGAATCTTTTTTTCATCCACCACTTCACTGAGCGCCGAGTTTGCCGCTTCGACCAGTGACGCACTCGCTATCACTTCAAGGCGTTCGTCGAGGTTGCCGACCTGAAGCATAAAATCCAGCCTGACCTCGTGGCTTATGCTTAAATTCACGCCTTGGCGAACTTCGGTTTGAAACCCCGATTTGGAAACTTCAATAACGTATCTGCCGGGCGCAAGCGAAGCCATATAATAACGACCGCCATCGTCCGTGAGAGTGCGGCGCGCCATTCCGGTGTCAAGATTTTTGACGGTAAGGTTGACTTCGGCAAGCGCCAGTCCGCCAGGGTCTCTGCACACGCCCGACAGGCTGGCGTTAATCGCTTGCGAGCGTGCGGCGTCAAGGCAGAGAACGATCAAGAGGATAGATAGCGCATAGCGGCAAGCGCCTTGATAAATTGTCGTTGAAGAGTGAAATCGGTAATTCATTCGTGAACCTGTAGAGAATAATTTGCAGAAAGAGAATCCGCTTCGTCTGCCATAGCGATACCTTTTCGCGTCGCCAGTTGTTTGATTACGGCAAAATAATTTTCCAGATGCGACTCAACCGTGTAGCGCGTCTGCACCGTCTCGTACCCACGCTGACCGGCTTCCTGGCGATAGTCGCTATCGCTTGCGAAGCGTTCCAGCGCCGCCAGCAATTCCGCGTCGGACGCATAAACCATGCCGCCGCCGCTTTCGTTGACCGCCTCCGGCAACGCGCCAAGATTTCTGACGATGACCGGCGTATGTTGCCCGAACGCTTCCAATATCACAAGCGGGAATACTTCATAACACAGCGACGGCACGATGACCGCCAAGGCCTGTTGGTACAAGTTCTGTAGTTGCGATTCCGACCGGTGACCTAAAAAGAGGATGTTGCGACTGTCCGCCGCCAATCGTTTTAACTCCGCTTCATAGTTGCCCGTGCCGACGACCAGCAAGCGGGCTTTGGCATACTCGCGAAACAGCGGTATGAGGGTGTGCAAGCCTTTGAGTTTTTCCAGACGACCGGCAAATAAAAAGTATGGTTCGGGGTGCGCCTCGGCCAAGGTTGCTTTGCTCTCCGGGGTTGCCGGAACAAAGCTCGGCAAATCCACGAGGGGGAGGTTAAGGTTCATCTGCTGATGCCTGTGGCGGACAAATTGACTGAGCGCCAGAAAAGCATCTACGTTCTTGACGGCGCGTTCCAGAAATCCCGTGTAGCGCCACCATTGCGGCGGACGTTTATGCGCCAGCGTGCAGGTAAAACAACTCGCTTGAGTGCAGGCGGCGCGGTTGTTTTTGAAAAGCACGTGCATGGGACAGACCAGCCAATATTCATGCATGGTGTAGAGCTTGATGGCGCTGCCGTATTCCAGCACTTTGGGGCCGAACAGAGAGATGTTGTGATAGTGAATGACATCGAATTTTTGTTCGAGAATTTGCCGTAGGCGACGCGCTTGAAATAGCGGAATGCCGGTTTGCTGGGCGGCCAGAGGCGAGAGTTTCCCGACCGGGCTTCTGAGTCCATGCACCGTGACGTTCGGGTGATCGTCATAATTTTCTTTGGATTTTTTGGGCGCGAGCAAGTCATAGGAATCCGCGCAGTGAACAACCTCAACTTGATGTCCGCGTTGGGCGAGTTCATTGGCCAGCCGTTTGACGAAAATACCATCGCCGCCGAAATGAAACGGCGGATAAAAAGTCGTTACCATACAAAAGCGCAGTGGTTTGGGCATTGCAAAAATTATTTTCGGAACCAGCGGCGAACCGTGCGCGGCACGCGGCGCGACAGTATGTAGCCGTTAAAAAATTTCGTCGGCAACAAAGCGAACAGCTTTTCAGAGCGCAGATAATAGGCATCCACACGCTGCAAAGCAAAGCAGTCGCTTCGCAAATTGGCGATGCCGAGTTTGTCAGAACAGGCGCAGGCAAAATGCCTTTGGGCGATTTCCCGCGCCCGTTCATCAAAGCGTCCGAAAGGATAAGCAAAGCTTGAGACCGCTTTGCCTGTCGCTTCTTCAAGGCGCTTTTTTGATTCGCCGATTTCCACTTCGATCTGTTGCCGAGATAAGGTTGTCAGGTCTGGATGCGTCAAGGTGTGCGCGCCAAATTCGATACAGTATTTTTGCATCTCGTGAATCTCGCGCCAAGACAACATCAAACGGTTTTCCAGACTTGGAAGCCTTGCCTCCAATTGCGTCGTCGGATGGATGCCAACGGTAAGAAAGACCGTGGCAGAAAATTTCAACTCTTGCAACACAGGAAAGGCCAGGCGATAGACACTCTCATAACCATCGTCGAAAGTGATAACCAAGGAGCGCTCAGGAAACCGCCTCTGGTGTTTAATACAGTCTATCGCTTCAAGCAAAGGGATGGTTTGATAGCCCGCCTGCCTCAAGCGCTGCAACCCACGCCGGAACAGTTGCGGCGAAAAAGAGTTGACCGAGGCCAACTTGTCCACCGCATGAAAAGTTAAAACGGGTAGCGCCGCAGCCATTATGATCTCTTCACACGTTGCTCATACTACTGGAATATTTCGGAAAAGAAAATTCTCCCCAACCCGGATCGGTCTTGGTCTTTGCCATAAAGCGTCTATTTTCGTAAGGCAATTATGTCAGCAACAACTTGGCGACCCAATAAAAGCCGCCCTTTCGGGGCCGGTTATGGAGAGTGAAATGGAGCCAGCGAGGGGACTCGAACCCCTGACCTCCGGTTTACGAAGCTACGGCAGGTTAACGCTGGCTGATCTTGAAAAACGTAAGTGTACAGAAACACAAGACTTTCGTAAGAAAGCGTGTCGTGGATGTTCACCGATTTTCGCCCGTGTTCACTTTTACCCGTAGACGCTTTCCGTAGACGCCGAGTCGGGTTCTTGTCTTTCGTATATCAATTTCGGAGGTGCGACTGTGAAAGACAAGTATTATGTGGAGCGCAAAGGAAAGCTTTACGCGAGGGTTTATTACACCGATTCTCAAGGTAAATACCGGGAGATATGGCGTAGGGCGGAGAGTAAATCCGAAGCAAAAGAAATAGCCGAAGAGTTGAGACAGCAACTTAAGCAGGGAACAGAACCCTTCGAGCACAAGGGAACACTTGATGAATTTTTGGATCAGTGGCTCGAAACCCAGAAGCAGAAAGTCACTGAGCGAACCTACGAAGACTATGTAGGTACGATGCGGCTTTATGTGCGCCCGATTCTGGGAAAGCACAAGCTCGCCGACCTACGTCCTCTGGATATTCAATCGCTTGTCAATAAGCTGGTGAAAAAAGGTTTATCACCACGCACAGTGCGCTACGCAGTATCTATTCTTACCAGGGCGTTGAAACGGGCTGTCATTTGGAAACTGCTTAGTCACAATCCTGCCACTGACGTTGAACTACCAAAATATGTGAAGCGCGAGATGAAGTCGCTTACCGAGGAGGAAGCGATAAAATTCTTGGAAGCCTGCCAAAAAGATAAGTACGGGCTGATGTTTGAGCTTGCCCTGATAACAGGTTTGCGACCCGAAGAATACTTGGGGCTACAGTGGACTGATATAGACTTCCAGCATGAGACTTTGACTATCCGGCGCACTCTTGTTTGGAAACGTTGGAAGTATGAGTGGTATTTCGGAGAGCCGAAAAGTGAAAAGTCGAAGCGAACCCTGCCGCTGCCTTCATATCTTCTTAAGGAACTGACAAAGTGGAGGCTTGAACAAAATGAGAAGAGGTTGAAGCTAGGCGAGGAGTGGATGCATTATAATCTAATATTTCCTTCTGATTCAGGGACACCACTCTCAATTCGCAACCTTGACAGGCGGCACTTCAAGCCAATATTGGTGAATGCAGAGTTGCCGAATATTCGCTTGTACGATCTGCGCCATTCCTGCGCTACGCTCCTTCTAGCTGACGGAGAGAACCTAAAAGTCGTGAGTGAAAGACTTGGGCACGCTGACGGCGCTTTGGTTCTGAGAACCTACTCTCATTGCACGCCATCCATGCAGAAAAGTGCTACTGACCGACTGGAGAGAATATTAAAGCGATAATTGATTTTGCAAACTAACAAAATGCTTAAGCAATATCGAAACATATGTTAGGAAAGTAACTTCTAAAAAAGTGTGAACATAGGGCAGGATACTTAGTAACGCAGAGAAAATAAAACAACCCATTTGAGATATTTCAGTATCAAACGAGGATGAGTAAAGTAAAGAATTATTATGATGAAGAGTTTTTAGCAAAGCAACAACTCTATTATGCCAACTTATCCGAAAAACAAA
>JACQDB010000047.1 GCA_016201275.1 Acidobacteriota bacterium
CGCAGGCTAGACCGTCATGCTCCTTTGCTACCCAGGGTTCCGCTGTGCGTCACCCTGGGCTATATGCTATCGCCCGCTTCGCGGACTAACGGATCAATTGTTAATCACAAGCGCACAAGATATGGGTAAAAGTAAGCCCTCACGGTCGGGCTACTGACATTGGGTCGCAACCGACTGCAAACCGCTATAAGTCAACCGTGCAGCAGAAGCGGCAAGGCTGCAGAAAGAGTTCTCAACCTTTCTGCAGCCTTGCCGCTTCTGCGGTTTCACCGTAACCACCCAGCCGTATTTGCCCCGCAAGGGGTGTAGGAAATTAGCATAGGACGGTTGGCTTTTCGCTCTCGCCTGCTTTGCCCCGCAAGGGGTGTAGGAAATTAGCCAGTGCTACAGGCACTGGCATCATGTTGGGCAAACACTGCGCGCCCTGAAAGGGTGCAGGAGAGGCGATACCGCAAGCCTCCAGCGCTCTGCCAGAGCGCGACCATCAAGCCCCTTTGCCTTCCCGTGGCTTTCCCACGGGCTAATCTTCTGTGCGCCTCTGGCGCAAAAACTAATTCCCCTTGAGCAGCGGTCTGAGACCGCTGGCTTGGCTCTACGGTGCGCCTACGGTGCAACAACGAAGCGACCAGCAATGTTCAAACCGGCTGGGTCGTTACAGAAAATTTTCCAATACCAAGCTGACGGGCTGCTTGGTCGTGAGCTTGCTGACCATTCAAGCCCCCGGCTTTTCCAATCTTGATTTTGTTTTTCTTTTGGCGGTTGCTAGAGTATCAACTGACCGCACGCCACAATTCATGAAGTTTTGAAAACGGATGACGCCACATGAATATCGGCATCTTTACCAAACCGGAAGAACCGCGCGCCGCTGAACTGGTGGCGCGCATTGTCGCTTGGGGCGCGGAAAAAAACTTACGGTTCTTCATCAACGAGCGCCTGCTGGAAAAACCCGATGGCACGATCTCCGCCTCGGATGTCGAGATTGCCGAAGTCGCCGATTTAATCGTCACGCTGGGCGGCGACGGCACTATGCTGACGGTGGCGCGGCTGCTGGCCGGACGCTCGACGCCGGTCTTCGGCATCAACCTCGGCACTCTCGGTTACCTAGCGGAATTCCCCGTCGAAGAAGCGCTACAGGCGCTCGGTGGCGTTATCGAAGGCCACTATCGCGTGGCGCGCCGCACCTTGATTGACTGGTCGGTGATTCGCCAGCAAGAAGTTGTCGGCGCAGGTTCGGCGCTCAACGATGTAGTGGTCAACAAAGCCACCTTGTCGCGCATGATTGAAATAGCTTGCACCGTTGGCAGCCACTATGTGACCACTTATCGCGCCGATGGTTTGATTATCGCCACGCCCACCGGTTCGACAGCCTACAATCTTTCGGCAGGTGGCCCAATCATTCATCCGAGTGTCGGCGCGATTGTCATCGCTCCTATCTGTCCGCATACGCTGACCAATCGTCCGCTGATTTTGCCCGATAAAAAGCGCATCAAACTGGAATTGAAGACCCGCGAACAGGAAGTCATACTCGCTTCCGACGGCCAAACCATCGTGCAATTGCTGCCCGATGATGTGATCGAAATCAAGAAGAGTCCCAACACCTTCAATGCGGTATTGTCCAAAGACAAAGACTATTTTCAGATCCTCCGCAGCAAACTGCGTTGGAGCGGCAGATAAAAATAGTCCGTAGTCCGTAGTCCTTAGTCCCTAGCCCGGCTATAATGTCAGACGAAAAACGAGGCGAAGAAAAAATTAAGGACTAGGGACTAAGGACTAGGGACTCAACTATGCTATTACCGCTTTCCGACGACAACACCGGCAGACAATCAACCCCGTATATTGTTTATCTATTCCTCGCCATCAACATCGCCGTGTTTTTGCTGCAGTGGGTAGAGGGCGACCGCTTCACCCTGGGTTATGCGGCGGTTCCTTATGAAATCACGCACAACACCGATCTGATTGGCTCACGCGGCGGCATCCCGCAAGCGCCAGGCCCTTCGCCTATCTGGTTGACGCTCTTCACCTCTATGTTCATGCATGGCGGCTTGATGCACATCGCCGGAAATATGCTCTTCCTGTGGGTCTTTGGCGATAACGTCGAAGACAATTTCGGCCACATCAAATTTGTCATCTTCTATGTGATTTGCGGCCTGCTGGCGTCGTTTTCCCAAATCCTGCTCGAACCGAATTCGGTCATTCCCACGCTTGGCGCATCGGGCGCGATTGCCGGAGTGCTGGGCGCTTACCTGGTCATGTTTCCCAAAAATCGCGTGCACTCGCTGTTGCCGCTGGGGATTATCTGGACGATGGTGAACGTGCCCGCCTGGGTGATGATCGGGCTATGGATTGTGCTGCAATTTTTCAGTCAGGTGGCCGCTATCTCTTCGCACACGGCGCAAGCGCGCGGCGGCGGCGTCGCTTATATGGCGCACATAGGCGGCTTCATAGGCGGCATGGTTCTCTGCTTTCTGTTTCGCAATCGAGAGCGTGAATTCGTCCGCGTTGATGCAGACAACGACAGTTACCATCGCCCTTATTAAAAGCGGCAAAGCAGCAAAAAGGCCGTTTTTACAGGCATTTTTTCAATTATGATTATTCTCGACCAGCTTACGAAAATTTATGGCGACCCGCAGCGCGACGGTCTGTTGGCGGTTGATCAAGTCAACCTGACGATTCCTTCCGGGCAACTGGTCGGCTATCTGGGACCGAACGGCGCGGGCAAATCCACCACCGTAAAAATGTTGACCGGCACGCTGACGCCGACCCACGGAAGCGCCGAAATTTATGGCCTCGACATTCAACGCGACAATCTCGAAGTCAAACGCCTGATCGGTTATGTGCCGGATTCGGGCGCGGTCTATGAAACTCTGACCGGCAGCGAGTATCTGCAAATGGTCGGCAGGCTTTACGGTTTGGACGATGCACTGATTGCCAATCGCATAGTCAAATTCGGAGACTTTTTTGAACTTTCGCAGGACACCTTGAATCGCAAATTACTGTCGGCCTATTCCAAAGGGATGCGGCAGAAGGTGGTGATTTCGGCAGCTTTGATTCACAATCCGCGCGTCATTTTTTTGACGAACCGCTCAACGGCCTGGACGCCAGCACACAACTGATGTTCAAAACGCTGATTAAAAATCTCGCCGCCGAAGGCAAGACCATCTTTTATTGTTCGCACATTCTTGATGTCGTCGAGCGCACTTGTGACCGCATCGTTATCATAGACCACGGGCGCGTCGTCGCCGATGGCACGCTTGCCGAGTTGCAAGCCTCCAGCGGCGAGGGGTCGCTCGAACGCATCTTTAACAAATTGACGGCGCATACCGATCTGGAAGAACGCGCCGAAGAATTTTCCAAAACCTTTTCATTTTAACGGCACACCTTGGCCGACGGGATTGATTTGGACAACACCAAGATTAACCTCCAACAATTAAAAGTATTGCTTGTGGTCTATCTCAAGCAGGACTTTCGCAGCGGCAAATCGTTTCTGCAAAATGACGCGAAAGAGTTTGCCGCCTCGAATCTCGCCTTGCTCTCCATGCTGGGGATGTACGTTTTTGTTGGCTTTTCCACGGCAATTTTCGCGTTTACCGGCGCTGACCTGTTTCTCTATTCCGTGGTCGCCATCAGCGTCACGCTGTTTCTGGTCGCGCTGGCCATCGTCGCCGAATCGAGCAACGTCATCTTCAACGAAACCGAACCCGACATCATCGGTCATCTGCCGATCAACTCCGCCACTTTGTTTGCCGCCAAGGTCGTCAATATTTTTATCTTCACCTTGCTGCTGGCGCTCGCGGCAAATCTATTGCCGACGATTGCCGGGGTGTGGAGTCAAGGCTCGAATTATTTCTTTCCGGTCGCCCATCTGATCGCGGCAATCAGTGCGGCATTTTTTTCGACCACTCTGGTGATGACCAGTTACGGCCTGCTGATGCGCTATATCAGCAAAGAGCGGTTCAACAATTTCATTGCCTACGCGCAGACCGGGCTTTCGATGTTTTTAATTCTCGGCTATCAATTGTTGCCGCGCCTGATGGATAAAAATCGTTTTGCGCTGCCGCCTGCGAGTCGCAAGTTTTTGCTGTTTTATCCCCCCGCCTGGTTTTCCGGGCTGGCGCTTGTTTTGATGGGAACGATCAACTGGTTTTCGCTGTCGCTTGCGGCGCTTGCTCTGATTTCATTGGCTTTTTTCACCTTTTTAGCCTTGCGAAAAGTAGCCGCCGGATATGCCGCCTTCGTTTCTCAACTGGCTTATGACAGCAATGTGAGAACCGGCAAAAAGCCGAGCGAGGCCGAAATCGCCGCGCCCAACAGAAAGCACAATCGCGCTTTGCTCCGTCACAGCCTCAAAACATTTTTGCTGCGAAGCCCGGTCGAGCGCGCTGCGTTCGATCTGGTTTCGACTTACTTGAAGCGCGACCGCGAAATTAAAACCCGCCTCTATCCGTCGTTTGCTTATTTGATTATGTTTCCGCTGATCGGCATTTTCACGGGTGGTCTGGCCGACCCGTTTCTATCGAATGAGTTCATCTTTCACGCTTTGGCCGGGGCGGCCATGATTCCCTTCGTCGCCTCTGTGGCCGCCGAGACAGTGATTTTTTCCGAGCATTATCAAGCCGCCTACATCTTTCGCGTAGCGCCCATTCCCAGCCTCAGCCACATCCACAGAGGCTTACGCAAAGCCACGCAAGTTTACGTAGCGCTTCCCGGCGCGGTGATTCTGACAATTCTTTATAGCTTCTTGTGGAAGAATTTTCTGCACGCGGTGTTGCTGCTCGCTCCTTGGGTGATCTTGACTCCGGCGATCATGATGTTTTCGTTTTTCCGCCGCGAATTCCTGCCGCTGTCGCGCAAGTATCGCAAGGGGCAACAATCGGCGCGTTTGACCATGCTGTTTTTCGCCAGCTTCTTCTGCATCATGCTGGTCGGAACCGTGCAGAGCCTCAGCATAAAAGGGACGCTTTCCTATCGCTATTTCCTGCTTGGCACGCTCGTCTTTTCCGCTCTTATTTATTTCGTCTTGCGAAAATTGAGTGGCGAAATGCGTCCGCTGCTGGCCGCCAAAACGCTCGACGAATAAATCATAGATTCGCGCTGGCAGCAAGAAAGGCCTTGTTGCTGCGCCTTCTGTGCGGCTGTTACACTATGATTTTTCGCGCACCGCCGGAACGCTTGGCGGCGGCAACGACAACCTGAAACCTGACGCTTTACAAGCATCAGTCTAAAACCGCTCCGCCAAATTCGGAGGGGAAAAAGGAGCATCAAGAAGTATGGAAGTTTTAGAAAATCTCGGACTGGTGATTGAAGAGACGCCGCCCGAAAAGATGAATCTCTTTCCGCTGGAAACCTTCGCTTACAAATACGTCGGCAAAGAGACGCGCATATCGTTCACCTCATCGGAATTCACGGCGATCTGTCCGTTTTCGGACTTCCCGGATTTCGCCACTCTCAAAATCGAATACGTGCCAAACGAACGCTGCATCGAATTGAAGTCCTTGAAGCTCTACATCAATTCCTATCGCAACGTGAAGATTTTTCATGAACACGTAGTCAATAAATTTCTCGACGATTTCGTACAGGCGTGCGACCCCCTCGCCTTTGACATCGAAGGCGAGTTCAACGTGCGCGGCAACATCAAAACGGTGATTCGCGCTTCGTATCGAAAATAGGAATTAGAGCGGTTTTCATATGTGTGTACGGAACGCGCTATCGTTGAGCAGCGGTCTTCGACCGCGCCAAGGTTTTCGACCGCCGCTCAACGGCTTTGAGGTTTCCGTAATCTCAAACCCAAACCGCTCTAAGTCCTAAATCCTAAATCCTAAATCCTGAGTTAATCATGAACATCACCATACCAATGCCGCCGCTATTCAATTTCAAACGCACCGCCCTCAGTCACGGCTGGTACGATTTGCCGCCGTTTGCTTTCGATAAAGCGTCGTGGACGCTGACGCGAGTGATTACTTTGAACAGCGGCAAGCCCATCAACGTGACCATCACCGCAGGCGCTGGCGCACTCCATGTGCAAGCGCCGCGCAAGCTCAGTCAGAGCGCCAACGAAAAAGTCATACGCGATGTGCGCCACGCCTTGCGCTTCGATGACGATATGACTTCGTTTTATGCGTTGGTCGCGGTCAACGAAGAGTTCGCGTGGATCGCGCAAAGCGGCGCGGGGCGGCTGCTGCGTTCGCCCGGTGTGTTTGAAGATTTGGTGAAGACCATCTGCACGACGAATTGTTCGTGGGCGGCGACCGATAAGATGGTCAACGCTTTAGTCAACGAATTGGGCGTTGAAGCGCAAGGCGGCGGGCGCACTTTTCCAACCGCCGAAACGATGGCCTCGGTTGATGAGAACTTTTATCGGGAAAAGATTCGTGCAGGCTATCGCGCTCCGTATTTGAAAGAACTCGCCGAGCGCGTCACGTCAGGCGAATTGAATGTTGAAGCTTGGCTGACTAGCGAATTGCCTACCGACAAACTCAAGCGCGAGATGCAGCAAGTGAAAGGCGTAGGCACTTATGCTGCTGAAAATTTATTGCGCTTAGTAGGTCGTTACGACGGACTGGCATTGGATTCGTGGGTACGCGGCAAATTCGCCAAACTGCACAACAAAGGGCGCGCCGCCGAAGATAAAAAAATTGCACGTTACTATGCGCGCTTCGGCGAATGGCAAGGCTTGGCGCTGTGGTGCGATATGACCAAAGATTGGCTCGAAGGCGAAGAAAAATTGTGGTGACTGTAGTTTCAGGAGTTCAGCCATGAGTAAGAAAAAGACGGCTTTGAAACCCGTTGCCTCAACACCAACACTGTTACAAGATTTGCGTGAGTTGATAGCCAGCGCCAAACAGGAAGTAGCGCGAACCGTCAATTCAACCCTCGCCATGTTGTATTGGAGCGTAGGGCAACGCATCCGCCAAGACATCTTGAAAGGCAAACGCGCTAACTACGGCGAAGAGATTGTCGTTACAGTGTCGCGACAATTGGTGACTGAATTTGGCTCAGGATTCACAGATAAAAACCTGCGACACATGGTGCAATTTGCAGAGGTTTTTCCCGATACGGAAATTGTCTACGCACTGAGTAGACAATTGAGTTGGACGCATTTTCGGCGAATCATTTACCTTGATGATCCACTGAAACGAGATTTCTATGCTGAAATGTGTCGCATTGAAAGATGGAGCACTCGCACTCTTGAGAAAAAAATCGGCGGGATGCTTTTCGAGCGCACAGCGCTCTCGAAAAAGCCGGAAAAATTGATTGAGCAAGAATTGAAAGCGCTACGTGAAGAAGACAAGCTCACGCCTGATCTAGTATTCCGCGACCCTTACTTTCTCGATTTTCTCGGCTTGAAAGATGCCTATAACGAAAAGGATTTGGAGTCCGCTATTCTGCGCGAGTTGGAAAAATTCATCCTCGAACTCGGCGAAGGCTTTGCATTTGTAGGGCGACAAAAACGCATCACCATTGACGATGAAGATTTTTACATAGACCTGTTGTTTTATCATCGCAAGCTGCGGCGGTTGGTGGTCATTGAATTGAAGATGGATAAATTTCGCGCTGCTGACAAAGGGCAAGTCGAATTGTATTTGCGTTGGCTGGACAAATACGAACGACAAGTAGGCGAGGAATCACCCATCGGTTTAATTCTTTGCGCCGGAAAATCTACAGAACAAATTGAACTGCTGGAACTCAACCGCAGCGGTATCCAAATCGCCAGCTATTTGACGGAACTCCCGTCACGCGAGTTGTTGCAGAAAAAACTACACGAAGCAGTATTGAAAGCAAGAGCGCGTTCAAAAGTCCAAACGAGCAAATAGGATTTATGATGCCATCCAAGAGGAAATCCGGGGAAAACCCAAGTAAAAGATGGCTGAGTATTTATAGCATATTTGAATCAACAACTAGCAGCTTCGGCTGCTATGCCTCTTTGCCTAGTCATACGATCAAATTCAGAATAACTGGTTGCAACTTTGGGCATAGCGAACTTAGCTGCCCCTTCCTTGGAGAGAGTAGACATATCATTTACAAAAACATCCAGTTGACCAAGACGAACGATACAAGTATGAAGATGAGGACTAATTCCTTTAGCTGGATTCTCACGCAGTAGGAAGGTTAATTTGCGCTTGATAAAATGCGCCGTGCCCGCTCCTTGATGTGACGCTTCCATGCGCCAAAAAAAATTTGGACTGTTATTTATCTGGCGAAGCATCTTCATGTAGCGATCAACTTTATTACCGATTCCTACAGAGACTAATTGCTCTGGCTTTGTATATAGTGGTTTGAAATAAGGCGCATACAGTCTATAGAGATAGGTTCTAGAGCCTAACTCGTTTTCCGTTCTCCTTGGGTCGGCACCAATAAACATCAATCTACAGTCCCGGTCTTTCTCTTCTTTGTCTGATTTTTCAAAGATATTCTGAGCCATAATCTGAAACATATTGACTACATACTCTGGGTGCCAAACATTACCAGGGGGCACGGCTTGTAAATACCGAGACAGTACATCAAGCATTGCAAATCCGATCTTAACCGATCCAGAGAAACCAAGGGCTATATAATCGCCGACTCCACATATCTTTTGCAGACAATCGCGGGTGGATTTGTTCTTGTAAGTTACCTGAATATCGGAAATTCCGAACGAATACCCAAATGCAGTTGTACCGCCAATAACCCAAGTCATAATGATACCTACATCACAAATCTAACTTCTTCATCGTCTTCATCAAGCATCCTGGCAGGGATATTTAAAGCATCTGTAACCTGTCTAGGCTTAGCAGTATGCCCATACCAACCCTCTATCGTTGGCCATAGTTCAAAGGCTCGCTTCATTGCTGAGAATTCAGCCTGTTCAAGTGAAGTTGTGATCGGTACAACTACATCATGTTCAATCGTATGATTCTTCTCGCCTTTTTCGATAGCTGCCAAAATTGAGACTACGTAGAGATTTTTCATAAAGCGAATTATATCAAGATAATCCAGAAAATTATGAATAAATTTCCCATATAAACTCCTAATTCTTGAGCAACGATGAGGGGCAGAGTTTTTCGAGCGTACATCTATCGCATTGTGGACGACGGGCAATGCAGACAGCGCGTCCGTGATAAATCAACAGGTGCGAAAAATCTATCCAATCTTTTTTCGGCACAAGCTCTATCAAATCGTTTTCTATCTTTTCGGGCGTGGTATTGCTGGTCAAACCTAACAACTGCGTGAGGCGCGAAACGTGGGTGTCCACGACCACGCCGGAAGCGATGCCATAGGCGTTGCCCATCACGACGTTGGCGGTCTTGCGCGCTACACCGGGCAGGGTCAACAGGTCGTCGAAGTTTTGTGGCACGCGCCCGTCAAATTTTTCTACGATGAGTTTGCAAGCGCCTTGAATGGATTTCGCTTTGTTGCGAAAAAAGCCCGTAGAGCGAATGTCCTGCTCCAGTTTTTCAAGCGGCACTTGCAAATAATCTTCCGCCTTGCGGTACTTTCTAAATAAATCGGCGGTGACGATGTTGACGCGCTCATCCGTGCATTGCGCTGAAAGAATCGTCGCAATTAATAATTCGAGTGGGCTGAAAAAATTCAAACTGCATCGCACATCAGGATAGGTTTTTCTGAGCAGGCTGATGATTTTTCCGGTTCGCGCTTTTTTTTCAGCAGTCGCCAAAGCTTCGCTCCTTTTTTGAACCACGAAGCACACAAAGAACACGAAGGTTTTTATTTTTCTTTGTGTGCTTCGTGGTTCAAAATTTATTTTGCTGCATCAAGGCTTCGATTTCTTCTATGGTTTTCGGCACGCGGGCAGACAGCACTTCATTGCCTTCTCTGGTCACCAGCACATCGTCTTCGATGCGAACGCCGATGCCGCGATAACGCGCATCAACGTCCTCCACATCTGCAGCGATGTACAAGCCCGGCTCAATCGTCATCACCATGCCGGGTTCGAGTTTGCGCCATTCATCGGCGACTTTGTAAGGCGCTACGTCATGCACATCCATCCCCAGCCAGTGGCTGGTGCGGTGCATATAAAATTTTTTGTACTTCTCTTCTTTGATAATCTCTGCGGCGTCGCCTTCCAACAGCCCCAAACGCAACAGTCCTTCAACCAGCACGCGCACCGTTTCGTTGTGCGGGTCTTGAAAGGTTGCGCCGGGTTTCACCAGATTGATTGCCGCAATCTGGGCGTCCAACACCAGTTGATAAATCTCCGCCTGCGCTTTGGTAAATCGCCCGCTTGCCGGAGTCGTGCGCGTCACGTCGCCGGTGAAATAGCCATACTCTGCGCCCGCATCAATCAACACCAGATCGCCTTCCTTGATGAAAGAATTATTGGTGACGTAGTGCAGCACCGTAGCGTTTGCGCCGCTTCCAACTATCGGCGCATAGCCGTGACGCGGGCTTCCCAGTTTGCGAAAGACATAGCGCAACACCGCTTCGATTTCGTACTCGTAGAGATTCGACTGCAACGCTTTCATCGCTGCGATGTGACCTTCGCAAGTGATGTCAACGGCGCGGCGCAGCAATTGTAAATCATCGTCAGATTTGACGAGGCGCATTTCGTGCAGGGTTTCGGCGGGGTCAATAATGGCTTTCGGATGCGTACCGTTGCGCTGGCGTTCGCGTTGAAAACCGCGCATAAATCTGACGATGCGTTCATCGAACGCCGCATCGTTGAAGCGATAATAGAGGCGGTCGGCTTTGGCTGCGAGTTTCGGGAACTCCTCGTTGAATTTATCAAGAGTGAAAGCGGTATCGGCCAGATAATCGCGCTTTGCGCCTTCTTCACCAGCGCGCCAACCCGTCCACACTTCGCGCTCGCGGTCTTTCGGTTGCACAAACAAAACGAATTTATGTTCTTCGTTGTCGGGCGCAAGCACGGCAATTGCGCCGGGTTCTTCAAAGCCCGTCAGGTAATAAAAGTCTGTGTCCTGACGATACTCGTGTTCGACATCGTTATTGCGTATAAACATCGGCGCGGCGGCAAACACGGCGACGCCGCCCGCGATGCGCTGCATAAATTCTTCGCGCCGCTGCTTGGCTTGCTCGATGGTGTCAGCGAATGAAGTTTCTTTGATCATTTCAAACTGCCTGCTCTCAGCATTTTCAGGAGCTAAATAAAAACTCATAAAACGAAAATAGAGTCTTCATCAAATTGCTTTACACATAAAATGGCGGAGTGTTTGGGGCGCAGTTCTCTGGCCTTGCGATACACCTCATCACGATCTTGGCTATGGCAGAGAACCTCGCCGCCTTTGATTTCCAAAGACTCTGTAGCCACTGGATTTTTCAATAGCACCCATTCGGAATCAAAACGGGCTTCGATTTCTTTGATTGTCATGATTTCTTTCATAAGGTTTTCCTCACGACCAATGTTGCCTCGTAATCATCAGGCGCGATTGGCATTCCCGATTTACGCGGCGGATTGACGCGCACGAGTTTAATCGTGTAGCCCTTGAAGGCAAGCTCTCGCGGTTCCAGTGTGGTGTTGATTGTTGTCGTCAATTTCTTTTTCGCGCTCTTCAATGCCAGATTCAATTTGGCGTTGCCCGCCCACACGCAGGCGACATCTACGGGGCAACGCGAATCTTCCGGCACGCCCGAAAAAGTAAGCTTCAGATTGGCATCTTTGACCAGGACTTGCTCACCCGCTTGAATAGTGAATTCCTCACCGAGCGAAACTTCTTTGACCGGCGCGCCTGGCTGCCAGTTTACGAACAACAGGAATATCAAAAGAAACTTCATCATCTTTCCTCCCGAATCGGAAAACCGATTGCTTGATGCTGACGGCAATGCGAGAATTTTCACTATATCGGGCGTGTGTGACTTTCTCAAGACATCCGGTACGAGGCTGTTGAATCTGCAAACACAGGAGCAAACGATTTGAGCGAGACCATCTTTACATTGATTACCAAACCGGAGACGCTCGATAAACTGATTGCGGCCATCGCCAATCAAACCGTAATCGGCGTGGACACCGAAACCACAGGGCTTGACCCTATGCGTAGCCGCGTGCGCTTGCTGCAAATCGCTACACGCGAACGCAATTTCGTGGTGGATTTATTCAAGGTGAAAGCCTTCGACCATCCAGCCCTGCGCGAAATTTTTACCGCGCCGCACATCATCAAGATTTTTCACAACGCCAAGTTCGACATGAAGATGCTGCTCTATCACTTCAAACTCGAAGTGCGCGGCATCTTCGACACCATGCTGGCCAGTCAATTAATCGGCGGCGGACGCAGCGAAGGCGGCAACTCTCTGGCCGCTGTCACCGAACGCTATTTGAAAGAAGCGGTGGACAAGACGCAGCAGATGAGCGATTGGGCGAGCGACTTAACTGACGAGCAATACGAGTATGCAGCGAAAGATGCCGAGGTGTTGTTGCCGCTGCGAGAAAAACTGGCGCAGGTATTGGTCAAAGATAAATTGATCGAAGCGGCAAAAATCGAATTCGATTGCGTCTTGCCGTTGTGCGCGTTGGAACTTGCGGGGATGAATCTGGATGCCGGTTGCTGGCGCGAGGTGGCAAAAAAAATCGAAGCCGAGCATGAAGTTTTATCCTCGACCTTGAAGCGCGAACTGGCAACGGGCATTCAACAACTGTCGTTTTTTGACGAGCCGACGATCAATCTGGACAGCCCCGCGCAAGTGACCGATGCGTTACAGCGCATGGGCATCAAGGTCGAAGGGACGCGAGGCTGGCAACTGCAACCGCTCGCCAAAGAGTATCCGGTCATCGAAAAACTTTTGGAATATCGTCACGCGCAAAAGGCGCTTTCCAGTTACGGCATGAATTTTTTGCAACACCTACATCCAGTGAGCGGGCGCATACATTCGGACTTTCGCCAGATTGGCGCGACCGGCGGCAGAATGAGTTGCTCGGAACCGAATCTGCAACAGGTTCCCAACACCAAAGAGTATCGCTCGTGTTTTCGCGCTCCTGCGGGTTATAAACTCTGCATCGCCGATTATTCGCAAATCGAAATCCGCATACTCGCCGACTGGTCGCAGGATGTGGAACTAACCAAAGCCTTGATTTCCGGCGAAGATTTGCATTGCGTGACGGCGAGTCAAATGTTCAACCTGGCGCTTGATGAAGTGACCAAAGATCAACGCTCGGCGGCCAAGCAATTGAACTACGGTTTGATGTACGGGCTTGGCGCGCAAGGGTTGGCGGCGCGCATTGATTGCACGCAGGAAGAGGCCGAGCAGTTGATTAAAAAATATTTCGCCGCCTACAGTGGCGTCGCTGAATGGTTGCGCGAAGCCGCCAATCGCGCCGTACAAGACCGCGAGAGCCGCACGCGCTCCGGGCGTTTGATCTATTTCACCTTCGACGCCAACGACCGCTCACAGGTCGCCGCTACGCAGCGCTTCGGCAAGAATAGCCCGATCCAAGGGAGTTCGGCAGACATCATCAAACGCGCTCTCGCATTAATTTATGACGCCATCAAAGGGCTGGACGCCCGCCTCGTCAATTGCGTTCACGATGAAATTGTCATCGAAGTCATCGAAGCGCAGGCCGCAGAATGCGCCCGCATCTTAGAGCATGAAATGGTCAATGCAGCGCGTGAATTCATACGCAGCGTGCCGGTCACGGTTGACGCGACGATCAGCGATGCGTGGTTGAAATAAACGGCGTGTTACAAACTGGATGACGGCAAAGAATGGTCTAGGGCTTGGCGTTTCCTTGGCGTCTTGGCGACTTGGCGCGACATCGGTTTTTGATTGCACGAAACTGCGGTCTCGCGCCAAGTCGCCAAGATTCGTAAAGATTTTTTTTACCTCAACGCAGCAATTGTGAATGATGACCAAGATCAGCACCGAGAAATCTTTATCCGCAAAATCTTACTCGCAGCGCGGAATAAATCACGGCGGTGCCGAATTGCAGAAGAAGAGAACGGCTCGCCTAAAAGATCGTCAATCGGTATGATAAACAGGCGACGGTGAGCGTACTGGAGGCACCAGTACAGTAGTTTTCACTATCCTTGCGGATAACCCGAAAGATGGCGAAGCGGTCGGCAATCACCACGCAAACCGCTTTGTCATCGGTTGGGAACGAGTCATTCGCCAGTCATTTTAACATTCGGAGTTGAGACAGGAGATGCCTATATGAAAAAAAGTTTCGCGTTGATTGCATTCGTAATCGTAGCCATAGCCGCTTTGTCTGTGGTCAAGGCCATCGCTTTGAAAGCGGAGACACCTGCGCCCGAAAGCGCCTACACCTCGGTTTACGATTTCACGATGAACGATATTGATGGCAGGCCCGTCAAGCTGGACGCTTACAAAGGCAAGGTCGTATTGCTGGTCAACGTCGCCTCGAAGTGCGGCTACACGCCGCAGTACGAAGGCTTGCAAGCGACTTATATGAAATACAAAGATCGCGGCTTGGTCATATTGGGTTTTCCGGCAAATAATTTCATGGGGCAGGAACCCGGCAGCAACGAAGAGATCAAACAGTTCTGCTCGTTGAAATACAACGTCACCTTCCCGCTGTTTGCCAAAATTTCCGTCAAGGGCGAAGACAAACATCCGCTCTATAAATTCCTCACCGAGAAAGCGACAGACCCGGAATTCGGCGGCGAGATCAGTTGGAACTTCAATAAGTTTTTAGTTGACCGCAACGGCAAAATCATCGCCCGTTTCAGCACCAGCGATAAACCCGAAAGCGACAAAGTTACCCAAGCCATCGAACAGGCGCTGAAATAAGCAGCAAGACAAAAATAAAAAAGCAGAAGTAAAAAAGCAAAAGGCAGCCGTGCCGCAGTGCCAGTCGCACTATAGCACGGCTCTTTTTTTGTAGCTACCCAGCCTTCTTTGCCCCGCAGGGGTGTAGGAAATTAGCCAGTGCTGTAGGCACTGGAACCAAAGGCACTGGAAAAAGTTGAGCAAATTCTTCGCGCCCTGAAAGGGTGCAGGAGAGGTGATGCCGCCAGCCTCCGGCGCTCCTTCAGAGCGCGACCGTCAAACCGCCTGCGCCTTCCCGTGGCTTTCCCACGGGCTACTCTCCTGTGCGCCTACGGCGCAAAAACTAGAGCGGTTTGCATATGTGTGTACTGAACACCCTATCGTTGAGCAGCGGTCTTCGACCGCGCGAAGGTCTTCGACCGCCGCTCAACGGGTTGGATATTTCAGTAATCTCAAACCAAAACCGCTCTAGACCTGCAATTTTCAACCAATCTGGGTAGTTACCTTTTTTTGGAAGAAATATTTTTGGCTCTCCGGGCGTAGCGTGTGAAAGCGCCTGGATATTGTATATCGTTGACCGGACACCTCAATATATTGTGTGCTTTTATGGAAGGTCGCAGAGAACCTCTTTTCCAGGCGCGGCGAAGGTTTCGGGCAGAGAGTCCAAAAAGTTTTGTGGTGGAGCGCGAGCTTATTGCCGCGTTCTGTCTTTGAGCGTTGACAAAATGAAGTTTGGAGTTCCGCGTCCACCCTCGGCGTATCGTCAACTGATGCCGAGCGCCGCTGCGGCAATGGTAAATGAATTGACCACGGCAACGCCGAAGCCGGACAGTCGCTTTTTCCAGCTTGCGTCATGGGTGACGCTCGATAGATAAATCAAAATCCCTATTGCCAGCGATAGAGCCACCGGTACTAGCTTGTTGGTTTTGCCGAGCGGTTCATAAACGGCACCTAAGACTTTCCATATCGTCGTCACGGCAGCCACCGCGCCGGGAAAAGTAATCAAGGATTGGGTTGTGGTAAACACGCCAACTTGGTCTATTTTACTGGTATCCACATTGACCAGACTGCTGGCGGTGCCGGCAATCGTGCCGGTAGGCGTACTGGCGCGATCCGCATCGGGAACAGGTTCGGGAGCTGGGGCATTGCCTGACATCGTTTTACTTTCCTCCTGTGATGGAATTAATGGCTGACAACGGAATGAAGAAAAAATGGTAAGCAATCAATGAGAAGAGACGATTCGCAGTTTCGTCAGCAGGCGAAAGATTAGGCCGCCAAGGAATTTCACCTGATGGCGAGATGACAAAATTCATGCGCCAGAAAAGCCTGTCCTGAAAAGCTATCGTTTGCATTTCACGATGAGAAAGGTTTGGCTGTCACCAACAGCTTCGGCTAATGGCTAGCCGGTCTCTTCAAGCGGAAGAGTTGCCGAAATTGATTTCATCCTGGTCCAGCAGTGCCAACACCATATCGGTGAGATTTCGCAACTCCGGGTCTGCGGCTTCGAGTTGCCACCGAGCCTGCGCTTCCGCCTCATTATCGGCGACTTCGCTGAGTTGTAAAAACATGGCGAGAAATTCGATACAGCGATTGCACGAGGCAAGGTGCTGATACATTTCCTCATTCTCGTGAGCGGACAGATGATTTTCACAATAGGCAAGCAATCGAGCCTCTGTCGGACAGTGCAAAACCTCATTTGAGCGCGAAGCGGCAGCGTTCTCTGCTGCAATTCGCTCGACTATGGATTTCACGACTTCTGATACATTCATTGTTCTACGCTTTTCCCATGCTGGTATTCCATCAACGCTTTCCCTTGCCGATAGATTTCGGCATCCCTTGCAAAATGGATTCACAAAAGCTCTTTGAGGCAATTTACCAATACTAAACTTTACGGACAATGGAGGTGGAGAAATGCGCTGATACTCGTCCTCGTTACCTAGAGACGGAAAAAAAGCAGGGAGTGGTACAAAAAAAATAAAACCGCAAAAAAAATTTTATGTCCTTTGCATAGGAATTTTAGCGCAGGAATCCGAGCAGAAAACGTGGCTTCCCGACAGCACGGCGCTGCTTTCCGTGATGAACGTACCGCAAGCGGCACAGCGAATCATCAGCGCCGCAGAAGCGCGTTGGGGTCGTTGGCGCGGGGTTTGTCCGGCTCCAGCTTTGGCCACCTTGGGCTGGCCGTTGAGGCCAATCATCAAGCCTCTGACAAAGCGTATGACAACATAGGCGATCACACTAAACAAAAGAAACTTGAGCAACATCAGACCCCGCCCCTCTTTTTTCACCTCGCGGTTCATCGCTTACTCACTGGGAAGGGTAATCGCCTTCCCTGCCTTCACATCCGCAACTAAAGTTTGCAGCGCCGCAATGCGATTGTTGGCCGGCTCGGCCTCTTTCAGTTTGGCCAACGCCTCCTCAGCCGCTTTCGCATCCTTCTTCAACGCATAAGCCTCGACCAGGTGTCCGTAAGCGTGACCATTTTTGGGCGAGACTTTAATGGCGCGTTGCAAAGCTTGAATCGCTTTGTCGGGTTGCGGCGGCTGGCGCTGCATGAAAGTTTCGGCCAGGATGATGTGCGCGTCCGGTTCGTTGGGGTCGGCTTCCACGGCTTTATTCAACCACTTCTCGGCTTCCTCATATTTCTTCTGATCGAAATAATATTGGCCGATGAAACCTAGCGCGCCTTGTTTGGCAATCTCCGCAGGGTTGATGGCATAAGCCTTCTCAAGATATTCGACAGCTTCGCCGAATCGTTGGATTTGATAAAAGACTCTGGCGGCGGCGACCTGCGCGTCATAATCTTTGGGATTGCTTTTGGCTTTTTCGATGGTCTGCGCCACATCGCCCATCATGGCTTTCTGGTCCCCGACGCCAGCGCTTGGCATTGCCGCAGTTGGTGCAGCGGCATTTTGCGTTCCCGCATTCGTAGTGTTGAAGGAGCGCGTCCAGTAAAAACTGATAATCACGCCTAAAGCCAGTCCCGCGACACCAAACAGATATTTTCTATTCATCGGTATTCTGCTCTCTAAAAGTTAAGAAGTTCACATCCTGCAAAAAAGAATCTGGAGTGGGTCTGTAAGCCGAATTTTGTTCTCGCTCCGACTGACACACGCAAGCGCGAGTCGTATCGAAAGCGAGTGACGATCATTCATCTAGGCCAAGGATTGCTCCTTTGCTCAAGCGACCTACCCGGAAACTGTAGCGCGCTTCTGGGCCGCGATCATTCGTCAAAGACGAACGACGATTTGCCGCAAGCGCGCATCGGGCGGGCAGCCCTGTTGACGTTTCCCTATTTGGTCTTGCACCGCGGAGAGTTTGCCTAGCCACAAAGTGTCGCCACCTGTGCTGGTAGGCTCTTACATTAAGGCCTCGCAGCCCCTACCGTTTCACCCATCACCTGTGCTTCACATCGAGATGCAAAGCCATCGGCTGGTCTCTTCTCTGTTGCACTTGTCGTCGGGTCACCCCGCCCGGCCATTAGCCGGTCCGCTGCCCTGCGGTGTTCGGACTTTCCTCTCGCTCCAGCACTCGCCGTTCTGAATTTCAGACCAACGACCGTTGCGAGCCAGCGACCGCCCGACCCACTCCAAAGAACCGCCAGCAGTATAGCACGACACGCAAAAGAAGTCTTGGGAGTCTTGAACGTCCGGCGTCCGGGGTCCGGCGTCCTGCTGAACCAGCTTGGTCTGCACTTGAGGGAACGAAATCCGCGTGACAGGCAAAGCAAAACCGTATCGTTGCGCCGCCGCCGATGACTGCGAATTCCGCCAGTCCCAGACCGCCTCTAAACCTTTGTTGATTAATTTTGTTCAGCGGAATAAAAATCAAAAGGGCGAGTCGAAACCCGCCCTTGATGCTTGCAGACGCCGAACCTCGGACGCCCGACCGAAAGACTGCCGTAGTTATTCATCGTTGCTAGTGGCCAGCGTTTCGTGCGCCACGTCTTTGGCGTTGGAATGTATATCGCCGGGGTTGATGACGCGCACTTCAAAATTTCCCAGAGCGGCAAGCTGCCGGGCCGCTATGACCATCGTGATGCGATTGCCGCGCAAGTTGACCGGCGCTTGTTGGCGCACGACTTCACCGGCTTTCAAAAATTCGACCACCGCGCCTCGACGAAAGTTCGCGCCCTGAATCAGCAAACGCGAATTGGTGTCATCACCGTCAATCGGATTCACCAGCGCGTCGGCTATTTCCGGCGCAGCCACCTTCAGCATTTGCGTCTGCGAAACCACGCCATCGCCATCGTTTGGATTGACGACTTGAATCTGCACGATGCCGGGTTTGGCTAACAATTTTTTCAAGACCCCTGTAAAACTGATGATGATTTGTTTGCTCGAAATGAAATGCACGCGGCGACTATTGACTTTATAGGTCACGCCTTTGCCATCGCCTACATAGACGCTGGCGCGACGGCGGAAATTCGCGCCGCGTAGTTCCACTCTTGCACCTTTGACTCCGGCAATGATTTGTTCAGGCGCAAAGGCGCTAATCTCCGGCGCGTGCGCGTCTATCTTCACGGCGTTCGAGTCTTCGCCATCGGGATTACGAACCGCCACCGATAATTTTCCGGCATCGCGTGCAAACCGGCCAGGCACATTGGCAATCAACAATTTGTTGTTGTACCGATGCGTGAGCGACAAAGGAATCGCTTCGCCGTTGATATGCAGCCGCACACCCTCGCGGAAATTGTCGCCGCTGACTCGTAATTGAAAACTTCTATCACCGGCCACGACCACCTCGTTGTAAGGCTTGATTTCATCAATCACCGGCCCGACGACGTTCAAAGTCTTGGCGTTGGAAACTAAATCGGGCGTCACCAAATCTTTTATCTCGATGGTGAATTGTCTGGCGGAGCGCGCCAACTCTTTGCTCACTTTGGCCTGCAATTCCGTAGCGTCATGCCTTAGCGTGTTCAAGGCTTCGCCGTTGATGAAAATGGCCGCGCTCGGTCGGAAATTACTGCCTTTCACACGAAGCGTAAACGCATTGGCCGGTGACGGCAGGCGCTCCGGGCTGATGGCATCAAGCAACGGCGCTTGCGCTTGCACCACTCGCAACGCCATCGGCAAAGACACCGAGCCATCAGTTCGTTTGATTTGCACAGAGATTTCGCCGGTCTGTTTGAACAACGATTTTGGCAATTGCGCCGCCAGGCCGTTGCCTTTGGCGAAGTCCGTAGCGACCTCCGCGCCGTTGATTAATAGCGCGTCACCTGCCGAAAGATTTTCGCTCTGCACCATAACGCGAAGATTATTGGCATATCCTTGCTCGACCACATCGGGCTTGAGCGCGGTGATGGCTGGCGCATCGCCGTTGCGCGTTTCACTTGTGGCGGTTTCAAAAGCCGTCAACACCACTTCATCGCCGCTCGCGCTGGAACGCACGGCGGCAACTTTTTTGCCTTTCTCGCTCAATACCAAGCGGCGAATTTCATTGCCGATGACTTGATAAGATTCCAACTCGCCGGTTTCGGTGCTGAACGCAAACAGCACGCCCGTGGTTGAGCCAACGAAAGCCGCAGCGCCGCTATCAGTAAAGACTACGTTGTTGGAGCGCGAAAACTCTATGCCGTCGGGCGGCGTGAATTCGCTTTGCAACATCAATTCTTTGCGTAGATGTTTGAAGATGGTGACGCCGCCGCGTTTGTTATTGACCGGACGGCGTATGCGGGTGACGCCGAGCATTTCGTAAGAGCCGCGAAACGGCGCGACGGTGAGGCGTTGCGGAGCCTCTACGGCACTGTCGCTGATCAATTCGCCGTTCCTGGCATTGATGGCAAACAGACGGTCGCCTTGTGCCGCAGCGATAAAGAGCGTGCGCCCATCGGCGCTGAAGGCAGGATTGTTAGCCTCGTCAAAACGCCCTGCGGCGGGGCTGAAATTGCCGCTCGAAATCAATTGCCCTTGCTCGTCCACTTTGACCAATGCGACATTGTTTGACACGGCGCTGGCGACGGCAAGGGTGCGCGTTTGGCCGTCATCAAAGAGCGCCACTTCCGAAGGTCGGCCCAGCAAAGGAAATTGCGACACGATTTCGCCGGTCTCGAGGTTGAATGAAAAGATTGTCGGTTCATCGAAACTCGAAGCGATCACACAAAACTTCACATCCTGCGTCATCAAGGCTTGCGTGGTCGGAGTAATCTGCGTAGTCGAAGGCAGCGCCAAAAGCGCGGCTACCTCCAGTTGTTTGGCCTTCGTTGCATCAACGATGGTGACGGTCGCCGGATGATTGGCCAAAGGCAGATTGGCTGCCGGAACGGCGATCAAACGCCTGCCGTTGGCTTCTACCATAGAGATCGGCCCTACGCTTTCGCCAACGATAGTGGACGATAAAATTTTGCCCGAAGCGAGGTTGAACGAAATCAGCGAGCCGTCCGTGATCGAAGCGATGAAACCGATTTTGCCGCTGGCGCTAATCAACGGTTGGGCGTTTTCATCCAGCACCGAATACGATGGCAGTATGAGTTTGCGGGTGTCGCCAAAGCGCGTTTTATCACTGCTGGCTTGGACAATCACCATACTGAAAATCAGCAGAATAATCAGCGTATTGATCAACTTTTTATTAGGCTTCACAGATTCCAACTCCTATCGCGCACGGCTTGTTTGGTGAGGCTGATGACGGTATCCCTGTCAGGCGGCAATCTTATGCTTTTCGTCGTCGCCTCGCAAGCGAAAATAGATTAGGCGTTGCCCGTTTTCGCCAATCAAGTTTGCAAGCATCGAATCAAGCCGCTTCAAGGTTGCACGAAGCCGCAAGGCAAACGTCAAAAAGCTAGACCATCGCCGTGCGCCTTGTACTGGCTTGAGCTACCGAAAAACTTTTGCTCAGGTACTTACTTGTGGAGAAATCGCAAAACCGAAATTTGCAAACTGGCATTCTCTCACACGCGCATGGCAAAATGATGGTTCCTGAAATTCTATACGGAGGTCGAACATTGAATAGTAAAAAAGCTCTCTGGTTGCTGGTGCTGCTGGCGCTTTGCGTGCCTGCCCTTGCGGCACAAAAAAACCCTGGCAACACATCGTCGAAGGCTGTCGCGCCGAAAAAAGAGATCACGCCCGAAGAGGTCGAGCGCGTCTCGGTTGATGAATTGATTTTATTGATGGCCAAGAAAAAGCCCATCGTCATTATTGATGTGCGCGGCAAAGGCGGCTACAGCGAAAAAATCAAGGGCGCGGTGCAGATTCCTTTGGATGAAATCGAAGCGCGTATGAAAGAGATTCCCCGCGACAAAGAGATCATCACCTATTGTGCCTGACCGTCCGAACACACAAGCGCCGGTGCGGCGGTTAAACTTCTCGAACACGGATACAAAAAAGTGCGCGCCTTAAAAGGCGGCTGGAATGCCTGGAAAGAAGCGGCTGGAGCGACGGAACAAGCGCAGTAGCCACGCCTCTTTTCCCGCATCGCATTTTTCTCATCGCACCCTTGATGGATGGCAGTAGCAGAACTTCATTTGCTGCTGTTGCCATTCCTCAAGGGCGCAAGGGTTTCAACTCAATCACTCACAACAAGCAAAAATGAAAATCATCAATCGGCAAAAGGCTGCGGTCATCAACACTCTGCACGGCTCGGAAATTCGCCCACTCGTTGATCGCACCACTTCGACCATCACGCAATGCAGTCTGGCGGAAGAGACCTTGCCGCCGGGGTGCGCTGTCACGCCGCATCGTCATCAGGCTATCGAAGAGATTTATTACATCATCGAAGGCCAAGGCGTGATGACGGTTGGCAATGAACAACAAGAGGTACGCGCCGGTGATGCTATCTATGTGCCGCGCCTGCATCGCCACACTCTCGAAAATACCGGCAGCGCGCCGCTCAAATTGTTATTGGTTTGTGGCCCCGCCTTCTTTTATGAAGACGAAGTGAAAGGGTGAATCAGGTTCGGAGATCGCGGCAACCCTTGCGCCAAAGCCGCCAAGGCAACGCGTCATAAACCGGGCGGGATGTAATGAATGTAGGTGTTGAGCATTCGGAGTTCTTCCGCTTGTTCGTCCACTTCGACTTCGAGCAAATCGCGCAGCGAAATCAACCCTAAAAACTGATGCCCTTCCAGCACCGGCAAGTGACGACATTTCGCCTGGCGCATTTTGCTGATGCCCTCTTCGCAGGAGTCTTCAGGAAGTCCGGCGATAAGTTCCGTAGTCATCACTTCGCCCACCGTGACAGCGTTCGGGTCTTTGCCTGTGGCGATGACGCGACGCATCAAATCGCGCTCGGAAAACAAGCCCACCACGCGGTCGCCATCCACAATCGTCACCGCGCCGATGTTGCGCTCTGTCATATATTCAGCGGCTGTTTGCACGGTCGCACCACTAGCCACTTTATACAATTCTCTGGCAGAGTTTTTTACGATTGAGCCGAGGGTCTTCATCGTCTATCCCTCCCGCCCCCGAACAGGGCTGGCAAAGAAAAGGTGAATGGAGCGGACGCGTCTCTTGGCTTCGGTGGAAAGAACGCTTGCCAAAGAGCCTACGTCCAGAGTCGTTGCCAATTCAGCAACCATCGCTTAGGCGCGAAACCCATCTTCGTATGAATCAATAAATCGTGATGGCTTGAGTCTAACCGCCGCTTTCCTTGCTTGTCAATTATTTCGATTCGTCCGTAGCGGACTCGAACCCTTGCGATGATTTTTTTTGCCAGAAGCAACCAACCGTCCGATACAGAACGAATGACGAAGAACTACGGTCACTTCCATGCTAAACTTTCCGACGTGAATCAAGAAACCCTCAAAGCATTACTGGAAGAAGTGCAGCAGGGGCGCATCAACATTGACGATGCGACCGCAAAGTTGACCGGCTTGCCGTATGAAGATTTGCAGTTTGCCCGCGTTGACCATCACCGCGAATTGCGAGTAGGCTTTCCCGAAGTCATCCTCGGACAAGGCAAAACGCCTGAGCAAATTTGTCAGATCGCCGAACGCATACTGGCCAACAGTCACAACCTTTTGATTTCCCGAACCACCGCAGAGGTCTTCGAACAACTTACGCCTCTTGCGCCCGATGCGGTGTTCAGCCGCGAGGCGCGCATGATTTCCGTCATACGCGACCATAGCGAACGCGGCGCGGGCGTCATCGCGGTTATCTCCGCAGGCACTTCCGACATACCAGTGGCCGAAGAAGCCGCGCTTACCGCAACCGCTATGGGCAATCGCGTGGCGCGCATTTACGATGTTGGTGTGGCGGGCATTCATCGCCTGTTTCAGGCGCGGGAAGAATTCGCCTCGGCGCGTGTGATTATCGTGGTTGCCGGAATGGAAGGCGCGTTGCCCTCGGTGGTCGGCGGCTTGGTTGCTGCGCCGGTGATTGCCGTGCCGACCAGCATAGGCTACGGCGCATCGTTTGGCGGCGTGGCGGCGCTATTGGGAATGCTGAACTCCTGCGCCTCCAATGTAGCGGTCGTCAATATTGATAACGGCTTCGGCGCGGGCTTTGTCGCCAGTTTGATTAATCGCGCCCGGTGAAAATTGAAAGGCCGACGAGATTGCTCCCGTCGGCCTTTTTTCATACTCGCTTTTTGCGCGAGTCTCAGGCAGCTATGCGCGCGCCTTCCTCGCTTCTACGCATTTCATAAATTGAATCCATGGTCGCCGCCGCAATACTGAATTCGGCTTCGTCGCGGTAGAATTCGAGTTTGCCGCTCTCTTCGTTCAAATCAATCCACACCACATCGCCGAGTCGCACCTGACGAGTCGCGGCAAGATTGGCCAGCGCGTTGACGACAAAGCGTTCGATGGCGCGTTTCAAATGACGCGCTCCGTAGCGCAAATCCACGCCTTCGTTCAACAAGAACTCTTTGGTGGCGTCGGTCGCCTTGAAGATAAAGCGCTCGCCCATACCTTCATCAATGCGACGTTGTACGGCGCGCAATTCCAGGTCAAGAATCTGGCGCAACTGTTCGTGCTTGAGGCTGCGAAAGACCACAACTTTGTCTATGCGATTCATAAACTCCGGCGAAAACTTGCGTCGCGCCGCGTCCATCGCCGTGCGATAAATCTTTTGATCGAGTTCCGATTCTTCCATACCGGATTTCTTGCTCGGCGCAAAGCCTATGGAACCGGTGATCATTTCGCTCATTTCTTTGGCACCCAGATTCGAGGTCATAATAATCATAGTCTGGGAAAAATCTACCTGACGATTATCGCCAAGCGTCAGTCGGCCTTTGTCCAAAACACCGAGCAGCAACTGCCACAGCGAATCGGAGGCTTTTTCGATTTCATCGAATAACACAAAGGTAAACGGATTCGCTTCGGTGCGATACTTGTCGAGATTTTCCTGCGACAGTAAAGGCGAAGTTTCGCGGTGTCCGAGATAGCCCGGCGGCGAACCAATCAGCTTGGCAATTTCGTGCGAGTGCTGAAATTCGGCGCAATCAATTTTGATGACCGAGTTCGGGTCGCCGAAAATCATATCGGCAGCCGCTTCCACGACGTGAGTTTTACCGGCTCCGGTTGGGCCTAAGAACAACATCGTTCCAATAGGCCGATTGGTATTGGTCATCCCTGCCTGAAACACTTGATAGAGCGAGGTGATGCTTCGCAAGGCGCGCTCTTGTCCAATCACACGGCTCTTCAAACCATTTTCAAAGCCTTGGGCGCGTGGGCTTTTGGCTTCGGGGTCAAGAATTATCATTCGTCGTCTTTGTTCGTTGTTGTTCATCTTACACCTTCTTTCAGCGCTCCCATTATTTTGCGCTCTCAATTGTCTTTACCAAGTTGCACGTTGGACTTCAGTGCAACTTTGATGCCGCCTGCGGCTTTTATCGTTCGCCTGCTCTTGCGGCAACTCTCTATGGTTTGAATGCCTGCGGTCATTTATGTTGCAGCAAAGCTTTTTATGATGCCGCGCCTCATCAAGCAAACTTCTCATCCTCTTGACCGCACCTGCGGCTCTTCGTTATGACATACGAAAGACGCGCTCCTGACAGATGAAGTTTTACAGATTTTGTCACCAATTTCAGTTCCGGCGTTGGCATAATCTGTCACCTCTCTAGGGTAGTTGGACGATTGAATTCGTCATTCCCGCGTTCGCTTCTCAAAGCGCCCAGGCCTTGCGCCTCTTGTCATTCGCTTACACGGTCTCAGCCTTTCATAGTCCCAAATCTGAATACCCCTGTTCCAAAAATTGGACACCTGGTGTTCCAAAAAAGTTCCGCATACGATTTGCACTTGGCCTTACACTATTTGCTTCACGGCCAAGAGCGGCGCTGTGCTGCTGTCAAAATTGCCCGGCCTTTTCCTTTTTGCCTCACGAACGATTGGCCGCGCCTGCCGCAAGTGGCGGCTTGGTTGGCGCGCTGACCATGCGCTATGATTGGCGCTTCAATCCAATGAAATTCAAGGGGAGAGTAGCGATGAAACTGGCAGGCAAAGTAGCAATCATAACCGGCGGCGGCAAAGGCATAGGTCGCGCCATCGCAATTTTATTCGCCCAAGAAGGCGCAAGCGTGGTCATCAACGGCACCACCCAAGAAGCTCTCGAAGCAGTCGCCGCAGAGATCAAGCACAGCGGTGGGCAGGCCATCGCTGTTCAAGCGGACATCGCCGATGAAGCGAACGTCACACGACTGATTGAAACGACGCTGGCCACTTTTGGCAGGATAGATATACTGGTCAACAACTCCGGCATTGCCGGGCCGACGGCTGCGGTCGTCAACGTCAAACTGGAAGATTGGCAGAGAACCTTTGCCGTCAATCTGACTGGCGCTTTCCTGTGCGCCAAACACGCGCTGCCCACAATGATCGCGCAGCAGAGCGGCTGCATACTCAACATCACCTCGGTTGGCGGCTTGGGCGGCTATGCTTTGCGAAGCCCTTATTCAGCCTCGAAGTGGGGCATGATTGGCCTGACCAAAACGCTGGCGTTGGAAGTCGGGCGCGACAACATCAACGTCAACGCCATCGCCCCAGGCCCGGTGCGTGGGCCACGCATCGCAGCGGTGCTTGAAAAACGCGCCGCCGAAATGGGCTTGCCTTATGAACAAGTCGAACAAGAGATGGTCGCTGGCACGGCGCTCAAACGCATGGTCGAAAACGAAGACATCGCGGCGATGGCCTTGTTTCTAGCCTCTGATGAAGGCCGCAACATCACCGGCGAAACCCTCAACATTTCCGCAGGGATGCGCGTGTAGAAAGGAAGGCAAAAGGTAAGTTGCTTGCCTTGCAGAAAATATTTTTAGCAGCAATAGCGAAGCGCGTTTCGTCGTTCCGCCTGCAAGTATAGGTGTCCGCTATCAAACGCTGCCGCTTGCGACGACAACATATTTTTTTCACGTCAATAACTGACGGCTCCACGCCGAGCGTCGCTTGCACTTTCAACCGTCCGCAAACTTGCGGCGCTACATCAAGATGCCAAGTCCTCAACACTTTCTAAAATAGTGAATCCATCATAGGTGTAGCGCCTGCTTGGTAATGAAACCGCCGCCCATTCCATTACATCAGGAAAATTTCTCGAAGGCTTGCAGCGCTCCATCATTGACCATATAGCGAATGTCATTTATCCATGACCACAATACCTGGTCGAGAGCCGATCTCTGACCACCATGCGGCGGTCAAAGACCGCCTCTCAACCAATCGCGCATCTCTGCAAATGGCTATAAGTTGCTGTCATCCCTATTGCCATGCTTGGTTGCCAATTCATTTGCCCTTCCCCGCCGGTCTCGAATATGATTGCATTCTGCTTAAAATTCAATATAAAGGATCATTCATGAAAGGGATTGTACTTGCCGGAGGACTGGGTTCCAGACTTTCTCCCCTCACTCGCATCACCAACAAGCATTTGTTGCCGGTTTATGATCGGCCTATGGTTTATTATCCGATTCAAACGCTGGTTGAAGCGGGTATGGATGACATATTGATTGTCACTGGCGGCTACAGCGCTGGGGATTTTTTGAAGCTCCTGCGAAACGGCGCGGAGTTTGGCTTGCGTCATCTGAATTATGCTTATCAAGAAGGCGAAGGCGGCATCGCCGACGCTTTGAAACTCGCCGAAGACTTTGCTGATGGCGGTCCCGTGTGCGTCGTGTTGGGCGATAATATTTTAGAGAACAGCATCGCCACCTTCGTCAAAAAATTCCGTCATCAAGGCAGCGGTGCAAAGATTTTGATGTGCAAGGTTCCCGACCCGCAACGCTTCGGCGTCCCTATATTTGACGGCGAACGCATTCTCCGCATCGAAGAGAAACCGCAAGCGCCGCAATCGCCTTATGCTGTCATCGGTGTGTATATGTATGACAACCGGGTTTTCGACATCATCAAAACGCTGGTGCCAAGTGGGCGCGGCGAACTGGAAATCACCGATGTCAACAACGCCTACATTCAGACCGGCGATATAAGTTGGGAAGTGATAGACGGCTGGTGGACCGACGCCGGAACCTTCGACAGCCTGCTCAATGCCTCCAATCTGGTGGCAGAATTGAAAGCCCGAAGTGGCGAGAAAAAAGTAGCTATTGTCAAATAAGGCTTGATAACTTGTAATGTAGCCATCACTGCGCGACCTTATATAAGGAGGGAAAAATGTTTGAATTTACTACCGAGCAATCTTCAATAACTTATCGCTGGACATACGCAACAATGCTTCCTTCTTTACCAGTTCCTAGCACACCAGCATTTGCTAAATTGTGCCGAGAATTAAAAGCCTACGGTATGTCACCAGCAGGTGTTTCTCTTGAAGCACCTACCGCTTGGCTTTCGGATGCTAATTTTCGCATATTATTACTCGAAGAACGTGCGAATCTGCGTTTTTCTTTTGCCTGGTTTGAGTTGTTCGTTAGTAATGTTTCTCAAGGAGATGAGTCTGCGATTACCAGTATATTAGAAGCCGTATTCTCCGCGATTCGTGAATTAGATAAAGATAGTAACTTAGGGAACGCACAAATAAGTTGGAATGCTCACCTCTCTCTTTCTGCAATTGAGTCTGGTAAGTTTTTAACTACTCATTTGGAACACGGAAGTAATGAGCCAAAACTGATACCCGATGCTTTTGCTTATAAGTTAAAGCTAGAAAATACTCTGGAAAATCGAGAGCCTCGCGTAGTCGTTGCAAATTCTGCTGTATTTGAAAACGCCATATTTGTCAGTTTCTCTATTGTTTATGTCTCACCCAATGAACCGATACAACTATCTGAGCAGTTCAGCCAAGATACTAAATTGATGTTAGAATTACTTGAGCTAAAATAGAAATATCCAGTTAGAAGGAGATTAGTCAAGATGAACTATCAAGGACTATTCGGCTCACCTTTGACAGGCTTACCTATCGATATAGGAATAGTAGAAAAAAGAAATTCTACACAGACACCTGCCAATATAAATCCGCTAGGTATTATCGGTCTTCAGGAGGTTGGGGCGAAAAGTAAACCCTATAAAGCAAGGGTAGAATCGCCTATCCCATTAAGCGATCAGCTTGCTCATAATGTTGCCATATTTCCTAAAACGGACCGCGTGAAAATTACCAAAGATGGTGTTTATATTCCGCAAAATATTTTAGGCGAGAATGTAGAAATAGAACACCAAGAAAATTGCTATGCAGATGGAAGCGTTCAAGTGACAATCTTTTCATACCCACGCCATAGAAAAGCAAAAGTTCGCGAGGTAAAAACCATAGATTGCACCCTTGAATTAAAGTGGCTGGATGAATATCGCGACCAGTACATAGGAACATGGGTAGCACTCAAAGGTAGCCAATTACTTAGCTATGGAGAAAATGCTCGCGAGGTCTATGAAGCAGCACGCAAAGCAGGAGTGGAGAGTCCCGTCTTAATTCAAGTTGAGCCTAAAAATGATTTGCCATTTGGAGGATGGTAGAAGTGCAACATACCCTTACTTTTGCCAAGCGACATTCATACGATACTGTGCTGACAGGGATTACCATACCCGTAGAACTGTGTATCGGGCAAAACCGCGTAACGATTCCTCTTGCGAAGTTGGACACGGGCGCAAGTTTTTGTATCTTTCAAAAAGAATTTGGTGAGGCTTTAGAGATAGACATTGAAAGTGGCTCATCGGTGCGAATTGAAACGGCAACCGGCTCGTTTTCAGCCTACGGACACCAAGTAATACTTTCTGCCTTAGGTTTTGAGTTCGATGTGATGGTCTATTTTGCCACGCTGCCCGGTTTTAATCGAAATGTGCTTGGCAGACTTGGCTGGTTGCATCAAATACGTCTCGGATTGATTGATTACGATGGAACGCTATTTGTCAGCCAATATAATGACTCGAACGAAACAGATTAAAGGAACCTCCTCACAATCTTCAAATGGCAATCTTACTCATGCCGGAGCGCCGCAATCGGGTCGAGGTTGGCGGCTTTGACGGCAGGCCATAAACCGAAGATGATGCCGACAGCGACCGAGCCGATAAATCCGAACGCGCCTGCCCAAAATGGAATCACCATCGCCAGTGACGGCACGAGCGCCATCACGCCTTTCGCAATCAACCAGCCGAATAACAATCCCGCGCCGCCGCCGAGTCCGGTCAAAGTCACCGCTTCGGTTAAAAATTGCCAGATAATATCCGCCTTTTTTGCGCCCACGGCTTTGCGTATGCCAATCTCTCGCGTGCGTTCGGTGACCGCCACCAACATGATGTTCATTACGCCTATGCCGCCCACCAGAAAAGCGATACCGGAAATAAACATGGTTACGACAAAGACGCCGCCGATGATGTCATCGAAAACCTTGATAAAGGAATCCGAAGTCATCATCTCGAAATCATTATCAGCCATAGGCGAAACCCCTCGATGTATTCGCAGGGCTTGCTCAATCTGCACCAAGCCCTCTTTCATCTGCCCTTCGCGCATACGCGCTACAATGAAGTTGTCGTCAATGGTCGGCAACATTTTGCGAAACGTCCAATAAGGAATGATGAAATCGTTATCGTCCTGATTTTCGCTGCCGAAGGGGCCGGCTTTGAATTTAGCAAAAGTGCCGACGACGGTGAAATTCTGTCCCAGGCAATTCACCTGTTTGCCTATAGGGTCTTCGCTGGGAAACAACGCCTCTACGACATTGAAGCCCAGCACGCAGACATTGGCGCGATGTTCGTTTTCCACATCGTTGAAGTAACGCCCCTGCGCCATACGCACATTCATCACCAGTTCGCCAACCGGAAAGCCGCCCATAAATTGTGGACGAATCATGGATTTATCTTTGTACTTCAATTCCGGCGGCGCAGGCGGCGGCTGTCCGGGAATCATAATCACATAGGCCAGCCCCGGCACTACGTATTCAACGGCGGGTGCGGTCTCCCTGATAAACTGCGCGTCTTCGTAGGTCAGCGGCTTGCGGTTTTTGATGGCCGCAGGCAGATCGCCCGATTGCAGAAAGGGATAGCGCCACAGATAAACATTGCGCGTACCAAAGCCTTCCATCTGGTCAACAATGGTCTGGCGAAACCCATTCAACACGGCGGCCATTTCGACGATGACCAACACGCCTATGAAGACGCCTAGTATGGTCAGCGCGGCGCGAAACTTATACTCCACCAGTGTCGCCATCGCCAGTTTGGTATTTTCTCTGATTCCTGAAAAATTCATGGTTAGTCCTTAGTCATCAGTCCGTAGCCCATAGTCCTTTGTCATTGGTTCCTGCGAATGACTGCCGACTGATGACTATTCCGATCTCAAGGCTTCAATCGGGTCGAGGCTTCCGGCACGCCGCGCTGGATAAATGCCGAAGAAGATGCCGATCACCGTTGAAAGCCCCAACGCTACTGCCGGGGCCCATAAGGGAAAGGCCGCCGGTAAAGGCGTGAACGTGCCGATCATCCAAGAGAAACCGTAAGCAATCGAAACGCCGATTGCGCCGCCGACGCTGCACAACACTACAGACTCAACCAAAAATTGCCTGACCACATCCTGTTGCCGTGCGCCTATGGCTTTGCGTATGCCGATCTCTTTGGTGCGTTCGACTACCGACACCAGCATGATGTTCATAATCACTATGCCGCCGACGACCAGCGATATGCCGACGACAAACAGCGCTACGGAAAAAATCACCCGCGTCAAATTGTCGAATAATTGATTGACGCCTTCCGAAGTTATCATGCCGAAGTCATCTTCGTCGTGATACGACAAGCTGTGCTGATTGCGTAGGATGAAGCGCGCCTGATCCTGCGCCTGCAACATCTGTCCGGCTTTGGCCTTGATGGAAATATTGACGGTGCGACGCGAGCCGTAAATTTTCTGAAAGGTGGAAAGCGGTATCTTGGCATAGTTGTCACGCGATTGCCCAAACACCGTGCCTTTCTTTTCGCCTATGCCGACGACGGTGTAATGATGGTCGTCTATCTGTATATCTTTGCCTATGGGGTCGCGCCCGCCGTAGAGTTTTTCGGCAATCTCCCAACCGATGTAAGCGACAAAACGCGAGTGGTCATTTTCCCAGTCGAGCAGGTTGCGCCCGGCCTCGGTTTGATGGCCTTCGATCTCCATGATGTTGGGAGTGATGCCGCCGACATCCACATTCTCTACGCTCTGGCCGTTGGCCTTCAACAACATGGTTTTATGGGTTTCCGCGCCCACCGCTTCGCAGGCGTCGCAATACCGACGCACCGCCTCAACTTCGCTGTTGTGAATTTCGGGATTGCGCTTGAGCATTTTGAAATACTCATCGGGATTGGTGACGATGGGAAACTGCGTCACCACAAAAGTGTTGGGGCCGAAATTCGAGACCTTCTCTTTCCAGTAACGGTCAAGCCCTTCGATTATCGAAATCACCGAGATAATCGAAGTGATGCCGATAATGATGCCAAGCAGAGTCAAAAACGAGCGCAGCTTGTTAGCCCACAGCGAATCCAAAGCGATGCCTATGTATTCATAAACGCCAGCATTGCCGCTTGATTTCCGGCGGTCGGTTACGGTCTGGAGTTTCGTTAAAGAGGTGGTTGCCATGTCTATGTTGGTTTATAACCCCTCAACGGGAAGGGGTCAATAAACCGTGCCTTTTATTTTTCTGAGACGGGTCAGCAAACCGCTACGAACACTTCATACGCCAGACCGGACAGTTGAGTTGAAAGAAAGATGGCCTTTTGCAGAATTAAATTTATTGCCTATACTGAAATCATCATGGCCTTAGTTGAACTTCGTAGAGCGGAAAATGTCGGCGGCGATTTTTTCGTTGACTCGACCTGCATAGATTGCGACCTGTGTCGTCAGATTGCCCCTGAGACGTTTGCCCGCGCCGGTGAGCAATCGGCGGTTCATGGGCAACCGACGAATGCCGAAATGGAATTCGCGGCTCTCAAAGCGTTAATCAGTTGCCCGACCTCTTCGATAGGCACGATTGCACGCCACGACACCAAAGCGGCTGTGGCAGCCTATCCTGAGTCTTTGAGCGAAAATATTTTCTTCTGCGGCTTTGCATCCGAAGCGTCTTACGGGGCTTCGAGTTATTTCATCAAACGCGAGGTCGGCAATATCCTGGTAGATTCGCCGCGCTTCGCCAAACCGCTCGCCCGCCGCCTGCACGAATTGGGCGGCGTCAAATTGATGTTCTTAACTCACCGCGATGATGTCGCCGATCATGAAAAATGGGCGGCGGAGTTTCACTGCGAACGCTTGATGCACTGCGACGACGCAGGGCGTTCCACCCAAGACCTTGAACGGGTCATCAGTGGCCACGAAGCGGTCGCTTTCGATGATGAAGTGCTGTTGATTCCCACGCCGGGACATACACGCGGACATACCGTCCTGCTCTATCAAAAACGCTTTCTGTTTGCTGGCGATCATCTGTGGTGGTCGCCGAATTACCAGTCGTTACACGCTTCGGCCAATGTCTGCTGGTACAACTGGAACGAACAGACGCGCTCTATGGAACGGCTGTTGGATTATGAATTCGAGTGGTTGTTGCCCGGTCACGGTCGCCGCTTTCACGCCGATAAATCGGAGATGCGCCGACATTTGATGGAGTGCATAACGCAAATGAAAGCCCATTCGCATTATGCACCTTGGTTATAAAAATTCCGCTACCTTATGGCTTCGCGCCGCCCAGCAGTATCGAATTGAAAATTAGCTTGAAAGTTCCCCAAGTCTGGCCGCGATGTTGTGGGCGAAAGCCGAATAAAACCACGCGGCCTTTGCCTAACGTCACATCCACCAGCGCCGATTTTCCGGCGACGTAGGGCGCTCCCAACAGCCAGCCCGAACGCAGCGGATTGCTGTCAACGTAGCGAGCGACTGAACGAGCGCGAGTCGTATCGGTAATCTCAAACGCCAGCGCACGAACCTGCGGCGCACGCGGTCTTGAATTCTCTTGCGCGTTGCGATTGGCATCGGGCATGTCGTCAAAACCGCCGCGTCGTCCGGCGACAAAATAGAGATCAGCTTCCTGCGGCATTCCGTAAGCGATGGGACTTGAAGTATCTATGACGGCGCGAAAGATGGAACCGGGCGCATAGAATTGATCGCTCGCTAAATTCGCCAGCACGTTCTTTACCGGCAAATCGAATTTCGTCATGGCAAGCTCCGAAGACGAATCGAAGCAGATCAACACGCCGCCCGCTTCGACAAAGGCTTTGAGGTTTGCCACGCCTTCTTCGCCTATGCCGTCGGTGTATGCGTCAGGATAGGAACCCGGACGATTGCCTTGAATGATTTGATTCATATTCATGTCGGGCAAAATGATGACATCGAATTTATCTTTGAGATGGCCAGCGCGAAGGTCTGCATCAAGAGCGCTCTTGTAATCAAACTTGAACTGCTCTAACACCCAGCGCGTCCAGCCTTCATCCATCGAACCCGTCGCCGATTTATAGAGCGCCAGACGCGGCGGCGCAGCGATTTCTTCCATCGCAGACGAATCAACCTTGTCATTTTTTATCGGCTTTTTGCCGGGCTTTTGTTTGCCTTTACTACGTGATGGGGTTGGAGGATTCAATGATTTAAAAAATAAAGAACCAGCAGGAAAGGTATGATTCTTAATGTTCAATTCTCTGCTTAGTCTATAAATCGTTCCCTTCTTCGGGTTGAAAGATTCATTGAGTGCTAAGTAAGCAAAATTAGAATTAGGTGATAGGTAGTCCCCCGTTGCATCTTCCACAATTTGCATTTCTTCATAAAAATGCTTTTTCGGTGATTGGTTAAGTTCTAGCTTTTCTAACTGAGCATCGAACAGCTTGCCTGCTTCAACGTAATTCACGCCCATCTGCATAGGCAAAGTCCAGCCTGCGACATCGTAAGGCGGTTCGGCGGGGCCGCCGGGATAGACTCGGCGATCCGGGTATTTCTGCGCTTCAAACAAACATTTCACGTTGGCGCGATACGGTTGCGCGAGCAAGACCACATAACTTCCCGCGCCGTATTTTTTGCCGTCAATTTCAAAATTGCTTTTGGCGCGGTGAACTTCAACGCCTTGCTGCAATAAAATTTCAAGCATCTTGTCGGCGGTCGGTTTATCGAGTTGTTCGGCAGGCACGATGTAGGCAAAAGGCGCGTCGGTCTTCCCTGCTTCGATGGCTCGCGCCGCTACGTTGACGAAATTGGTCAACAACTCATCGTGATGCAAAGCGGCTTCTTCCAAAGCCGTGCGCGTGGTTATCAATTCCATATCCATGATGTCGCGCATACGCCAAACGCCGCCTTCCCACACCGATGGGAAATTGGTCGCCGCCTGCAAAGGGTCTGGCAAACCTCTGGTCGGCGAACGCAACTGCTCACGTTTAATTTCGATAGGTGTAGCAATCCGCACCGATGCCGCTTCGGTCAAAATTCCAATCGCGTTGTGATAATACGGCGCGCTTCGCAAGCCGCCGTGCCACCACGTATCATAGGTCGAATTGGTGACGATACCTTGGTATCCGGCAGCCATCAACTTGGTCGCCATGCGATAACCGATAGCGCCGACTTGCCGCAAAATCAACGGGTCTATATTGGGATTGGACGGATCAAAGAACGGCGGCACGCACATACGGGAACCGTTCGAGCCTTGTTGATGCACATCGTAAACGATTTCCGGAAACCACTCCTGCCAGAATAATTTTGACAACATCTGGGTTTCAACCTGCGTCAACATAAACCAGTCGCGGTTGTTGTCGTGTCCAGTGTAGTGATGATAAAGCTCCGGCGGGGCAGTGCCTTCGTACTGCGTACCCAGCGTTTTCTGATACCAGTGCGAAACAATATCTATGCCGTCGGGATTAACGGACGGAACCAAAATCAACACGACTTTATCGAGCATCTCCTGCGTGGCTTTTGAATCATCACTCGCCAAACGATATGCCAACGCCATAGCCATCTGCGACGCGACGATTTCCGTCGAGTGAATCGAGCAGGTGATGGCGACGATAGCCGGTGTCTCGCTGATTAATTTGTCGCGTTCGGCATCCGTGGCCATCAAGCGCGGGTCTGCAAGTTTGCGTTGATTCGCCTGAATTTTCGCCAGATTTTTAATATTCGCTTCGGAAGAAATAAAGGCAACGAGGAAGGGGCGCTGCAAAGTTGATGGCCCCAACTCGCGCACTTCAACGCGCGCGGATGAAGCATCGAGTTTTTTAAAGTAACTATTAATCTGCGCCCAATCGGCGAGCTTGCGATCATCAGCAGGACTGAAGCCGAGAACGTCAAAAGGCTTCGCTACGTTTTGCGCCTGTACCGCCGCAACCAAGGGTAAAGCAAATAGAAAAGCAACAAGCAAAAGAAGGAGAAAACGCTTTATCATGAAAACTCGAAACCTTTCTTGATGAATAGCGAAGAACGCACTGGCCACTGGTTTAAGGCGGCGCTATCTTATTGCTTTCGGGTGTGACATTCAAGTTTGGTGAAAGCAAAAATGAGGTCGTGGAGAAGTGGATTAATATTGAGAAGGTCGCTGGCATTTTCAGGCCAGCGACCTTTTTTGGCGGTTTAGAAACGCGTCACTTTTATCGTCAGCGCCTGCGTATCGCTAGCCGCAGGTGCTTGACTATCGCGCAAGCTAACCACAAAACTCCAAGTGCCTTTCTTTACGGGCGTGCCGCTGATGATGCCGGTCGCGCTGTTGAGCGTCAACCCCTTTGGCAAACTCCCTGACGCAAGCGCCCAGAGGTAAGGCGCGACGCCATCGCTTGCCGCAAGCGTTTGACGGTAAGCGACACCGACTTTGCCATTCGGTAAACTGGTCGTGGTGATATTCGGGGGCGCAGTCGGAGGCGCATTGATGCTTACGGTAAATTGTCTGGTGTTCGTATCGGCTGGCGTTTGCGAATCATTAACGCGAATCGTAAAGGTGAAACTTCCGGCGGTCGCAGGCGTGCCGCTGATGACGCCCGATGCCGCATTCAAGGTCAATCCGTTGGGCAAATTTCCGGCAACCAACGACCAGCCATAAGGCGTGAGGCCGCCGCTTGCCGCCAGCGTCGCAGCATAAGCCGCGTTCACCGCGCCGCCAGGCAAACTCGTTGTCGTAATCGCTATGGGCGCAGGCGTCGAAGAGCCGCGCTCAAATGCACCGATGTCTAAAGCGCCGCTTGTCGGGCGGTCTTGCCCACCTTGATGCTTCACATACTGGCGCAGCAAATTATTCGAGGCCGCCGCATACGGATGCAGCAACGTCCCCGCATTGACGCAACTTGACGCCGCTGCGAGTGTGAAATTCTGTCCCGCTTCATCAACGAAACCGGGCGATGAACCGAGCACCGAAGTGCCGTCGTTATTGATCGTGCCAGTCATGGCGCTGAACGAATTGACGAACCCCGGCTTGAACCAGTTGTGCGTCAAATTCAAAACGCCGGTGTCATCAACGAGCGACAAAGTATTTCCCGCCGCCGTCACATAAACGATGTTGTTGCGAAAATCACAACTCTCTTCGTTGCTCGACAAACGCAAGATGGTTGTGCGATCCGTGCGCGTCGAGACGATGGTGTTGTTGTAAAAATAGAGCGTGCCTTTGCGATAATTCGCCGTCGTGCCGCTGTCGCCGCCGTAGTGAGCAATTTGCCGGTTGCCTGCCGCTGCCGGTTCAATCAATACATTGCCATAGACAAAAGCTTCACGATAACGCGGCTCGTTGCGAATCAACACGCTGTCTTCGCCATCCACCAAGTCGAGTTGGCGATTGCCACTTTCGATCCAGTTGTAGCGCACGATGAGTCCGGCGGAGCGGTCTTTCAAATTGTTGCCCAGGCATCCGGCGCGCAGCGGGCCAAAGCGATTATACTGAAAAGTGATGCCGATAACGGCAGTGTAGTTGTTGTGTTCATAGATGCTGTTGACAATGCCATTGTCATAAATGTAGTTGCCTTCAACGAGAAAGTGGCGCGACGCCAGCGCATCGCTTGACGCGACAAAAAAGCCGTTGCCGCAATCGTGCATGATACAGTTGCGAATGATGATGTTTTCGCCCTTTTCCACATAAATAGCCGAAGCGTTGTTCACATAAGTTTTCACTGTGCCATCAGCGGCGGTGAAGGTATAAGGCGGACGGGCGCTGCGTATCTCCAGATTTTCTATGGTGATGAATTGCGGCACGGTGTCGGGCGGATTGTTTGCGCCGCCGATTTTGATGACGCCGCGTTCCTGATTCCAGTAATTCAACGCCGTGCGCGTGGTTGCATTGTTGCCGTCAATGAGGGGAAGCTCGCCGTTTGGCCCGGCGACGCCGCGCACCGTGATAGGCGCGCTTGCCGTGCCTTGCCGACACAGCACCCATTTTTCCTGATACGGCGTCGAGCGCCAGTAAATCAACACCGTGTCGCCGGCCTGCAACGCTTCCCAAGGCACCGCGCCTATCGAGGCGTAAGGTTTATTGGGGCCGACTTCATAAACCGTTGGCGCAAGGCTTGCGGTCGAACGAGCGGCAAAAAAAGCGAGCGACAAAATCAGCAGAGCAAATAGAAAAAGCGCAGAAGTTTTCTTCACGATAATCATCTCCTCGAACAGACATCGGGCAACGAGACCGGTAAACAACAAACCTGGTGAAGAAGAATGCTGTGAGATGGATTGAGACAACGCGGGGACAGTGCCACAACGCCAATCGCTTTTCGCCTGGTGAGGAACTGGCTGGCGTGGATTGTACCAGAACGAAGGCGACAGGCAATAGAAAACTGTTTGGGGAAACGGAACGCGCTGTCACCCCGTTGAGCAGCGGCCTCGGATCGCAAGGTCGGCGGTCAAAGACCGCTGCTCAACGGGGAAAAATGGATTTTATTTTCTTCCTCTACCTCCGATGTTGCGGATGACAGGTCGCCGTTTATTTGATACCCTAGCGGCTTCTTCAATGCAGTCCATTTCACGTATCGAGGTGCAGTCTTCGAATGCTGGCGAAACTTCGCGGTCTCTTTCTGGTCACCTTCTGGTTCACTGCCATAGCCTTGGGCGGACCGTTTCTGATTCTGGCTTGTTACCTCACGAAAAATGAAAACGCCATCTTTGCGCCGGTGCGACTGTTTGTCAAAATCGGCCTGGCCTTGGTTGGCGTGAGGGTTGAAGTAAAAGGTCTGGAACATCTGGACGCGCAGCAAGCCTACATCTTTGCGCCCAATCATCAGAGCTTCATCGAAGTGCCGCTGTTTCTCACGTACCTGGGGCGCAATCCCGGCTACCTGGCAAAAAAAGAGGTCTTCAAATATCCGGTCTTCGGCCCCGGCATACGCATGATGGGCGTCATTCCGGTGGATCGCAGCAATTCGGTTTTAGCCGTAGAGAGCGCCAAACGGGCTACGGAAAAACTGCGACGCGGCAAATCCTACATGGTTTACCCGGAAGGCACGCGCTCGAAAGACGGGCAGTTGCTGCCGTTCAAAAAAGGCGCGTTTATGATGGCAATTGAAGCAGGCGTGCCGGTCGTACCGGTGACGGTGTCGGGGGCGACCAAAATCATGCCGAAAGGCGCATTCAAAGTCTTTCCGTCAACCGTTCACATCATCATTCATGAACCGCTGAGTACCACTGGCTATGCCAGAGACAACGTCAACGAGTTGATGCAACGCACCCGCGAGAAAATTTATTCGGCGTTGAGCGATGAGGAACGGGCGACCCGGGATGCCAATCAAAAAGGAGCGATGACAAACGCCTGATGATATAATCAACGCGCACACCCAATCACAGGAGGTAGCTTGATGAAATCCATCCATCATCTGATCGTAAGTGACCCGGAAATTCTCAGCGGTATGCCGGTCTTCAAAGGCACACGAGTGCCTGCCAGAACACTGTTTGATTATCTGGAAGCGGGCAACAGTATTGATGATTTTCTGGATGACTTTCCAACCGTGAAGCGCGAACAAGCCGTAGAATTGCTGGCCATCGTGCGTGACAATTTACTGGCGGAAAATTATGAGAGTGCTGCTTGATGAATGTTTGCCCAGAAAACTGAAGCGCGAACTTTCGCAACACCAGGTTGTAACCGTCCCGGAAGCAGGCTGGGCGAGCCGAAAGAATGGCGACCTCCTGCGTCTTGCTGAAATCAGTTTCGATGTTTTCATCACGATTGATCAAAACATTCCTTCGCAACAAAACCTTGCGAGTTTTAATTTGGCATTTATTGTTCTGCTGGCCGCCAACAATCAGTTGGATACGCTGAAACCGCTCATGCCAAAAGTCGTTCAAGCATTATTCTCCATTCAACCGGGCGATGTCATTGTGGTTTCTTAATCCGCATCGTAACGCACGGCGGGGCTGCCTGCCGGATAAAACACGCCAAGCAAACGCAACTCGCGGTCGCCAGCGTTTTCGATGCAAGAGAGCCGTTGATTCGATAAAAATGCAAACCTGAGTGAGGTTGGCGGGGGCAGTTTGATTCAGCGTTGCGTGCAGCAGAAGCCGCTCCCATCAGATCGCGGACACTAACTGCTCACCTTTCTTCAATCGTGTAATAGTGCCTTGGTCGCAGCAGGCAAACCACGTCTGAAGGGCGGTCAACCATCACCGCAAACAAATCCAGAATGTCCCGCCCCAACACACTGATGTCGAGTGCTGTTGTCGCGGTGACAGCGGTGAACTTGCCCCGAAAAGAGAGGGGTTCTCCCGTATCACGAAGGAAGCGAATCCGGGTCTCGATGACTACCGAATCAACCGTACCGCCAAGTCCGCCGATGGCTTCTTGAGTCCGCATCGGCGTCAGGCCAAGACTGCTGAACACTGCCTCATTCAAAACCGTTCGGTCAGCGCCGGTGTCCACCAGAAATTCTACCAATTCCCAGGAGCCGTTTACGGTTTGGATGTCGCCGACCAGCAGCGGTCGCAGAATTCCATCATCGCACCATGACCATTTCCCATTGATTTGCATAGACACGCGCCAACTTTTTCTCGTAGATGTAGCGGACGATTCTGCCATCGTCTTCGGGATGCGCGGCTTTCGCCTGTGCGGCTACCTCTTTGGAGGTATCGGCGACGAATAATTCTTGACCGGCAACACAAAAGAACTTGCCGCGATAGTGCGTATAAATTTCCGCAGCGTGTTGCTCCAACCACGCCAGGTTACGTTGATAGCGTTGCTGTCGCAGCCGGGTTTCAGTACCGTCTTCCAGATCGGTACTCTCTTCCATGACGATATCTATGTTTTGCAATGCCATCGTTGACCTCCACAGCCAAACTTATCATGACTTCCCGTTCTCTGCGAAATCAGTCGCGAGCATCAGGCTTTCATTTCCCCATCGAACATCCCGCGAACGGAAAGTTTCACTCCGCATCGTAACGCACGGCGGGGCTGCCTGCCGGATAAAACACGCCAAGCAAACGCAACTCGCGGTCGCCAGTGTTTTCGACACAATGAATTTGTCCTTGCGGCAGATAGACGCACGACCCTGCGGCAATCGGCGTGTGACTTTCTCCTGCCCACATACGCCCTTCGCCGCGCAAGATAAACACCACCTCTTCGTATTTATGAAAATGGTCGGGAGCGCGCCCCGGTGGAATTGAGCCGATGAACTGCGTGACTTGTGTGCTACCAATCTCCTCATCCACCAAGACGCGATACCAACGGTCAGCCGTAGGCAAAGCCTTGCGGTCTGCGAGCCTGACCAGCGGCGCGACTTTTTTTGCTTTCACAGGTGGCGTTGACAACCTCGACGCCGCAATCAACTCCGTAGCACTTCCCGGCTCCGGGCAACGCGAACTGATAAAGACGAGCGGCTCACGATGAGGATTCTCAACCGCGAAAGTTTCACCAGGCCGAACATAAACGCCCGTCTCCGGTGCGACCTCAAAGCCGTGTCCGTCAATGAACATCGTGCCGCTGCCTTGCAATACGTACAACACTTCGTCGCACTCCGCATTGCGAAGTTCCGGCGACAACCCTTGCGCCAGTTCCATCACGCGCAGGGAAATCGCTTTGGCTCCCGTATCGCGCCCGACCTGCTGCCAGACCTTCAGCGTCCCCGCACCTCGCGGCTCGCCTTCATTCATCGTCGTCACCCGACAACCGCCTTCCAACAACACCGCCATTTTCGCTCCTTCGATATTACTTCTTGCCTTCCAAGCCGTCTGTCACCCAAGCGAAATGCTGTCGCGCATGGTCGCCGTTGATGGCAATGATGCTGCCCACTGTCGCATCGCCCCACGGCGCGCCCGGTACTTTTTCATTCAACTGGTCATCGCTTAAACCGGCAATCAACGCCAAGGTTTCGGCGCGCACTTTTTGGCCGAGCGCGACGATTTCCACCAAGCTTTTCTCGTGATGCTCGTTCACCCATTTTTCATTCATCACATGAACCACTTCCATGATCTCTTCTTGCGAACGGCGCGAGCCATCTTCGTTGATGGCGATCCCTATAGCATGGGCATTGCCTTCGAGGTGGCGCTGAATGATGCCGTTGAAAGCGACTTCGATGCCGATCAAATGTGCCAGATGATCTTTGGCGCTCCAACGCGCTTGGGGATTCACCCGACTTGTCGTGATGCCGCGCTGTAAATCGTCTTGTGACAACTCGGCAAATTGTTCCAACAACCAGGCGCGATCCTGATTGAGTTTGATTTCCAATTCGATTCGATTCATACACTCTCCTTTTTCTCATCGCTCATCGTGATAGCAAACGGCCAAACAAACATAACTCCCCAGCCAGTGCTTGCGGCTGTGCCGCTTTGAGGTACGGAGAGGCTACGCCTTTCCGTAAGCTATGCTCCCCACTCTCGCGGCTCTGCCGCCAAGCTTTTCTGAGGCACAGCCTCCTGAGCGGTGCAGCCGCGAACAAGGAGAACCAGCCTGCCGAAGAGTCATAGACTCTCCGCACCTCAAAGCGGCACAGCCGCACAAAGTTCAACCCTCACAAACAAGTCGGGTAGTTAGAGCGTGTTGCATCAACAGATGTTCTGTCCAGATATTGTATGCGATGGTTTGATTATCCACAACATATGGGCGGTTGCTGGAATTCTGCGACCCGCTCTCGTTACCAACAAACAGCGAAGCCCGTTGTTGAGCAGCAGTTTTTGAGCGCACCTTCCGGCGGTCAAAGGCCGCATCTAAACGCATCTGATTTTTATTCGGCCATGGGCCATTCGATAGACCATTAAATTTTAGTTCCGCGCTTTTGCCAAGCTCGCTCAACACATCAACACGCCAATTAACTCTCCCCGTCTCCCTGTCTCCCTTTCCCCCCTTCTCCCCTTCTTCCCGTCTCCCCTTCTCCCTGTCTCCCCCACTCTTCAATGCAGGCCGGTGACAACAGGCAGCCGGATGCAGGAAGCGAAGCTCTTAGAGCGAAACACTCGTTGAGTGGCGGGGATATAGTCGCTGTCTTTCGCCTTGAAAATATTTTCGACGTACTTCTGCGGGTTGCGGTCAATCACCGGAAACCAGGTGCTTTGCACTTGCACCATGATCTTGTGACCTTTTTTGAAGCAGTGGTCTTTGTGAATCAAAAAGACATTAAACTTAGTCACTTTATTCGGCACCAAAGGTTCGGGGGCTTCAAAACTCTTGTGATAACGTCCGCGCAAGACTTCGCCTGCGACCATTAATTGATAGCCGCCCATGCGATAATTGTCCGGCCACTCTTCGGGATAAACGTCTATCAATTTCACCACCCAATCGCTGTCGGTTCCCGAAGTCGAAGCGAACAACTGCGCGATGATTTGCCCCGACACCGTTACATCTTCCGGCAAAGGCGCGGTCTCCCAAGTCAACACATCGGGGCGTCTGTCCACGAAGCGCTGGTCTTCGGTCAACCAGGTGTACCAGCCCGAACCTTTTTGAAAATAGGTCGGTTCTATCGGGCGTTTGCGATACGGCACAGGATGCGCTGGGTCGGAAACATAGCTGTCGAATTCTTTCTTGCCATCGGCGGTCGGTGCATCAAACGACAATTTGCCATTGGCATGAAAATAGAGTTTGCGCTCGGTGGTGAGATTGGTCGGCGGCCATTGCGTGTAGCTCTTCCATTCGTTGCTGCCGGTTTGAAAAGTAATCGCTTCGGGCTGTTTCAACTCGCCTTGGTCTTTCAGGTAATAGGCAAAAAACGGTGCTTCGATTTTCTCGCGAAAGTATTTGCCGGTGGCGTTTTTGAATTCGATGTTGCCAAGTCTATCGCCATCGCCGCCGCGCCAGCCGCCGTGATTCCACGGCCCTACAACGAGAAAGTTGTGGTGCTGCTGATCATTTTTCTCCATCCTCATATAAGCTTGCATGGGGCCGAAAAAATCTTCCTGATCGAACCATCCGGCAACCACCAGGGTCGGCACTGTAGGGGCTTGCAAATAATGCGAAGCCGAACGCGCTTGCCAGAAATTATCGAACGTCGGATGGGCGATGAAGTCTTTCCAGGTCGGCAAGGTCGGCGTCAGAAAATTCGCCAACGCGCCCTTCTTCAAATACCACTCATACATATCATAGGTGTCGAATTTCGGCTCGGCTCCGCCTTTGGCGCTCTCGACTCCGTAAACGTATTCGTAACCATAGCTCAAACGAAAGCCGCCTTGATGAAAGAAGTCGTCGCCTAACCAGGTGTCGCCCATCAAGGCTTGCGGCGATAGCGCTTTCAAAGCCGGATGCGGCTCGGTCAACGGCACGACCGCCAACCAGCCCGGATACGAGACGCCGAAGATACCCACCCGCCCGTTGTTGTTCTTGACATTTTTCACCAGCCAGTCAATGGTGTCGTAAGTGTCGGACGCTTCGTCAACGGATTTCGCATCGCTCTTGTCACGCGGCGGACGATTCATGCGAAACTCGCCTTCGGATTGGTATTTGCCGCGAATGTCCTGAAAGGCAAAGATGTAGCCATCAGCGTCCAACTCTTTATAAGCGAAGGGCAGAAAGTTGGCGAGGCGCGGACTGGAGCCATAAGGGGTGCGCTGCATCAGAATCGGCAGAGCAGCGCTTTGATTTTTCGGCACGCAAATCACGGTGTAAAGTTTGACGCCATCGCGCATGGGAATCATCGCTTCGATGGCCTCGTATTTCGCCGCTTGCAGCGTTGGCGGTTGGTCTTGCGCCCCTGCGGTTACAGCAAAAACCGCGAGCAAAATTGCCGCGCAAACCAGGCGATACAGTTTGACTCTACGCCTCAAAATTCGTTCGATGTTCATTCGTCCATTCTCCTACGGTGAATATATAGCGGTTTTCAAATAGGTACGACCTTTAGCTCAAAATTTGCTTGGCGTTACGTTGCGCCTTTGCGAGAACTGATCTCGCGCAAAGGCGCAAAGCCGCCAAGTAACGCCAAGGTCGCACTCAATTGTAATGCGCCATAATAATGAAAAATGGCTGGGTGAAATTGGCTTACCACGGAGCATTGAGTTTAGGGATTGCCAAGCAATCCGTCTTTCTGCCAGCGGTCAAATAAAAATTCCCAGAAGCCGCGCCGTCTGCCCAATTGACGAACCACTTCCAGCCCAATTCGCCACGCTTCCGGCGGCGTGGTGAATTTCCAGACCTCGGTATCCCGCGCTCCACGCAACACTTTCGCCAGCAAACGATGGGGTTCCGCTGCCGAAGCGGTTAGGCGTCGCCGCTTCAACTACGCAACGGTCGTCGGCTCGTCCCATAAAAAATCAGGCATCGCCAAAGGGTCATCCAGTTGTGTTGACAGTGGAATGCTCAAAAACCGTCTCCCTGTTTTTTTTGCTACAAGGCGAACTTCCTCGGCAAAAATCATCATGGCAGAGCGAAAATAATTACGGTAGATGAGCCAGGTCGCGCCTGCCAGAAAGCGGTGGCGTTGCCGCTCATCACCGCGACATATTGTTTGCCGTCCACCGCATAAGTAATCACGCCGCCATTGATTGGGCCGCCGGTGTTGAAGCGATACAAAACTTTGCCATCGCGTCCGTCCAAGACAATGAAATCGCCGGTGAGTTCGCCTGTAAAAACCAAATCCGTCGCAGTCGTCGTCACCGCCGCGACCATCTGGCGGTTGGATTTGTAGCGCCACTGAATCTGGCCGGTCGCCGCGTCCATAGCCGTCACCCACCCCCTGGCCTCTTCAACGGGGTCCAGCCGCGCAAACCCGCCCATATAAAATTGGCCTTCCACATAGCGCAACTCTTTGGCGACCCCAAAGTGCCCGCACCACTCTACGGAGTTGACATAGAGCATATTGGTGCGCGGATTGAAGGCTGGCCCATTCCACAACACGCCGCCTTGTATGCCCGGGCAGACGCGCACGCCTTGTGTGGTCAACGGCACATCGGTATTCAATTGACTCGACACCGGCACCGCATAAACTTTTTCATGAGTGTCGCGATCAACGACGTGCAAGACGCCGCTCTTGCCGACGCTGGCGACCAGCTTGCGGGTTTTGCCATTCACTGTAGTGCGAAACAAGGGGCTGGCCTGCGTCAAATCCCAATCGTGGGTATCGTGCGGCACCACCTGATAGTACCATTTCAATTTTCCGCTTCGCGCCTCCAACGCCAACAGCGAATTGCTGTAGAGATTCGCGCCCGGTCGCGCTTCGCCATAAAAATCGGGCGCGGGATTGGCGACCGCAAAATAGACCAAGCCTTGTTCGGTATCCAGCGAAATCGGACTCCACAACGAGCCGCCGCCTTTGAGTCGCGCATCGGTTTTGCCCCAGGTCTCCGCCCCCGGTTCGCCGTCATCGGGAATCGTGTTGAAGCGCCAGACCTCTTTGCCGTCCTGCAAACGAAACGCCCCTATCCAGCCTTTGACGCCGAGTTCGCTACCCGCAGGGCCTATGAAGATGAGGTCTTCATAAATCAGTGGCGGCATGGTAAAACCGCCTTCGTTTTTGGTCATATCCACAATCGCTCTGTCCCACAGTAACTTGCCGGTCGCGGCATCCAAAGCGATCAAATAACCATCGTGCGTGCCGCGCACCACATAGCCGTCTTTGATGGCGACGCCGCGTTGCACAGGCCAGCCGGGTTTGCCTTTCACGCGCCAATCGTAGCGCCATTTCAACTGCGCGGTTGCGGCGTCAAGCGCGATGGTGGCATCGGCTGTGGTCAAATACATCACGCCGCGATAAACCAGCGGGTTGGTATGAAAGGTGTTGGTATCACCGGCTTGATACATCGCCACGGGTCGCAGAGCAGCGACGTTTTGTCGGGTGATCTGCTTGAGACCAACGAAGCGTTGCCCTGCATAATCATGATTGGTCAACAGCCAATCGCTGGAGTTGGTTTGCGCCGCGTTCAATTCTGTTTGCGATGGCGCGGCGGTGGTTGGGCGCAGCGTGCCGCCGGTCGCGGTTGCGGATTTTGTCGAGTCATCGGCTGGCGTTTCTATGAGATCAGCTGTGGTTGCGCCTTGCGGTTGGATAAGAATTTTTTTCAAGGCGGCGGCATCGCTCGACAAAGGTGTAGCACCGGCGTGATAGCCGTTGGCTTTGAGCAGATAGGCCACGATCTCAAGGTATTGCGAATTGGTCAGGGTTCCGGCAGCGCCATAGGGCATCTGCGTGCGTGTGATGAAATACAACTCTTCAACATTGTGATTGCCTTGCCCCCATTTCGCCATGAAGCGTGCGCCCACAAGTGGCAACGACGAGCCGCCCGTCAATTGCGCGCCGTGACAAGCGGCACAGCGTTTTGCATAGAGGCTCGCGCCGCGTTGCGCCTGCGCTTCGGTGTAAACGCCGCTCTGCTGGCCGCGCACCGTGTGCGACAAAAACCGCGAGGCGAACATCATCAGCGCCAGGATGACGATCAGTTTGATATGCCAGTTGGATCGCCAAAGCGTTGGTTGCAGTTTCTTCATAGAGTCTCCGGTATGCCCAGTTGCCGGAGTCAACCGGCAGGTAAAAAGTCCTGAAACGGGTATCGTTGTCATCACGCCCATAAGCCTTGAAACCGGCTACTGTAGCCAGTTTCGTGGCTATCACCATGTTCGATAAAAACTATGTGACCGATAGGCTCTGTCATGATGGAGTTTGATTTCGAGTTCCGTTCGATTCATTGCGTGCTTTCTTATTATATGCAGCTTAAAAATTTTTACCAAACTCCGGCATCTGGAAAGTTTGGCAGGTCGTAAATCATTGTCAAAATAAGGGCGGCTGAGAACTCCTCATTTACCAACCCCAAAGCCAATCATGACAAGACCAATTCGTTAGCCTGCGGTCAACTCTCTACAGCGAGAAGATGAAAGAAGCATTGATTTGACGGCGGCATTATAGCGTCATTGCTTGGATATTCAAATGATCCCGTCGGGGATTTGCACATCGCCTGGCAAAACTTTCGGCCCCCTCACGTTGATGGCCTGCCCAGGTGGTGACGCCAAATTTACCGCCGAGCGCGCAACCCCGTCGGATGGCGTTGCGCGCTCGGCATTTTCTCAGCGACTCCATACCTGTGGTGCTAACTCACCGCAGATGCAGAGCCGATGTCCTGATGCTTGCCTCCAAGATTTCCCCCCGCAGTCGCACTTTTCGTTTGCCCCCAATCTATAAGGCTCATCCTATACAGATTTGATTTAGCCGACGGTAATCAATAAACTCATTTTTTCTGCAAGCTTTCGCGTCTAAGTGAGTAGCCAAAAGTTATGTCAATCAAGATTTTATTTTAGCCTGTATTTATTAACCGATTGACAATTATTTTGTCACTACCCAGCGTGGTTGAAAATTGCTGGTCGCTTCGTTTTTGCGCCGTAGGCGCAGAGGAAATTAGCCCGTAGGAGCGCCACGGGAATTCGTTTTTGCGCCAGAGGCGCACAGGAGATTAGCCCGTGGTGAAGCCACGGGAAGGCGCAGGCGGCTTGGCGGTCGCGCTCTGAAAGAGCGCCGGAGGCTTGCAGCAATCCATCTCCTGCACCCTTTCAGGGCGCGCGGGGCAAAGAGGGACGCGTCATTACATTATTTTTGTAAAAACTTTTGGCTACTCACTTAGTTCAAAAACCAGCCCCTCGTTGATAAACCAATCATCAAGTCTCAACAGAGCAAGTGAGGTGGAGTAATTTATGCAACCGGAAGATTCAGCCGAAGTAATGGAAGCGCTCAAAGCGACGCGGCAGCCTTCGGCACTGAGCCTAGCACCCAACCGGCTTTTTGCCTGGCTCGATCATTTGTCGGTAAAGAAAGTGATTCTACTTTTATCTCTGGCTGCCTGCCTGGCCTACGCGCATTCTTTGGGCGGCGATTTCGTTCACGATGATCTTGATGAGATCGTCAATAATCCCAACCTACGCTCGTGGGATAAGTTGGGCAACGCCTTCACCACCCACTTCTGGCAGTTTTATGAACTACAGACCCAAGGTCGCGTAAAAATGGCGCACTACTATCGCCCCTTGGTTACGGTGCTGCTGACGCTTGAATATCACGGGTTTGGCTTATGGCCGCAAGGCTGGCATCTGGTCAGTCTGTTGCTGCACCTGTTGAGTAGCTTCATGGTTTATCTGGTGCTGCGACATTTATCCCATAAGCCATCTCTGGTGGTCATCGCGGCAATCCTATTTGCAGTCTATCCGACTCAAGTAGAAACGGTCAGTTGGATTAGTGGATTGCCCGATCCCCTAATGGGAATCTTTTATCTCGGCTCATTCTATTTTTACTTGCAGTTTCAAAAGGCGAAAAGACCAAGGCATATGATTGGCTCGCTGGTGCTGTTTCTGCTTTCCACTCTGGTAAAAGAATCGGCTTTGAGCTTGGTGGTACTGGTGTTTTGCTTCTCCTGGATGACGGCAAAAACCGCGCACCAGCAAGCCGCAGCAGCGGCTCAGGTTGGCGTAAGCATAAAGCGAAGATGGGAGCAGGCCATCACGCTTTCCCTGCCCTATGCACTTGTCGCAGGTATCTATCTGGCGCTGCGAGGCTGGGCGCTTGGCAGTCTGTATCTGAGTCATGAAGCCAATGCCTACAAGGTGCCAACGCTAGAGGTATTATGGACAGTGCCTTGGGTTCTCTGCACTTACATTCTGCACCTTGTTTATCCGGTAGATTTAAGCATCGCCTACAACACCAGCTTTGTCACAAGCCCGGCAACCCTGCGTTTTCTCCTCCCCGCTGCGACGCTTCTGGTGTTGGGTTTGGCCTTGTTGATTTTCCGCAAAAAAGTAAAGACCGAGATATGGTATGCGCTGGCATTATTTTTAGCACCTTTGGTGGTCGCCTTAAATCTCAGAAGTTTGCTGGCGGAATATTTAATCGCTGATCGCTACCTGTACCTTCCGACTATAGGTTGGGCCTACTTGCTGGCGCTGGGGTTGGATAAGCTGGCGGCTATCGAAGCGCAATGGCCCAAGAGAACGCTGGCAAAACTTTCCCGCCGACAACCATTCTTGGCTTCAGCAATCGCGGTCAGCTTGATCGTTTTATTATCTCTGGCCACCTGGCGTGAAAGTAAAGCCTGGGAAAGTTCGGAGACGTTGTGGAATCAGGCAATTCGCGTTCGCCCTGACTATTGGATTCCTTACTACTACAAAGGGGATTTGCTGTTGCGAGCGGGGCGTTTGCCAGAAGCTCGCGACGCTTTGATATTGGCCGCCGAACACAATTCGCAACAGGCCACCGTTTACGCGGCGCTCGGACAAACGTATGCGGAATTAGCCCAGTTTGATCTGGCGATTGAAACGTACCAACAGGCTCTCAACCTGAATCCCAAAATGATAAAAGCTTACGACGGCTTGGGGAGCATTTTTTTTAATGCCAAAGATTTTCAAGCGGCAGAAAAATATTTCCAAGCCGCTGTTGCCTTGAATCCAGACGCTACCGATGAGCTTTTTCATTTGGGATTGACGTATAACTATCAAGGGCGATTTGCGGAAGCCATCCCGATATTGGAAAAGGCATTGCGTAGCGCACCCCTAGAGGCTGAACCGACTTATCAACTCGGCAAAGCTTACGGGGAAACCGGCAGAAAAGACGAAGCGCGAAATCTGTTGCAGCGCCTTTTTACGCTGCATCCTTCGGAAGACCTGAAAGCCAGAGCCACCGCTTATCTGGAAAAACTGAGACCTGCTCCCTGAACTGATGCAAGGTAATTCTGGTAGGGCGAAAAAAGTAAGGCTCGACCGGCAACCCACTGCGCCGGTTTAACTTTGTAAGCGCGACCTGCCTATAGAAGGTAGCGAAAAATAAATTGCCTAGAGCGGTTTTCATATGTGTGTACGGAACGCGCTATCGTTGAGCGGCGGTCTTCGACCGTGCGAAGGTCTTCGACCGCCGCTCAACGGGTTTGGGGTTTCAGTAATTGCAAAAATTTCAAACGAAAACCGCTCTAAGAGCGTGTCTGCAAGCCGCGAAGCGTGGCCGTAGCCCGACCGTAAGGGAGGGTTTTACTGGTGCCAGCAAGCCCTCCCTTACGGTCTTACTTTTACCCATATCTTGTGCGCTTGTGATTAACAATTGATCCGTTAGTCCGCGAAGCGGGCGATAGCATATAGCCCAGGGTGACGCACAGCGGAACCCTGGGTAGCAAA
>JACQDB010000048.1 GCA_016201275.1 Acidobacteriota bacterium
CGGGGCAAAGTTTACAATGACCAGCAACAGTTCGGTAGGCAGTGTCAGCATACAAATTCCTTTCTTGGTGGAAAGTCTTGTAGCTTACACAGCCTGCCGTTATTTTTTCAAAGAGCAAATGGATAAAGTCGAGCTAAGGATTGTGGATGAAATAAAGTGCAAGTTCAGAGTTACGCCTTTAAGCGTGAAGCGTCTGCGTCAACTCACGCCTAAAGGCGTAACTCTGAACCTCAAAAACGGCGTCTTATTTCATCCACAATCCTAACTACCCAGCCTTTTAGAGCGGTTTGTGTTTGAGATTACGGAAACCTCAAACCCGTTGAGCGGCGGTCGAAGACCTTGGCGCGGTTGAAGACCGTTGCTCAACGATAGGGGGTTTCGTACACACCTATGCAAACCGCTCTAGCAACGGAAAGCCGAGGCGGTTTGGCCATTCGTCTGAATTCCCCCAACGGAGAGCCGAGGCGGTTTGGCCATTCGTCTGAATCCCCCCAACATCGAGCTTATACCCCAAAGGTTATAGCGGCTTGCAGATGTGTGCGATTGGTTGAGAGGCGGTCTGTGATCGCCTCTCAACCAGGTGTCGTGATCGCAGACCAATGAAATTCGCTATAAGGAGTGTGGATGAAATCAAATGCAACCGGGTAGGGCGACCCTGTGGTGATCGCCCCTACCAGGCATGGGAAAATCACGCACGTTTTGCCGCCACAAGCATACGAGTGCACCACTGTGAGAAAGGAAAAGCTTTCGTAGTAGCGCCGCGTTGACCTATCACCAAAAAGATGAGGGCACCGCCGTGCTGTCGGCGATGCCCTCATCTTGCGAAACTGCATTGCGGCTTACATCGGCCTTTTGCCGCAAGCGCTTTTCTGCTGCCGCTTATTTTTTCGCCACCTCTTTGAGCGCGGCTTCAATAGCGGCTTTCAAGGACTCTTTCGATTTATCGCGGAGGCGCTTGCCATTGATGAACACCGTTGGCGTAGCGTTGATGCCAAGTCTAACGCCGTCTTCCACGTCGCGCTGAACTTTATCGGCGAACTTGCCGCTGCTCAACGCCTCTTGGAACTTCTTCATATCCAGACCAAGTTGACTGGCGTATTGCAGCAGATTCTCGATTTCCAGATGCTCCTGATTCTTGAACAACACGGCGGCGTACTCCCAGAATTTGCCCTGCTCACGCGCCGCTTCGGCGGCTTCGGCAGCCTTCATCGCATAGGCGTGCATCTCCAAAGGGAAATCGCGCACCACGAACTTCACTCTATCGCCATACTCGTTGACGACCTCATCAAGAATCGGTTGCGTTCTGCCGCACGCCGGGCATTGAAAATCGGTAAACTCGACAATCGTTACCGCCGCATTCGCGCCGCCTCTGGTTGGGCGGTCATCTATGGCGATGCTTAAAACCGGCGGATCAGGTTCGCGCAAATTCATCTCAATGTTGGCCGTCTTTCGCAACGATTCGGCAAACGCATCTTCGGATTTCTGTTGCTCCTGCTGCGTCAGATATTCAATGATTTTGTCTTTGCTTTCGGCGAAGGTGCCGGCAATCTTTTCGGTGTTGTCATCGTAAAACTTGCGCGCTTCGGCTTCCGTCGGTTTGCGGATTTTGGTAATCACTTCCTGATCGAGCAACGCCTTGGTGGTGATCTTGCGCTTGGCGGCTTCCTGCTCCAACAACAGATCGTTGATCCGCACATCCAATTGCGCTTTTTTGAGTTCATAGATTTGCTCTTGCGCCTCGAAAATCAAAGGCCGCAAGGCATCTTCGACATCGCCCGAAGTAATCTTTTCGCCGTTGAGGGTGGCAAACAAGCGTTCGCGGTCGGCTTCTTTTTCCGGCGGCGTAACAGCGGCAGCGGTCACCAGCATTTTCACTTGCGCGGCGGCGCGCAAACGCTCCGCCAGTTTTCTGGTCTCCAACTGCTGACGCTGCTGACGCAAATAGGTCAAGATGTCGCCAACAATACTGTCAAACGATTCCTGAATTTTCGCTTTGTTCTGCGCGTAAAAGGCCTGCGCTTCTTCCAGCGTCGGCTCTTTCACTTTGCTTAAAATTTCCTGCTCGATTAATTTCGAGGTCGTGATGCCGCGTTTCTTGGCTTCCAGGTTCAACAACCGCGTGTTGATCTGCACATCGAGTTCACGTTTGCGCGCTTCGACAACGCTGTTTTGAATCTCCTTCACTTTCTCTTTAAGCGGGTCTTCAATCTCTTTGGCGCTGATCTTAATGCCGTTCACGGTAGCGAACACATCGGGCGCGGGCGTCTTTGCCTCGCAACCGCAATCCTCTTTCTTATTGGTCGCCGCTGGCGGCGCGGTGGTGGTTGCAGGTTTTTGCGGCGATGCGGGGTTGGGTTTTGCGCCGGTGGTTTGCGCCCAGGCGGTGCCGACGCAAACCATCAGCGCAAAAAATATGAGGGATAAAAAATTCTTCATAAAAATCTCCGATACAAATTTGGGAGCGCATAGGCCGGACGTGCGCGCTCCCATTATTACACATTTTTTTTGTGATCACACCCGCCTACATATTGCGGTAGTTCGGCCCACCGCCGCCTTCGGGCGGCACCCAGTTGATGATTTGATACGGGTCCATAATGTCGCAGGTTTTGCAGTGAACGCAGTTGGAAAAATTGATATGCAGTTTGCGACTCTCTTTGTCTTCGACCATTTCATAGACACTCGCCGGACAGAAATGTTGACACGGGTTGCCAAACTCTTTCGTGCAGCGATCAATGCAGATGTTGGTATCAAGTACGTGCAGATGACAGGGTTGGTCTTCGTCGTGCGCCGTGCTGGAATAATAAACATCGGTTAATTTGGCAAAGGTCAACTTGTCATCGTATTTCAAATCGGCATAACGGTCTGCGCCGTTGGCCTGCTGGTGCTGCATATGTTCGTGACCGGCCTTAATCGGCAGGCGCGTCGGCAAGCGTCCGCCGGTCAAAGTCGAGATACCGGCAATCATCAAACCCATATTGCGTCCTTTATCGAAAGCCTGATGAAAGTTGCGCGTTTGATATAACTCTTTGCCGACATAACTTTCTTTTAATCTGGTTTCGTAGCGGCTGAGAATCTTGTCCGAATAATCGTCCGCCAACAGCGCTTCCAAGATCGTCTCTGCCGCCAGCATCCCCGCTTTGATCGCCGTGTGAATGCCCTTCAAGCGTTCGCCGTTTAAGGTGGCTGCCGAATCGCCGATAATCATCACGCCATCGTGCGTCGGTTTCGGCATGGTGTACCAGCCGCCCACCGGCATAGCCTTTGCGCCGTAGCGAATCATCTTGCCGCCTTGTAAAAGTTCGGCAAACAACGGATGCGTTTTGAATTTTTGAAACTCGTGATGCGGATCAATTTTCGGGTCGCGGTAATCCAGCCCAACCGCCAAACCAATGTTGATGATGCGGTCTTTCATGCCATAGACCCACGAACCGCCGAAGGTGTGCGAATCCAGCGGCCAGCCCATCGTATGAATGATGGAGCCTGCGGGAAAACGATCATCAGGCATCTCCCACAATTCTTTTACGCCTACAGAATAAACTTGCGGGTCTTTGCCAGCGTCGAGTTTCAACTGTTTGAGCAGTTGTTTGGTGAGCGAGCCGCGCACCCCTTCGCCCAGCACCGTGACTTTGGCAACGATGTCAACGCCCGGTTCAAAGACCGCTTTCGGCTTGCCATTTTTATCTATGCCTTTGTCGCCGGTGCGAACACCGATGACGGCGTTGTTGTCATAGAGCATTTCCCAGCCGGGAAATTCGGGAAAGATATTGACGCCTGCGGCTTCACATTTGTCGCCGAGCCAGCGCACAAATTTATTGAGTGAGATGACATAGTTGCCGTGATTGCGAAGCGGTGGCGGTAAAATCGGCGCGGGAATTTTGCCGCTTGCGGTTAAGAAATAAACTTTCTCGTCACCAACAGGCGCTTCAAAGGGCGCGTCTTTTTCAAAGTCGGGAAGCAGTTCGCGCAGGCTGATGGGATCAAGCACCGCGCCAGACAATTGATGCGCGCCTATCTCTGCGGCTTTTTCGATGACGGCGATATTGAGTTCATGCAGTTGCCTGCCACCATCGGCTTTGGCCTTTTCATTATGCTGTGCGACAAGGTTGGTCAGGTGCAGCGCACAAGATAAATTCGCCGGACCTGCGCCAACGAGCAGAACATCCATTTCCAGTGTTTCTCTCTCGATATTCATAACTGGGTTCCCGAAGTCAGGTGTCAGGCGTCCGGCGTCAGGTCTTTATCTAAACGGCAATCGGTTATTTCCTGCCGCCTCAAACCTCAAACCTGGCACTTGATACCTCATTTATTCGCCTTTGGCTTTTTTCACTTCGGCAGTGAGCGCCGGAATAATGTCGAACAGATCGCCGACGATGCCGTAATCGGCGATGTCGAAAATCGGCGCTTCCGGGTCTTTATTGATCGCCACGATGGTCTGCGAATTCTTCATACCGACGACGTGTTGAATGGCTCCCGATATGCCAATCGCCAGATACAATTTCGGCGCGACGGTTTGTCCAGAACTGCCAATCTGTCGGTCCATAGGCAACCATTCGTTATCGCAAATCGGACGCGAGGCGGCGATTTCTGCGCCCATAGCGGCGGCCAGGTCTTCGATAATTTTGATGTTGTCTTTTTCTTTGATACCGCGACCGATGGCAACGATGAGCGGCGCTTGCGTGAGATCAACGGCTTGCTTGGCCTCTTGAAATGGCGCTTCGGTTTGGGTGCGAACGTCAACGCTCGACAAATCCACCGCCAGCGCTTCTACAGCGGCAGGCGCGTCACCAACTTCGGCTAAATCGGCGCGATACGAACCAGCCTGGAACGATACGAAAATCGGTGGCGCGGACTGCACGCGAACATCGGTGTTGATTTTGCCTTGAAAAATCTGGCGCGTGAACACGGTGTCGTTGCCGTCTTGACGAAAGCTGATGCAGTCGGTCACGAAAGTCTTGCCCAGTGCGGCGGTCAAGCGCGGCGCAAAGTCGCGCACCCGATAGGTATGGCTGAAAGCGACCATTCGCGGGTTGAGTTTTTCGATCACCTGTTTGAGCGCGCCTACATACGCATCGGGCGTGTAGGTCGCCAGCTTGTCGTCTTCGACCGTGTAAACTTTCGCCAGTTTTTTCGCGGCAATTTCCGTTGCGACCTCATTGATGCCTTGCCCCAAAACGACTGCCGAAGTGGTATCACCCGTGGTCGCGGCAATCTTCTGCACCGCAACCAGAGTTTCCAGCGATGTACGATTGAGTTTGCCATCGCGCTGTTCAATAAAAAGTAATATGCCTTCGCTCATAATCCTCCTATTCGATTGCGGATTGCAGAATGCGGATTGCGGATTATAGAACTTCTGCCAGATGGTTCCATTCTGCAATCAAAATTCAAACCGTTAATCTGCTTTATTCAACTGCAAAATCAATAATCCGCATTCTGCAATCCGCAATCCGCAATTAAAGCACTCTGGCGTCGAATTTCAATTTCTCGACCAGTTTGGCAGCGGCCTCGGCGGGCTTGCCTGCGATGATTTCGGTCTGCTTGCTCTTGATCGGCAGGTACGCTTTTTCAATCACCTGCGCCGGTTGTAAAGCTTGGGCGGTCAATCCGAGGTCGGCGGCTTTGACCTCTTTCAACTCTTTCTTCTTGGCCGCCATAATGCCTTTCAAAGTGGCGTAGCGCAATTGATTGATGCCCGATTGAATGGTCAACAACGCTGGCATGGGAATCTTCACCCATTGAAACCAGCCGCTTTCCAATTCGCGTTTGACGCGCACGCTGTCGCCTTCGGGCTGCACTTCCATAACGATGGTGGCGCTTGATAAGCCGAGAGTTTCGGCCAAGATCAACCCGACCTGCGCGAATCCGTAATCGTCCGATTGCAACCCTGTGAACACCAGATCGAACTTTTCATCTTTTAACGCAGCGGCCAAGGCGCGTGCCACGCCTGCGGCATCGGTGGCGCTGTTGAAGATGTCATCGTGCAGATGTATGGCGCGGTCTGCGCCTTTGGCCAATGCCTCTTTGATAGACTGACGAACCCGTTCGGGACCTAAAGCCAAGACGATGACTTCGCCGCTGCCGTGCTTCTCTCTCTGGCGCAAGGCTTCTTCAAGTGCATAAGCGTCGGCCTCGCTCATCTCGTAACTGATGTCGCGGTCATCAATCCATTTTTGATCCGCCGCAATGCGTAAAATCGAATCCTTCTTGGGAACCTGTTTTAGACAAACGACTATATTCATAAGCTTTTCCTGAGTGAAGAATGGTTGAGAGGTGATCTCTCGTTGGGTGATCGGCGCGTAACGCCTGACCACCTCAATAATATGACAAGCCCTATGGCTTCATGCAAAACGCTGCAAACATTTTTACGGGCAGCGTTGCCCACAGCAGCGCCACTTTGACAAAGGCTGTATCACAGCTTCGTAAAGGGGAGTGACCGGGGCAAAGCCGCCCGCACAAATTCGCCTGATTTTATTGGTTGAATCAACCGCCGTAGCGTTTCATCAACACCGCCGCGTTGGTGCCGCCAAAGCCAAAGGAATTCGACAAGGCATATTCCATACGGGTTTTTCGCGGACTGTTCGGCACATAATCCAAATCACATTCGGGGTCGGGCTTTTCGTAATTGGCCGTCGGCGGCACGGTCTGTTCGCTCAAAGCCATCGCGAGAATACCGCTTTCGACGCCGCCTGCAGCGCCCAACAAATGCCCCATCACCGACTTGGTAGAACTGACGGGAATCGAATAGGCCGAATCGCCGAAGACGCTTTTAATCGCCAGCGTCTCCAGCTTGTCGTTGTAATAGGTCGAGGTGCCGTGGGCGTTGATGTAACCGATCTGGTGCGGCTCGATGCCAGCATCCTGGATGGCGGCGGTCATCACGCGGATTGCGCCATCGCCATCTTCGGACGGTTGGGTGATATGAAAGGCATCCGAAGTCATGCCATAACCGACGACCTCCGCATAAATCTTCGCGCCACGCGCACGGGCGTGTTCCAACTCTTCCAGAATCAATATGCCCGCGCCTTCGCCAATCACAAAGCCATCGCGGTCGCCATCAAACGGACGGCTGGCGTGTTCCGGGTCTTCGTTGCGTACTGACAAAGCGCGCATCGAAGCGAAACCGCCAACGCCCATAGGGGTAATCGCGCCTTCCGCGCCGCCGCAAATCATGGCATCGGCTTCGCCTCTTTGAATCATGCGAAAGCTGTCGCCGACGGCGTGCGCGCCCGAAGAGCAGGCCGTACAGGTAGCCGAATTCGGCCCTTTGGCACCAAAGCGAATCGAGACCTGCCCCGAGGCTAGATTGACTATCGAAGCGACGATGAAGAAAGGCGAAATCCGGCCTGGGCCGCCTTTCAGGAATTTTTCGTGTTCGCGCTCAATGACCCCAAAGCCGCCGATGCCGGAACCGATATAGGTGCCAACTCGCGGGGCATTCTCTTTGGTGACGCGCAAGCCCGAATCATCCATCGCTTCCTGCGACGCGGCAACCGCATAATGGATGAACACGTCCATCTTTTTGACCTCTTTCTTCTCAATGAATTTCAAGGGGTCAAAATCTTTCACCTCACTGGCGATGCGGGCCGAAAACGCGGTGGTGTCAAACCGCGTGATAGGTCCGACACGACTCTTACCGGCCAGCAGCGTTGACCAGACATCTTCTTTGGTATTGCCTGCGCCACACACCAGCCCGATACCTGTGACTACGACACGACGATTCACGGCATCACCTCCAAACAGAGAAACCCACTGCCGAATTTGGAGTGTTTCTCGAAGCGCACCATCAACTTACTTGACGTGCTTTTCAATGTAATCCACCGCATCGCGAACGCTTTGAATCTTCTCGGCGTCTTCGTCCGGTATTTCAATGTCGAATTCTTCTTCAAAGCGCATGACCAATTCGACCGTATCAAGCGAATCAGCGCCCAAATCATCAATAAAACGCGCATTCGCGGTTACTTCTCCTTCGTCCACACCCAGTTCGTCAACAATAATCTGTTTGACTCTTTCTTCAACTGAACCTTCCATCTTTGGCTTCCTCCATTAGTAATTAATAGTTCATCTTGAACGATAAGCGATAAATGAGAAATCATCAAATCGCTTCCACACCTCAAAGCGCGAGGGTTTTGGCCTCGCCTCTGGGCTGCCTGATATTACCTCTGCAAAGCGGCAACGGTTGCCTCCAGCGATTCCGGATTTTCGACGTTGAAAATCCGTGCCTCACGATTGAGGCTCCGCACCAGTCCCGATAAAACCTTGCCGCTTCCCACTTCCACAAACGTCTCTACGCCTGCATCCATCAAGCGTTTTATCGAATCGCTCCAACGCACAGGCGCAGCGACTTGGCGAAACAAAGCGTCACGCGCCGCCGTCGCCGTAGTAATCACTTCGGCATCTACGTTGGTGACCAGCGGCGTCTGCAAATCCCGAAACTCGGTGGCCTCTAACACGGGCCGTAATTTTTCCGCCGCTGGCGTCATCAACGCGCAGTGAAAAGGTGCGCTCACGGCCAACATCACAGCGCGGCGTATGCCTTTCTCTTTCGCCAACTCGACAGCGTGTTCTACTGCTGCTTTATCTCCGGCAATAACAATCTGCGTCGGCGAATTAATATTCGCAGGCGAACAAATGCCAAGGCTTGATGCCTCTGTACACACCGCTTCGACGGTGGCAGCATCGCCGCCCAGCAAAGCCGCCATCGCGCCCGCGCCCGCCGGAACCGCTTCCTGCATAAACGTGCCGCGTTGTCTGACCACGCGCACGGCGTCGGCAAAGTGCAAAGCGCCAGCCGCAACCAGAGCGCTGTATTCGCCCAACGAATGACCAGCGACAACATCGGCGCGCACGCCGCGCTCCTGCAAAGCGCGCAATGCGGCAATAGAGACCGTCAAAATCGCCGGTTGCGTATTCGCGGTTAATTTCAAATCTTCTTCGGGACCGGCAAAACAAAGTCTCGAAAGCGCTTCGCCAAGCGCCGCATCGGCCTCTTCAAAAACCTGGCGTGCAGCGGACAAATGCTCGAACAACTCTTTGCCCATGCCAACCTGCTGCGACCCTTGCCCCGGAAATACAAATGCTAACTTAGTCATCAGTCCTTAGTCATTCGTCCTTAGTTATTCGCTTCTTCCCTGTCCTTTTCGCCTCGTGAAAATCAACTAAGGACTAAGGACTAGGGACTACAGAGCAACCTTCTCTTCAAATTCCAAATGGTCTTCAATTTTAGTGCTGATGTCGCCGTTGCAATACTCACGCGCTACGGCGATGGCGTTGCGTATGGCTTTGGGCGTCGAGCGCCCGTGACAAATCACCGTGACGCCGTTGATGCCCAAAAGCGGCGCGCCGCCATATTCGGCATAATCCAAACGCTTCTTGAATTTTTGAAACGCCGGACGCGATAAAATGGCTCCGGCTTTGGTTTGCAATGACGAGGTCAATTCTTTTTTCAACAGACTCATCATAAACTCGAAGACGCCTTCACTGACCTTGAGCGCGACATTGCCGGTGAAGCCATCGCAAACAATCACGTCGGCCTGGCCGGTGTACATATCGCGGCCTTCGACATTGCCTATGAAATTGAGCGGCGAATGTTTCAGCAGTTTGAAGGCTTCTTTGGTCAGGTCATTGCCTTTGGCTTCTTCTTCGCCGATGGACAAAATGCCGACGCGCGGTTTGTGAACGCCGACGATGACGCTGGAATAGAGCGCGCCCATCACGGCGAATTCATAAAGATGTTTGGGTTTGCATTCGGCATTCGCGCCGACATCGAGGATGACCGTGCCGTGGCCTGTCAAAGTGGGCAAGACGGCAGCCAACGCCGGACGATCAACTTTCGGCAGTGTGCCGATGACCAGTTTGGCGGTCATCATCACCGCGCCGGTGTTGCCTGCACTGACCAGAGCTTGCGCCGCGCCATCGCGCACAAGTTTTGCGGCGACACGAATCGAGCTGTTGCGTTTGCGACGCACGGCATTGGCCACCGGGTCATTCATGGTGATGACCTCCTGCGCGTCCACTATCTCGATGCGGGAATTCGGCCAAGACGCGCCGCCCTGCGCGCGGGTGTGGCGATGCTTGTCGAGTTCGCTCTGAATTTTTTCGGTCTGCCCGACCAGTATAACGCCCACGTCGAGGTCACGCGTCGCTTCCAGCGCGCCTTCTACTTCGCTAACCGGAGCGAAATCGCCCCCCATAGCATCCACAGCGATTTTCAGCATTCCAACCCTTCGCGATTGCGGATTGCAAATTGCGGATTGCGGATTTTTAAATCTTCACGCATCAATCCATTCTGTCCGTGCAAATTGGTTTGCGGATTTTGCCATCTCAAGGGTCAAGAGTTGAGATTGCCAATCGGCTTTGCCGCCAATCCGCAATCTGCAATTTGCCCTTGAGCTACTCTTTCTCTTTCACCGGAACGGCGGTGCGTCCGCGATAGAAACCGCACTTGGCGCAAACTCTGTGCGACATACGAGGCGTACTGCATTGTGGGCAAAGGCTGACGGAAGGCGCGGTTAAAAAGTCATGCGCCCGACGATTTCCGGTGCGTGATTTTGAATGTTTGCGTTTTGGATTTGGCATTGTATAAAAACTCCCTTACTGATTTTTCAATTCCTTGAGCGCCGTCCAGCGCGGGTCGCTTGCTTCCGCAGCGCAGGAGCATTGCCCTTCATTAAGATCGGCTCCGCATTCCGCGCACAACCCGCGACAGGCTTCCTGGCACAGCCGCGACATTGGCAACGTCAGTTGAATCTGCTCGCGCACCAGATCATCTAACTCAATCACCTGGCCTTGATAATAAGCGATGGACAGGTCGTCATCTTGCAATTCATGTTCTTCGTGCGCCTTGCGACTAGCATTGCCCGGCAGATATAACAAATCAAAATTCTGGGTAATGGGCAGCGTAAACTTCGTCAAGCAACGGTCGCAATCGAATTGCACAGCGGTTTGGATACTGCCTCTGAGCAAGACCTCTTCACCTTCGCGGGTCGCCCGAAACTTGAGAATCGTCCGACCGATCAACTGGCCATCGGCTTCTTCCAGAGTCGGTTCCCCTTGCGGATACACCTGTTCAAGACTCAGGCCGTGGTGTTCATCAATCTGGCTGACATTAATTTCCATAACCGGCACATCCGTCAGCGTCTGCCTGCTCTACCGGCAATCCGGCAAAAAACCGCTCAACGCAAAAGACATTCATTATTATTAGCCGCTTCTCTTTTGTCAATGCAGTTTGTTCGCGGCCCCTTTGAAAAAGCAGGAATCCCAACCTTTCGGGAACTTTACATTTCAGTGGGCGTGAGTAGAGAGTGTACAATGTAGGAGGAATTTAAGATAAAGGCGACATGGGCTGGATGACCACAGTCACTCAACAGGCGCAAGCATTAGAACTCGGTGGGGTTCGGTCTATCGAATCGGCCAGCGATCATGAATTGCTGGCAGCGATTCGCGATGGCGATGAATCGGCATTTCAAGAACTGGTGCGCCGCTATCGCAATCCGATAACCAACTTCATCTATCGTATGCTTGATGATTATGAACGAGCGGTGGAATTAACGCAGGAGACCTTTATCAGGATTTATACCAGCGCCTCGCGCTATGAAGCGAACTACAGCTTTTCGACATATATCTATCGCATTGCCACCAATCTGGCGATCAGCGAATTGCGCCGCCGCAAACGCCGCAAGTTTGTGTCGCTGTTTTCGCCCTTCAATGATGACAATGGCGACCCTGTTGAGCTTGATCCGCAAGATGACAAGCCGTTACAAGACCAGACCCTGATTGAAGACGAACGGCGCAAAGCAGTGGCTCGCGCCATCAAGTCCTTGCCGGAAAAATATCGCGCCGCGATTGTGCTGCGCGATGTCGAAGGCTTCAGCTATGATCGCATCGCCGAAACCCTGAAGCTGTCGGAAGGCACAGTGAAATCGCGCATCAATCGCGCTCGAAATCTCTTGAAAGAAAAATTGAGCGCCTTTATGTAAACGCGACAACCGATTCGTGGCCGCGCCACCAATCATGAAGTTGAGAGCGGAAGGGCAAGACCTAGACGCCAACCTCAACTTCCAATCATTTGCAAAAGAGAAGTTTTATGATGAATTGCACGACGATTAAACGCCTGATTGATGAAGCCGAGCATCGCGATGTGCTGCCTTTTGAAGCAACCAATCATGTCAATGATTGCGCCTCCTGTCGCCACTTTGCCAACGAGCGCGCCGGGTTGCGCTATCTGTTGAGCGACATTCCACGGGTCAGCGCGCCTACGTATTTCGACGCCCAATTGAAAGCCCGATTGGCAGAAGCGAAGGCGAAACCAGCTTTCGCTTGGCTGAATCCGACGCTCTATTTTCGCCTCGGTACGGCAACCGCCGCCTTGTGTATTGCAGTTTTCGCCCTGCAATACAGCGGCGTAATTTCGTTGACCAACACCACGGCTTCCAAGTTGACTCCCACTACGATTGCGCCATCGCCCATGCCGACAACGCCGCAGCAAGCGAGTGACACTTTAGCGATAAAGCCATTGCCGGAAGTTGCTCAACCAACGCCCACGCTGCCCCCTGCAACGGCGACGGTAAACGCGCCAGCGCCGTCAAGATTGATAGCTCATGCAAAAGCCAATCGGGTGCAGCCCAACAATAGCCAAGCCTTGGATGATTATGCGATAAGCGGTATGCCGCGTGTCTTCATTCGCAACAATCGCGGTCAGGAAATTGAATTACCGATGCAGCCGATCAGTGTCGGCGCGCAATCACAACTCTTGCGCCGCGCCGCACGTTCGTCCGCTTCACCTGTGGTGATGCAGCCGGTATCGTTTTAAGTTTCATCAGGCAATTTGCCATTATATCGTTCCGTTTTCGTTACACGATGAGTAGAAATTTTCTAAAAACTCTGATACTCCTTTTTGCGTTGACCCCCTTGGTGCAAGGACAAACGCCTGTGCCGCCGCCAAAAGTACAGCCGCGTATTGCCGCTCCGATCCCCACGCCAGCGCCAGCGCTGACCGATGCGATGTCAGCCAATCCCAATGTCCACGTTGCCGAATGGGTGGTGTCGGTCATTCATAAAGTGGAGGTGAACAAATTGCTTGAGCGGATGCGAAAAGAGACCCGCGCCCAAGTCGGCGTTCCCGGCTCGATGCCGGAATTCGTTTACAACGTCACGACCGGCGTGGTTATTGACGACCACGGTCACATCATCACGCGACTTGCCAATCTCGACCCCGAAGATAAAGAGCAGAACATTTCGATTGTGACCAACAGCGGCCAAAGCCTGCCCGCCAAGTTCATCGGCCTCGATTGTCCTTCCGGCTTTGCCGTACTGGAAGTTGCGGCTTTGAAAGTTGCGGCTCCCGAAACCGCGCCGCCGGTAACGCAAGGCAAGCTGGTCAGAATTTTGAGCGCCGACGTGGAGCAAAAAGTCGCCGCGAATAATTATCCGAAGCGCTTTGACATTCTGCCTTCGATTAAAGCCATGAGCGGACAGATTGAAACGGAAAGCCCGTATGCCCAGGCGCGTGGTGCCTTGACCCTGCGTTCGGCAAATCTACGCTCGCGCAATGACAGCGCCATTGTCACGACGCTTGAAAACCAACTCGTAGGCGTCGCCCAGTACGTCGGCTTTGGTCGCGCTTATTTGTTTCCCATAGATTTACTTCGCAACACCATTGCCAAACGGGTTCTCGAAAAACAGGCGACGGTGCTGACGGGTTGGCTTGGCGTGACCGGCGAAAATCTTTTTCAAATGTCGCCGCAGGAATTTCAAGCCCTCGGCATTGAACGCCGCATCGGCGTGGTGGTCAAAGAAGTTTCGCCCAACAGTCCGGCAGCGCAAAGCGGCCTCAAAGCCAAAGATGTCATCATCGGCTTTGATAATTTCGAGGTTGCCAGCACCAATGATTTAAGCACCTTTCTGTCGTCGTCGCCTTCCGGCAAAACCATCACCTTGCGAACCATCCGCGATCAACAGCCCGTAGAAATTCATGTCGTGTTGGGCGTCAAAGCCAGTTCGCAACCGCTGATTGCCGTGCAGCAATTCGAGGCGCAACCGCAAACCATCGCCGGTCAAATTGATGAAACCCGCCGCCGCATAGAAGAATTGCAGGGGCAATATCGGTTCTATCAAAAAATGCCGAAGACCGACGAGCGCGAAGAATCGCTCAAGGAGTTGACCATCGAATTGCGCGAACTCTTTGAAGCCATGCGCGTGCTGGAAGCAGCACAGGCCGAAGAGAACTCGAAATATCCGGAAGCTAATTCCTACAGCACGCAGCCGGTCAAGAAAAGCTGCACCCTCAAGACCGGCTTTACCGCCTGGGAAATGCCCAAACAACTGGCCGACAGTTTTGGCACTCCGAAAAGCGTGCTGGTGGACAGCGTCAGAAAAGGCAGCGCGGCGGAAGTCGCCGGATTGAAGGCCGGTGATGTATTGGTCAGCGCGACCGGCGAAGCGTTAACCTGCGCGCAAACCGAAGCCTTGTTTGCCAACCCTTTTGCCACGCTGACTCTGCGAGTGCTACGCAAAAAACAGCCGCTCTCGCTCCTCATCAAACCGTAAACAGAAGCCCTGTGCCGCGTACCAATTTACGCACCAACAAGCGTAAGTTGGTATGCTGCGCCGCGCATCCTTCATCACGCCGCGTGTAGCCATTTCGTCAAGTTCGATTTAGAGAAGCTTCAATCGCTATGCTATTTTTGCAGCTATATGAAAAACAATCCGCTGCCGAGACTCGATACTGCCGAGGAAATACGCCAGCAACTGTTGCCCTTTTGTCGGCTCAAGCGCGGCGAGGTGTGGACGGATCCGCTCGGCAAACACTCGGTCGCCTGCCTGGATGCTACCGACAAAACTGCCGTGAAAACTTTACTGGCCGGACAGCAAGCGCAACTTGCCGTTCACGATCCGCCTTATAATCTGGTCGCCTTTCAGGAATCTACCAGCACCAAATTCATTGACTGGTGCAGAAAATGGGTCGCCAATTCCATAGAGGTTCTGGACCACAACAGTTCTTTTTATGTGTGGCTAGGCGCTGATCAAAATCATGATTTTCAACCTTTCCCGGATTTCATGTTGATGATGCGCGACTTCCCTTTGCAGACGCGCAGCTTTATCACCATGCGAAATCAACGCGGCTACGGCACACAAAAAAACTGGATGGCGGTTCGGCAAGAGTTGCTCTATTACACCAGAGGCAATCCGGTATTCAACATCGCAGCCGAATACACAGACATTCCGAAAATCCTGCGCGGCTACTATAAAAAAGTGAACGGCGTGCTAACGGAAAACGGCGAGCGCGGCAAAGCCGACACCATCCGCGCCGGTAATGTATGGGTGGATATTCAACAAATTTTTTACCGCATGGAAGAGAACGTCTCCGGCTGTTACGCGCAGAAGCCTTTGAAAGCCATCGAGCGCATACTGCGCGCCAGTTCCAGCAAAGGCGATCTGGTGATTGATTTCTTCGCCCATTCGGGAACCACGCTGCTGGCGGCAGAAGTGCTTGAGCGCCGCTGTTACACCATTGATATTGACCCGATTTTTTGTGAGATCACCATTCGTCGCTTGGAGCATTATCGAAGCGCACATCAACTTGGCTGGCAAAATCGTCATCCGTTTGAAAACGACTTGCCCACCTTCGCCCATCTTACCGACGATGCGGATTCCTGGTCGTCATCGTCCACGCCATGCTGAAGTCTGAAAAAGCCTACTTGCTTCTACCCGGCGAAAAAAGTAATCTCACCTGTTCCAATGAAGAGCGCTTTCACAAACCAACGCTACGCCCTGATCCTGATTCTGGCTTTGGCCATCGCTCCCTACTTCATCAAACTCGGCGCGTCTTCCTTGTGGGACGCCAACGAAGCGTTCTATGCCGAAACACCGCGTGAAATGATGGAGACCGGGGACTTTCTCAATCCGAGTTTCAATTACCAACCTCGCTTCAACAAACCCCCGTTGTCTTATTGGCTAGTCGCCGCCTTTTATCAAGGGTTCGGCGTATCGGAAAGCGCCGAACGCTTGGCGCTCGCCTGCGGCGCGATGTTGCTGATGGCCACAGCATTTTTTCTGGGACGTGCGGCTTATTCAACCGAAGCGGGCTTGCTGGCGGCCATCGCGCTGGCTTCGACGCCGCGCTTTATGATGTTTTCGCGCCGCATCATCATAGATGTTTACATAGCCATGTTCATGGGCTTGGCCTTATTGTTTTTTCTGCTCGCCGAAAAATACGCCAACCAGCGCAAGCTCTTTCTGGTGTTGATGTACCTTGCCGCAGGGCTTGGCGTGATGACCAAAGGCCCTGTAGCGTTGGCCTTGCCGGCGCTCGCTTTTGTCATTTATCTGGCCGCGACGCGGCAATTGAAAAAGCTGCGCCAGATGATGTTGCCGACAGGCGCGCTCATCGTTGCAGCCATTGTTCTGCCGTGGTACGGGGCGATCTATTCGCAACACGGCTGGCGCTACATCGAAACATTTTTGCTAGAGGATAATTTGTCGCGCTACACGCAGCCGGTTTGGGGGCCGCAACGCAGCGTCTTCTTTTATCTACAGGTAATCGCTGGCGACCTCTTTCCGTGGTCGCTCTTTTTATTCTTTGCGATGATCGCGGCGTTCGTTCCAACCGTGAAAAAAATAGTGCCGCGTTTGCAACATAAAAAATCGCCTGGCCTCAACGCCGCCCATCAAAATATTGCCGCAGTGCGACCTGAACCGCCTTCGCCGTTAACGCCCGACGCTGCGTCAAACTTGATAACAACTTCGCCAATCGTAAACCAGGCGTCGCCAGACTTGAGGGAAGATTCGCCAACGGCACAAAGCCGTTTTCCTGCTAACCGCTCAACCCTGCTGCTGTGGTTATGGATTGCCGTGATTGTGATTTTTTATTCGCTGTCGCGCAGTAAAGAAGACCTTTACATTTCGCCTATCTACACCGCCGCCGCCGCTATCATCGGCATTCAACTTGAGCGTTTTGCTTTAGCAAAAAATTCGCCTCAGACGAAATTGCGCTGGCCCACGTTTGCTCTCGGCGTGTTGATCGGTGGAGTTGGCGTAGCGGTCGTGGCGCTCTTCGGACACTTCGCGCCGCTGTATCAACTCGCCGGTGCAAACCTCATCGGCGCGCTTGCCATAAGCGGCGGACTGGCGGTGATGGTCGCCACCTGGAAGAAAAAATATGGCGCTGCCTGCCTCGCCATCGCTATCGTCTTCATCGCTGTGAACTATGTTTTTGTCTGCCGCACGCTGCCGGATTTCGAGCGCTTCAAACCGGTGCGCGCCCTCTGCGACATCATCAAACGTGAAGCCGACGCCGACGCACGGATCGGCTATTATCGCGTCGCTTCGCCCAGCATGGTCTTTTATCTGCGGCGGCAGATTTTCGAATGTGACGCCCCTGAAGATTTGCTGGCGGCACTGGCCACGGGTCGCAACTTCTATTGCCTGATGAACAGCAAAGATTACGAAGCGCTCAAATCCAGTTTGCCCGGTAAGACGCGGATTCTTGCCAGTCGCCCGGTGTTTCAAGTAAAGTTAAAACGCATTCTTGATCGAAGTGAGCTTCCTCAAGTCGTGCTGATAACCAACAAATTAACGGAGTAATTTTAATTTCATGAAGAAGACCGCTGTCACCATCTTAAAGTTTGCGGTTAGTTTTGGCATCTTGGTTTTAATCGCTTTCAAAGTGGATACCAAAGAACTTTGGCAGATTCTCAAGACCGCTCATATCGGTTATTTCATCGCTTCCGTGTTGGTCTATTACGCGGTTCAAGGGGTCAGCGCTTATCGCTGGTTTCTGCTGCTCAAACCGCAAGGCTTGAAGACTCCGTATTCGCGCATCCTGTCTTTCTATTTTCTCGGTATGTATTTCAACTTCTTTCTGCCGACCGCCATCGGCGGCGATGCGGTGCGCGTTTATTATCTGCACAAAGAAGAGAAACGCCTGAGCCATTCGACCGCTTCGGTTTTTCTGGACAGAGATTTAGGCATGGCGGCGCTCTTGATTATCGCCACGGTAGTTGCGGCGTTTGCCGGAACCACCATCAAAGGCATCGCCCTGACGCCCATCTTCGTCTTAATCAGCCTGGCTTTTCTGTTCGCCAATTTAGCCATATTTTACCGACCGACTTACAACCTGCTACACAGCCTGCTTAAACGCACGCGCATGAAGCAGGTAGATCATAAAGTCGAAAGCCTCTTCAAGGCAGTGAATTCGTACCGTGGTCACAGCCAATTGTTGAGCGTGGCGATGCTGCTCTCGTTCATCATTCAACTCGGCGGCATCGCTTCCAATGTGCTGCTGGCCAAAGCCATAGATTTCGACACCCTGCACGGCTGGATAGATTTTCTCGTCTTCATACCGGCCATCAGCCTCATCAGCATGAATCCGCTATCGGTAGCCGGAACCGGCTGGCGCGAATATTCTTATCAAATCTTTTTTCAATCAGTGGCTTTGGGTTCGCCCGCATTAGCCGCAGAAAAAGCTATCGCGCTGGGGTTGTTGTGGCTCGGCGTGATGGTGGCCACCAGCTTGCCCGGCGGCATTCTCTATATTTTCCAAAGCAGCACCCCGAAGGCGGAGGCGGAGACGGATCAAGACGACGCCCTGACTGTCAGCGACGAAGCCTTGGAGCCAGGCAAGCCGTAAATTTATTGCAACCGTCGCAGTGCTGTAGCGTTTGCTACAGAGAATTTTTTTTATAGAGGTATTCATGCACGCGCAGCGATTGAGCAAAATTGTTTTTCTGTTTCTGGTTATGTTGATGGTTCCCAACGCACTGTTTGCCTTACAGTATAAGGCTCCGCAAGCGAAACCACAGGCCAAGCCGTTGACCCCGGAAGAATTACGAAAGCTGGACAAGGGCAAGGCGCGCCCACCGCATGGCTCGGCCTTTCAGATCGATGCCGTACCGATGAGTAAAGGTATGTATGCGGCGCTAATCACCGACGATCAAGGCCGCTTGATTCAAGAGTTTTTCACCCACGACAAGTTGCCCAATTTAGAAGCCATTGTTGCGGAAGCAAAAAAATTCGGCGCGACCGAAGAGGCCGTTGGCGGCGCGAAACCGATGACCACGCGCTTTGCCGATAAACAGGTATCGAACTTCCTGGTGGATGTTGCCAAGTTTGGCAAGCAAACTACCTTTTATATTACAGTGACCAGTCAAACCGGGAAACTAACCATTGAAGCCGGTTCGTTCAAACGCGGCGACCCGGATGCCAAGCCGATGCTGTGGGACCTCTTAACCCATCTGCAAACCTTGCGCGCCCAACTGGCTGCGGATCAGTAATGCAGGCGAGGAGCCAGCCTCGTCGCGCCCTCCGCTTATTCCACTTCCGGCAACCAATAACGAAAGGTCTGCGCCGCATCAACCTGATGCAGCGCTTTCAAGCCCAGTTGCGGCAATTGATTTGCCGCATAGCCCAGATAGGTGAAATGCGGCAAATCGTTGACCACCGTGCGATGCCAGCCGCGCTCGTTCAAAATCGTTTCAATCGCTTCATCACGATATTGGGCAACATCAAGAGCCAGCAATGACAGATGCTGCGAAGCGCCCGGCGCGGCTACCGAATAAAGAATCGAGCGATTGAAAAACGTGCCGAAATAAATTTGCTCGTCTTCTTCCAACGCTAAAATCAAAGCCACCTGTTCAACTGGCGCAAGCGCCCGAATCCACGCGGCGCGTTCGCCCTCCAAACGTCCGAGGTTCTGCCAATGTTCCAAACCGCGCTGGACATTGCGCGACCAGAGTTGCACGGTCTGTTCATAAGACCGTCGCGCCGCATCCGCAGCGCGTGGCGTCAAACGCAAGCCCTTGCCTGCTGCCGCTTCAACCGCCGATAACAAAGCCGTCAGCGCTTCCGCCTGCAACTCCACAGCGTATTCGGCGAGGTTGGCGCTGCCGATTTGCAGGCGTGCTTGAAACGCCTCTACGTGCGCGGCATCGGCAAAAAGAATCGTCGGCGGAGGTACGGCGCGGGTGACGAAGATCGCGCCGTACTCGCGAAACAAACGCTGTTCAACCGGAGTCGCAAGTGACGCAAACCTGGCGCGCAGAGAGTTGTTCATCTACCTATCCAGATAAAAATTTTGCCAAATAAAAAAGGGCTTCAGCCTTTGGTCAATCTGGGAATGCCGCTGTTGCCTTCTCCTTGATAGTCATTTCACATCTTTGATGTTGTTCGGTTTGGTGAATAATTTTTCCGGCACCTCGACATTGAAATTGACGCTGTCGTAATTGACGCGTGCGGTCTGTTTGCCATCTCGATAGGAATCTTGAATGGTAGGAAATTGCACGCCGCCAAAAGAAACCCAGCGATAATAGCGCACCTGATAGTCGCCCAATTTTTCATCGCCATCTTCGTTCGTGTACCTGGCGCTGTATTCAATCATCAGCGGCAATTTGGCGCGTGGGTCGAGGTACAAAGTTACCGAAAGCCCGTCGCTATAGACCACGCGGATGGCTTCGGAAAAAGTATTCTTCCACACTTCGCGGCGTCCCAAGTAGAGCAATTTGGTGCCGGTTTCCTGCCAGCCTTTGCGTAGCAAAAAATCTACATCCTGGCGCAACCCTTGCTGAAAACTTTTGATCTGCTCTTCTTTCTGATCGTGAATCATTTTTTGTGCAGCGGTATAAATCCAGCCGCTATGGCCGACATTGGTTTGAATTAATTTGTTACCGCCTTTGCCAAACTCCGTGCGTTCGTGGTCGGGATAGACGATATAATCCACAAACGGCGCGGGCAATCCCGATTGGCCTTTTTCAAAAGCCGTAAACGTGCCGCGTCCTATGATCGAGCGCACTTGCAAGTACGTCTCGCCGCCGCGCACTTTTATGGCCTCGCGGAGTAAGGCTTCAGCCGTGGCCGTGTCATTCTCTTTCTGCGCCTGGAGCGCAGCAGGAAAGGAAAAAATGAAGAGCAATAAAACCAGTGCAAGCGCCACTCTGGAAATTTTCACATGATCTCCTGAAAAGGAATTTTTGGCAGTCGTTAGCTATTATAGCATTGCCCCTGTAGGCCAATGGCGTTAAGTTAAGAAAAACTGTACCGCAGACTGTCTAGTCTGCGGCTGACAGCGGCAAGCTAAGACTTGGATTTAGCGCGCTTCTGCAACCAAGTCCGCCGCAGGCTAGACAGCCTGCGGTACATCTATGCCGCTTAACTTAATGCCATTACCCTGTAGGCGTTCGCCAACCAACTTTTGCTCCCACCTGCGCCGTGGGGTTCCGCCGATCACAGCGCGGCGTTTTCATCAGGAAGCTTTGCGTCCATGTAAAAAACCGCCCGTAAAAGAGCGGTTTTTCCTGAAGCGGTTCAACCGTGCGCTTGACTCGAACACAGCGCCAAAACGCAAAGCTACGCTACGATTTCACCTCGATCTTGATGACCTCGTTTTCAAAATCAATATAAAAATTGGTGGCGTCTTTCCATTGCGTGGTCACCGGCAATTTCACCATTTCATCAATCGTGCGTTTGAGGAAGCGCGCTCCGTAAGCCGGGCTGAAACCTTTTTCGACCAGATGATTGAGCGCCGCATCGCTGAGTTCAATCTTCTTGCCCATGCGCTCCATCTGGCGCTTGAGCTTGCTTAAATACAGCAGCGCGATCTTCTTCACTTCGTCAATAGTGAGCGGCGCAAAGACGACGATTTCATCTATGCGATTACGAAACTCCGGCGAGAAGCGGTCTTCGGCAGCCTTGATGACTTCGCGGCTGATCTGTTCAACATCGGCAAGCGATTTTTGCCCGAAGCCCAAGGGCTTCATATATTTTCTGAAACTGTCGGAGCCGAGGTTCGAGGTCATGATGATAATCGCATCCGACAGATAAACTTTCTTGCCGCGCCCATCGGTGATCCAGCCTTCATCAAACGCCTGTAAAAACAGGTTCAGCAGGTACGGCGAAGCCTTTTCGATTTCGTCCAACAGCAACACCGTGTAAGGATTGTCGCGCAGTCGTTCGGTGAGGATGCCGCCGCGTTCGCTGCCGACGATGCCACGCGGCATACCGATTAATTTTTCAATGGCAATGGTGCCGTCCTGATATTCGGACATATCTATGCGAACCATTTTGTCATCATCGCCGAACATGAATTCGGCTACGGCTTTCGCCAGTTCGGTCTTGCCCACGCCGGTCGGCCCCAGAAACAGCAAGACGCCATCGGGCTTGTAGAAATTCTCTTTCAGCGGACCTTTGTTCAAACGCAGGCGTTGTGCTACGGCCTTGATGGCTTTCTTCTGACCGACGACACGCGAAGTCAGCGACTCTTCCATAAACGCGAAGCGATCATTGGTATCGCGGAAAATCATGTCACGCGGAATGCGTGACTCCTGGCTGATGACATCAATGATATGTTCGGAGCGTACTTCGTTTTGCAGCGGCGAATTAATTTCAACCTTGACCGCAGCGGTGTCGAGCCAGCCGATGACTTTATCGGGCAGATGAAGATTGCGTATATAACGCGGTGCCATTTCGAGCGCCGTTTCAATCGCTTCATCGGAAATCGTCACCGAATAATTGCGCTCGATGCGCGGACGCACGCCGACAATAATTTTGCGAGTGTCTTCCACCGATGGCTCATCAACTTTGACCAGACGGAAACGCCTGGCCAGCGCTTCGTCTTCGGCGATGTACTCTTTGTATTCGGTCATGGTGGTTGCGCCGATGATGCGGATTTCGCCACGCGCCAGCGACGACTTGAACATATTGGCGGCGTCAGAACTGGCTCCCAGAGCCGATCCTGCGCCAATGATGGTGTGCGCTTCGTCTATGAAAAGCACCAGATTGTCGCGCTCTTTGACTTCGTTGATGATGCCTTGTATGCGCTCTTCAAACATCCCGCGCAGCATGGTTCCGGCGACTATGCCGGACATCTGCAATTGCACGACGTGGGCGTTTCGTAAGCGTTGCGGCACCGATTCCGGCTCCATTTCAATCTTGCGCGCCAGTCCTTCAACGACGGCGGTTTTGCCGACTCCGGCTTCGCCGACCAGCATAGGCGAGTTGGCGCGTTCACGATGACAGAGAATTTCAATCATCTGGCGAATCTCTTCGTTGCGCCCGATGACCGGCGGCAGTTTGTCTTGGCGTGCGAGTTTATTGAGGCTGACTCCGAAATGTTTCAGATAGGGCGGCAACTCGTAACGACGGCGATATTTTTCTTCCTTCTCTTCGTGGCTGCGGACGCGAGTCTGAATTTTCTGCATGACCATCTCCCTGTCCGCGCCCAGCCGTTTCAGAAGTTCGACGGGAAAGCCGTGCGCGTCTTTGAAAATCGCAACAAAAAGATCGGTGGATTCGATGAGGCGACGCCCGCGCTCGTGCGAATGCTTCAGCGCGTTGGAGAGCAGGGTGCGAAACGATTCGGACATTTTAATGCCGCGTCCGAGATATTCGCGTTGTCCGAGTTTGGTCTCAAGCGCCTGCAACACCACTTGTGGGTCGAGGTTGAGACTCTGCATCACTTCGTTAAAGAAGGGGCGCTCGATTTCGGCAATCGAGACCAAAACGTGTTCGGCAGCAATCTGATTATGGTCGCGCGTTTTGGCTTCCTCGTAGGCTTTACGAATTAGGCGCTTCGCACTGTCGGCAATTTTATCGGTAAAGATTTCCAGATCAAGCATGGTGTTCAACTTCCTCTGCTCTGTAAGAAAGAGCCATTCAACAGCGCCACCCGTGCAACGCCATCTTGGGTTACCTCATGGAGTATAACAAAGTAAAAATGGCGGCTCAAGAATAAGCATTTTTCCAAACTCTGCGGCTGATTTCTTCGGTGTAGATGTGTAGAATGAAGCACAGAACTATTATTCAGGAATCCGTAAGAGAAAGGAAGCCGCAAATGCGACTTGCCCGAAACGCCCGGCTCGTAAAACCGCATCGGTCAACCTGCGCCATACAAAACTGGCGCGGCGCGTACCACATCCAAGACTTAGCAGACGTACAGCAGTGAATCAAAATCCTCGATTCACCGGAAACGATAGCCAACGATTTGAGCGCCTCTGTGCGCGATGAATACTTACGACTTTGGCGAGTCACACAAGAGGCGAAAGAAATGTAAGAGCATTCAATGCAGCGTCCGTTGATCAAGACTATGCCGAATCGTGTGGTGGATGTACATGGATTGCCACCAAAGCACGACGCAGATTTATCAATGACAGACGATTCATTTGCAGCAAAGCTATCGTGGCTCTACCCGCAGGCGTGAGTCCCTCAATCCGTAATCCATCTTCGCTCCATGAAAAATGTTCTCGCCAAATTGGCTGGCGTGGGTGAAAGAGAGCAATCGCTTCGTTGGTTTCAGGATCAACCGCTACAGTTTTGATTGATTTGTGTCCGTTGCACCCTTGACAGGCAAGCGCAAGATTATCGGCGACGGTCAATCCGCCCAAGGCGCGAGGCCGGATATGTTCAATTGAAAAACGCTCTGTGGCGTAGGCTTCCGGGCTGCGGCAATACGCACAAACCCCTTGCGCTCTTTCGGCAATCGTTTGTCGCAGAGACGCCGAAATTGCCTCAGCCATTTACGCTCACTCCGATGCCGAGTTCTTTCATCAGTTGTGCAGAAGTAATGCCGCGCCGTTGCGCCAATTTGATAACGGCTTGCAAACGCTCGGCGTCGGCAACTTCGCGTTGTTCGGCAAGAGAGATGTATTCGGCACGTTCGTCATCGCTTAATACTTCCGCTAATACTTCCGCCTCACTCTTGAGCGTGAGTTCGCGCCGCCGCACTCTCTGGATTTCGGAAAAGCCGTGCTGTATGCGACGCAGCAACTCGGCTTCTGTTACCTCGACGGCTTGAGGTACAGCTTCGCGCTCGGCTTGCCCGGAGTTTTCTTCTACAAGCGCTTCGGCAAAGGCCAACAGTCTGGCGTACTGCTCGGAGGTCAGACGAGAAACTACCTCTTCCAGCTTTTCTGATTGACTCATAGCGACCTCAATCATATCGCCCAAGTTGCGGCGTGGGCAAAAGGATTTTCAAGGTTGAGATGTCCAGATTTCATCCGGCAGCGGCTCGGCAAAATCATCACTCGTCCAAGCCATTCCTTCATGCAGTCCGGCTATGCGCTGAGTTGTCGAAGTCTCTAGCGGCACTAAACGAGCGAGAGGTTTATCGTTTGAGGTTAAAATAATTTCCGCGCCTTCAGAGAGTAGAGACAACACGCCTGCCAAATCATTTTGGACATCTGCGACATCAATCGTTTTGGTCATAGCCTTATCCTCTCACCCTTTGCTCAAAGGTGAAAAACACCTAACACGGCGTCCTCACGAGGCGAAAGCCGTTGCTATAGAAAAGGTAGTCGGATGGATTGCGGTTGCGGTACGCCGACCTACAGCGCACGGCATTGTGGCACCATCCCCCGCCACGCCTCACACGAGTTTCGCCTGAGTCAGGTCCCCTCGGATCCGCATCAGTGCCGTTAGCATAATATCCGCTATCGTACCAATCGCTACACCACTCCCACACATTTCCGTGCATATCGTACAAGCCCCAAGCATTTGCTTTCTTCCCTCCAACTGGGTGTGTTTTATTTTCTGAGTTTTTATTATACCAACCCATTTCATCCAGATTTCCCGCGTAATCGCTTCTGCTCCCTGCACGACACGCATACTCCCATTCTGCTTCCGTTGGCAAACGATAGTTATAGCCTTCATTCTTCGCATTCAACTTTTTGATAAACTTCTGCGCGTCGTTCCAAGACACTTTCTCTACGGGGAGCGTTGCGCCTTTGAAATGACTCGGATTGCTCCCCATCTCTAATTTCCACTGTGCTTGCGTCACCTGATATTTGCTTATTTCAAACGGGCGACTAATTATCACCTTATGCACTGGTCTTTCATCATCATTGCCATTTTCCGATCCCATCATAAACTCGCCTGCTGGAATCCAAACAAATCCATCATGGTCTCGTCTTTGCTGCATCGTCATGTTTTTTTGCAACTTCTTTTCAAGGGGCTTTGCATTAATAATGTGATCAGGTTGTTCTTTTGGTTGTGGAGTCGCTTGCAAAATAGGAATCTTGGCTCTTGTCAATTTTTTTATAGACGTAAGGGCAAGTTCAGGCTCTGCTTTCTTAACAGTTTTGATCAGCCTAGGAATGGGTATCGGCATCACCTTCTTGGGATAATATTTGGCGCGAATACGCTCTGCTACAATTAAAGGAACAGCATTTGATGGAACGCTCACATCAATTCCTTCGCGGCGCACATCCTCAATCACTTTCTTACTATCTAGTTTTAATTCTTTGGCTAAATCGTAAACTCTTATTATTTCATGCTTATTCAAACGGGCATTGGCTTGAGGCTCCAGTTGAACAACCGGCCTTTTAACTTTGGCTTGTTCTCTTGCCTTGCGTTCTTGTTCCTGTAGTTGTCTTAGCTTATCGGCTGCTTCTTTTTCTTTACGTCTTTGAGACTCTAATCTTCTTTGTTTTTCAGCTTCTTCTTTATTCGCAAGTTCTTTTTGTAGTTTTTGTTTTTCGGAATCTTCTTTTGCCTTATGCTCTAGCTCTAGTCTTTTATATCTTTCAGCCTCTGCTTTTGCGTTTCGTAACTTTTCTTCCAAGTGTTTTCGTTTTTTGGCTTCTTCCTTTACTTTGGCTTCTTGTCCTGCAAGCAAATGTTTGAGCCTTTCGGCTTCTTCTTTCCGTACCTGTTCTTCTAGTTGTTTTCGTTTTCCTGTTTCTAAGCTTTCTTTCCGTTCCAGTTCTTCCTGTCGTCGCCTTCTTTCAGCGTCATTAACAATTATGGTTAAGTCGTTATCCATTTGGAGAAAACGCTGATAGGCTTTTTGCAATTCGCTCCGCATAACTTTTGCGGTCGAGTGTCTTTCATTTGTTTTTTTCTTTAGCCCGATAATTATAAAATGCTTTAATGGCGTGGGAACATCTTCATTAAGCGCTTCGGGTTCACTCAAGCCGATTGCTTTAATCAACTCAAACATTGCACCATTAAAAGGTAATCTTCCGCACAAAAGCTTATAGAAAATGACCGAGGCAGACCATAAATCTGTCTGCTCGTTGCGCTCTCCTTCTAAGGCTTCGGGTGACATATAAGCGGGCGAACCTTTAATCATATTACTGTCGGTTCCCGATGGCAGAAACTTGGCAATGCCGAAATCGGTGATGCGCGGAATCTCGCCTTGCAACAAAATATTGGTGGGCTTTAAATCTCGATGAATGATTTGCCGTTTGTGCAGATGTTCAAGTCCCGCGAGGATGCCGCGCATCATTTCAACAGTCGCGTAAATCGAAGGAGCCTTGCCGCCGTGAGTGTTCAACCAATCTTCAAGCGAACCGTCAGGCGAGTATTCGCTGGCAATGAAAATCTGTCCGTTGTGAATGTCTGCGTCAACGATAGGCAAAACATTCGGATGGCCTTTGGCCTGCTCCCATACTTTCGCTTCTTTTTCTACGTCTTCAAATTTGACTCGTGCCTTCGGCAATTTGAGCGCAACCCTGGTGGTCAAGACGCGAGTGCGCTTTTCGGCTAACCAGACTTCGCCGAATTGTCCTTCGCCAAGAAACTCAATCAGAGTGTAGTCGCCAATCTTCTCGTTCGGCTGGAACATAGAACTTCAACCTCTAATGTTTGCAGAGTGAATGCTGATGGCGGAAAGAATACCGCAGCCCAAAAGCGGCGGCAAGAAGTTTGCTGGTTTGACGCCGTTTGCCTGCATAGCTTATAGTCGAACGCTCAATTCCAATATGTCCTTTTGAGTTTTCCCGGATGAATAAATTCGCTGAGTTCGTGGTGCTGCGCGCCAAATTCATCATCGCTGTGACCCTCGCTTTGACCCTGGGCTTTGCCGCTGCTCTGGTTATCAACGGCGTGAAGTTCAATGGCTCGCCTGAAACTCTCGCTCGCAACGACGAAGCGCTGGCCTTCTTTCATCAAACACAAGCCACCTTTGGCGATGACCGCGTGATTATTGTCGCCTTCACCACCAACGATATTTTTACCAGCGAAGCCCAAGACCGACTCTATGCGCTCACCTCGCGTCTGGCGGCAATGCAGGGCGTTTCAGAAGCGCTCAGTCTTGCCAATCTCAAGGATATAAGCCGCGAAGAAGGCGGCATCGTCATTGATAAACTGCTGCCTACCAACGCCACTACCGCACAGCTTCAACAACGCAAAAATGCTATCCTGCAAGACCCGCTGTATGCGCGGCACTACATCGCCGCAGACGCTCGCACGGCGGCCATCAATGTCTTTCTCAAACCGCTGCCCACCAAAGAGAGTCACGCTGTGGCGCTGGAAATCGAGCGCGTCGTCAAAGCCGAATCACGCGGCGACCTATGGCTCGCCGGTGTGCCATTGATGGATGTCAAAGGCGTCAACAGCATGGTGCGCGATGTACTGGTGCTGTCGCCGCTTGCCGCCATCCTCTGTTTTCTGGTCTTTTTCGGGGCGTTTCGCAATTTCTGGGGAGCCGTGCTGCCGACCATCGCCTTGTTGATGGGCTTGATTTGGACGATAGGCTTTATGGGAATGCTCGGCAAACCCATCACCATAGCAACGCTCTCTTTGCCTACGGTGTTGATGGCGGTAGGCAGTTCCTACATCTTCCACGTTTTGAATCAGTATAAAATTTCCATGTCGTCGCTTGCCGCGAGTGCCGACCGGCAAACGCAAAATGCCAGTTGGTTGGACGGTTTGCGATTCATCCTTCCGGCAGTCTTCGTATCGGGCGCGACCACCATTGCCGGGTTCGCCTCGTTGACTTCAAGCCCTGTGCCTGCGGCCAAAGACATGGGCTTGTTTGAAGCCACCGGCGTGGCTTTTATGCTGCTCTTAACGCTTGCCTTCATCCCTGCGGTGTTGACCTTGTTGCCGCAACATTCGCTGGGTCGTCACGATGGCGAAGAAAAAGATTACGCCTTGTGGATGAACCCATTGTTGAAGCACATCACGGCGCTGATTCTATTTCGCCGCCGAAGCGTGCTGTTCATCTCTTTGGCCGCAACTTTATTCCTCGGCGTGGGCGTTTACTGGATGAGAGTCAACACCGACTATTTGAAAATCTTTCCGCGTGACAGCGAAATCTCGCAAACCGCAGCGAAGTTACACGAACAACTCGCCGGGGCATCCGTCCTGCAAATTGTCGTAAGCGGCAACCCGGACGCGGCAACCTCTACGACGTTCATGCAGAACCTTGCGGCGCTTGAACAATTCGCGCTTGAACAGCCAGGCGTGGATGCGGCGATTTCCGTAGCCGACATCGTTAAAAAATTCAATCAGGCTTTGCCGGGTAAACCAGACGAACAGGTTGCCGCAATCCCGCACAACGCTGCGCGCTTGCAATCCATTTTTAATAATTATCTATCGCAGGACGAAGCCTTGAACAAGCTGGTCAATCGTGATCGTTCAACGGCGGTCATCGTGCTGCGAACCAATCTATTCGGCTCCAACGAAATTCACGCCTTCGCCGATAAAATCAAGCAATGGCAAAGCGACCACCTGCCGCAAACTGTCGCGGCGCGTTTGACTGGCTCGTTCATACTGCTCAACGATGCGTCGGACGCGGTTGCTTCGTCGCAGGCATCAAGTCTGGTCATCGCGCTCATCACCATTTACCTGATGATGGTTTTGATGTTTCGCTCGTTTGCTACAGGTTTTCTGGCCTTGCTGCCCAACCTGCTGCCGATCTTCGGCTACTTCGGTTTTTTAGGTTGGACAGCGACAACGCTAGACATCACTACAAGTTTGATCGCCAGTTCCGTGCTTGGCCTTGCAGTAGATAACGCCGTGCATATGATTCGCCGTTATCGCCAAGCGGTCGCCGAATGCCAAGCGCATCCGCATAGCGAATCCAGCAGCGCTGAAGGTTGGGCGATGTGGTTGACCATGCACAGAACTGGCAAGCCGATGACGCTGGCGAACCTGATGTTGATTGCTGCGTTTTTGATTTTCACGTTGTCGAGTTTCGTGCCGGTTCGCACTTCGGGTTTGCTGTGGGCGATCACTATACTGGCGTGTCTGGTCGCTGATTTAATATTTCTTCCTGCCTTGATGAAAACCAAACTCTTTCACAAGGCGGCGCTGGGCAACGCCAGTAAACTGGAAAAGCAACTACCGGATGAGAGAAAATCTACACAAGGGGTCAAGGTTGAAAGCTATGAATAAACTCTTTCGTCTCACGTTGACGGCAAGCACAAGCCGCGCTTTGGCGGCACTCGGTTTGTGCGCCTTGGTTGTTTTGTTGACGGCTTGCGGAGATCGCAGCAATGGAAAATCGGACGCTTCGACAACGCCTGCGCCCATCGCCAATGCCAGCGAAGGGCAACGCATCATCGGCCAATATCTGGCGCTTGATAACAGCCGCGACCTGTCTATGAAATTGCAGGTGAAGATGCAAGACAGCGACGGGCAGAGCCGCGAGGTCCTGTTGAATATCGCCAAAAAACGCGAAGCCGACGGGCGGCGCTTGTTCTTCAGCGAATTTTTATCGCCAGCCGAAGAACGCGACCGCAATGCGTTGATTACCATTTCGCCGCAGGGCGACATAGAAGGCACGCGCTACATTCAAAGTAACGATAGTTTCGCTACGGTCAAGGGCGCGACCAATGAAGATTCGTTCTTCGGTTTGACCATTCAAGAGATGGTTGACGGGCAACCGGAAAAATACGATTTCAAACTGGCGAGCGAAGAAAACATCGGCGCAACGCCCGCTTACAAACTGGAAGGAACCTTGAAAAAAGGCGCGGATTCACGCTTTCCCCGCGTCGTGATGTGGCTCGCCAAAGATAACTATACGGCTCTGGTAGCGGAATTTTATGACAACAAAAATGAATTGAATCGGCGCGTCAACATCACCAAAAGCGAGCAAATCAATGGGCATTGGTTACGCACTCAATACACTATTGAAAACCCTCTGCGAAAAAAGCGACTTGAGTTTGAAGTCAAAGAAGCGAAGTTCGATCAGAATTTGAGCGCGGCACTTTTTTCCCGCGAGCATTTGAAAAAAGTGACCTTCAAATGATTTGAAAAGCGCCGGTGCAGATGCTTCAATTGAGGCGCGAGATTTCAACTCGCCTATTTTTATTTCATAGACAAGAGGAATATACCTGCATGAAGAAAGCCATTTTATTTTTCACCATCGCCTTGACGCTGACCTTGTTGGGCTGCTCGAAAGAGGCCAAGAACAATGAGAACGCTGCACCTTATGTGAGCGCAGAGCCGATGAATCAAACGGATGGCTCGACCCTGACGACTTCGACTGCGCCCAATGGCATCAAGAGCGAAGTGCGCTTTTTCCCTATCGGTGAAGTAGTGCAGGTGTCACGCGCCAGTTGGCCGGATGGCAGACGGGTGGCCACGGTCATCTTCCGCGACGGGCGCAGCGTGGATTTGCAAGACCCCGCCGATACCGAACAAGTTATCACCGCGTCAAACGAAGCCATCGCCGCACTGGCGCTCAAGGTGATGGGAACGACAGGCGCACCCATAAAAACCCTTGAGGCGAAACCCGCAGGCGGACAAAAAGGCGCTACAACAAAAGACAAAAAGTAGCGGTGTAGAGGGGTAAGGGAGTAGAGCAAGAAACGAACGGGAGCAAAGTTGGTGACCGATTGAAGCCTTGCCTATTGGTAAAGAAGGCCTTCATCAACCACGTTTCATTGGCTATCGCTGGCTGGCCACCTTTGACGAGCTAGAGCGGTTTTCATAGGGGTGTACGGAACCCCCTATCGTTGAGCAGCGGTCTTCGACCGCGCGCCGGTCAGAGACCGCCGCCCAACGGGTTTGAGGTTTCCGTAATCTCAAACAAAAACCGCTCTAGTGTAGTGATTGGGAGATAACCCGCCCCTTCTCGTTTCAGCCTAAGCTGTTGGTCACGGTCTTCAACATCTGCCTGCAAGCAAAGTAAAGCCAGCACTCTTTCAGACTTGATGAGCAAACAGGTTTTTCTTACAGGTGATCGCGATTAATTTTGTACGAATATTTGGTAACTAGAGGGTGTCGCAAAATTCCAGCAACAGTCCATATGCTGTGGATAGTCAAACCATCGAACACAATATCTGGGCAGAGCATCCATTTCTGCGACACCCTCTGGCTACACCCCTAGAGTCAAGTTTCGTGGCACCTCTTATTCCCCTACTCCCTTACTCCCTTTGGCGCGGCGGAAGAGGCGATACTCCCAGGCGTCGAGCGATAAAGCGGGTAAGCCGGTGGCGTGCGATTTTCTTTTACCATCGGTTGCAATCTCCGGAGTGATCTCCTCGAAGGCCGCGCCGTTTCCGACTTCCAGCAATCCGGTGAAAGGACGGTTCGATAAATTTATCGCTACTAGAATTTCTTCCATATCGCTCTGCCGCAAATAGGTGACAACCCGCGTTTCATCCGAATTGCGTAGCCATTCGGTCGCGCCTTGGCGTAGCGCCGGATGAGCGCCGCGCAGCGCAATGAAGTGTTTATAGAAGCGCGGGAATTCCGGGCGACGCTCGGCTATCGGCCAGAATATCGGCAAGCGTTCAAACAAGGCAGGCGCGCCCGATTCCGTGGTGTCGCCCACTTCCATGCCGTTATAAAGCAACGGTACGCCATCCATCGTCAACACCAAAGCCGAAGCCGCAAGCGCGGCGGCGCGGCCAAATTCGACAATGGCGCGACGCTCGTCGTGGTTATCGGAAAAGCGCATACGCAAAGCATGTTGCGGATAACGCGCTCGTTCTTCCTGCCAGTTGTCACGCAAAAAAGCGGCGGACTTTTTGCCGGTTATCACGTCTTCGAGAGCGTGCAATCCAGGCCAGGCATAATCCATATCGAAGGCTTTGACCAAATGTTCCGGCGCAGACGATTCAGCGATCATGAGGATGTCCGGGTTAATTTTCTCAAGCTCGGTGCGCGCCTTCTCCCAAAAGTCCGTAGGCACTAGCCATGCAACATCGCAACGAAAACCGTCGAGCTTGAATTCGCTGATCCAGTATTTCAACATCTCCATCATATACTGGCGCACTTTCGGGTTGTCGTAATTCAATGCGGCAACGTCCGTCCAATCATACGGCGAGAGAATTTTGCCGCTGGCATCGCGCTTGTAAAAATCCGGCGTCTTCATCAACACGCTGTCCCAAGCGGTGTGATTGGCAACGATGTCAATGATGATTTTCATGCCGCGCTTGTGAGTTTCGTTGACCAGACGTTGGAAATCTTCTTTGCTGCCGTAATCAGGATTGATGGCGTAGTAATCTTTCACGGCGTAAGGGCTGCCAATAGTTCCCTTCTTCTTTTCGATACCTGACGGATGAATAGGCATCAGCCACAACACTGTGACGCCGAGGTTTTTCAAATCATCGAGCTTGGCGGTGATGCCGTTAAAATTTCCTTGCGGCGAAAAATTGCGCGTGAAGATTTCGTAGATGACGGCATCCTTAACCCACTCGCGACTTTGCCGCGCCGACTCTTTTGAAAAATCGCGCTGCGCCATCGTCGCATTGCAGCAGGCGACAAACAAAAAAATCGTACAGACAAATTTGCGACCAGTTATATGAAGCATCACCGACACCGTAAAATTAAAGTTGAAGTGGATTGCACTGCAATAAACATATCGTCTCAATCATTCGAGGAGTTTGGAGTACCTCGCAACAGGGCGGAAGCTTCCGCCATCGTGATCTTCCGCCTGAAGGCGGTACTCCAAACCTTCTCTAAGGATGGTGGATGAAATCAAGTGCAAGTTCAGAGGTACGCCTTTAGGCGTGAAGCGTCTGCGTCAACTCACGCCTAAAGGCGTAACTCTGAACCTCAAGAATTGCGTCTTATTTCATCCACCATCCTAACTTTCTCGTCCCCGAATGATTGAGACGATGCCAATAAACCTATGGCTCATCAATCAGCCCTGTACCGGGAACCGGCTGCACCGAGCCTTGCACGGTAAACGGTTCCTGCGCGTCGGCTTGAATGACGGCAGCTTCCGGCACGTTTTTATCCGCCACATCTCGTACCCCTGCAACCAGCAACGCGGCGACTAACATACTCGCGCCACCCAGCATCACTACGTAAAGCGGATTGTTGCCGAAGACGTGCTTGACTAGCGGTTGAAAGGTCAGCGAGGCGATGATTTCGGGAATGACGATGAAGAAATTGAAGATGCCCATGTACACTCCCATGCGCGCCGCTGGTAAAGCGCCAGACAAAATCGCGTAAGGCATGGAAAGAATCGAAGCCCAAGCAATGCCTACGCCAACCATCGTCAACAGCAACATCCATTGATCGTGAATGAAGTAAGTCGAAAGCAAACCCACACCACCGCAGACGAGCGAGAAGGCATGAACGGCTTTGCGACTGGTCGCCTCTGCAAGTTTCGGCAGACCGAAGGCGACGACAAAACAGACAATCGAATACACCATAAAACAGATGCCGCCCCATTCACTGCCTCTGTCAAAAAGCTGAGACTCTTTACTCGGCGCGCCAAAAACATGATAAGAGGTGGTCAAGCCGAAAAACATCCACATACAAAACAGCCCTAACCAGGTGAAGATTTGCACCAAGGCGAGTTGCTTCATGGTCTTGGGCATCTCTTTAATCGCCGAAACGATTTCGTTCACACCTGCGCTGAGGCCGCGATGCTCTTTCTTCAGACGCTCGAATTCTTCGAGGTTTTCCGGCGGGTACTCTTTCGAGGTAAAGACGGTCCACAGCACCGCCAAAAGAAAAGCCGCCGCGCCGATTTTAAACGAGTATTGCACGGTCAACGGAATGCCGCTTGCCGTGGTGCCGGTCACGCCTGCCTTCCTGAACAGATAAGGCAGCGCATTGGCCAGTGACGCGCCAATGCCTATGAAAAAACTCTGCATCACAAAGCCTACGGTGCGTTGTTCGATGTTGAGTTTATCGGCAACGAAAGCGCGAAAAGGTTCCATGCTGATATTGATGCTGGCATCCAAAATCCATAACAGACTCGCAGCGACCCATAACAGAGGCGAATCGGGCATGAAAAAAAGTGCGATGCTGGACAAAATCGCGCCGGTTAAAAAATACGGGCGACGCCGACCCAAACGATTCCAGGTTCTATCGCTCATCGAGCCAATAAGCGGTTGCACCAGCAATCCAGTCATGGGACCCGCCAGCCAGAGAAGCGGGATTTTATCTGCATCAGCGCCGAGCTTGGTATAGATGGCGCTCATATTTGCAAGCTGCAAGCCCCAGCCAAATTGTATGCCTAAAAAGCCGAAACTCATGTTCCAAATTTGCCAGAAACTTAAACGCGGTTTTTCCATTCGCCCATTCCTTTTTGGTTGAACCACGAAGGACACCAAGAGCACAAAGCATATTCGTAACTGGTTATTTGTTACTGGTTACTGGTTGTGGCTACGCAAACAAGTAACAAATAGCCGAATCAGGTTGGTGGTAATCAGTTACGCATATTCTTTTTTATTTTCCTCGTGTCCTTCGTGATCTTCGTGGTAAAAATTTTTCCGTCTAACGCGAGTACAAGTTAAGGTCTTCGACGACGACATTGCGATCCAGCGACAGGACAAACAACAAAGCGCGCGCCAGATTCGCTACGTGAATGAAGCCGTCACGCGGCGCGTCTTCCCGTCGCGTATGTTCCACATCAACCAGGCCGGGGCAGAAATTGAAGACGCGAATATTAGCGCCGGTCTTGCGTAGATGATCGCGCAGGGATTCGGCAAACCCCAGCAGTCCGAATTTCGAGGCGCAATACGACGGCACATCTGCGTAACCGTGTTTACCGGCCTGCGAAGCGACATTGATGATGTCACCGAAATCGTGCGCCGTCATGCTCGGCAGCACCGCGCGCACCAGTCGCATAGCACCGCGCAGATTGGTATCCATCACCGTGTCCCAGCCTGCTTCGGTGATCGCGTGAACCTCTTCAGGCACCGCCAAACCGGAGTTGTTGATGAGCAAATCCACGGCGCTCCAACGCCCAAGGGTGTAGTGGACTAGGGCTTCAACCTGATCGAAGTCGCGAATGTCGAAGGCGTAAGGAAAGACCCGCTCATAGCCTAAGTTGGTGTTAATATCATCAGCCGTTTGGTGCAACACATCTTTCCGGCGCGAAGCAATCACCACGGTCGTCCCGGCTTTCGCTAAAGCTTCGGTGAAAGCGCGACCAATGCCGGTGCCGCCACCTGTGACGATAGCAACTTGTTGTGCAAGTGTTTTAGTTTTGAATTGCATTCGTGTGAACTCTATATCCTGTATCTTATGTTTTGAATGCGTTTTGAACCGGCGGTCGGAGACCGCCTCTCAACCGGAAATATTTTTTTCTCCCACGTTGAGAGGCGGTCTCCGACCGCCGCGCATTCAATCTCTCTCTCTCCACGTTGAGAGGCGGTCTCCGACCGCCGCGCATTCAATCTCTCTCTCTCCACGTTGAGAGGCGGTCTCCGACCGCCGCGCATTCAATCTCTCTCTCCACGTTGAGAGGCGGTCTCCGACCGCCGCGCATCAAACTTCCGGGCACTCTTTCCAATACGCTTGCCAATCAATTTCTATCGGTACGCTTCCAGGTTCATGCGGAAAATAGGCGCGATAGCTTGACCATTTCCACTCAGCAGGATGATTGCATAATCCGGCGCGTACAGGATTATTGTGTATATACTGAAGTTTTTGCTGCACAAACTTCAAACTCCAAAGTTCAACCGGAAAAAACTCTTTCAACCACATCGCGTATTGATGAGAGCGTTTTTGTGGATTTTCCAACTTCAGTTTTGCGAGAGATTTTTCATGCCCTTCTACCCGCAACCACTCAATAATGTCATGAGCCGATACTCCTTTAATCTGTTTCATCACAGTGCCTATATTGTGTGCCAAGGGATTCACAATGATATGCAAATGGTCAGGCATAATTACATAGCCAATTAGCTTAAACGGGTATTTCTCTCTTGCTCCTGCAATGGCATCAATCAAAAATTGACAGGTCTTGTCGCGACGAAAAACCTGTACGCGCTTGTGCGTGACAATGGTGGCGTAATGAAACAGATTTGGTTTTTGTGATTTCACAAATTTCATCGTTCGCTACCACATCACGGCGGTCAGAGACCGCCTCTCAACGGGCAATATTGTTTTTTTGCATCATGTTTCTTACACAATCCCGGCGGTCGGAGACCGCCTCTCAACGGGCAATATTATTTTAAAATTATCCCTCATAAGATTGAAATAAGCAGAGTCCGTAGCTTGCGCCCTGCTGTCTGATTGCCAACCTTTCACTGTAAAATACTGGCTGAACGCGCTGGCAAACTCACCTTGATCTTGCCGCCTTCAACGCGAACCTCGCCGCTTACGCCTAATCTGTCAATCAAGGTTTTGCCGTCGGCAAGCTTTAAAGGCGTTACATCAATCTCGATCTGCGAAGCTTTCTTCGCGTTATTGAAAACCACTACGACAGCGCCTTGGTCGCCCACACGGGCGAATGAATAATCGTCATCACTGAAACCCAGGGTCACGAGTTTGCCTCTACGCAAAGGCTCTAGCTCGTGGCGCAATTTCACCACGCGACGCAAATGATTGAACACCTCGCGCTCATCCGCCGTGCGACCTTCTTCGCTGAAAGCGTTATGCTCATCACCGGCAAAACCGCCGGGAAAATCGCGGCGATTATCAGGGTCATTGCCGCCTCGCATAGCGATTTCGTCGCCGTAATAAAGCAGCGGCACACCTCGCGTGGTCAGCAAAAAAGTCTGCGCCAACTTCAAGCCTTCTTTGGTCGCCCCCGGCTCATTCATAAAGCGCAACATATCGTGCAGCCCTAGAAACGGCACTAGCAAATCGGCATTCGGATAAAGAAAATCGTGCGACAGCATTTGCGGAATCGCCTTGATAGATTTGCCTTCGGCAAACGCTGAACGAATGGCGTAAAACAGCGCAAAATCAAATTCCGTGTCTATCTTTGAATCAATGCCATCAAAACGCTTCACGCCGCCTTGAAAAAAAGCCACCTGCGCGGGGTCGCCATCATATGTTTCGCCTACGACATTGACCTTCGGATATTGCTTCTTGATCGCCGTCATCCAATCGCGCCAAAAATCACGCGGCACGTAAGGCAAAGTGTCTTGGCGCACCGCGTCGAGTCCGGTCACGCCTATCCACCAAAGGGTGTTTTGAATCAAGTAACGCCGCGCCTCGACATCGTTTTGATTCATATCCGGCAAGATGTTTATGAACCAACCGTCCAACACCGGCTTCAAAACTTCCGGCGGCGCGTACTTATCTTTCAACAACCAAGTCTGCCAAGTCTCGTTGATATGACTCGCTTCTGTGCCGTTGTACCAAGTTGGCGTCGGCATATCTTTCACCCAAGGATGGTAAGGACCCGTGTGATTCGCCACTTGATCTTGAATAATTTTAATGCCCATAGCGTGAGCGCGATCCACCAATTCTTTGAGCGTCGCCAAATCGCCGAAATGTTCTTCGACGCCGTAAAAATCAATTGCGCCATAACCGTGATAATCGGTAATCGGTTTGCCTTCGGGCATCTCTTTGAAATTCAAGCCGTCGTTGTTGTCGTACCAAGGGTTCAACCACAAAGCAGTGACGCCCAAATCTTTCAAGTAAGGCAGACGATTGATAATGCCGCGCAAGTCGCCGCCGTGATAGGAACGCGGCTTGGCGCGATCAAGCAAGCCTTTTGATTTCACCGGGTCATCATTCGACGTATCGCCGTTGGCAAAGCGATCCGGCATGATTAAATAGATCACGTCGTCTTTGCTGATGCCTTGAAAGCGGCTACTGGAGCCAGTTTCAGGGAGTACCTCAAATTTCGCTGTCGTCGTTCCGCTCGGCGTCGTCACTTGCAAAGAGCGCACTCCGGGTTTTGCCGTCGCCGCAATAATCACATCCGCCCATAAATATGTGCCGTTGGCGTTGACCTTTATTGCGCCCGTCAAACGCAAGCCCGCGCCTGTGACGGAGACTTTCGCGCCTTGCAGATTTTTGCCGCGCAGCATCAAGCGCACGGGGTTGATGGTGTGTTTCGCCCACCAACTCGGCGGCTCGACTTTGCTGACTTCGGGTGCTTGCGCCAGCGCCTTGGCACTGATGAAAAACAGCATGGCAAACAGCAGTGTTGTGGTTTTCAGTTTGTTCATAATCGCATTCAAAAACGGGTCGGGACGGAGAGCAAGAAAAAGTTTGGCGTCCCGCCTTCAGGCGACAGATGCTGCAATTGAAGCCTGCCGCCTGAATCCAAACCGCTCTCCACTTTGCGCCATTAACCAAGCACGCGGACAATATAGCGGTTTGCAGTCGGTTGCGACCCAATGTCAGTAGCCCGACCGTGAGGGAGGGCTTGGATTCGCACGCAAGCCCTCCCTCACGGTCGGGCTACTGACACGCACGCAATTGCAAATCGCTATAGTAAGTCGCCGATCAAAAGCGTTGCATCGAACCGCCCTTTACGGCGGCGACGGATTCACTCGCACACTCTTTCTGTCATTGGTAAAAAGTTTGCGCGCAAAAGCCGGTTGCGTGCCGAAATTGAGCAACAAGCCCACTTCAATATCGGTCGCTTTCAAATAATTAATCAATTGCGATTCGTGCGCCGGATGCAGACTTTCGGCAACTTTCAATACCAGAATTACTTTGTCGTTGACGACGATATCCGCCGCATAATCGCCAACATTTTCGCCATCGTAATACACCTGAATCGGTTGTTGCCGCACGGCGCGCAAACCAATCTTGCCAAGTTCCAGGCATAAGGCGCGCTCATAAACGCTCTCCAGAAAACCATAGCCGAGCGCGCTATAAACCTTATAAAACGCCGCGATGATTTGTCTGGTCAGTTCCTCTTCTTTCATAGACTATCCGTAAAGCGCGATGCCAGCCGCGAAGCTTCCTGGCCTTCGTTCAAGGAAGCGGCAAGGCAAAAGTAAATAGAGCATGTCGCAAAACTCCCGTAACAGCCTATAGGTTGTGTATAGTCAAACCATCGCACACAATATCTGGGCAGAACATCCATTTCTGCGACACAAAAGACCATCCCAAAGAGCGCGTCTTAGAGCGGTTTTTGTTTGAGATTACGGAAACCTCAAAGCCGTTGAGCGGCGGTCGAAGACCTTCGTGCGGTCGAAGACCGCTGCTTAACGATAGGGGAGTCCGTACACCCATATGCAAACCGCTCTAGAATTGTGGACGCCATAACCTGCAAGACTTGAGTAATTTTCCAATGCCCTGTACGGGTGGCCCTATGGTGGTCGCTCGCACAGGATTGTACTTTATTTACTCCACAATCCTTATTGCATCCACAATTCTTACTTGATTGATAGGCCAAAAACTTTTGCCTGGGTACAACTCCCCAGCCAAATTACCAAACGCGATCACTGTCGCTGGCCGGTCAGCGTGGTCTTGGCGGCGCTCTTCTTTGCCGGTTTGCCCGCCGGTTTTTTGGCCACCTCAACACCTGCTTCAATGTGCGCGTGCCAAGGGATGCTTTCATTGGAAATCTCTTTGTGAGTCTTCAAGAAATCCAGCGAATAGGCAGAGGCATTAGGGTCGTCTTTGCGGTCCACGAAGTACGCGCCCTGTTCCGCCGCCTGCTTTCGCATTCCCAGCCGTTGATAGATTCGCATCAAGTTGTAATGCGCCGACAAATCATCAGGGTCAATGGTTTGCAACGCCTCGAATTGACCACGCGCCAATTCAAATTTCTTCAATTGATAATAAGTTGAACCCAATTCGGTGCGCGCCTCGCGCAGTCGCGGAAAGGCGACAATCACTTTCTGCAAACCTTCGATAGCCGCTTCAAGTTTGCCTTGCTCGCGGTAAATCAATGATTGATAAAACAGCGCTCGCAAACTTTCCGGCTCCAGTTTCAACGCCTTGTTGAGTGCTTGCAAAGAGAGGTCGTACTTTTGATAAAAGAAATTCGCCAGCGCTACGTTGATATGACCATCCGCATAATCAGGGCGCAACTCCGTCACTTTGGTAAAAGCGCGAACCGCTCTGGCATATTGCCTTTGCCCCAACAGCGCGATGCCGTAATTATTCCAGCGCATCCAGTCTTTATCATCAACCGGCTTGGCAAGGTTTTGGCCAAGGTTTAACAGCAGCGCTTTCTGCGCCATTTCGACCACAGGATAATCCACGCTCTTGTCCAACACCCAATTGGTGAAGCGCCGATTGAAGCGGCGATAATTCAGTTTCACGATCATTTGAATCGGCCCACACACGTCTGCCGGAAGTTTGAATTGATAGCGCACCAAGTCCGAACGCCCCGGCAAAATGGTGTTGTCAAAAGCGCGTGTGCGACCTTTCCACACCTGATGGAGGTCGTAAAATTCGCCGCCTTCGCCGACCAGACGATTGGTGTAGCTGTGCGCTTTGTCGTCAAGAAAACCATCGGGCTTCAGATAACCGCTGTGACAAATCGTGCGCCCTGCGGCATCGTTGACCTGCAATTCAACCCACGATTCATAGAAGTCGCGTTGTTCGGGAACCAAGCTGTGGCCGATACCTTTGTTCTGAATCACCACATTCAAAGTTACCACTTCGCCCGCTTTCAGTTGCACATTCTGTTTGTCGAGCGGCGCAATCAAATTGTCATCGCTGGCGTCCTCGCCGCTGCCTTTGCGTAGAGCGAAGAAATCTATATTGAAGAGATTGTCCTGCAAAAAGGCGGTGACTTTCTGCATCTGGTCTTGGTAGCCGTAAAATTCCGGTATCGCCGTGTTCGCGCCAAGCCAGCGATGCGATGCAAGCTTGCCATTTTTTGCCCCGTAATCGCCCGGCGCGTCGGTCTTGGGCATATGACATTCCTGGCACGAATAGACTTTATCTTTTTTATAAAAAGGCAGCGGCGACTGCTTCGCCCAAGATGATTGCTGCCACTCGTCATAAGTCGAAAAAGCGCGCAGCCATTTGTAATCGTTCAACGATTTCGGCAACGCCGCTTTGTGACAAGCGCCGCAAAATTCCGGTGATTTATAAATCTCTTTCATCACCGCTTTCTGGTGCAAATCGGGGCGCTTGAATATTTCCTCATCGCTGACCTGTCGGGTCACCGGAGCGCCGTTGTCATCCACCATCACCGCCGGAACGCCCATCACATAACTGCCCATCCCTGCGGTCGGTTGCAGACTTTGAATCGAATGACAGACCGAACAAGTGATGCCGTCTTCATCAAACGAACGATCCACTTTCGACGCCGAGGTGAGCGAACCGGAAAACAGCGCAATCGGATTGTGACAACCTTCACAGTGGCGCGAATACTCTATGCCTTTGGTGTTGATTAACAACTCGACATTCTTTTTGTAGAAAGGGGCGCGAAACGAATTGGCGTGCGCCGTCTCGCGCCATTCCTGATGCGCTGCCTTGTGACACTTGGCGCAATAATCCGCCGTATAAAAGGTCGCAGGGTCTATGAAACCGCCGCTTGCCGAGTTTGCCAAACTCGGCAGGAACGGTTTATCTTTGCCGAATTTGAAATCGTAGGTTCTGATGATCTCGTCATTATAAGAGGCATTGGCATCGGGTTGCGGCGCGGCGTTTTTCTCTGTATGACCGCTGACCAACCCGGCAAAAACGAGCAGGCAAAACAGCAAAGTAATCCCTCGCGCCAGCCGATTGCGACGCGCTCCCCGAGGCCGATTCGCACGGGCAGACCACTCCGATGTAGTTTGATTCATAATCTTTCTCCGCTAATGTTGCGTTGATTACCTGCGACGGCTTTGCTGCAAAACCATAGAATCACGCGGCTCTAAAACGAGTTTTATTTTATGGTGAATCGCCTGTCCACGCCAGCCCTTCGCTTCATCGAGAGCCGTCGTCCACGCGGTGGAGCCTTGCACCGCCAACGGCAACGCGATGTCTATCTCGCACGCTTTATCGGAATTGTTCATCACCACCAAAACGTTATCGTTTCCCGCCCGCCGCAGAAACGCCAAGGTGTTATCGGTCGTCGTCAACATTTTCATCTCGCCGCTTCGCAAGGCCGCGTGTTGCGCCCGCATATGCAGCAAGGCGCGCACGTACTTAAAAACCTTGCGCTCTTTGCCCACCCGCCCGTCGGCAGTGAACGCGTTGTGGTCATCCCCGGCAAAGCCGCCGGGAAAATCGCGGCGATTATCGGGGTCGTCGCCGCCGCGTAACGCAATCTCGTCGCCAGAATAAATCTGCGGCGTGCCACGCATGGTCAACAAATAAGTGAAGGCATTTTTCAAGGCTTCGACGCTTGCGCCTTCTTCGCCTAAAAAGCGTCTGACATCATGATTGCCCAAAAAAGTTACCAACACTCGCGCATTCGGATAAAGGGGGTCTTGATTCAGCACCTCGGTCAAACGACTCATCGGTTGATGGCGTATGAAAACATCGCGCAGGGCAAAGTAACTGGCGAAATCAAAGACCGTGTGCAGATGCGTGTCTATGCCATCGAATTGCGCTCGTCCGCCTTGAAAGAAAGCGGTGATCTCCGGGCGGCCATCAAAGACTTCGCCGACCGTGGTGAGTTGCGGAAACTCGCGCTGTAAAGCCTGATTCCAATCCGCCCAAAATTGGCGCGGCACATACGGCAAAGTGTCTTGGCGTATGCCGTCGAGTCCGGTCGCCGATACCCACCACACGGCGTTTTGCATCAGGTAGCGCGCCGTTTCGCTATCGTCTTGATTGAGGTCTGGCAGCAAGTTGGCAAACCAGCCTTTGAGGGTCGCTTCCAAACGCGAGCGGTCGGGATTTTCCTGCGTCACCGATTTGATGTCAAAGACGTTGTTCAGATGATTGGCCACCGTGCCGTTGTACCAAGTAGGCGTAGGCGAATCCACCGCCCAAGGGTGATCGGGGCCAGTGTGATTGGCCACCTGATCTTGAATAATTTTCAGACCCATCGCGTGCGCCCGCTCTACCAACTCTTTGAATTTCTCAAGAGTGCCCAGATGTTCTTCGACGCGATAATAATCCGTCGCCCCGTAGCCATGATAATCGGTGACGTTTTTGCCGTAATCAAAATCGTGCGAGCGATTGCTGTTGTCATAAACCGGCGTCACCCAAATCGCCGTGACACCTAAATCTTTCAAGTACGGCAGGTGGTCAATGATGCCTTGGAGATCGCCGCCGTGATAAGCGCGAGGATTGGTGCGCGCATAGAGGCCGCGTGATTCGGCGGGGTCGTTGTTGGTCGCATCGCCATCGCTGAAGCGGTCGGGCATAATCAAATAAATCACATCGTCGGGGGTGAAGCCTTGAAAACGCCCGGCGCGTGCCAGCGGCGCAGCAAGGTCAAAAGGCGCATCAACCGTTCCTTGCGGCGTAGTGATTTTCAAAGCGCGACGACCAACACTCGCATTAGCATCAATCGTCACATCAACGAACAAGTAGGTTCCCGCCGCGTTGGTTTTGACATTGCTGGTTTGCAGGTCGGTGCTGCTTGATTCGACCCTTGCGCCGTTGAGATTTTTGCCGCGAATCAGCACGCGCACCGGATTGATGGAGTGATTCGCCCACCAATTCGGCGGCTCGACTTTCGCCACCTCCGGCGCGTCTTGGGTCGCGTGCGTGGCGCTATTGACCAACAGCAACAGCAACAACGAAAGCAACAGCCCAACATATTTTATTTTTCTCGCAATAGCTTTCATAAATCCCTAACACCGCTTCCCGTCAAAAAGCCACTTCGCCATTTAGCAGCAACTTGGCGACATCGAACTCGAAATTTTTTGACAAGCTGCCGTCGCTGCTGCTGATTTGAAAACGCAACTTCTTGTTGTTCGGCGTCACCAACGGACTGCCTTTGTCATCGAAGCGCGGGAAGAAAAACATCGCTTCGCCGCCGATGGCTTTTGACGGTATGAAATGCACCAACGAGCGTTTTTCGCCCTTATCAACCGCCAGAAAAATATAGTTCTGCACGCTCTCCAAAGTCGCCGAGCGATAAGTACGAAACACCCAATCGAAATCGCGCTGGCTCTCCGATGACGAACTCAAGGTCACTACATAATTCTGCGCGCAGGCCGGACAATCGAGCGTCCCTTTGTTCTTCGCATCGAACGCCGTTTTATCGCTGGCGCTCATCTTGTCGTAGTTGGCTTCGAGTTGTTTCATACGCATCAAAGCCTGGCGCACCGGCAAGGCCGAACGCAAGCGCAAGGTGAATTTGAAATCGTTAGGGAACTGGCTGTTGATGACGCCGAAACTACGCTCTTCTTGAATCAGCGCCCACGGTGAATCATTCAAAATTTTCGTGGCTTCGCTCTTCGTCCATTGGGAAAACGGTTTGCTCAGAAACTCGTTCTTATCGAAGCCCATCCTGGCCAGCGTCGGCAACACCAGCAGACCAAGCATTGCCGTTAGGGTTACTATGCGTTGATAAATCTTCATCGTTTCATCCTTATGAATCTTATTTGGTGAGCCGTCTCCTGATCCCGCTTTGGCAGGATGCACCGCCGGAACCTCATGCTCCTCCTTCGACATTACAAACGGCCTGCGGCTTACTGATTCGGCTGGCCGAGCATCTGTTGAGTGCGAATTTTTTCGTCCAGTATGCGCTCCTGTTTCACCTGTTTTTCCAGCGCTTCCAGCCGACGAAATTCGCCTAACTCGACTTGCGCTTTGTCGCTTTGCTTCAAGCGCGAATAGGCCAGAAACAATTGATAATGCGCCTGCGTGTGGGTCGGGTTTTTGGCCAGCACTTTTGTCAATCGCGTCACCGCTTCCTGATAATTGCGCTCTTTGATCGCCAGCCTTGCATAGTCGTACAACACCGGCACATTGTCCGGCGCAAGTTCCAGAGCGCGGCGCAACGGCGCTTCGGCTTCTTCAAAACGTCCCTGCTCAAGCGCTACATAACCGAGACTCGCCAGCGCATCAACGTGGGTCGGATTTTTCGCCACGAACTTTTCCAGATAGCCACGCGCTTTATCGAAATTACCGGCGGCGCGATGCCCGTAGCCCAGCAGGTATTCGACATCTTTGATATTCGGATCGAGTGAAGCCGCCGCTTCAAAGTCTTCGATGGAGGCCAGCCACTCGCCTTTGCGATAATAGGCATTGGCACGCGCCAACACATACGCCGCGTTCTTCGGGTCAAGCGCCATCGCCCGTCCGTATTCATCCACAGCGCCTTCCCAAAAGCCTACGCGAAAATATTCGCGCCCCAGCATATTGTGATAGACCGCGTTTTTCGGTTCGCGTTCAATGGCGTGCTTGAACTCTTCGACAGCGTTGGCGTGGTCGTTGCGTTCGCTGGCAATGATGCCCAAACGAAAATGGGTTTCGGGCGGCTCCGGGTTCAAGTCTGCGGCTTCGGCAAGCACCTTCAAAGCCTCTTCATCGCGGTCGAGGTTGTAGAGCGCGACGCCCAGATTATAAAGCACTTCAAAAGTGCGCGGCTTCATGGCGTTGACGCGGGTGAAGATACGCGCAGCGCGTTCATATTGGTGATTCTGCGCCAGCGCTGTCGCCAGCGTAAATAACGCCCGTGCATCGCCGGCCACTGCGCCTTCGACTAAATCAGCCGCCCGGTCCGCTTCGTTCGTGTAGCCAGCGCGATAGGCGACGTTCAAATATGCCAGCGCGAGTTGCGGGTCGTGAGGGTCGGCCTGACGCGCCTGAGCAAAATGATAAGCCGCCTTGGCGAAGTCATTGGCTTCGGCATAGAGCGCGCCTAGATTGTAATGCGCCTGTACGTGCTGCGGGTCAACTTTCAAGACGCGCTCGAATTCGACTATGGCTTCGGCGGCTTTGCCCTGTTCGGCCAGCAAACGGCCAAGATTGTTGCGAGCGCTGATGAAATTTTGATCAAGCTTGATAGCGGCGTTGAATTCTTTGCTGGCGTCTTCGCGGCGGCCTGCCTGATTCAACACCACGCCCAATAAATTATGCGTGACGGCAGAACGCGGCGCGGCAGCAACAGCGTTGCGAGCGCTATGTTCCGCGTCATTCAAACGATTGGCCTGCAACGCAGCGAGAGCCTGTTCGAGGGCGTTTCTGGCCGCCGCTGGCAAAGCGTTTTGCGCGGCGGACGCACGGGCAGGCGGATGTTTCGCGGTCGGTCGCTGCGCCAGTGTAGCAGAGGACGAGCCAAACGCGAGTGCTAAAGCCACCAGGACAAGCCCGTTAAAACGGGCTAAAAATTGACCGGCCAACCCGCCCCAGCCATCAAATGGTCGAGCTATTTGTCCGCCGGGCAAACCCGATTTATCGGGCTGTTTTTTTGCTTGTTCGTAAAACTCACTCATCAATTTCTCTGCTGATAAAAACTGCCGCTGCGATTGCAAGTGACGCAAGGCTACGGCCTGAAGTTATAGCGAATTTCATTTGCCCACGACCGCCTCTCAATCAATCGCGCACCGCTGCAAGCCGCTATAAAAGGATGTCTGCGCTCGGCGAAAACAAACGCCTGTTTCCGGCTGCCTGCTGCTCAAGGCTTACGGCTTCGTGCGTATGCGGAAGTCTTCGTTGATGCGTTTGACGGTTTCAAATTCGCGTGCGGCTTCGGCTTTACGGCCTGCCCGTTGATAGGCCTGCCCCAATTGAAAATGCGCGTCGGCACGGTCGGGCAACAAGGCCACAGCTTCCGTCAAGGTGTTGATTGCTGCCGCATAATTTTCTTTGAGCAAAAAGGCGCGCCCCAAAGCCCAATGCGCTTCAAAGCTTTTGGCGTCAAGCGCAATGGCTTTTTGCAGGGCGCTGATGGCTTCGTCAAGCTTGCCTTGTTTGACCAGCAATGCGCCGAGTCCGGTTTGCCCTTGCGCCGAAGCGGGCGCAAGTTGCACCAGTTCCTGATACTCGACGAACGCTTCGTCGGCATCGCCGTTGGCTTCCAGCACTGTGCCTAAAAAAAATCGCGCTTCGGCATTCTTGGGATTCAATTGCACCGCTGCACGCAAGGCTTTCGCTGCCGCCGCATAATCTTTCGTAGCATATTGCACGCGGCCTAAATAAAATTGCGCGTCAAAGCTATTGGCATCCAGCGCCGTGGCCTGCGTCAAGGCTTCTATGGCTTCGTTATCAGCGCCGCCACGCGACGCCAGAATAATTCCCAACAACGTATGCGCGGCAGCCGCACCCGCATCCATACGCAAAGCGCGACGGACTTCGCGTTCGGCCTCCGCCGAGCGCCCGGTGTTGTGCAACGACAAGGCGTACAGGTAGGCCGCTTCGACGGAATCGGAGCGCCGCTTCGCCAATTCCGCAAAAGTTTCTACAGCCTGTGGCCATTGATTTTGCTTGAGGTAGGCGATGCCTAAATCCTGCCACGCACCAAACAGATTGGGGTCTTTGGCAAGCGCCTGTTGAAAACTGCTGATTGCCGTCTTCATATCGCCTCTATCGGAAGCTAGCAAAGCGTCGGCGTAAATCACCCGGGCATCGGCAGGCCGTGCGTCCTGCAAGAGATTCAATTGCGCGATGGCGTTGGGCAAATCGCCGAGCAGACGATACGCGGTCAGCAAATCGAAACGCACTTCGGAACGGCGCGGGTCCAGTTCCAGAGCGCGGCGCAACAGGGTTGCGGCTTCCGGTAAATTTTTTGCCTCGCCACTGAGCAACAGAAAGCGGCCTAGCTGAAAATTGGCGGTAAAGTTTTTATCATCCAGTTTCACAGCAGCGCGTTCCATAGCAAGGGCTTCTTGTGGGCGACCGAGTTTATACAGCGTGTAACCGAGGCTCGCCTGATACTCGGCGTTCAGCGGTTTGAGTTGCACGGCGCGGCGCAAATCTTCATAGGCTTCGGCGTAACGCCCCAGCCGCATACGCGCATTGGCGCGCAGGCTGAGGGCGGCGTCATCGTTGGGCGTGCTGTGGAGTTTTGCCGAAGTCTCCGCTTCGTCACGTTCGGCGCGGTCTTTGGTGGTGCTGAAGCGCTCGATGTGCGAAGGTGTTGCGACGTTTTGTGCCTCGGCAATGGCAGCGCACAACATCAGGATTGCCAGTAAAAAAAGGGTTATGAACTTCATGAGTGAACGACGATGAATGAACCAATAGCGCCTGTCAACCAACTTCCGATTGCTCTTTGTTGAAGGCGCGCTTTGCGGGGTGGTCGCGGCTTCCGCGTACTCTTCGTTAAACCATGACCGCCTCTCCACTGTAATGAAACTCTTTGGCTGACGATTTTATTGTACGAAAATTTTGGCTTGAGAAAAAATGACCGGGCGGTTTTTCACCCGGTCTTGGAAAGATGCCTGATACAATCGCAAACCGCTCCATTGCATCAGACTGGTTGCAAACTCGTCGCCAGCAATCGCCGGTCGGCAGGGCGCTTTGCAGCCTGGCCAACCGGCAACCATTGACGACTTTCTCAGGATTAAAAAATCACTTTCGCTTTGTACTGCACGACCCGTCCGGGGAAGGCCGAATCGAAACGTCCGAAGCCGCCGGTGTCGCGGAAGTTGTTATTCGGCACGGTGTAGATAGCCGAGTTGAAGACATTCTGGAAATCGAAGCCGATTTGCAGTTTGAAGCGTTCGGTAATCGCCGTGTTCTTGACCAGCGAGGCATCCCAACGCACGAGGTTCGGACCGTGGAAAGTGTTGCGTCCTAGACTGCCGAATTTAATCGTGCTGCCTGCCGCATTGGTCACCTGTAGGTTGCCGCCGGTGAAGGCCGCCGCATTGAGATAACGCCCTTTGGTATTGGCAAACGGATCGCCGATCAAGGTCGCACGACGGCTGCCATTATCACCATCAACCACAGTAAACGGATAGCCGCTGCGTGCCGACACAATCACCCCAAGTTGAAAGCCGCCGAGAATTTTATCGCCGATGCCTTCCTTGAGATAAGTGTGGCCTTTGCCAAGCGGTATATCAATGATGGCGTCCGCCGATAACAGATGACGAACATCGAGCGACGAGTCGCCACGTTCGCAAGTCAAACAGAAGGGATTTTGCGGACCGCCGGAACTGCCGCGCCCTTCGCCTATGCCGGCAAAGACGCCGGTGGAATCGTCAATGTTGTGACTCCAGGTGTACGACACTTGCCCTTGAATATTATTCGACAGGCGCTTGCGAAGTTGGGTCTGCAAGGCGTCGTATTTGGAACTGGCGCGATTTTCATAAGCCGTAGCGGGCAGGAATTGACCTTTGGAATTTTTGGCCAAGGCCAGACCGCCGCCGCCTATATCACGAGTCGCCAGAAGATTTTTCGACTTGTTGTGAACGTAACCGACATCTATCGCCCAATCTTTGCCGAATTGATATTGATAGCCCAGATTGAACTGATGGACATAGGCGGTCTTCTGTTTTGGATCTACATAAAAGACCACGACGTTGCTGGGGATATTATTGGAATCAACGACCGCGACATTCGGCGGCCCGGTCTCCAGATTGAAGACGCTGCGTGGCGTCGAACTATCGAAAGCGTTGTTATAGGTGACGCTGTTGGTGAACGGCGGATTCTGCACCAGCGGTGGTTTGTCGGTGGCGTCCAGCGTGTAAAGCAAGCCGTAGCCGCCGCGCAACACCATAGTCTTTTCAGGATTCAAGGCATAGGCAAAACCGACGCGTGGACCGAAATTATTTTTGTCGGTCTTAATCACACGGTCGCCGCTGCCATCGGCTTTGCGTATGGTTCCGGTCGCCAAATCGAAATTCCCCAAGCGTCCTTTCGCTTCGGTTGCGGAGGGAAAGAGGTCGTAACGCAGACCCAAGTTGAGGGTCAAGCGATCATTGACTTTCCAATCATCCTGCACGAACAGGCCGTATTCCTGTGAACGCAGATTGAAAGCGCCACCCGGCACATTGCCACGGAAGGTTTGCAGCGCCGCGACATCGCGCAGCAACATATTGGCGATGGCCAAGTTGGTGCCGCCGTAAGCAATGCCGTTGGCATCCACGTAGCAAGCGCTCGCCGTGCCGGAACCCGTAGGGCAATTAGGATTCGGGCCTGTGGCAGGGCCATTGTCGGCATAGGCGAGGTTGCCTTTCAAACCGCCGGTGCGTCCGCCATCAATGGTTCGCAAATAACGCAAGCGCACTTCTGCGCCAACCTTATAGTTGTGGTTGCCACGTATGATGGTGAGCGAATCCGCGAAATAAGGATTCTTGCTGTTGACGATGAACGGGCCGCCATCTCCGGCAAACTCTACGAAGCCGTTACCGAAGCCGCCGGTTAAGATAGTGCCGGATTGCTCGAAGGTGCCGTTGTTGACATTGGGAATGCCAACATCCGCCGACAAAGTTGCGCTGTGACCGCACGCGCCGCCAACGCCGCAATTGAGAATGCCGATGTTGATTTTGGTGAAGCCAAAACGGAATTCATTCAAGGTCGTAGGGGTGAATTGATGCGTGTCGCTGACCACGAGTTGACGAGTGTCGCCAGCCTCTTCGCCGGCGCCAAAGCCTGCCGAAACTTTGGGGAAGAACGAATCCCTGAGTCCGGTGTAATTCTGGTGATTGTAGCGCCCAGAGAGATTGTTCTTGTCGGTCAAGCGGTGATCAATCTTGATGCCATAATTATCAATCACCTCGCGCACGCGGCGCGTGGAGAAGAAATTGTTATTGCCCTGGCTGGGATTCAAAACACTGGCCGTGGGCAAAGGGAAAAGACCGAAGAAGCGTTGCGTCACCGGACTCAAACGATTGGCCGGAACGCGATTGCCGGGAAACGGCAGACCGGTGCGCGGGTCTTTGACCTGAACATTGGTGTATTCGGAAAAATCGCCGTTGCGAACTTTTTCAGAAGGCACGGTGGAGGCCAGCGGTGACGGAAAATTATTCCGCGCTCCCAGATAATCAAAGAAGAAAAAGGTACGGTTTTTAAAAATGGGGCCGCCAAAAGTGCCGCCGTATTCATGCGTTTGCTGCGTCGCTTTTACCGGTAATACCTTGTCGCCTCGAGCAATAGCTTCGCCGCGATTGCGCTTGAGAATCGGGTGATAGGCGTTGAGGTCGGAGTTGGAGCCGTAATAGTACAGCGAGCCGTGATATTCGTTGGAGCCGGATTTGACCACGGTGTTGATGACCGCGCCGGAAGCGCGTCCGACTTCGGCTTGCGGCACGCTGGTGCTGACTTTGAATTCGGCGATAGCGTCGGGATTGACGAACACGCCTATGGTGCCAAACTGCGGTTCGTTATTGTCCACGCCATCAACTGAAAAATTATTATTGGTCGGGCGTTGACCGTTGGCGGAAATCACCGCGCCGCCGGAACGCGAAAAGCGCGCCGCTTCGGAAGAACCACGCGAGTCACCGCCGCCGGGGCCTTGGCCGCCAGCATTCGGGTCGCCGTTGTTGTTGGCGCGAGCGTCTGACAAAGTGCCTATGGTGACGCGGGAAACTCCCGGCGTCAGGGTGGCAAGTTGCGTGAAGTTGCGACCGGTGAGCGGCAACTCGGTTATCTCACGACCGGTGATGACGCTGCCGCGTTCGCTGGTCTGGGTCTGCACAATCGGAGCTTCGGCAGTGACCGTAACGGATTCGGAAGCGCCCGCCGGTTGCAGCGTGACATCCAGCGGCAGGCGATCTCCGACCTGCAAGGTGATGCCATCGAGTTTGGCTTCCTTAAACCCGGAGGCGCTGATGGTTAAACGGTACTCGCCAATGTCGAGCAGCGCAAAGGTGTAGGTGCCATCATCGTTGGTGGTGGCTTTGCGTTCGGCATTGGTCTTGGTATTGGTGACGGTTACATTAGCCCCGACTACCGCGCCTCCATTGGCATCGGTGACAGTGCCGACAATGGTTGCCTTGTTGGTTTGCGCGGAGGACGGAACTACGAATGCGGCAAGCAGTAAAGCGAGGACGCTTGCCCACATAATGAGCGGGCGAATTTGCCGATATTTTGTCATAACTGTTAAGCCTCTTGTATGAAAAGTGAGCGTTGCAACTACGCGCCAAAAAAATCATCCACTCGATAACCGCGCAATGCTTGGCAAACGGTCATCAGAGTGTAACGGGTTTGGCGATCCTCAAAACCTGAGCGGATTCAGAAAGCTGAGGTGGTCGCAGCAGCCAATGACAGCACACTTCCAGCCACTGCTCTTTCTGAATCTTGATGAACTCAATAAGCCCGGAAATAATCTCCGTAGAAACCTTTGAGCAAAACCGAAACTGATGATGACGATGATTTTAGATTTCCGATTTCTTGAAGCTAAATAATGAGCCTCGAATATACTGCACAAAAAGTTGCTTCGGTAGTTAATCAGCGTATAATGCTGTTACTGATTGAAAGCCCTGTGTTTCGGTCACTTTAACTTATGTGTTACAGGCAGGATTTAACGTGTTAAATGCGGTGGAAATCTCAAAAGAGGTAAAGCTTGAGCAATTGAACAAGGTTTTGGAAAGCCATGTCCTGCATGGCTCCGAAAGTCTCAAAGCCTTTTTGCGCTTCGTGGTATTGAAAGCCATAGACGATCATGATACCTCGGTCAAAGAGTACACCATCGCCACAGAGGTCTTTGGACGCCACAGCACTTACGACCCGCGTAATGATTCCGTGGTGCGTGTGCAAGCCAGCCGCTTGCGTGCCAAGCTACAGGAGTATTACGCCAACGAGGGCAAGGACGATAAAATCATCATTGACTTACCGAAAGGCGGTTACTTGCCGACCTTCGCCTTACAAGTCGTTGAAAAATCTTTTGACGCGCTGCCGCCGCTAGACCTTGCGGCTCACGACCTCGGCGCTCTAACGCTTCCCGTCGCGCCCACCAACCGACAGGCGACCTGGCTGAAACTGGCGCTTGGCGCGCTGATGGTGGCGGCGGCGGGGCTGTTGGGGCTGACGATTTATTACCGCGCAGAAGCCAACAAAGGGCCAGAGACGGCGGTCACCAATCCCAACGAAGCGTTGCAACTGCAAGCCGCCGCGCCGTTGTGGAATGAATTTTTGAAACCCTCCGAACCGATTCTAGTGTCGTTCAGCAACACCAAGTTTGAAGGCACCGCCGAAACTGGCATGAAGATTTTGAATCCGATTGCGCCCTCTGCCAAAACCGACGCGCCAAAGAATGCCGAAGACAATTCCCGCGTCATCACCGAGCATTACACCGGCATCGGCGAAGTGATGGGAGTTTATGCGCTCGCCGATTTCTTTTCCAGAGCGCGCTACCCGTTCAAAGTGAAACGCAGTCTGCTGTTGACCTGGGATGATTTGCGCTCCAACAACATCGTCATTCTCGGATCATCGGCGGAAAATTATTTACTGCGCGACCTGCCGCAACAACAGGATTTCGTCTTTGGCGTTTTCAAAGACGACGGCGGCAATATGAGTTTCGGGCTGGCCAACACCAAAGCGCGTGCCGGCGAAGACCGCTTCTATTTCGCCAAACAGGAAGGCCCGTCGCGCAGTCAAATCTCCGAAGATTATGCTTTGATTAGCGTCTTGAAAGGCTTGGACGCCGACCATCGCTTGATGATTCTCGGCGGCATCACCACCTACGGCACGCAGGCGGCAGCCGAATATGTCTCCAAGCCCGAACACATCAAAGAGATGATTGCTCATCTCAACCTTGCCCCGAACACTACCCCTGCGAAACTGCCTGCCTATTATCAAATCGTCATTAAAGTAAAAGTCAACGGCGGCGTCCCCGTGCAAATCTCCTACGTCACCCACCACGTTTTATAATCCCTTCTGCCTGTAGCAATCGCGCTTCTGACCAATACGGGACGGGGTAAATCGCCTCACTTGGTTTGCGAAAGTTCAAAGGTCGCTCGATCTGGCAACCATTAGCGGCTCGCGCTTGCTATTCGCCGCAAAGCACCTCAAAATAGTTCTTCGCAAATTCATCATCCATACTTTTTTTCATGAAATTATTGCGCCAACGGTTATCCATCATCTTCATCTTGAGCTTGCTGCAAAGCGCTTTGCCAAGTCTGGCGCAACAGCCCAATGCCAAACCGCAGACCGGCAAATCCTACAGCAACAGCGAACCGGAAAAGCGCCCGCCGACGGCAGCCCCGCAATCGCCTTCGCCAGTCACTTTCACTGATAGCACCGCGTCTTCGGGTCTCACCTTCAAGCACAACGCCTCACCGACTTCGCAAAAATATCTGCTCGAATCTATGGGCGGCGGCGTGGCCATGTTCGATTATGACAATGACGGACGCCTGGATTTATTCTTCGCCAATGGCGCAAAGCTTACCGACCCGATGCCGAAAGACGCTCGCCCGGACAAAAGCGAAGCGCAATACTGGAATCGCCTCTATCACCAGAAAGCCGACGGCACATTTGAAGATGTGACCGAAAAAGCCGGGGTCAAAGGCGCAGGCTACAGCTTTGGCGCAGCGGTTGGCGATTACGATAACGATGGCTTCCAAGACCTCTACGTGACCGGCTACGGCGCGAATATTTTGTATCACAACAACGGCGACGGAACTTTCAAGGATGTCACGAAACCGGCTATGGTAGCCGCTTCTGGCTGGTCAACCAGCGCCGGTTGGTTGGATTACAATCACGATGGGCGCTTGGATTTGTTCGTCTGTCGTTATACGGTTTGGGATTTTGAATTGGGGTCGCTGTATTGCGGCGACCAGCGCCCAGGGATGCGCGCTTATTGTCATCCCGACAATTTCAAGAGCCTGCCGAATCTGCTCTTCAAACAGAACGCCGACGGCACTTTTGAAGATGTCAGCGCCGCTTCCAAAATCGGCGAACCGGGCGGCAAAAGTTTAGGCGTAGCGTTTGCCGATTTCGACAACGACGGCTGGACGGACATCGTCGTCGCCAACGACAGCGTGCGCCAGTCGCTCTATCGCAACAATGGCGACGGCACTTTTGAAGATGTCGCCTTGCCTGCCGGTATCGGTTACGACGAAAACGGCAAGACCTTCGCCGGCATGGGCATAGACGCGGCGGATTATGATGAAGATGGTCACATAGATATTTTCATTACCGCCTTATCGAATGAAACCTACCCGCTTTATAACAACAACGGCGACGGCACTTTTACCTATGTGACCAACACCACAGGCATAGGGCAAATCACGTTGTTGAATTCGGGCTGGGGAGCGCATTTCATTGATGCCGACAACGACGGCCTGCGCGACCTCTTCGTAGCGCAAAGCCATGTCTTGGACACCATTGAAAAGACTTCGAGTTATTTGAAGTACAAACAGCCGCCCTTGTTGTTACGCAACACCGGCAAAAATTTTGTCAACGTCTCGGCCTCGGCGGGCGCGAGTTTCAACACCGCGATTGCAGCGCGCGGCGCGGCCTTTGGCGACCTCGATAACGACGGCGATGTGGATGTGGTGATCGGCATAACCGACGGCGCGCCGCTGGTGCTTCGCAACAACGGCTCCAAGAATCACTGGCTGGGGTTGACGCTCATCGGCACGAAAGCCAACCGCAACGGCCTCGGCGCAAGAGTTACATTGACGACAGCGGAAGGCCGCAAACGAATTTTTGAAGCGACCACCAGCGGCAGTTATTTATCCGCAAATGACCCGCGCATACTGGCAGGCTTAGGCACAGCGACTCGCATCAAGAGCCTTGAAATAAAATGGCCGGGCGGCAAAACGCAGGTAGTAGAAAACCCCGCCCTTGATCGCTACCTGACGATTAAGGAAAGCGCGCCGTAAACCGTAAGCCATCGGCGTTATGGAGCAAGCAGTTGTTGAATGCACTCATTGAGGCTGCCGAGCAAAATGAAATCTGGACGTTGCAGGCGGGCATTTTCCCTGAGAACATAGCAAGCGTCGCGTTGCACAAAGCCTGTGGCTTGCGTGCAGTCGGGCGACGCGAGCGACTGGGAAAACTCCACGGGCAAGGGCGCGATGTCTGGATGCTCGAACGGCGCAGCCAAGTCGTAGGGATTTTCTGAGGCTTTGCGCCGGGGTTTTATGGTATCGTTGAACAAGCTTTTTTGAGAGCCGCAAAGATTCGAGTTTTCACATTCATATTAAGAAAATGGTTTCGCCCAATTTGATAAATTTACCCCCTTGTACGGGCGACCACAGAGGGTCGCCCGTACAAGGCTGCTGAGGCGTTCAGCGGAAATGATTTTCTTAAAGATTATCAACTCGACAATCCATCATGCTGTTGAGAACCATCACTATGCGAAAAAATTATTCCTTGCTTCTTCGCCTCTGCATCGCGCTGCTGTGCGGTGCGCTGCTGTTGTCATCTGCAACCGCTTACACGCAACAAAAGACGCCGCCAACAAAGCCTCCCGTCGCCAAACCCGATGAACCGAAATCCGGCATGGGCGGCGTGTCAACCGGCGCAGCCCGCACCTACACTTCGCGGCGCACCGTCGGCATTACCGATGCCAAAGCTCCCGTCGTTTATGAAGACGTGACGGCGCAAACCTCGCTCATTAATTTCAAACATCAGTCGGGCAGCAAAAATAAAGACTACATAGTGGAAGCGCCACCTTCAGGTGTGGCGATTTTCGATTATGACGGCGATGGCAAACCCGATATTTATCTGCTCAACGGTTCAACCATAGCGGCGCTGCAAGGCAAAGAGAAGGCTCCACGCGCCGCGCTCTATCGCAATCTGGGCAACTGGAAATTTGAAGACGTAACCGATAAAGCCGGGGTCGCCAACGAGCGTTGGGGCTTCGGTGTGGCGGTCGGCGATTATGACAACGACGGACGCCCCGATCTGTTCATCGGCAATTATGGCGTGTCGCGCCTCTATCACAACAACGGCGACGGCACGTTCACAGATGTTGCCGAAAAACTCGGCGTGGCGCGAAAGGGTTGGAGTACGGGCGCGACCTGGGGCGATTATGACGGCGACGGACGCTTGGATTTATTCGTGCCGGGTTATGTGGATTTCGATATGAACAATCTGCCGCCCAACCCTTCGGAAGCCAGCAAGTCCGGCATAGGGCAAAACTTCTGTCAGTTTCGCGGCGCTCCGGTGTTGTGCGGCCCACGCGGTTTGAAAGGCGAAAGCGACACGCTTTATCACCAGAAAGCCGACGGCACTTTTGAAGATGTCAGCGTGAAAGCTGGAGTCAACGACCCGCAAAAATATTATGGCTTTTCCTCGGCCTTCGTTCACATCAACGAAGACGACTTGCTGGATTTAATCGTCGTCAACGATTCCACACCGAAACTACTGTACCTCAACAAAGGCGACGGCACCTTTGAAGAAGTCGGCTATCCGTCCGGCATCGCCTTGAATGAAAACGGGCGCGAACAAGCGGGCATGGGTTTGGGCGTCGGCGATTATGACAACGACGGTCTGGTAGATTTTTACATCACCAATTTTTCCGACGACAGCAACACGCTTTATCACAACGACGGCGATGGCAATTTTATAGATGTGACGTTTCAAGCCGGACACGGCGAAATCACCTTTCCGTTTTTAGGTTGGGGAACGAGTTTCGTGGACTACGATAATGACGGCTGGAAAGATATTTTTGTAGCCAACGGTCACGTCTATCCGGCGGTTGACAAGCAGCAATGGGGAACGAGTTTCGCGCAGCAGCCGCTGTTGTTTCGCAATCTGATGAACGGCAAATTTGAGCGCGTCGGGGCTGCGCCCAACAGCGCTTTGGCGCAGCCGTATCAGAGTCGCGGCCTGGCGATAGGCGATTTGGATGGCGATGGCAGAATGGACGCGGTAATCAATTGCGTGGATTCACATCCGGCGATTTTGAAGAACGTCAGCAAAAATTCCGGTCACTGGATTGCCTTTCAGTTGATCGGCGACGTGGCGCAAAAATCCCCGCGTGATGCTATGGGCGCGATTGCTTATGTGACGACGGGAACCCTGCGCCAACGCCTGGATGTGTACAGCGGCGCGAGTTTCTGTTCGCAAAATGACCAGCGCCTGCATTTCGGTTTAGCGCAGGCGACGCACATAGACAAGCTCGAAATCAAATGGCCGAATGGCAAATCGGAAGTCGTAAAAGTTGACGGCTGTGATCGCGTCTTCACCATCGCGCAAGGCAAAGGCGTGGTGAACCCTTAGCATGAAATGCCAGGCGCGCCGCGTGGCTGGCGCTGATCAACAGCGAAAAACGCCCGTGTTTATTGGTGATTTCCCGTAACTCGAGCGAGTCGCAGAATTCCAGCAACCGCCCATATGTTGTAGATGGTCAGACCATCACATACAATATCTGGGCAGAACCTCCATTGATGTGACACGCTCTAACTCCCCAGCCTGCTTTGCCCCGCAAGGGGTGCAGGAGATTAGCCAGTGCAGTAGGCACTGGCATCAAGTTGGGCAAATGCGGCGCGCCCTGAAAGGGTGCAGGAGATGAATTGCCGCAAGCTTCCGGCGCTCCTTTTCAAGCGCATAGATTTTCGCCAATCGGCACGCTATGATTTTATTCGATATGAATACCCACGAAGCGCGCACGGTTGAGGTAGCGACCACAGGCATTCCCGGTCTGGATAAAATCCTGCACGGGGGGCTTCCCAGAAACCGCCTCTATTTGGTCGCAGGCAACTCCGGCACTGGCAAGACCACCCTGGCGCTGCAATTTTTACTCGCGGGGAGACAACAAGGCGAGCAAGGGCTTTATGTCACGCTTTCGGAAACCCGCGAAGAATTATTTGCGGTCGCCCGTTCGCACGGTTGGTCGCTGGACGGCATCACCATTTATGATCTGGCCGTGCCGACGGATTTACTGCCCGAAGATGGACAATACACCCTCTATCATCCTTCGGAAGTCGAGTTGGGCGAAACCACCAAAGCCATCTTTGAAGAGGTCGAGCGCGTGCAACCACGGCGCGTCGTCTTTGATTCGCTTTCGGAAATGCGTCTGCTGGCGCGTGATTCGCTGCGTTATCGGCGGCAGATACTGGCGTTCAAACAATTCTTCATCGGTCGCCAATCTACCGTGCTGTTGCTTGATGACCACACCTCGCAAGAGTCCGACCGCCAACTAGAAAGTCTGGCGCACGGCGTCTTGCTTTTGGAACGCCAGACGCCGGGTTATGGCGGCATCCGTCGGCATTTGAATGTCATCAAGTTGCGCGGCGTCAACTATACCGGCGGCAAACATGACTTCAAGATTGATACCGGCGGCATAATTCTCTTCCCGCGTCTGGTTGCATCGAATCACTACACCCCCTTTGTACGCGAAGCGGTTTCCAGCGGCGTCGCCAATCTGGATAAGTTGGTGGGCGATGGCCTCAGCACCGGCACGGCCAATTTGATTATGGGGCCTGCAGGCACTGGCAAATCTTCGATTGCGGCGCAATACGTGCTGGCGGCGGCACAGCACGGCGAGAAATCGGCGATTTTTGTCTTCGATGAAAGCGTCTCGATTTTCCTGCATCGCGCCGCCGGACTTGGCATAGATATTGCACATCAAGTGGAATCAGGCCAATGTCTGATCCGCCAGATTGATCCGGCAGAACTCTCACCCGGTGAATTTTCAGACATTGTTTGTAAGGCTGTAGAAGAATTCGGCGCGAAGCTTGTTGTCATAGATAGCTTGAATGGCTACAACCAGGCAATGCCGGAAGAGAATTTTTTGACAGCCCATATGCATGAGATGCTTGGCTACCTGAATCAGCAAGGGGTGTTGACCCTCGTCATTCTTGCCCAGCAAGGCATTATCGGCAGCCACATGACCACGCCTGTTGATATGAGTTATCTGGCAGACACCGTGCTGTTGTTGCGCTATTTTGAAAATCAGGGGCGCATTCATAAAGCCATCTCGGTGATTAAAAAACGCACGGGCTATCACGAAGAAGCGATACGCGAATTGCGATTGACCAGCACCGGCGTGCAGGTAGGCGAGAAGCTGGACGAGTTTCAAGGCATATTGACGGGCGTTCCGCAATATCGCGGTCAACAGCATAGACTACTGGACAGCAGCGATGGCAAAACCACTGAGCAAAATCAAGACTGAGGCGCAGGAAGAACAAGTGCTGCTGCTTGCGCCAACCGGCAGAGACGCGCTGTTGACACAAAAGATTTTTGCCGAAGTGGGCATCGCTTCTTCCATCTGTAAACACATGGCGGAATTTTGTCGCCAGTTGGAAGAGGGCGCGGGTGCAGCCCTGATTACCGAAGAAGCCTTGAATGAACCGGCCATCAATTTGTTGATGAAGTCTTTGGACAGGCAACCTGCTTGGTCAGATATTCCGGTCATACTGTTTGCCACCAATTCGGAAAGCGCCGGTGTGCTGTTGAATCTCTTGGGCGAACGCGCCAACATCATCGTCCTGGAACGCCCTATCAATATTTCTGTCGTCACCGGTGCGGTACGTTCCGCCTTGCGCGCCCGTCGCCGCCAATATCAAACCAAGAACTTGTTGATCGAATTGGAAGAGGCCGACCGCCAGAAAGATTTATTCCTGGCGACCATCTCGCATGAACTCCGCACGCCGTTGAACGCCATTTTGGGATGGGCGGAAATCCTCGGCAGCGGCAAACTCGATGCCGAGACCGCCGGACGCGCCATTGCGGCCATCGAACGCAACGCCCGCGCCCAGTCGCAATTGATCGAAGACATTTTGGATATGTCGCGCATCATACGCGGCAATCTGCGACTGCACACCGAAGCGCTGAAGTTGATCCCGATCATACAGGCGGCGCTTGATGTGGTGCGTCCGGCAGCCCAGGCCAAACAGATTCATCTGGAAACAGCGCTTGATCCGCAGGCCGGTATGATTTCCGGCGACCCCAGCCGTGTACAACAAATCGTCTGGAATCTGTTGTCGAATGCCATCAAATTCACGCCGCCAGAAGGCCGCGTTGCGGTTCGCCTGATTCAAAGTGACGCACAGGTTCACCTGGAAGTGTGCGACAACGGCAAAGGCATCAGCGCCGAGTTTCTGCCGCACGTCTTCGATTACTTCCGTCAGGCCGACAACACCATCACGCGAAATTATGGCGGCCTCGGTTTGGGACTGGCCATCGTGCGGCATCTGGTCGAATTGCATGGCGGCACGGTGCAAGCCGTTAGCGCCGGACCGGGAACCGGCGCGACCTTTACGGTCACTCTGCCATTGATGCGTGCAGAGCAATCTGCACTTGCCGCAATCACGAATCCGAAACCGGCGCAGCGTCACGGTAAAAACGATTTCGCCTTTGAAAATTATGCCGCCCTGCAAGGCTTGAATATTCTGTTGGTGGATGATGCGGCGGATACCATTGAATTGATGACCGAAATTCTTGAGCAATGCGGCACTTGCGTGACCGCCGCGACCTCAGCCACAGAGGCGCTTGATTATCTTAACCGCCAGCCCTTCGATCTGTTAATCAGCGATATAGAGATGCCGCAACGCGACGGCTATGCGTTGATTGCCGAGGTGCGCGACAAAGAGGCACGCGAGGGCAAGCGCCTTCCCGCCATTGCCTTGACCGCTCATGCCAGAGCCGTAGATCGGCTTCGCGCTTTATCGGCGGGATACGACACGCACTTGGCAAAACCCATAGAGATCGCCGAATTGTTGGCCGTCATCGCCGGATTTGCCCCCCCTAGGCACAACGCTTCAAGCAAGGCTTGAGGCGCGTTCAAACTGGTAGTGCGAAAAAAGTAGGAGCTAGAGCGGTTGTTGTTTGAGATTACGGAAATATCAAACCCGTTGAGCGGCGGTCGAAGACCTTCGCGCCGTCGAAGACCGCTGCTCAACGATAGGGGCTTCCGTACACCCATAGGAAAACCGCTCTGGGGGGTGTCGCAAAATCCCAGCAACCGCCCATATGTTGTGGATGCTTAAACCATCACATACAATACCTGGACAGAATATCCATTTCTGCATCACGCTCTATCTATAGACAGGGCGCGCCTACGGCACGACTCATAGGTTCAATTGTTCCCGCTTCAGCCTTACTGGTTTCGCACGGCCTGCAAACTTTCCGCATCCGCTGCGCGCCTGGCAACTCATGAAGATGGAAGGGTTATATCGGTTGGGCGATTTCCAGCAGGTTGCCGCCCGGATCGCGCACATAAAAGCGCCGCCATCCGGCCACCGGTTGAGCATCGGCGATGATGGCAACTCCGGCTTCGCGCAAAGCGTTTTCGGCCTCTGTCAAATCCTGCACTTGATAACCGATGTGGCGTTTGCTGGCGTCGTTCTCTTCCCCGTCGGCCAGCGACAGATGAACCTGCACCGTGCCGCAGTCGAACCACGCGCCGCCGCGTTGTTGCGATTCCGCCGGTTTGTCAATTGCGGTCAACCCGATGACGTTTTGATAAAAGTGTTTGGTCGCTTCTTCCAAGGCTTTCGGCACGCGGATATTGACGTGATGCAAAGCAACGATTCCTATAGCCATTTCGGACTCCTGATGATTTTGCTGAACACCTTATCATAACGACAGAATATAATTCCATCATTCCGATTGAGAAGCGGTCAGTGACCGCCAGGCTGGCGGTCACTGACCGCTTCTCAACCGATGCTATTTTTTTCCGCTGCCCCAAGACCTCTGCGACCTTTTCAAAGCGTAGGTCGCAGAGGTCTTGGAGCAGTGCGGCTAGCCGCCCACCGCGCAGGCGCAAGAGTTGTTGCGAATGTCGCGGTCGGTGATCGAACACCAGTTGACGCCAACGGGTTGTTGCACCCAGCCGGTTCCGCTGTTCGCCGATTTATCCACTTTGCCATAAACCCGGCGCGTCGCCGTGTTATGCTCCACGGTCACGACATTGCCCTTCTTCGTCACCGTGCCGCTGCCGGTCAAAGTTTGCCCGTTGCAACAGAAGCGATACTCGCCGGTCAAAGAATTGATCAACATCACCGTCGTCGCATTCGAGTCATCCTGAAGGCAGATGTCATAGACCTTCACCGTAAAGGCGCAACTCGCCCGGTTGCCGCTCGCATCGGTCGCCGTACAACTGACCGCCGTCGTGCCGATTGGAAAACAACTGCCGCTGGCCGGACTGCATAGCACTGTCACGCCGGGGCAATTATCACTCGCCACAGGCGTAGTGAAGTTCACCACTGTGCAGGTCGCGCTGCCGATGGGCGTGGTGGCTACGACGTTTGCCGGACAAACGATAATCGGCGCTTGGGCGTCGTTGACCGTCACCGTAAACGCACAACTCGCGGTGTTGCCGCTGGCATCGGTCGCCGTGCAATTGACCGTTGTCGTGCCTTTCGGAAAACTTGAACCGCTAGAGGGACTGCACGATACACTTGCTCCCGTGCAGTTATCATTGACCGCAGGTGTCGCATACGTCACCACCGCCGCGCATTGATTGGCATCGGTCAGGCGCGTTTGATTCGCCGGACAAGTGAGGGTTGGCGGCTGATTATCATTGACCATAATCGTAAAGCTACAGTTTGCATTGTTACCCGCCGCATCGCTGACCGCACAAGTCACCGTGGTCGTGCCTTTATTAAAGGTCGCCCCTGATGCAGGAGTGCACGTCACCGCGCCGACGCCCACACAATTATCGCTCGCCGTAGGTGTCGTGTAAGTCACCGCCGCCGTGCATTGTCCGTTCGCTGTCGCTTGCGTGATATTGGCCGGACAAGTGACGGTCGGCGCTTGGGTGTCGTTGACCGTGACACTGAATTGACACTGCGCCGTGTGACTGCTGGTATCGGTCGCCGTGCAAGTCACGGTCGTCACACCTTTATTGAAGGTCGCGCCAGAGGCCGGGCTGCAAGCGACGCTCACGCCGGGACAGTTATCGCTACCCGCAGGCGTGGCGAAGGTAACGACCGCCGTGCAGACGCCTGCATCGGTGTTCTGTGTCAGGTTGGCCGGACAACTGATGGTCGGGTTCTGCGTGTCGTTGACGGTGACGGTGAACGTACAGGAAGCGTTGTTGCTGCTGGCATCGCTGACCGAACAAGTCACCGTGGTCGTGCCTTTCGCAAACGCCGAGCCGGATGAAGGACTGCAAGAGACCGCGCCAACTGCCGAACAGTTATCGCTTGCCACAGGCGTCGCGTAACTCACCACCGCCGTGCAAAGATTGGCATCCGTGCTTTGCGTGATATTTGCCGGACAAGCAATCGTCGGCGCTTGCGCGTCGTTCACCGTAACCGTGAAGTTGCAAGAAGCCGTGTTGCCCACCGCGTCGGTTGCCGTGCAAGTCACCGTGGTCACGCCTTTCGCGAAAGTCGCGCCAGAGGCAGGTGTGCAAGTCACACTCGGTGTGCCGCAATTGTCGCTGCCTGTAGGTGTGCTGTAACTCACCACCGCCGTGCAGAGATTTGCGCCTGTTGATTGCGTGATGTTGGCTGGACAAGTGAGCGTCGGCGGCGTGGTCTCAAGCGTAACATTGACGGTCAGTGTCGCCGTCGCCGTGGCGTTTTGATTGTCGGTCACGGTCAAGGTGAAGGTTGAATTCGTCGCCGCGCAAGCTGCCGCGACATCCGCCGTGACGTTGCCATTAGCGGCGACGCTGAGGTTCGTCACCGTCACACCCGTGCCGCTCAAAGGTGTCGCTGTCACCGTCAAAGTGTTCTCTGTTTGGTCAACATCGTTGACCGTGGCGATGGATGAATTGATCGCAGCGGCGGCTTGCTGTCTAGCCAAGGCTGCGGCTGCCGTGATGGTTGGCGGCGTGTTGGGCGGCGGACAGGAATTATTCAAACGAATCGCCGCAAGGTTCGCGTCAGTGAAATGAACTACGGCGAAATCTTGTCTGCCATCACTGTTGAAATCCCCTGCGGCTACGAAAACGGGATTGACACCAACGGTGATTTCGCTAGTCGCCGTAAAGCCTGTAAAGTTACCCGCGCCATCTCCCAATCTCAGCGATAAGGTTCCGAACCCTATATTGGCGGTTACAAAATCCTGTCTGCCATCGTTATTGAAATCGCCAAGCGCTATGCACCGAGGGCCTGAACTGACGTTGACATCCGGTGTGCTGGTAAAGCCGCCGGAGCCGTTGCCTAAACGAATGGCTATGCTGTTCACGCTGTCGTGACTGACCGCCAAATCCTGCTTGTTGTCGCCATTGAAATCACCGACTAAGACAAATCTAGGAGCCGCATTCACCGTCACATCAGCGCCATTGGTAAAGCCGCCCGCGCCATCTCCCAAACGAATGGTAACGGTGTTGGAAGCATTGGCGACGGTGGCGAAATCCAACTTGCCATCACCATTGAAATCGCCCAGCGCGATTGATTCCGGTCGCCCTCCAACCGCAATTTCAGTCGCGCCGGAGAAATTGCCCGCGCCGTCTCCCAAGCGTATGGATACAGTATTATCTATGGAATTGGCGGTAGCGAAATCCTGATGACCGTCGCCATTAAAATCGCCAAGCGCCACAGACGCAGGCACCGCGCCTACCGCTATGTCCGCCGTGCCGGAGAAATTGCCCGCCCCATCTCCCAAGCGTATGGAAACGCTGCGGACTCCGCTGTTGTTGGACAGAGCTAAATCCTGATGCCCGTCTTCGTTGAAATCGCCAACCGCTATGGAGCGCACATAGGGCGCAGCACTGATCGTGGTCGTGCCTGTAAAACCGCCCGCGCCATCTCCGAAACGCAGCGACACAGGGCTAGGGCTGTCATAGCCTGTGACAAAATCCTGTTTGCCATCTTCGTTGAAATCTCCTAATACCACAGACGTGGGAAAAGAGTTGATGGCGACATCAGGCGCATTGGCGAAGGCTAGAGGGTCTGTGCATGGCGTGCCGCTCTGCACAGTAAGAGTAAACGTCTTGCTGATCATTATGCCTGAGTTGAACGCCTTGACAGTGACGCTATAAATTCCCGCCGGGTGGGCGTTGGTGACGCGCACCACACCTGTCGAGGGGCTTGCGGTAAGCGTCCCTTTGAAGCTCGTCGAAGTCGCCACGCTGATACTCGCGGTGAGCGCAGGCGCGGCGTCAGGGGTGATGGTAGCGTTGGCGCTCAAAGCGATAGTCGCGTTCGCATAATTGCCTAGCACCGGCGGGGCGGCGGTTTGTAACTCAAACGCGCCGATGTCGCTATCGTTGCCGCCTGCGCTAGGCGCAATCCCCGGATCGTTGAACGGTCTGGCAAAGCCGCGCTGGTCTGTGGTGACACCCGTTGCGGCGCTGCCGTGATCTATCGCCAGACTATTGCCTAACAAAGCGTAGGTCTGTGTCGCGCCGCCATTATCGGCAAGCGGCGCGAGTTGGGCGTTGAGGGGCGCGGCGCTGCTGCCTACATAATCGTTATTGGCGTTGGGCAGCCCTGCGGGAAAGGTTGCGGTCACGCTGCTGTTGTTGCCTATCAGGTTGTAGCCCAGCGAGGTGATCGCGCCGTTGAGGTCAGCGCCCGATGAAGCATTGTTCTGCGCGATGAGGCTGTTTTTAATTTGCAGAGTGCCAAAGTTTTTCCCTATGCCGCCGCCATTAAAAGCCGTGTTATTGGTGAAGGTGCAGTTGGTGACGGTGATCGCCCCATGCCCCGAATAGAAACCGCCGCCGACACCAAAGGGCGAGCTATTATTGCTGAAGGTGCTGTTGGTGAGATTGATATGCGAGGCGGAATTGTCGTTATTAAAAATCCCTGCGCCACTGCCTGCGACGTTGGTGTTGTTGTTATAAAAAGTGCTGCCGTTGACATTGATAGTCCCGCCGATATTGTTGAACAGACCGCCGCCGTTGCTGCCGCTTGTCGCATTGTTGTTGATGGCGCTATTGGTAATGTTGACCGTGCCTAGCCCTTGATTAAAGATGCCGCCGCCAACCAGCGCCACGCAATTTCTGACGACGCAATTGGTGATGTTGAGGGTGCCTGAAATAGCGTGATAGATACCGCCACCAAAGTTGTTGTCACTGCTGGCATTGCCATTGGCAATCGTCAGATTCGAGAAGGTCACGGCGCTTGCGCCAAAACCTGTAGCGAAGACGCGCACGGCATTGTTGCCGCTGATGGTCAACGAATTTGCGCCCGTTCCATTGATCGTCAGATCGTGGGTAATGACCGGCAGGGCGCTGGATAAGTTGATCGTGCCAGTGACGCTGAAGCTGATGGTATTGGTGCCGCCCACCGCGTTGGCTTGGGTGATGCAGTAGCGCAAATCGCCTGTCGTGCCGCTGCCTGCGCCTGTGTCGCCGAGGTTGTCAACCGTGTAGGTAGCAAAAAACAGCGATGGTTCGAGCGCGGCATTGGCGTCTGGATGCGCTGCGTTGGGTTGCGAAAAAGTTCCGCGAGGTTCCGCAGTAGTTGAACCGGCGTTTGCCAGTTTCGACCATGCCAGCGGCAATAAAATTGCTAGAGTGACAATGATGCTTACGATTACTAACCTTGCGGATTTGCGTGAATACTTCATGCGATATTCTCCTTGAGGGCAAAGCATTCAAGCTCTTGCCGTGTGTGATTTTGCTTTTCTATTTTTTGAATGAACGCGAATGGCGGCGGCGCTTTTTCTTAAAGCGCCCAACCCCTCGCGAGATTTTCCAGACGATGCGCGTCTGGTGATGTTCCTGCTGTTGAATCCCCACCCGCTGGCTTATAGCGAATTTCATTTGCCCACGACCACAACACCTTGTTGAGAGGCGGTCTCTGACCGCCGGGCGGCGGTCAGAGACCGCCTCTCAACAAATCGCACACATCTGCAAGCCTCCATATAGCGGCTTGCAGCGCATAACCACCAAGGTGGTTGTGCCTGTCGCGGTCGTTGAGGGCGCAGCCGATGAGCAATTGCCTCGAAGCCGCGCCGCGATAAAATGACACTGCGAACTAACCATTCTCACCTGTTTGCGAAGTGCTGCTCGCGCTGCCATTCAATAAAATTTGGCGAAGCTCCAGAAGATTGTCTTTCATAATGTATGCGTAAGCCCCTGCAAGTCGCGCCGCTTCTCGCATATCCTCGCCTTTGCAGACCGTGACGATGATAATGCGCGCCTCTGGGAAGACCGCTTTGATCTGACGGGTTGCTGCAAGCCCGTCCATCTGCTTCATTCTGATGTCCATCAACACCCAATCGGGACGGCGCTCGGCGTAAGCCGTCAGAGCTTGCGAGCCATCGGCGCATTCGCTAATCTCAGCGACCAAATCAGCAACGACCAACCGTATAGCGCGGCGCATCTCCGGACTGTCATCAACAATCAATAGGCTCATCAGTGGACTCATGGCGTGAGTATGCACGCTCTGAAAGACGGATGGAATAAGTAGAGTTACTCATTTTGTCTAAGTAATATTACTCATTTTTGCAGATACTATAGCCCTCCTAAAGGAGCTATGGCAGTAGCCCGACCGTAAGGGCTTACTTTTACCCATATCTTGTGCGCTTGTGATTAACAATTGATCCGTTAGTCCGCGAAGCGGGCGATAGCATATAGCCCAGGGTGACGCACAGCGGAACCCTGGGTAGCAAAGGAGCATGAAGACCGTAAGGGAGGGCTTGGCTTACGAAGCCAAGCCCTCCCTCACGGTCGGGCTACTGCCATATATTACGTTTCATTCAAGATCGCTATAGTAGCGCAACCTGTTTGTCAGTCGGCGGGTTGAGGAGCGATCTGAAAGCATAGACTCTCAGACCGCCTCTCAAGAGATTGAAAACCCAGACAAGCGAAAACCACACTACAAACCAGAGGCGGCACACGCACAAGAGTTGTTGCGAATGTCGCGGTCGTTGATGGTGCAGCGCGTTGTCCCCACAGGCGATTGCAAAGACGCCGTGCCACGATTCAACGCCCCTTCAAGTTTGGCAGACAGGCGACGGTCTGCGGCGTTGTGCGTCAAGGTGTAGGTGCTGCCGAGTTTCTGCACCGTGCCTCTGCCGGCGAAGATTGTGCCGCGACAACAGAAGCGATAATCACCCGTGAGCGAGTTGAACAGCAGCACCGTTGCCGCTGTGCTGTCATCTTGCAAGCAGACATCGAAGGCCGACACCGTGAAGCTGCAACTGCTCTGGTTTTTTGCGGCATCGGTCGCCGTGCAAGTCACCGTCGTTGTGCCTACAGGAAATGTCGAACCCGATGGCGGTGTGCAAGCGACACTCGCACCCGCGCAGTTATCGCTGAAGGTCGGCGCGGGATAGTTGACCAACACCGTAGTGCTGCCAGGGGCTGGGGTCTTTGCTGTCTGATTCGGTGGACAGGCGATGGTCGGCGGCTGCGTGTCGTTGACGGTGACAGTGAATGAGCAAGACGCTTGATTTTTACTGGTATCGCTGACTGTGCAATTCACTGTCGTTGTGCCTTTCGGAAATGCCGAACCAGAAGCCGGAGTGCAAAGCGCCGCGCCCAATCCCGGACAGTTATCGGCAACCGTAGGAGCCGCATAACTCACCACCGCTGAACACAGATTCGCATCAGTAGCTTTCGTGAGGTTTGCCGGACAAGTGATGGTCGGCGGTTGGTTGTCTGGATTGACCGTCACCGTCAGCATCGCTTCCGTAAACAAGTCGCCGCTATCGGTCACGCGCAAGGTGAAGTTGGCGGTCGTCGCATCGCAAGCCGCTACGACATCGGCGGTGACTATGCCCGCTGCGTTGACGCTGATGCCGCTGACCGAGACGCCGTTGACCGTAGTTGAGGCGTTGTCGTTGATGGTGATGGTCAAAATGTCTTCGGTGTCTTCGAGATCGTTGACGGTAGCGATTTGAGAGTTGGCAGAGGGGCTGCCAGCATTGCGCGAGAGTGGCGTGGCGGTGATCGTCGGCGGAGTATTCGGGATGCAGGTGTTAAGCTGGACGGTCACGTTCCCGGAACCACTGTTCGCGGTCGCTAGATCGGGCTTACCATCTTGATTGAAATCCCATATGACTACGGAGCGAGGATTAGTTCCCACGCCAAAGGGTGAGCCTGCTGGTTGAGTGAAGCCGCCGCTGCCATTGCTTAACTGGATGGTGACGTTGTTGGAGCCATTGTTCGCGGTCGCCAAATCAGCTTTGCCATCTTGATTGAAGTCGCCGACCGCTGAATAGCTACTTCCCTTTACCGTTGTGCAGGGTTTTCTTGCTGGCTTGGCAGCGACGGGGAAATATTGCGCTGGCGGACGCGGGGGACCAATCTTCCAGTCAGCAACTCGCGATTCAACCAATTCCTCTTCTACATTCTTAAGAGCGACAAAGCGCCACCAATCCCCTCACCGGAAAAGGAAAGAATTGCTGTCTGGCAGGCTTCTTGATAGACTCACCGCATCCATTTTTTCTTAGAAGCTGTTTTAAAAGTTATAGATTGAATGAATTCTCAGAACTTAGAGTCCAGGAATGTCGCTAATTATGGACTGCTTAGTTCTGTAAGCCCTTTGAAATCATTGAGCCTGTTTTTACTCCCTGGCTTTTAAAACAGCTTGTGGGGAAGACCGATATGCCAGCTCTGACGCAACTTTTAATTCGCTGGGGCGATGGCGATAAGACGGCTTTAGACGAGATCGTGCCGCTGGTTTATCAAGAGTTGCGGCGGCTTGCCAATAGCTATTTAAAAGGCGAGCGCCACAATCACACCTTGCAACCGACGGCTCTAGTTCACGAGGTTTATCTGCGCCTTGCCGGACAGCAAAGCGCCGACTTCCAGAATCAGGCGCAGTTTTTCGGGTTGGCGTCCAAGATCATGCGTAACATTCTTGTAGATCATGCGCGGGCGCAGAAACGCGCCAAACGCGGCGGCTCGCAGTATAGGTTATCGCTTAGTCAGGCAGACCGTTTTAACAGCCAATCGGAGGTTGATTTAATCGCCCTAGACGATGTTTTGACGGCTTTAGCGTTGACCAATCCGCAGCATAGTCGGATCGTTGAGTTGCGTTATTTCGGCGGCTTGACCATCGAAGAAGTTGCCGAAGTGCTTAGGGTTTCGCACGCCACTGTCGAACGCGGCTGGCAATTTGCGCGCGCCTGGTTGCGTACACAGTTGAATTGATAGCCAGCCAAGGTAGGGTTTCCTGCTTCCTTGCGGTCTCGCTTTTCAGCCAATGTTTTTCTGGAGAAATTTTTTCTTAACTCGACTTGGTACAACTTAAGATTGAGCAACACAAATAAAGAGCTTTAGGTTGCGGGTCGTGCATTGAATTATTGAACAACACCTCAAAAGGCTGAGGTTCAATAATGCCAGGGGTTGAAAAAGCCGATGAAATAAGGCTACTTCGCCTCTGAAAAATCTACTAACTAGAGCGTGTCGTATAAATGGATGTTTTGTCCAGATATTGTAGGTGATGGTATAACCATCTACAAGATATGGGCGATTTCTGGAATTCTGCGACACGCTCTAACATAAGAGCCAAGGCGGTTTGGCAATTCGCCTCAATCCCCCCAACGGAAGTTGGGGGATGGTTAAAGTTCAGCCTACAGAGCAGGCAACCAGAGGTTCTTCAATCCCCCCAACTACCGTTGGGGGGATGCTTAAAGTTCAGCCTTCGCCTTGGGCATCGGGCAAGGTTGGACTTTAACCATCCCCCGACTTCCGTCGGGGGACTCGCTAATCTTTGGCAGTATTTTATAGGCTGGACTTTAACCATCCCCCGACTTCCGTCGGGGGGATTTGTTAATCTTTGGCAGTGTTTTATAGGCTGGACTTTAACCATCCCCCAACTTCCGTCGGGGGGATTGGCAAGGCTGCTTCGCCTCTGAAAAATGTACAAAGTCGAGCTTAACCTTTACGCAAAATATCAGAGAGCCAATTTTTTTCACCCCGAACGATTGCGACGCTACTCTCAATCAACAAGGCAGAAGGAAAGAAGTCAAAGGCGCAACTTCTGGCAGCAATCTTCGGCGGCTTACAAGATTTCGGATTTGTGTTCGATAGCGAATTTCATCAGCGCGTGGCTGCCGCGCAGTCCAAGTTTAGCGCAGATGTTGGCTCGATGATTGTCCACGGTGCGCGGATGTATGAACAACTCTTCGGCGATTTGTTTACTGGTTTTGTACTCGGCAAGCATTTTAAGAACTCGCCATTCCGTCGGCGTCAGATCATCAAGACTCGGTTGATGCTGACGCAAAGTGTTGGCGCGAGTGCTGCGATTGAGCAGAAAACTGGAGAGCTGTGGGCTGATGTACGGTTGCCCGTCAAGCACTGCCTTGATGCTGCCAATAATGTCTGTAACGGCGCTGTCTTTGAGGACGTAACCTTTCACCCCCATATCCATCGCGGCGTTAAACAAGTCTTCGGCTTTGTGCATAGTCAGAAAGATTACGGCGACTTCTATGCCTTGCTGCTGCACCGCCTGCGCCAATTCAAAGCCGCTCATGTTCGGCATATGAATATCTAAAATAGCAATGTCTGGGCGCAGTTGGCGAAGCAGTTCAAGAGCCGCAATGCCGTCGTCTGCCTCCGCCACTACTTTCAATCTGGCGTCTGTTTCAATCACCTGACGCAGCCCTTTGCGAAAGATCGGATGATCGTCGGCAATCAATATGCGGTACTCATTTTTCCCTTCGTCCATCCCGAATCTCCAGATTGAGCGCAATCGTCGTTCCCTGTCCGACAGCAGAAGTTATAACACATTTCGCACCGAGCATCTGGGCGCGTTCAGCAATGCCTTGCAAGCCAAAGCCGCCGCCGTTGCTTGCTGTCTTCGCGGTCTTCTCCGCATGGAAGCCGCGCCCGTTGTCTTGAATTGTGAGGTCAACCTGACGCGCCTTTCTGACGATAACAATCTGCGCTAGACTTGCGCCGGAGTGCTTGACGATGTTGTTGAGGCTTTCCTGCACGATGCGATAAATGTTGATTTCGGCGGCGGGTGAAAACAGTTTATCAATCGGCTCTAACTCTGCGACAAAGCGAATTTCGGAAGCACCGGCAACTTTGCCTATAATGAATTCGATAGCCTTGGTCAATCCCAAATCGTCCAACTGATAAGGTCGCAGGTTGTAGGAAATCTCTCGCACTTCGTCTATGGCTTGCGAAGCAGTAGCGGAAATATCATCCAACTGCTCTTTGCCGCGATCTTGTGATTGCAGTGCGCCTAGTCCCATCAACGCCGAGTTTTTGATAATGAGCAAGTGTTGCCCAAGGCTGTCATGCAATTCGGCAGCGATCCTCTGGCGTTCGTTTTCCTGAGAACTGATGAGCTGTTGCGAGAAAGCTTCTTGCGCCTGTCGCGCTCTTTCCAGGCGCGTGATGCGTAGCCGTATGCTGAACCAGATCAGACCGGCGACCCCGGCCAGCAACGCCGCCAAGAACCACCAGGTCTTCCAAAACGGCGGCACGATGCGAAGCCCCACGGTTGCGCCTTGCAGATTCCATACGCCGTCGCGGTTTGCAGCAATCACACGGAACGTATAACGCCCCGGCGCGACGTGCGAATAATACGCCACACGCCGCGTATCGGCTTCGACCCACTCGGTATCCCAGCCTTCCAACTGGTATTTGAACTTGAGGCGTTCAGACATGATGAAACTCAAGCCGGTGTAGTGAATTTCAAAGTTCTCTATGTTGGCAGGAATCTCTACGGCTTGTTGAAACGCGACGGCGCGATTATCAAGCAGAAAGGTTTCAATGATCACCGATGGTGGTTGGGCGCTGACCGGCACGGCTTGCGGGTCAACCACGGCAACGCCGCCTTGAGTTGGAAACCACAGCTTGCCGTCCAGAGCTTTGATTCCAGCAGGCTGTCCACCGCCATTGCATTCTGAATTCAACATTCCATCGCGCTTGCCATATGGAATAGAGGCAATCGCTTTGACTCTTCCCTCGGCATAATCGTTCAGTTCGTGCTTGCTGACGCGATAGATACCGAGGTTGCAACTGATCCAGAAATTCTCTGCGCCGTCTTCGAGAATTTGAAAGACGCCGTTATTGAACAATCCTTCTTTGACCGTGAAGCTGGTGAACTGACCATCCTTGAGGCGCACCAGTCCCGCATCATAAGTGCCAAACCACATCACCCCGTCGCGGTCTTGATAAACCGCTCTGACCATATGACCGGCCAGACTAGCAGTGTGCGTATAAGCGTTGAACTGCCCGTCGCGGTACTGACAAAGACCGTTTTGCGTGCCAATCCACAGAGTGCCTTGACGGTCTTCAAAGATGACATTGATGGCATTGGCGGGCAGGCCGTCCAGCGTGGTGTAAACCGTGAACTCGCCATGCTGATCTTTGACCAGACCGCTCTGCGTGCCAAACCACATCGCCCCCTCTTTGTCTTCGGTGATGGCGCGCACGACATTATCCGGCAAAGCCTTGGGGGCTTGATAGACGGTGATCTTGCCGTCCTTGCAGCGCCGCGCACCGCCGCCCCAACTGCCAATCCACAGACTGCCGTCAGCGGCCACCCGCAAAGCCGTCACCTGGGCATCGGCGACACCGTACAAGTCACCGCAGCGCGTAAACACGCCATGCTGATATTTCGTCAGTCCCGGCCAAGTGCCAATCCAGATCGCACCTTCGCGGTCACGACAAATCGGGTAGGTATTATTGGCGGCCAGTCCATCAGCGCTGCCGTAAGCAGTAATGATGTTGTCGCGCAGACGACTCAAACCGCCATCCGTGCCAATCCATAACATCCCCTCGCGGTCTTCATAGACTCCCAATATGTTATTACTCGGCAGCCCGTTGGCCGTCGTATAGTTGGTGAAGCGCTGATCTTTGAAACGATACAACCCCTTATCGGCCAGCCCCAGCCATAGATTGCCGTAGCGGTCTTCAAAAAGGCAGTTGATGCGATTGCCCGGCAGCCCATCCTTTTGGGAATAATACTGAAAAGCTCCGTCCTGAAAACGCAACAACAGACCCCGCGATGCGCCAACCCACAACACGCCTTGGCGGTCTTCATACACAGACTTGATGTCGGAATGAGTAAGTCCGCTGATTGCCGCCAGTGCGGTGACACGCCCGTTTTCCACGCGCTGTAGTCCGCTTTGATCTAAATACCAGATGCCCACGCCGCGACCTGGATAACCGAACCCTTTAAAGAGTCTGTGCGGAGACGGGTCTGGTGTGATGAAATTGCCGTCTTTCCACCACCTCACTCCGGTAGCGGTCTCGATCAGCAGCGCGCCGTCTTCCTCTTGCCGCAGTCGCACGATACGATTGTCAAACAGTTGCTGCTCCATTGCGAAGGTCACAAAGTGGCCGTTGGTGTAGCCTATCAGTTTGCTGTCTTCGGTGGTGATCCACAAATTGCCATCGCGGTCTTCAAAGAGTTGCGAGAAGCGACTGCTTTGCAATTCCGGGGTTGTGCCAGCACGAAAGACGGTGAACTGCACGCCATCATAACGCACCAGCCCATCGAAGGTGGAGAGCCACAAATACCCATCGCGGGTTTGCAACATACAATTCACGGAGTTTTGCGGCAAGCCGTTGTCGGTCGTCCAGACATCGAAATGATAAGGCGAAGCCGTGTGACTGCCCGCACCATCGAGCTTTGTCTGCGTTACCGGCGCGGGCTTCCGCTTTCCTGCCGCGCCGTCATCGAGCTGCGTAAAAGAGAGGTGCTGCGAAGGGTCGCGCTGACCGACCAGCAGAAAGACCAGCAAGCCCACAATGCTCATGCCCGAATGTTTTATGCGTAACCCTTTGACCATTGTTCAAGACGAAGCGCCGCAGCTTGACACCCCACAGAGAAGGATTGCGGATGCAATAAAGTGCAACCTGGTACGAGCGACCCTGCGATGGTCGCCCGTACAGGAACTGGGAAAATCACTCAAGTCTTGCAGCTTATTTCATCCACCATCCTAAACACATTCTGTCCCGTCGAAACTCTTGATCGTCGCCCGACGCTGGAGCGCCGGAAACCTGAACCCTCAACTGCGCCAAACCCAAAATCAAGACCTAGGTACACCCGATAGCGCGGATGGCGAAGGCGTGCCGCACCTCCGTGTCTGCTCGCTTGGCGGAATCAACCCTTGTTGACGCCCTTGTTTTCACTTTCAAGAATGCCCGGTTTCGCCTGGTATCCCCACGAAAGTTTGTAAAGGATACAAGAGCCGACAGCGATGCACAATCCGCACAAGGCGGAAATGCTACGCCTCGCGCTACCCAGAAATGAGCGCTGACAACTCTCTCGGCGGAACAAGTAAGAGGCAACCATGAACAAGTCGCGTTTGCCTCTGGCACAGCAGATGGCGATGACGTTAGCGACAACAATGGATACACGCAACCAGAGAACTACGAGCCGTAGCCTCGGTGAATCTTGCTCATGCCCGTAAAGAAATATTCGTGTTGTTGGGCTTTGCCGCTTGGGGCTTTGGCTTTACAATCTCATTTTTCAGAAGACATTTTCTTAAACGCGATATTTTCCGCACCAAGAGGATGAAATGGAAAAGTTGCAACTCGTTTTGGTTGACCCGATGCCGGAACTTTGTGCGGCGTGGAAACGCCACTTCAAAAATTTACCTGGTGTCAAAATCGTTCAAGACCACTTTGAAATGTTGTCACAGTTTGATTGCATGGTAAGCGCGGCCAACTCATTCGGGCTGATGGATGGCGGCGTTGATTTAGCGATCATCAGATTTTTTGGCATTGATTTGATGGACAAAGTACAGCAGCACATTTTGAGTGAATACCTGGGCGAACAGCCGGTTGGCACTTCCTTCATCCTTGAGACGGGCAACGCGCAACATCCATATTTGGCGCATACCCCGACCATGCGTGTGCCGATGAGAATTACTCGCACCGATAATATTTACCGAGCGATGTGGGCGATGCTGCTGGCGGTTCATCAACACAATCGCCAGCCGGAACCGAAGATCAACGTCATCGCCTGTCCGGGGCTGGGAACGCTGACCGGACAAGTTCCCGTTGCAGAAGCCGCCAGACAAATGGCGCTGGCCTATCGGCATTATTTATGGCCGCTGCAACAAATCAACTGGCCTGATGCACAAACCCGACAACAAGCCATCGGTTTTGGCGGCGACCCTGACGATTGAGGATCAAGAAAGTTGCTACAGAGATGAATTATGCACTTGTCGTATGCTCAAATTCCGCGTCGTCCGGTGAATCGTATGGATATTCAAGAAGTCTTTCGCTTTGTCGCGCCGCGAGTTCGTGAGGCGACCGTTAAAACCGCCGAGCAATTGCAGCATCTGGGCATTCGCTATGCTCTGGCCGGAGGCTTGGCGCTTGGCGCTCACAGCTATATTCGCGCCACGACCGATGTAGATTTTCTGGATTTCAGCACCCTGCAAAGCGCTGTCGCCTTTCTTCATTCGCACAAAATGTAATCCGCGTCGCATTTCAATACTCAATTCGCTACAATCCCAACGAGGCAATTTTCCTCGCCTTACGAACAACTTGAATTTTGCATCAGTGGATTATTGATACGACTCGCCGGTCGGGTTATCACCCGCTTGCTCTGTACACGGCAGCCGCAACAGCAACAGGCGAAGGCGACTTGCGCCACCACTCATGACCGGCGCAAAGCCGCACCAGTAGTCGCCGCGTGCGACTTTCACAACTAGAGGATGGCGCAGAAATGGATGCTCTGCCCAGATATTGTGTGTGATGGTTTACCTATCCACAACATATAGGCGGTTTCTGGAATTCTGCGACACGCTCTAACCATCGGGATGGAGGAGAAAAGGCGAATGATTCGATTAAAAATCAATGGCGTCAGTCGGCAATTCGATGGCGAAGCGGATATGCCTTTGCTGTGGTATCTGCGCGACGAATTGCAATTGACCGGCACCAAGTATGGATGCGGACAAGGCTTGTGCGGCGCTTGCACGGTGCATATCAACGGCGAAGCCAGACGCAGTTGCCAGACCCCTATGCAGAGCGCCGCCGGTAAAGAGATCGTCACCATCGAAGGCTTGAACCCGCAAGGTCAACACTTCGTCCAACTGGCCTGGCAAGAGGTCAACGTGCCGCAATGCGGTTATTGTCAAACCGGCCAGATCATGCAGGCAGCGGCTTTGCTCCGACAAAAAGCCAAACCTACGGACGCCGATATTGACGCGGCAATGAAAGGCAACATCTGCCGCTGCGGCACCTATATGCGAATCCGCGCCGCCATCAAAGTTGCTGCCGCCAGCAAAAAATCTGCCAGCAATGTCAGGGCAAAACCTGCCGCTGCAAAAGCCGGTTTCAAACCCGCCGCTGCGACAAAGACCACAGGAGGACATAACCAATGAGTCGCATTGAACGGGTCAATCGTCGCACCTTTTTAGGCGGTATGTTTTCCGCAGGCGCTCTAGTTTTAAGCGCTCGCCTATTGCCGTTTGAGGCGCTTGGCGCAACCTCTATAGCCCCTGCTACAGCCGAAGGCGCGGTCTGGTCGCCCAGCGTTTATCTGGGGCTGGAACCCGACGGCACGGTGATTATCGTCGCGCATCGCTCGGAAATGGGCACCGGCATTCGCAGCGTTTTGCCTGCGGTTTTAGCCGATGAAATGGAAGCCGACTGGAAGCGCGTCCGCATTGAACAAGCCCTCGGCGATAAAAAATATGGCGATCAAAACACCGATGGCTCGTGTTCGATTCGCAATTTTTATGACGCCTTCCGCGAAGCCGGAGCCACCGCACGCTTGATGCTCGAAATGACCGCCGCAGAAAAATGGGGCGTTGCGGTTGAAGAAGTCAAAGCGCAAAATCATTTCATCGTTCATGCCCAGAGCAGGCGCAAACTTGGTTATGGGGAACTCGCAACGCTGGCGGCAAAACATTCGGTTCCCAAAGCCGAGATGTTGAAGTTCAAGACCCCTGCCGAATTTCGCTACATCGGCAAAGACCTGCCTATCGTTGACCTCAGCGACATCCTCAGCGGCAAAAGCACCTTCGGCATAGACGCCAAAATGCCGGGGATGGTTTATGCCGCCATCGTGCGTTCGCCGGTCATCGGCGGCAAGTTGAAAAGTTACGACGACAAGGAAGCCAAAGCAGTGCGCGGCGTCGAGCAAATCGTGGTGTTGCCATCGGCGACTCCGCCTTATGTGTTCAAGCCTTTGGGCGGCGTTGCGGTGATTGCCAACAGCACCTGGGCGGCAATGCGAGGGCGCGAGAAATTGCAGGTCGAATGGGAGGCCGGCGAAAACGCCAACTACGATTCGACCAAGTATAAACAGACGCTGTTGGAAACCATTCGCCAGCCACAGAAAGTGGTACGCAACGTCGGCGATGTGGACGCCGTATTCGCTAAAGGCGGCAAAACCTACGAGGCTGAATATTATGTGCCTATGCTGGCGCACGCGCCTATGGAGCCACCCGCAGCGGTCGCCGAATTCAAAGACGGCAAAGCTCTCATCTATGCCGCGACGCAAAATCCGCAGGCCGTGCAAGACACCGTAGCCGCCGCTTTAGGCATTGATAAACGCCAGGTCGAATGTCATGTGACCTTGCTTGGCGGCGGTTTCGGGCGCAAATCGAAACCCGATTATGTAGCCGAAGCCGCGTTGCTCTCGAAAGCCGTGGGCAAGCCTGTCAAAGTTACCTGGAGCCGCGAAGAGGATTTGCGCTTCGATTATTATCACGCGGTCGCCGCCATGTATATGAAAGCGGCGGTGGATGATAAAGGTCGCCCGACCGCCTGGCTGCAACGCTGCGCCTTTCCTTCCATAGGCTCGCTCTTTTCCGGCCCCAAAGCGAAATACGGGCAAGGCTTTGAACTGGAAATGGGCTGGACTGATGTACCATTCGAGATTGCCAATCAGCGCGCCGAAAACGGCCCCGCCACTGCGCCTGTACGCATCGGTTGGTTGCGTTCGGTGGCCAACATCTATCACGCTTTCGCAGTGCAATCGTTTGTGGATGAACTGGCGCAAGCCGCCAAACGCGATGCGGTTGAATACTGGTTGGCGGTGTTGGGCAAGCCGCGCCAACTGGAAGACGCGCAGCGCGACCCTGCGGAACAGAACTACCCGTTCGATACCGGGCGTTTGCGAAACGTCATCGAGTTGGTGGCGGAGCGTTCCGGCTGGGCAAAGAAAAAGCCTACGAAAGGACACGCGCTCGGCCTCGCCGCGCATCGCAGCTTTCTGTCTTATGTAGCGGCGGTCGTTGAAATCGAGGTGGACAATACCGGCAAGGTGCGAATCCCGCGTGTGGACATTGCTGTTGATGCAGGCCGTGTAATCAATCCCGACCGCGTCAAAGCGCAGTTCGAGGGCGCTTCGGTGTTTGGCACCAGCCTAGCGATGATGGGCGAAATCACCGCCGCCAACGGCGCAATTCAACAGAGCAATTTTTATGATTATCCGGTGGCACGCTGCAACGAAGCGCCGCTTGAAACTCACGTTCACCTGGTCGAAAGCGCCGCGCCACCGGCAGGCGTAGGCGAACCGGGCGTGCCGGTGATCGCTCCGGCAATCTGCAACGCCATCTTTGCCGCCACCGGCAAGCGCGTTCGTGATCTGCCGGTGCGAAAACAGAAACTGGTCTAAGCGCTGTAAACTTTCCTTGCGGGGAGGGTGCGGCAAACCATCCCCGCCAACCGCAATCAAAGAGGCAGAGCGATTTCATCCGCAGCAAAAGGGGGCGCGTAGGCGTGCCGCGCTCACCCAGATTTTCTGAGCGAAAAAGACGCTTTACCGGCGAACTCGGCGGATTTTTGTATTTACTCCAAAAAGCCGACAGGCTAACATAAGGGCGTGGTGTACTTGATTCCAAGTCGTTCTTGATCGAGCAGTCAAGGGAATCAAGAGATTACTCCATGCAATTTGTAAAACCCCAGCGCACGGTTGACCCTGCACAGGCACGGTCATGCGGCTACGATTCGCAATTGTCCCCTCTGGTTTTCCCAGCACTCAAGTAAGACTCGGCGCGTGCCGCCAGTGGTTTTAAGGAACGATGACACAGCCCTTGACGAAAGGCGAAATTCTACATCGTCTAGCCAGCGGAGATTCTCTGCGCGGCTCGAACCTCGTGCGCGCAGATCTCGCGGGCATGGATTTATCGCGGGTGGATTTAAGTCAATCCAATCTACGTATGACCAATCTGACGCACGCCAACTTGAGCGATGCGCGTTTGAGCAACAGTTTTTTGAGCGGCGCGACGCTGAACAGTTCCACCTTGGTCGGCGCAAATTTAGTCGAAGCCAGTTTGATTGGCGCGATGTTGAAAGGCGTGGATTTGAGTCGCGCCGATTTAAGCGGCGCGGACTTGACCGGCACGACGCTGGAAAATTCGATCTTATCGGGAGCTTATCTGGTCGGCGCGTTTTTAACCGAAGCGGATTTAACCGGCGCGAACCTGACTTCGGCTTATGTGCGAATGGCACAACTGGCGGGCAGCAACCTGACCGAAGCGAACTTTGAAAACGCCGACCTCTCTTACAGCGATTTGTCCGGAGCCAGGCTGGAGGGAACCTATCTGGTCGGCGCGAATTTGACCGGCGCGAAACTCTGTGCCGGTTCGTTGACCGGCTGCGACTTGCGAAATGCCAATTTGACCAACGCCGATTTGAGCGGCTGCAACCTAACCGGCGCGAAACTGCACGGCGTCATCTATGACAACATCAAACTCGCAGACGCCTGGGCGGACTGGATTGATGTAAGCAACGACGGCGTGATTCCTCTGCAAGGCTCGATTGAAGAAGTATTCATAGGCATTTTAACCCATCCCTTCGCTCAGGTTTTTATCGAAGGCAATGTGCCGGATCATGTCTGGTCGGTCATCCTGGCGCACCTCTGCGAATTTCAAATCAATCACACCAGCCACGCCGATATTCAACTCAAGGGAATTCACAAAGGCATCAGCTCGTCGGCGCTCTATCTGGAAGCCGAAAGCGAGGCCAGCTTGGTCGCTTACTTTGCGGAACTGGCGGAGATTGCCGGTAAAGGTTCGCAGCAACTGCTGGAAAAATTATCGGTGGTCAACGTCAGTAAAAACGGCCATAAACCGTTTTCCAAAGAGGCGGCCTTGAATGCTTCTACGGCCAACGGCGCGGGCGCGCTCAGTGTCACCAGCTTTCCCTTGCTGGATGACCCGCTGGGCTTGGACTTCTCGCTCTCTTCGCACGCCGACACCTTGCAAAAGACCGCCTTCTGGAACAGCGAAAAAGGCTTTGCGATTTTAACCGGCACGCGACAGGTTTATCTGCAAGCCGTCTCCAACGAATCGCTGACCCTGCGCCCACCGCACAACGCGACCGCCGGGCTTGATTTGATACGCGGCCACTTCGTCAAAGACAACAGCAGCCACGCCTGATAACTGCTGTTGCTTCCCTGCTCTTGCCCTTACTTTTACCCATATCTTGTGCGCTTGTGATTAACAATTGATCCGTTAGTCCGCGAAGTGGGCGATAGCATATAGCCCAGGGTGACGCACAGCGGAACCCTGGGTAGCAAAGGAGCATGACGGTCTAGCCTGCGAAGCCAACTGGCGATAAACTTCAAGCGCCTCGCCATCCACTGCCGCAAGCGCCGCTAAATTTTTTCGCACCGTTCCGGCATCGCCTCGGCGTATCGGCCCGGTCAACGCCTGTGCCGCGCCCACCTTGCCTAGATTAGCGAGCGTCGTTTCAACCAGCGGCAACAACACCGCTCTGGCTTCGCTTTCCGTCAATCCACAATGTTCAAGCAAGCGCAGATTCATGCTCAACAGCGCCGTGACGCCGCCCGAAGACAACACCGCAGCAGCGTGATACAGACTCTTCATTTCTGTGGCAATGGTGAAAGGCTTTGCGCCTATGGCCTTCACCAAGCGCCGCGCCTGGCGCAAAGCTGTGGCCTCGCCTTCAAGGCAAAAATAGGTTTGCTGAATCACGCCGAGGGCGCTGGCCGGACTGATAAAAGTTTGCAGCGGATGACAAGAGCCAATCGCCAAACCCTTTTCCGTGAGCGGCTGCAACACGGCGCTCGATAACGCGCCACTCGTATGCAAGACCACAGGGCGAGAGGTCTGGCCTGGCGATTTGGCGCGTGCCTGAAGAGTCGCATTCGTTGAACGCATACGAAGGCGCGGCTTTTTTTTGTGCAGTGGCGCGACGAAATTTTGCTTGAGGAGCAAAGCAACCGCGTCTTCGATTTGGTCGTCGGGAGTGGTGATAAAAAATAAATCAACGGAGGCGAGTTGCGCTTGACAAGCGGACTGAGCGCGGCCTGCGCCGATGAATTTCACGGCGCGGTCGGCGGCAGTTTGCGCCAGACAAACCACGTCGCCGATTGCATAACCCGCTTCACGCGCCACTCGTCCGAGCGTCTGCCCTACGCGCCCCGCGCCAATGATGGAAAGCTTCAAAGCCATATCAACGCTGTCCGGGATTGCCTCGCCAACGCCGCTTAAAAGGGCAGATAAAATAACCTGCAAAACGTGAGTGATTTTCCAATGCCTGATACGGGCAACAACGAAATCACTGCACTACGAAGACCGCCAAGATCACGCAGTCAAAGAAGCGCTCAAGCCTCTTCGGTTTTTTGATGATCTTCGTGATTGAGAAACGGCTGGTATTTTCCCTCCCTATTTCTTGACCCATCTTTTGAAGCGTGCGCCTATGGTGTTGACTGCCGACTTCAATTCTTCGACGCCCATCAACCACGCGGCAACATAGAAAACGCCTGCGCCGGTGCTAACCGAAATCAACACATTTAGCATACGGGCGAGGCGATGGTCGCCCACCCATTGGTAAAGCCCAGCGCTGACCGCCCAGCAGACCGCGCCCATCGCTGCCGATGCCAACAGAATTTTCACCACCGCAACAAACGTCTGGCGTCCTTCTATGCCTTTGACTCTTTTTTGCAGAATGAAATAAAGCAGCGCGAAATTTAAGAGCGCCACAGTTGAAGTCGAAAGCGCCAGACCTTGCTCTTGCAACACGCCAACCAACATCCAGTTCATCAAAAAGTTGGTTGCTATCGAAAGCAGGCTGATGAGCATAGGCGTGCGCGCATCGTTGAGCGCATAAAACGCGGGCGCGAGAATTTTGATGGCCGAATAACCCGCCAGCCCTATCGCGTAACAGGCCAAGGCGGCGGCGGTGTGCGTGGTGTCTTCGCGATTGAATTTACTGCCTTCATAGATGAGCGCGATGATCGGACGCCCCAACACAATCAAGCCTACGGCAGAAGGAATGGTCAATAAAAAGGTCAGGCGCACAGAGCTTGCCAAGGTGTGGCGGAAACTGTCCAAGTCGTCAAGCGCGGCGCTTTTGGCAATCGCGGGCAAGGTCGCCGTAGCGATGGCTACGCCAAAAACGCCTATCGGAAATTGCATCAGGCGAAACGCATAACTCAGCCATGAAATCGCGCCGTTGCCCGCTATGCTGGAAGCGAAGTTGCTGTTGACCAGAACATTAATTTGCACCGCCGCCGCGCCAATCACCGCTGGCCCCATCAATTTGAAGACGCGCTGCACGCCGGGGTCGGTGAAGCTCAACATCGGGCGATAGCGAAACCCAGCTTTGCGTAGTGTCGGCCATTGCACGGCGAATTGCAGAAAGCCGCCTATCAACACCCCGTAAGCCATGCCGATGATGCCTTCGGTGGGATGATCGAGAATCGTTTTGACGGGATGGGCGAAATCGCGTCCCGTCATGATGACGGCAAAGAAGAGGCCGCCAAGGATCGAGCCAACATTGAAGAACGATGCCGACAACGCAGGCATTCCGAAATGGCCTCTGGAATTGAGTATGCCCATAGCTTTCGCGGCGATGGCGACCAGCAAAATAAACGGCATCATGATGCGCGTCAGCTTGACGGTGAGAGCAAATTTTTCCGGCTCCGCTTGAAACCCGTGCGCGATTAAGCCGACCAACTCCGGCGCAAAGACCATGCCCAAAATGACGAGTATGCCCAGCGTCAAAAGCAAGGCGTTGGCGATGAGATTCGATAAGCGAAAAGCTTCCTTTTCACCTTTGGTGACCAGATAATCGGAAAAGACGGTGACAAAAGCACTCGACAAAGCGCCCTCGGCAAACAGATCGCGCAACAGATTCGGTATGCGAAAAGCGATAACGTAGGCATCGTTGGCGTAGCTGGCCGAAGCACCGAATAATTTTGCAAAGACGATTTCGCGCACCAGTCCGAGGATGCGACTGGCCATGACGGCAAGGCTGACGATGCCTGCCGAGCGCGCTACGCTGGCAGATTTTTTTGTCGGCTGAGAGGGTGGCGCTTCTTGAGCGGGAGTTTCTTCGCCGATAATAGCAGAGGTGTTTTCCATAAGGTTGAATTTCTATGCCTGCGTAACGATTGATTCTATCCGCTTATGAAAAACTCATCCAGCAGGACAGCGCCTTCTTGGATGTGAAATTTTCAAAATGGTTGTCCAACAAACACGAAGCCGGAAGCCTCCTGAAAAAAATAAAGCGCCGCTGGATTTGCGCTGTGCCGCTGGTCATACTTGCAAAGGAGTTGAGGAATCGGGCTGATGAATTTCGATAAACTGGTTGAAGAAAAAGTGCGCGAAGCGATGGCCAACGGCGACTTCGATAATCTTTCCGGCAAAGGCAAACCAATAGATTTGACGGCCTATTTCGCCACGCCCGAAGATTGGCGCGTCGGTTATGCGCTATTGAAAAATGCCGGAGTCATGCCGCAGGAGATTGAGTTGCTCAAAGAACTCGAAGCACTCAAAGAACAGTATGCGCGTTGCGCCGACGAGGGCGAGAAAGCAAAACTCAAGCGCGAGATTGATGACCGAACTTTGAAATTCAGTCTGCTTGTTGAGTCTTACAAAGGCAAGGGCCGCGCTAGGTAATTTTCTCAAAAGCACAGATCGAAATTGATGAACAGTGACAAGAAGAACGAATCATCTGGGTTGAAACGAGAGAAAGGCACGAGAGTAGGCGGGTTTTTCTCTGGTTTAAAAAATCATCCGGCTATTGACTCCTGAAAAACACATCCCACGCCCACCGACCAACGCTTGCGCCACGTTCATCACGAACTTTTGCGCGATAGCGAAACGCATTGCCATACTCATCAGTGCGTTTAGATTCTTTGTAATCAAGATCCATTGTTGAAATCCGCAAGGCTGACAGAGTATGTAATTCCGCCGGTTCCGAGATGCCATTGTGATTGACATCCTGCCACAATCTCAGCGATGTAAAAATCGCGTCGGCACTGCTGATTTTGCCATCGTTATTACCGCCGTTCGCAGATTTATCATATTCAGCAAGCGCCAGAAAGCCATTTGGTTCGGACGATCTGGGCTGATGCGTAAAGTTTCCGAATAATTCTTTGCCGCTGTCTATCGTGCCATTGCCATTGCGATCAAGGGCTAGAAATGCGTCATCCGATCCCATCGCAGTCCAAGAAGTCGCTTCCAGATGAGCATCGCCGTTAAAATCAAAGCTGACGCCACCGGCAGTATCTGTGAGGTTGAATCCGTCGCCATTTATATCAACCACAACGGGGGAAGTTGGTTCACATTGGCAGGTTTCATAGTTGGGATACCCCTCGGCGCATTCATTAATAGGACTTTCGCTTGAGGTCAGAAATAGTATCATCAAAGAATGATGACGAAGCAACAATATATCGAATATTTGTTATGTACACCCAACAACTACACCTGTACTAATCTCGCCGAACATCTCGATGGTGTCAGTCATGA
>JACQDB010000049.1 GCA_016201275.1 Acidobacteriota bacterium
ACATCTTCAGGTGATTTATAGTCTTTGAGCAATTGGTCAATTAAATTGATATGGATTTGATCGGTCATAGAATCTCCTTGGCAGTGGGAGTTTTCACTCTACTGCTCTATGACCGTTTACACAAAGCTTCTTACACCCCCAAGTGCACATATTTTTCTTCTTGTTCGGTCATTGTACCTCCATTGATTACTTGATCCGGCGGTCTAACATCCACATTCAGCGAGGCCGCGAACGGCAATGAGAGAACGAGGAGAAGTATGCTTCGCGGCCTCCGCCGCAACTTATAATGTATGTTATTTATGCAAGGGTAATCGCAAACAATCACTCATTTGCGATAACCCGTTTCATCATTTGCGCTGTTGCTTAATTCACACGCTCCGGCAGAGGCATTTCCAAAATCTCCATCAGCAACTCAAGGCGCGAAGGGCGCGCAAGCATTGGGATAAGATTTGGCAACGAATAATAATCGCCCGCAAAGGTGAACGTATCCACTTGTGCGCTGCGGTTGCGGAGGTTGTGTTCAACAAAGGTACTCGTTTGACCGACCTTCACAATCAACACCGAAGGAGACCAGTTCATATCGCGGCGGTAGGCTTCAAAAGCGTCGTGGAAAAGCGGCGCAGTGTTGTCGCCTTCGTCCGTCACTATAATGAATTGCTCGACCGCAAGCTTTTTCAAACGCATCACTTCAACAGGCGCGCCAATGCTGGTTGCGCCGTTTGCTTGAATGCCTTGAAACGCCTTCTCCCAATCAGACAACTCGCTGCCCTTCGCCTTGATGGGGTAAGCGATGTTATCGAAAGCATAGACAAACAACTCAGCTTCGGTGATGCCCGAAATTAGCGCGGCGATTTGCTTACCCACTTCGATGGCTTCCGACATCGAACCGCTTTTATCCACTAGAACCGCTGTTGGCTTAGTAATCTTGCCGCGCTTTTTCACCTGGGTGTCGGCAATCTTGTTGAGCTGCGCTACAGTTTCTGCGTCCAACTCCATTGCGTTTATGGCGGCGTGAGACTTGAACGCAGAGACCCGATCCGACTTCGCCGCCAGCGTCAGCTTCTCGTCAATCAACGCCTTCACCTCTTTATTATCAAACGCGCCGCGAGTCTTCAAAGAGTTGAGGTTGTTAATCGCCTCTTGCGGCGACATCGAATTGATGAGCGCCACCAAAACCGTCGGCGTTACCTGCTTCACAGCGCCTATGGCAATCGTATAAGGAATGCCGAATTCAGCAATGATCTGCGCTTGTTCAAGCGGCGTGACGGCAAGCGCCAACATCTTCAACGCAAATGCCAGGCTGTCTTCCGGCGGCGCGTCTTTGAACAACACCTGTTCGGCGCGTTCGTTTGGCTTGATGTGCAGCGTCGCGTAAAGGTGCTTCATAGACTTGCGACCACGCAACGCGGCACGGTCAAAAAACGCCGGATCGGCTTCGCGCTTACGCAAATATTTGGTCACGGCAGTACGCGCCGAACGCGGCATCTTGCCCTTTTGCTGCTTCATGAAGTCAACGATACGCGCTACTTCATATGGCGGAAATTGTTGTAGCAAGACGAAACCGGCATCGCGATGTTCTTGCATACTGCTAGTCAACAAGTTCGCGGCGAAGACTTCTTTGTGATCGCGCACGTCGCCATTCTCTTGATACCAGACCGCCAAGTGACCGTAAAAAATCGGGTCGCGTTTCATCATATCGTTGTGGAGTTCGGCTACCTTTTGCAACTCGCGGTGCGGCGTAGTCAGCAAGCTGTTTAACATCTCTAAACGCATATCGCGTTCTGGGTTTTTTGTGTTCATGGTGTTCACCTCATTGGTATGTTGCGTCGCATAGCCTGCGCCAGCAGTACGACGATGCGGCGTTGTCTGTGATCTTGGCGCATTGCGTTGTGCCGTTTGCCGAGCGTTTTGACGCGGCGTTGTTGGTTCAATCATTTGCTTGATAAATTCAAAAATCTGCTTGAGCATAACTCCTACCTTTTGCGCCTACAAGACGGCGGTCAAAGACCGCCTCTCAACAAAATCATTTTTAACGGCTGACTGGACAAGTGCAAGCGCCTGTCTGCTGCCTGCCTGCTGACTGTCTATTTCATCTCCTTCAAATCCGGCTTTACCCATGCGGCTCGCGCCTCCGGGGATAAAAGTAAATCGCGGCTGTAATATACAAACGGAAAACTTTTGGCGGCACACTTGCCGCCAATCAAAATTTATTTGAGTGAGGTTCCGCGCAAGTTTGAAGAGCTTTTTCAAACATGGTAAGTATGTAAGCTCGTCGCGTCGGGGCGCGGAAAATCGGTGACTCAATCCGGCAATCAACTATTTCAAAGAACTAAATAAAGCAATGCTCCGCGCAAGTTAGAAAAGCGTTTTTCACTAGGCGCTCTATCCACTGAGCTACGAGTCCATAAAGTACGGACTCGGCAGGATTCGAACCTGCGACTTCCCGGTTTGTAGCCGATTGTGTGTAAGCTTTACAGGTCAGGGCGCGGAGCAATTTCGATAATGAAAAGGTGATGATGTGAAGAGGTCATGGCAAATTTTAACCGCCTCGTTTTTTTCGTGAGAAGCTGCTTCGCATAAGTCTGAAAAGCTTTGAGTCATACGCGGGGATCGAACCCGCTACCATCTGCTCCCAAAGCAAATGCTCTACCAAGTGAGCTAGTATGTATGCTTCGCAAGTCGGGACGCAAAGCAGCTTCTCATGAAAAAAATCTGCGTATCACCTCTTCACCTCTTCACCTTTTCACCTCTTCATAATCTTCATATCTTCACAAAAAAGTATCGCGCCCGCGCAAGTTTGAAAGACTGTCTTTATTCCCCGATACTGGTGGAGAATGTAGGAGTTGAACCCACTAGCCAATTTTTCAGATTGGTTTATCCATGTATGTAAGCCTTGCCTGTCGGGGCGCAGGCGCGAAATCAAAATCAAAAATTCAAAGAACAAAATTAGTAGTGCATCTCCGCGCAAGTCAGAAAAGCTGTTTCACCTTTTCCACGCGCTCTACCTCTGAGCTACTCCCGCATCAAGCAAAGCGGGAGGTTGGAATCGAACCAACGGCTTCATGGTTACCTTTAAGTATGTAAGCTTCACAGGTCAGGGCGCGGAGCATCTTTATTATTGCCGGTCAAAAATCTATGGTTATCTTGCAAGCCGGAGTTTGCGCTCATCGCACAGACTCGCGGCTTGCACTTCACCTATCCGTACACCGCTTCTGGACGGATAATCAAATCGCCTGATGAGCTACGGTCAACAACATACAAATCGAATTTGGCTCGATTCGCGTCGAAGTGTTGAGCCAAACGATCCTTGATTTGCTCATCATTCATTGAAGCGTGTACGCCAACCACTGCTTCATTGAAATCAAACGAGCGACCTTCATAACGAACGTGAATCATGGTTAAAACCTCCTGTTTATTTCATCCAAAGTCTGTAGTCCGATGTCCTAAGTTCAACGCGATTCGCTCATTTCAATGCCTGAAAATTGAGAGACTGAACGAGGTCAGATGAACCAACACGGACACCGGACTTCAGACTTCAGACTTTTCCTAAGCGACGGTTGCCTTCACCAACTTCGCGTCTTCGAGGAACAAATACTTGCGCCATTCGGGACGCGACTCGGCAGCGTGATACATAGCCGCTTTCTCTAAGCCGTAACGCAAGGCGCTAGGATTCGAGAGTAAAGGCATTCTCGCTTCTTCGGGTGTGCGGTCTCCTTTGCGTTGGTTGCAAGCCTTGCAAGCAGCGCAAAGATTTTCAGGCTCCGTGCGACCACCACGCGAACTCGGCAAGATGTGATCGAGAGTCAACTCGAAAGCATTGCCTTTCACGCCGCAGTATTGGCAGCGATAACGGTCGCGCATGATGATGCTGGCGCGCATATTTCCCGAACGCCCCTGACGCTTTCTCACATTGATGTATTCAATGAGTCTCACGACCGAAGGCACAGGAAAGACGAAGCGCGGGGAACGCAACACGCGGTCGCCATCCAACTCTACAACTTCGGCGGTGTCTTTCCACACCAATCGCAAAGCACGCGGAATGCTGATCGTGCCAAGCGGTTCGTAGGAAGCGTTGAGCAAGAGAACTTTTCTACTGAGCGTCATTTTCATCTCTCCTTTCCTTCAATCATTCACCACCCGCCATAGTCGGAGAAGGAATCGAACCTTCGACTTTCGGTTTGTAAGACCGACGCTCTAACCTACTGAGCTATCCGACCGCAAAAAAAAATCAAAAAGTAAAAGACCAACGCGGACGATAGGCAGCTTTCAACATTAACCGCAAACCAATCTGCTTTGGCGCTTTGGTCTAGTCTTTTAAGTGGGCGATGAGATTTGAACTCATGATTTCGAGTTTGGAAGACTCGCGCTTTAACCAACTGAGCTACGCCCACAAAAAAAATTTCAAATTACAAAATCTAATCCGCTTATTTGCCCGCGCTCATTTTGCCTTGGGGCAAAGGCGTGGTTACTACTTTTTTAACAGAGCCGATGGTGAGAGTCGAACTCACGACCTTCTGTTTACAAGACAGTTGCTCCAGCCAATTGAGCTACATCGGCGCACTGCGGAGGCAAGGGTCGAACTTGCGATCTCTCGGTTCAAAGCCGAGCGCGTTGCCAATTACGCCACTCCGCACCAAAGTGGTTGGAGAAGGAGTTGAACCTTCAGCACATGGATTTTCAACCCACTGCTCTACCGTTTGAGCTATCCAACCAGAGTCGGGATGGCAGGACTTGAACCTGCGACTTCCTGTTTAGAAGACAGGCACTCTCGTTCCACTGAGTTACATCCCGCTAAATTTTCACTCACCTTAAACCTTGAAAGAGGCTACTGTAGCCAGTTTCAAGCCAGCAACGAAACTTGCAACTTCCATCATTGCGGCAAAAAATTGGAGCGGAGAGATTTGAACTCTCGACCTTTCGGTTATCAGCCGAACGCTCTTATCCAACTGAGCTACGCTCCAATAAATTGATGGAATCGGTCGGAGTTGAACCGACAACCCCTGCGGTGCAGGCGCAGCGCTCTGCCAATTGAGCTACGACCCCATTGCAAAACAGTCGGGGAAACTGGACTTGAACCAGCGGCCTCCCGGTCCCAAGCCTTACTTTTACCCATAAGTCAGAACTTCATCAACTGCGATAGTTTTTTAGCCCGCGAAGTGGGCGATAGCATATAGCCCAGTGCGTCAGCGCTGGGCTATATGCGAAACCATCTCTCGCTAGCCTGCGAAGCGGGTGATAGAGCATCCTCTATCACCCGCTTCGTATGGGTAAAAGTAAGGTCCCAAGCCGGGTGATCTAAGCCAACTGAGCTACTCCCCGAAAAAAATCCCTCGTGCGGTGTTGAACCCGACGCCGTGCGACGCAGAGGAGGAAGTCCGCGTCGCACGCGAGCGCCCTATACGCTCGATTGGCGGAGTGAATCGTAAAACCTTGAAACTGGCTACAGGAGCCATTTCCACGTCATCGGCCCAGTTGCGCGCTGCACCAGGCATTCTCAAGTCAACGGCTCCCCGGGGAAAATTGGCTCTGGTGGCTGGACTCGAACCAGCGACATTCCGATTAACAGTCGGACTCTCTGCCAACTGAGATACACCAGAACACTTTCAAACATTTCAACATTGCGGAAGCGGGACTTGAACCCGCGCCATACGGCTTATGAGACCGTTGCTCTGCCACTGAGCTATTCCGCAACAAAGATTCAAAGGGTAAATCTTTGCCATCATCTGGAATGCGAGGCGCGGGAGTCGAACCCGCAAAACTTCGCTTCTAAGGCGAAGATGTCTCCCAATTGCATCAGCCTCGCATACATCCCGCTGGTGAGATTCGAACTCACATTACACGGATTTTAAGCCCGTTGCCGTTACCCATTAGGCTACAGCGGGGTTATGCGGATGAGAGGACTCGAACCTCCAACAAGCAGGCTCTCGACCTGCCGCCTCTGCCAGATTGGGCTACATCCGCAAAGTGCTTGGGGGAAGCATTGAACCGCTTCTCCCCTTCATCAATGGGTCGGGAGAGACTTGAACTCTCGACTTCCTGATTAAAAGTCAGGCACTCTAACCAACTGAGCTACCAACCCGTTTTTTCAATACCCCCGCCGAGACTTGAACTCGGATCACGCGCTTATCTGGCGCTTGCAGAGTATAAATCTGCGGCTCTGCCAATTGAGCTACGGGGGCAAAATCTGATGGATCGGGTGAGACTCGAACTCACGACCTGCTGATTAAGAATCAGATGCTCTGACCAACTGCGCTACCGATCCGACTTATTAAACACTACTTGTCACGAAACTGGCTGCTGTAGCCGGTTTCAGGGTTTACACTTTGGCGGAGACGACGGGATTTGAACCCGCGATCTTCGGAGCGACAATCCGACGCTTTCAACCAACTAAGCTACGCCTCCGCAAAACTACAGGGTGAATGATGGGACTTGAACCCATACCGACGAGTGCCACAAACTCGCGCTCTACCAATTGAGCTACATTCACCATTGATACCTGGCAGGGCGTACAGGATTCGAACCTGCGAAAGCTTGATTGAAAATCAAGCGGCTTGACCTCTTGCCTAACGCCCCGCAGTAACACATAAACGGCATTGCATTCGCTCATAAAAATCGTGGTGCCGGCGACCTCCTTTCAGTGAATTCATTACGGCGGTTTCCCGCATAGCGGAGCCGTGAGTTGCACACGGTGATTTTACGGTTATGAGCCGTATGAGCCTGTCTCTTGCTCCATCTCCGCAAAGCGCGCGGTGGGAGTCGAACCCACGATTTCAGTTTTTGCAGAACTGTGCCTTAACCAACTTGGCTACACGCGCAAGAAAAAAAGTTTGAAGCGAGTGGCGAGATTTGAACTCGCGACCTCGGACATGGCACGCCCGCGCTCTGGCCTCTGAGCTACACTCGCGCTGATTTCTAAATCGTCAAATGGCTAAATAACTATGTATTCATATAATTGAATATAACTATTCCGCCAATGCAGACGTTTCTTTCTCTACTGTGATGAACCCGGCAGGACTCGAACCTGCGACCCTTTGCTTCGTAGGCAAATGCTCTGATTCCAACTGAGCTACGGGTCCAAAAAAAGAATAAGATGGAAGGTAAAAAACATAAGTAAGCTTTAGCTGCTGCGACTTTTGCCTTTGGCCTTTTTACTTTTGTCTTGATCTACGGAGGCGACAGGATTCGAACCTGTACATCCTTTTGGGACGCTGATTTAGCAAACCAGTGGTTTAACCATTCACCCACACCTCCCTGTGACAAATTGGCGGAGGGTAAGAGAGTCGAACTCTTACAGGCCAAAACCCGGCGGTTTTCGAGACCGCTGCACTACCGTTATGCGAACCCTCCGAAGGTGGCGGGAGCGCCGAGATTTGAACTCGGATAAACGGTTTTGGAGACCGTCAGGTTAGCCGGTTACCTCACACTCCCGTTGATGCCAGGTAGAGGAATCGAACCTCTGTAGTCGCTGAAGACCTGTGGGTTTACAAGCCACCGCAATTCCATTCTGCCAACCTGGCCGAAAAACGTATGCCATCAAAAAAAGCGGATTAAATTGTCAAACAACAGCGCCGAACTTGTGGCCTATTGGGTGTTCAAGAAAAGTTATAGGAGCAGGCAATATTCCGAACGCCTTGCTCGAAAGCTGCCCGCTCCTAAAAAGTCGCTTTGGTGGATTCTATGTTTGCGAGATTTTGGGAGCGGGAGACCGCTCCCGCTGGTTATCGAAGGCTTCTATAATCGGAGAACAGAGTTTGTTCTGTGCCGATACCGTTTATGGTATTCACGCCGACGACAAAAATATTCGTAAGTGAAGGTTGCGAACTCGGCTGGAGATGCTGCCCGAAGAACGCACGGCCACCTAACTGCCGTTCGCGCCACAACTGTGCCGCCGAACATTTGGCTATTCCGTTTTGTTCTTTTCGCATCATCATTGTTTTGTCATTCCTCCGACTGAAAGAGTCGAAAAAGAAACGCCATTATCAACATTTCAAGATTCAGTGTCAATAACTTTTTTCAAGAAAATTTTTCAAGGTGTGAAAAACCCTTGAAAAATAAGGCTGAAATCGCCTCATCACCTCTACGCAATCTTTGAACGCGAGGTTCGAGATTTTTTTGCAGATAAATTTTCCGATGACAATTTTTTTCAGTGAGAGTTTTTGACGACCTGGGTGCGACTCACTCTTTACGCTTTTATGTGTCGGCGCGCTTGGCGATGAAAGTAGATTGCCAACACCAACAGCGCAAATAAGCCGCCCGATGAATCCAGCAACGAATCGTAAAGCGAACCGCCGCGCGTTTTCGTGAAGGTCTGATGAAACTCATCAAGCAGAGACCAGGCGATGACCATCGAAAACGAATAGACCGCCCACGACCATTGCCAGCGCTTTCGGTGTTCGGCGCGAAACGCACGAAACAACAGCGCCGAAAGAATTGCATACTCGAAGAAGTGCGCGAATTTGCGGACCGCGAAATTGGTTTCGCCCAGGTCGGGACGGTTGGTGTCGTTGCTGAACAATTTCATCAGCCAATCAATGACCCGCGCCGTATGTTCGCCTGAAAATACATCGGTTGAAAAAAAGAACATCAAGCTCATCATCAACCCTACGGGAAGCCAGTATTTGAGGAGACGTTCGGGGAATGAAAGCGATGGAGTGACTACGTTTTCCGACATCATTTTTGATGATAGCAAGAAAGCCTTGGCGGATGAATACAAAATTAATTGCGGTGGATTTTTTCAGCCAAGCAATTTCGCGCCAAGGCGCAAAGTCTCGCCAAGCGGTTTGCAGTTTATCAACGCGACGGTTTGCTTCGTGCGGCGAACAACGCAAAAGGCAAAGCCGATCACACTTCGCTACCAACTTTGCCTCTTTGAATTTCAGACGATGATTTTAATTTCAGCCGTTGAGCGCCTGCGCGCCGGAAACCACTTCGATGATTTCGCGGGTGATAGACGCCTGACGCACGCGGTTCATATTCAAAGTCAGCGAGTCAATCACATCACCGGCATTTTTGGAGGCTGAATCCATAGCCGTCATCTGCGCCGCGTGATTGCTGGCAATGGATTCGAGCAGCGCATAAAAGACCTGGGTTTCGACGTAGCGCGGCAACAGTGTGCCTAAAATTTCAGCGGCGGGCTGCTCGTAGATGTAATCAATCTGGTCTTCGGTTTCCGCTTTATCGCCTTCACTGGCGAAGGCTTCGGCGCTGATGGGCAATAACTGTTTGATGACCACTTGCTGCGACAATACCGATTTGAATTCGTTGTAGATGATGAAGACGCGATCAACCGTGGAATCTTCGGCGGTGTATTTCTCCATCAACTCGTGAGCGATTTCGGCAGCCCCGGCGTGGGTGACGGCAAGCTTTGGCACATCGGTGTATTCGTTGATTACCTCGGTGCGACGGCGAAAGAAGTCGCGCCCCTTGCGGCCTATGGTGACCATCTCGAAAGTCTTGTCGGAATTTTCGCGCATGAAAGTTTGCGCCGCTTTAATCAAGTTGGTATTGAAGGCTCCGGCCAAGCCCTTATCCGAAGTCACCAGCGCGATGACGTAATGTTGGTCGCTGTCGCGCACTTCCAGCAAAGGGTGTTGATAATCGCCAGCCCGCGCCGCCAACCGACCAAGCATACGCATCATGGTCTGTGCGTAAGGCCGCGCCGAGGTGACGCGCTCTTGAGCGCGCCGCAGTTTTGCCGCCGAGACCATCTTCATGGCCTTGGTGATTTTCTGCAAGTTTTTGACGGAACGAACCCGCCTGCGAATATCCTGTAGGTTTGGCATAAGAGTCCTTAGTCCCTAGTCCCTAGTCCCTAGTTCTCAGGTCTGTTTTTAACAAGACTAAGAACTAAGGGCTAGGGACTGAGGACTAAAATTATCTGCTTGCGGCAGCGGCTTTGTCGGCGTTGAAGCGTTCTTTGAATTCGTTGACCGCCGCTTTCATGTTGGCTTTCAAATCGTCACCGAGAGTTTTCTTCTCGCGGATTTCGGCCAGCAGTCCGCTGTGCGCGTTCTCTATGAAATTAATCAAGCCGCTTTCAAACTTCTTCACGTCTTCAATCGCCACGTCATCAATGAAACCGTTGGTGGCTGTCCAAATCACCAGCACCTGTTGCTCGACAGACATCGGCGCGTATTGCGGCTGTTTCAAAATTTCCGTAAGCCTTTGGCCTCTGTTCAACTGCGCCAACGTCGCTTTATCGAGGTCGGAGCCGAATTGCGCGAAGGCCGCAAGATCGCGGTATTGTGCCAAGTCAAGACGCAAGGTTCCGGCGACCTGTTTCATGGCTTTGATTTGCGCCGAGCCGCCGACGCGACTGACCGAGTTGCCGACGTTGATAGCTGGACGAACGCCGGAGTGGAACAGATCGGACTCCAGAAAGATTTGTCCGTCGGTAATCGAAATGACGTTCGTAGGAATGTAAGCCGAAATGTCGCCCGCTTGGGTTTCGATAACCGGCAATGCTGTGAGGCTGCCGCCGCCCAGGGTGTCGGATAATTTCGCGGCGCGTTCGAGCAGACGCGAGTGCAGATAAAACACATCGCCGGGATAGGCTTCGCGTCCAGGCGGTCGTCTCAGGAGTAACGAAATCGAGCGATAGGCCCAGGCGTGTTTCGACAAATCGTCGTAGATGCACAGAACGTGTTTGCCTTTGTCGCGGAAATATTCACCCATCGCGCAGCCCGCATACGGCGCTACGTATTGCATAGCCGCAGGACTTGAGGCCGAAGCGTCAACGATGATGCTGTATTCCATTGCGCCGAATTCTTCGAGAGTTTTCTGCACCTGCGCGACGGTGGATTCTTTCTGTCCGATGGCAACGTAAATACAGATCAGGTCGTTGCCTTTTGAATTGATAATCGTGTCAATGGCGACAGCGGTTTTGCCGGTCTGGCGGTCGCCGATAATTAATTCGCGCTGGCCGCGACCAATCGGCACCATTGAATCAATGGCTTTCAAACCGGTCTGCACAGGTTCGCGCACGGGCTGGCGTTCCATCACGCCGGGAGCGATTTTTTCAATCGGGTTGAATTTGCCGCCAGTATCAATCGGCCCTTTGCCATCAAGCGGACGACCGAGCGGGTCAACCACGCGACCGATGATCTCTTCACCGACCGGAACCGACATGATGCGTTTGGTGCGGCGCACCTGGTCGCCTTCTTTAATCTTTTCGTAATCGCCGAAGAGCACCGCACCGACTTTGTCTTCTTCGAGGTTGAGGGCAATGCCCGCTACCTGATGCGGCAATTCGAGCAACTCGCCAGCCATCACTCGTTCGAGTCCGAAAATTTCGGCAATGCCATCGCCGACTTTGATGATGGTGCCGACTTCGCTGACTTCCACGCCGGTGTCAAAGCCTTCGATTTGCTGGCGTATGATTTTACTGATTTCGTCCGCTCTGATTCCTTCCATACTTTATCTCCAAAAAATTTTCAAATCTCGAACTCAAGCACATGATTCAGGAAATTGAGAAGCGGTCTTGAACCGCGACACTCGTCGGTCAGAGACCGACGCTCAACTTAATTTTTGCTTACGCATTCAATCGCGTTGCCGTTATCTTTCGCCGGATTTCAATTTCTGTTTCACCGTTTCCAGTTGGGTGCGAATCGAGCCGTCATATTCGATGGAGCCGATTTTCGTCACCACGCCGCCGATTAATGTGGCATCGGTCTTGAACTGTATCTGCACCTGTTTGCCGGTCAACTCCTGAAGTCGGCGGCTCAATAAATCCTGTTCGCTTGCACCTAGCGTTTGCGCGGTGATTACTTCAACGCCGAGCAAGCCTTTGCGCTCGTTGATCTCGCGTTTGAATTGCTGATAAACCGCATCAATCAGGTGCAGGCGATAATTGGTCAACATGACTTTGAGCAGGTTTGCCGTGGTCTTGCTCGGTTTGGCGCGCTCCACGAGCGCCGTTAATACTTTGCTCTTCTGCTCATTTGACAGCACAGGGCTGGCAAAGACTTCGTAGAGTTCGCGGCTCGATTTCATCATCTGCGCGAAGGCGTTCAACTCGGCGTCAATCTGCTCGACCTGTTGATTTGCCATCGCCACATCGGCAACCGCTTCGGCATAGCGGCGGGCAATTGTCGTGATGCTCATTTCGCCACCTCGCGCAGTTCGTCAACATATTTGCTCAACAACCGGCGGTTGTCTTCGGGCTTCAATTCGCGCTTGATGATGGCTTCGGCCATTGCTACGGAATTTTCTGCGACGAAGGCGCGCAGTTCAGCGCGAGCTTCTTTCAGCGCTCCGGCGATTTCACGCGCCGTCATCTGCCGTATTTTTTCGGCCTCCTGCGCGGCAGCTTCGCGTATGCGCGTCGCTTCGCGCTCGGCTTCGCGTTCGGCGTCCTCGCGCATCAAGGCGACCTCTTCATCGAGCTTGCTCAAACGCGCCTCGACCTCTGCGAGTTTGCGCTCGGCCTCTGCCTTTTCGATTTTGGCTTTGTCCAATTCTTTGCGGATGGAAGCGGCGCGGTCGTTGAACACTTTGCCTATGCCGATTTTGTTGCGTAGCAGATAAACGAGGATGGCGACGAAGACCACGAAATTCACAATCTGCCATAGCAATTGATTTTTCGGGTCGTAGATAAAATCTTTGATGGATAAGCCAAGATGGATCAGAGCAATCAAGCCTTGCCACCTCCTACGGCGCGACCTAAGACGGTGCGCGAGATTTGCTCGGCGATCTGGCGGGATTCCTGTTCGAGGGTGGCACGCGCCTCAGCCGTTTGCGCGGCAACTTCCTGACGGGCTTTAACGATTTCGGCTTCGGCCTGCGCCCGTGCTTCTTCGATTAATTGGCTGCGTTTATCGAGCGCGGCTTTGCGCTGCTGTTCGAGTTTCTTGTAATTTTCAGCACGCGCCTGACGAATGGTCTCTTCGTAATGATTGAGGCGGGCTTGATATTGCCGCGCTGCCGCACGCGATTCCGCTGCCGCGCCTGCCGTCAACGATTCGCGCTCATCCAGAACTTTGCCTATGGGCTTGAAGAGCAGTTGATTCAAGACCAGGACAAAGACGATAAACAGAATGAGTACGACCACGAGCGTGACGTTCGGTTGAATGATGTTGTCTTCTGCAAACAGTACGAACGCTGGTATCGCGAGCAAAATGATGTACTCCCTAGCAAAGGATTTGACCGCCAGTCAAGCCACGAAAACTAGCACACGGCTTTCAAAAGTGTCAAGGATGACAGCCTGTCATTTAGCCCGTATAATTTGACCGACCCGTTTGAGAGTGTAACCACAGAAAGTCGTTCTGCAAAAAGCGAGGTAAGGCAATCACAGGGAATTCAGAGCGATTATCCCTGCCCTGATTTTTTGGAATTTCTGTTGACACTGATTTCCACCATCAAAGATAATCGGTGCGCTCCCCTCTTCCTTGAAAAATTATCGCACCGATTATTTTTGCGGCTGATTTAAGCCCTCAGCCGCGCTTCATTTCAAGGAAGGATGAAGAGAGCATCTGCAAACCAAATTCGCGGTCATCGTCGGTCATTGATTTTGCACCGCCAATTTCAATGCGTTTATCGTCCGTCGGCGGAACGCGAATTTGAGAGAACAGTTGCGAACTTCAAAGCATAGTCGGGCGATTCCCGTTCGCCCCTGTAGAGAAAGGAACCCCCTATCCGCGCACCTGGATACTTGAGCAAGCGCACCGGGAGGGCTTTTTGAAAGTAGTGTGCAATCCAATAGTTGAGCGCCAAAACTTTGGCGGAATTTTTTCATGCCCTCTTTCTCAGACCGCCGAAACATTTCAAGCAAGGCCGCTGGGCTTACCGCCGCCACGCTGGCCGCAGGGACGCACGGCTGGCGCGCCAGACTTACGGCTGGGCAAAGCCCTGACCATCTTTATGTTGAAAGATTATGGTGACTGCTACAACGAAGATTTCGCTGGCTTCTCACTGACCAAATTTGACGGCACAACGATTGGTGTTTAGCCCTTATGTTAATTTGACGAGGCGCGGGGTCGCACTCTGCGTCCGTTTTTCACCCGGAGGAAAATGATGAAAAAAAATAATAGAAGAGAATTTTTAGGCAAAGTAGGCGGCGCGGCCATAGCGGCGGGCGCTTTGCCGCTGATCGGTTCTGGCACTCCTGTCGCGGCGCAGGAGATAGAGACGCAGGCGGAAATTGTGACCTCCGGCGTTGCTGCAAAACGCGCCAAAAAAGCTTTTCAACTGCGCGTACAAACTGCCGATATGGAGCGGGTAATTCCCGACCCCGGCCATCCTGATAACGGCGACGAAGCACGTTATGCCAATAAAATCGGCAATTTTTCGAAGTGCCTCAAACATAATCCGATGACCGGCGAAGTGGAACCGGCGGCCTATCAAGCTTATGTGGCGGCACTGCAAAGCGGCAAAAGCGCCGACTTCGACGCGCTGGTAACGCAAGGATATTTCGGTTGCCCTGAGCAGGGACGCCGACGCCGCCTGGTGAATCCACAATCCGGCCTGGCTTTCGATCTTGAAGGCGCGGATTCGCACAATCTGACCATGCGCCCAGCACCCGCTTTCGCCAGTGCGGAAGAGGCTGGCGAAATGGTTGAACTGTATTGGATGGCGTTGCTGCGCGATGTGAATTTTCTTGACTATGACAGCAATCCGCTGGCACAAGAGGCGGCGGACGACATCTCCAAAATGTCGGATTTCCGTGGCCCGAAAGTTGGTGGGCGCGTCACTCCGCAAACTCTGTTTCGTGATTCCTACCCGGGCTGCACGACCGGTCCCTATATCTCGCAATTCCTTTTGCAGCCTGCCGGTTTTGGGGCGCAGGAAGTTGATCAGCGCGTCCGTTCTCATGTGCCGAACACCGATTTTGTGACAACTTTTCCAGAGTGGCTGGATGTGCAAAATGGCTTTCAGCCGACGCAAGTGATTACTTCCGGCGATTCGTTCTTCTGCCGCAACGGGCGCGACCTCGGATTTTATGTTCACATAGACGTGCTTTTTCAGGCGTACTTTGTTGCTTTTCTGGTACTGGCAAACGGCGGCTATCCGCTGGATGCGGGCAATCCTTACGGCGTCACCCTCGATCCGGGCAGTGGCAAACCGTTGCCGGTAGGATTGAGCGGGTCGTTATCCCAAACCGGGTTTGGAACCTTTGGCGGTCCCGGCATAGCTACTCTGGTAACCGAACCTTCGACACGCGCGCTCAAGGCGCAGTGGTTTCAAAAGTGGTTTGTGCATCGTCGCCTACGCCCCGAAGAATTCGGCGGTCGCGTCGAAGTGCAGCGCTTGAATCGCGCCACCTATCCGTTCCACGCCGACCTGACGCGCTCGACCGTGCTGGACGCGGTATTCAGCAAATACGGCTCGCATCTTTTGCCTTTGGTCTTCCCGGAAGGCTCGCCCAATCACACCTCTTACGGTTCCGGTCACGCCACCGTAGCAGGCGCTTGCGTGACTATGTTGAAGGCGATGTTTGATGAGTCGGCAATTATCCGAAACCCTGTAGTGCCAAGCGCCGACGGCAAATCGCTAGTGCCGTATTCAGGGCCAGCGCTGACCGTGGGCGGCGAATTGAACAAGATTGTGTCGAATGTTTCGCAAGGCCGCAACATTGCCGGAGTGCATTGGCGCACCGACGCCACCGAAGCCAATAAACTCGGCGAAGATGTCGCTATCAGCATCATGCGCGACCTCAAGAGTTGCTATAACGAAACCTTCAACGGTTTTTCGCTAACCAAATTCGATGGCACGACGATTACGATTTAGCGCGCTTTGCCTGTCGCGATAAAACTCACAACCTGTGCCTGCAAACCAAGACGCCTAGGAGCCTACTCCTAGGCGTCTTGATTTTTTAGCGCTGCATGACGAGTTGATATTTTTTTGCTGAAGCTGAAAAAACGCCCGGTTTTATTGGCTATTTCTATCTGGTTACGGCAGTTCATCGAGATAAATTCGGCAGTTGAAGTGCCAGCGAATGAGACCGCTGGAGCGGCTAGGTGCGGCTCATCCGTCTTTTCTCTGCGGCCTTGGCTTTATTCGCTGGCAAGGTCTTTTGCTGAAAAAACCTGCGCCTACAAATCACCATCTCCGTGCGCTTGGCTGTCAAGAAATTGCCGACCGCGCTTTTGGCCTTGTCCTGTTGCTTTGCGATTTACGACAGCAGCAATTCCAAATCTTCGCGTCCAAGGCTGCGAATCAAGCTGTTGTCGGCGTTGATGATCGCTTCGGCAAGGGCGCGTTTGGTGTTTTGCAATTCCAGAACTTTTTCTTCAACGGTGTCGCGGGCAATCAAGCGATAGGCAAAAACATTGCGCGTCTGGCCGATGCGATGAGCGCGGTCTATGGCCTGCGCTTCGACCGCAGGATTCCACCACGGGTCTAATAGAAAAACATATTCGGCGGCGGTTAAATTCAAGCCCAGTCCTCCGGCCTTCAAACTAATCAAAAAGAGTTTGCAATCCGGGTCGTTTTGAAATCTCTCAACGCGGGCGGCGCGGTCGCGGGTTTTGCCGTCCAGATAGGCGTACTGGATGTTCTCTTGATCGAGTTGATTTTTGACGATGGCTAAAAAGCTGGTGAATTGCGAAAACACCAATACTTTGTGGCCTTCTTCGTGCAATTCCAAAAGCCTGGGCACCAGTAAATCCAGTTTCGCGCTCGCTTCCGTCAGCCGCTTTTTATCGAGCAAGCCGGGATGACAAGCCGCTTGTCTGAGGCGCAACAGCGCTTCCAAAACCATGATCTTCGATTTGTTGATGCCGACCCGATCCACCATGCCAAGCAAGGTATGGCGATAATGGTCGCGCAATTCGTTGTAGAGTTTGCGCTGCGTTTTGTCCAACTCGCAATAAATCGTCTGCTCCAATTTTTCCGGCAAATCTTTCGCCACCTGGTCTTTGGTGCGCCGCAAGATAAACGGGCGCAAACCTCTGGCCAGCAAATCGCGCGTCTCTTCTTCGACATTGCGCCCACCCGCGCCGCTCAACTTGAAGACCGAGGCACTGCCCAGCAAACCGGGATTTAGAAATTCAAACAGACTCCACAACTCGCCCAGATGATTTTCGATAGGCGTACCGCTCAAGGCCAATTTGTAATCGCCGTGCAACAGCCTTGCCGCTTTCGCCGATTCAGTGTTGGCGTTTTTGATGGCTTGCGATTCGTCCAGCACGACATAATCGAATTGATAATCCTTGAAATGCAGAGCGTCGTTTCTCAAGGTGCCATAGGTGGTCAAAATTAAATCGTAGTCGTCGAAATGCTCTGTGGATTTGCGCCGGAAACCGCCCGTGTGATCCAGCACGCGCATTTCAGGAGTGAATTTCGTGGCCTCCTGTTTCCAGTTGAAGACCAACGATTTCGGCACCACAACGAGCGATGGTGCAAGCGTTTTGGCATCCCCAGATTCATTGCCTTCACCGGCATTGGCGACGTTTGATAAAGCTTTGCTCTCACGTTTTTTTGCGCTCTCTTCTTTGCTGGTTTTGGCGGTTTTCTTTTTCTCGGTACAGGCGGCATCCAGTTCATTTTTCATCACAGCCCGTTGCTGGCGACGCGCTTCGAGCAGTGCCAAAGTCTGCGCGGTTTTGCCCAAACCCATATCGTCGGCCAGACAGCCGCCGAAGCCGAATTGCCGGAGAAAGTGCAGCCAGCCTAAACCTTCGCGTTGATACTCGCGCAACGTGCCGGTGAACGATTCGGGCGGGTCAACGGCTTTGATACCGGCGAAATTCTTTAACTCGTCACGGGCTTTTTGAAAGCCTGCGTCAAAGGTCGCTTCGGGTTGCGACGCCAACAGCGCATCAAGCAAGCCGGCCTGGCTGCGTTTGAAGCGTATGTGCGAATCCTGCTCTTCGCCCATTTCGGCAAGCATACCGTACTTCTTCAACCACTCTTCGGGCAGTATGCCAAAGGTGCCGTCATCGAGCATCACCGTGCCTTCGCCGCGCCGCAAGGCCGCAAGCAAAGCGGGCAAGGCGGCATAGGTGTCGCCGAATTCCACCTTGCCGTTTAACTCGAACCAGTCAATGCCGGTCGAGACCGCAATTTCAAATTTACCCGCCTGGCGATAGAGTTTGCCTTCGGCTTCGACGTGCCAGTTTTCGGACAATAAGGTGCGCGCCAATTTGGGCAGTTTATTGGCGGGAAATTCCAAACGGCCTGTCGGTTGATATTCATTGACGGGACGCACGCCTAGTTGTTGCAGACGTTCGGCGGCCAACTGTTCAAAGTCCCGGTCGCGCACCATGAAGAGGCGTTTGTCGGCTTGAAAAAAACCGCGCTCGCCTTGATGCGCTTTGATTACTCTGCCGTCGTAATCGAAATAGAGCGCCGCTTCAAGTTTCCTCTCGCGTTGAAAGCGATTCTCGTGCTGCTTGATTTTGATAAGCGGCAGCGGCGTCAACCGGGTTTCTTCAAAGCGTATCTCTTCCGGCAAATCCAGACGCGGCCATTTCGGCATGGTGAGAATCTTGGCGAGCAATTCATCGCGGTGCGCGGCAGGCACAGACAGCGTGCCTTCTTTTCTGAGCAAAGGAATCCAACTGAACGCGCCGTGATCGTCAAGCCGGGCAACGCAATTCGGCCAGAACACCAGGCCACCGGCCAGCAACAATGCCGGCTCGACCAAATTGCGTTTCTCTTCGCCACGCCGCAACGCGCCTTCCAGTCGGTACAACTCCGCGTCGGCTTCTGGGCGCACCTCTACCCAGAATTGCCAGGCCTCGCCTTCGTCCCAAACCAACGCCTCTGCGCTAATCGTATCGGGAGGATATTTCAAATAGGCGCGTCCGCTGCGGCATATCATCGGTATGAGAAGTTGTTCCAGCGGCTGCAGTATGCGAAAACGCGCCGCCGCCGAGCCGTAATAATAGTAAGAGCCATAGGTGTCGCTTGACGCGCCCACTAATAAAGAAGCGATCTCGCGGTCGGTGGTCGAAGGCAAACGCTGAATCAGTTCTTTCGAGAGGCTGAAACTTTTGGGCTTCTTCCATTCGCCATTGATTTTGGGCTCGCGGTAATAAAGTTCTAGAATCAAACTCTGCGCCGTCAAGGTTGAGGCGATGTCCACGATATAAAGAATCTCGCGGTCACTCGGCCAAGGAGCAGCATAATAACCCGGTCGCGGCTGGAAAGAAGCATTGACTTCTTCCAACTGTTTTTTCCAGATGATCGGCGGTGCCGCCAGCGGCGCTACGGTTGGTGGTTTCACCTGACCGCCCTGATATTGCTTGAGAATGTTGGCGACGGTTTGTCGCTTCGCCTGTAAATTTTCTTCTTCGTCAAGATAGTCTTCGTCATCCTGAGAGTAGTCATCATCGGCATAGGCGCTTTCGTCCATCTTCAGAAAGCGCACCGCAGCGCTGGTCTTCAGCAAATAGCCTTTGCTTTCGGCGGCCAGTATCGTCGCCCATATATGTTTGCAATAGTCTTCGTCAAAATACGGGCAGGAGCAGGAAGCCACCAACGTCGCGCCGCGAATCTTCAAGCTCACCGTGTAGGTATCCGAGCCGCGCACGGTTGCCTGCAACGAATTGTCGCTTGCTTCTTTGATACGTACATAGCCGTTTTGATAATAACGGCGGCCTCGGTCGCATATCGCTTTCGAGAAAAAACTTTTTAACGCCTGGGTCAGGGACATAAGCAAACCATAATTGCCGCACCCATCGCTTGTCAAAATAACCGCAAGCCAAAACTCAAGAAATTTTGTAACGGCATAGCCGTATTTGCCCCGCAAAGATGTAGGAGAGTAGTCCGGCCAGTACCACTTGAATCAACTTCGCCTATTTGCCCCGCAAAGGTGTAGGAGAGTAGCCAGTGTTGACAGGCACTAGAAAAAGTTGAGCAAATTCTTCGCGCCCTGAAAGGGTGCAGGCGGCTTGCAGCGTCGCCTCTCCTGCACCCTTTCAGGGCGCGACCGTCAAGCCGCCTGCGCCTTCCCGTGGCTTCACCACGGGCTAATCTCCGCTGCGCCTCTGGCGCAAAAACGAATTCCCGTGGCTTTCCCACGGGCTATTCTCCTGTGTGCCGACGGCGCAACAACTAAGGGAGGAGGAAGAAAATATAATCCCATGATTCCCGTTGAGCAGCGGTCTCTGACCGCTGGCTTGGCTCTCCGGTGCGCCGTAGGCACAGAGACTCAGCGCCCGGCCATGTTCAAACCGGCTCGGTCGTTACGAAATTTTTCTGATGAAGGCAGGGAAGAAAATTTTGCCGCCCGTGTCTAATCTTAAAGAAAGGTTCGTTATACAATAAATTTGCATGAGGTTTCAGGACACACAATCTACGCCGCGTGAACACGACTTGATTATGGCGGCGCAGGATGGCGACCGCACGGCGCAACGCTCAATCTATGAACTCTACCGCGACCGCGTGCAGAATCTGGTCTATTACTCGCTGGGCGATGCGCTATTTGCCGAAGACATTTCGCAGGTCATCTTTTTGAAAATCTTTCGTGCGCTGCCGGACTTTCGTTTCGAGTCAGCGCTGGCGACCTGGATTTATCGCATCGCCATCAACGAATGTTTGAACCAGAGTCGGCGCGACAACGCCCAATATGTGCCGCTGGACGCCATCCTGGGAAGCGTCGAAGAGATCGCCGCCGCCGATTGGCCAGACCGCCAACAAGAGCGCCAGCAAAGACAGCAGATCATTCAACAGGCGGTGCTGGAATTGTCGCCGAAACTGCGCGCTGTGGTGGTCTTGAAATATCTCGAAGGACTCTCTTACGAAGAGATTGCCGCCGTGCTGGATTGCTCGACCGGCACGGTCGCGTCGCGTTTGAGCCGCGCCCTCACCCGTCTTGAAGCGCGCCTCAGACCGTTTCGTACAGTCTTATGAAGAGCTTGAGGAAGTAGCCTTATGAAATGTTTTCGTGTTGATTTATGGCGTCATTTGTCGGCTTATGTGGACGGCGAACTCGACCGCAAAACGGTGCGCCGCGTCGAAGATCATCTGTTGGAGTGCAACGCTTGCCGCTTGCGACTGGCGCGGCGGCGCGACGGTCAGCGCTTCGCTTTGCAGTTGCCGCGTGAAACCGCAACAACCGATCACTGGGCAGCGCTTGCCGCCGCGCTGGATGCCGAAGCGGCAGCGCCTCGTGTCGCCTCAACGCCGAGACGTTTGCCGAACTGGCGAAAACTTTTCGCCGCGCCAGTATTTGCCAGCGCCCTGTTCGCTGGCGCGCTGATCGTGTTCGGCTGGTCTTACTTCATCAATAAAGCCGCGCCCAAAGCGCCTCAACCCCTCCTCGCGCATTCTTTTGACGCCAGCCATTTTCGCCCCGTAAGCATCGCCGATATTTCCAACAACACCGAGCCGCACGTCGTTGCCGAAGGCTACGTCACCGAGGTTCGCATAGATGAAGAGGATGGCGATTTGATGTTCAAGCTGGTGGAGGATTTGGCGCAACCTCGCCCGTTTATCATTTGTGAAATTGTCAGCCCGATCAATCTTGCGCCGCCCGTGGTCGGCAGCCGCGTCAAAGTTTATGGCGTCAGCCGCTACGACGCCGAAGAAGGCCGCCACTGGCACGAGGTGCATCCGGTGCTGGCATTGGAAAAAGTTCACGATTGAAGATTGCACATTATCTTCTACGCCATTCCGTAAACATCATTACCCCCAGTTAAGGAGAATCTGTATGTACAGACGGACCGCAGTCATTTCGATAAAAAAAATTATTTCCCAAGCGTTTGCCCTCGTGCTTCTGACGCTTTCGTTTGCGTCGGTGTCTTGGGCTTTTGACGGAACCGTTACCGGAGTTGTCAAAGACCCCAGCGGCGCAGTCGTCGCCGAAGCTACGGTTGCCTTGCTGACGGCGCAACAAACCAGCGTCGCGGCGACCAAGACCGACGCGCAGGGGCGCTTTCATTTCGCCGATATTCCGGCAGGCAATTATTTATTGCTGGTCAGTGGACGCGGCTTTGCCGACCAACGCGAAGCCATCAATACGCGCCTGTCATCGGCGGCCATCGCGGTGACGCTTGAACCGCGCCTGGACGCTGAACAGGTGAGCATCACAGCCAATCTAGGCAGCGTCGAAGACATAGACAACCTCACTCAACAGGTCAACGTAATCAACGAAGAGGTGATTGCCGAACGCGCCAAATCCGTGACCGCGCAAATCGCCAACGAAGAGGTAGGCGTTTACCTGCAACGCACCAGCCCGACCATTTCCGGCATCTTTGTGCGCGGATTGACGGGCAACAAAGTCAGTGTGTTTGTTGACGGCGTGCGCTATTCGACTTCGGCGATGCGCGGCGGCATCAATACTTTTTTTAATCTGCTGGATGCTTCCAACTTGCAGGCCGCTGAAATTCTGCGCGGCCCCAACAGCGCTCAATACGGCAGCGATGCGCTGGGCGGCAGCGTGCAATTGTTGACTCGTGTTCCGGCGCTGGCGGCTGATGGCACCTTGCGTGAAACTCGCTTGAGCGCTTTTTATAACAGCAGCGATCATGGCTTTGGTTCAAGCCTTGCGACCTCTTACGGCACTAAACATTTCGCTTTGCTGACCAACCTCACCGCTCATCGCGCCAACCCTCTGCGCGGCGGTGGCGGCATAGATTCGCGCAATGCCGTGACGCGCTTTTTTGGTTTGCCATCGAAGATCGTCATCGGCGACCGTCTGCCCGACACCGGCTTTACGCAATACGGCGGAATGTTGAAGCTGAATTATTCGCCCACGGTCAAGCATCAATTTATCGCCAGTTATCTGCGCGGCCAGCAGGACGGCGGCAAGCGGTACGACCAGTTGATAGGCGGCGACGGCAACTTGATTGCCGACTTGCGGAATTTGATGAACGACCTTTTTTATGCGCGTTACAATCGCCTCGGCGTGGGCATCTTCGACACCTTTTCGGCGACCTATTCATTCAACAAACAACGCGAAGAGCGCGTCAATCAAGGCGGCAACGGCAATCCCAACGCCTCGATCAATCACGAATATGAAAGCACCAAAGCGCACGGCCTACAGGCGCATCTGGGCAAACAACTGGGCGCGAAAAACAGTTTGTTACTCGGCGGCGATTATTATTTTGAAACCATTGCCGCGCCGTCTTTCGGCGTCAATCCGACCACCCACGTCACAAGCATTCGCCGAGGTCGCGTGCCGGATGGTGCGAACTACAAACAGGGCGGCATCTATGTTCAAGAAGTCTTCGATGCCCTTGCCAACAAACTGCGACTCGTTGGCAATTTGCGCTACAGCCGCGCTGCTTATCAATCCCGCGCCGCCAATTCGCCTTTACTGAATGGCAAACCGTTGTGGCCGGATGATGCCATAAATTTCGACGCCGTAACCTTTCGCTTCGGCGTCATCGTCACGCCAATCAAAGGTTTGAGCTTTCTGGCCAATCTCGCCAGAGGCTACCGCACTCCGCACATCACCGATTTAGGCACCTTGGGACTGACCGGCGATGGCTTTGAGGTTGCCGCGCCCGAGGTCGCAGGACTCGGCGGCACTGTGGGTTCAACAGCGGATAGCCGCGCCGTATCAAGCGGTCGCCCAGTGCAACAACTACAGCCGGAAAGCAGCCTGAATTATGAAGTCGGCGTGCGCTATCGTCACCAGCGCTTCGATAGCGATTTCGCTTTTTTCATCAACGACATTAACGACAACATTCAGAAACAGGCGTTGATTTTGCCGCAAGGCGCAGTCGGTATCAAACTTGGCGACCAGACCATCACCGCGCAATTGCCCAACGGTACGGTCTTCGTGCCGGTTGCAGTGGCAACGCCGGTCTTGGTGCGTGCCAATTTCGACAAAGCGCGCCTCTACGGCTTTGAGCATAAACTTGATGTCGGCCTCACCTCAGCGTTGTCGGCCTCAACGGTCTTCACCTACATTCATGCCGAGGACAAGACTACGCATTTGCCGCCGAACATCGAAGGCGGCACGCCCGCGCCGGATTTCTATCTGAAGTTGCGTTATGCGCCAACGGGCAGCAAATTCTGGCTTGAGCCGTATCTGCACGCGGCGGCAAAACAAGACCGTTTATCCACGCTCGATTTGGGCGACCGGCGCACCGGCGCGGCGCGCACACGCGGCAGCATTCAAAGTTTCTTCCGCAACGGCGCAAGAGTTCGCGGCCTGATTGAGGCAGGGGCCGACGGCGTGTTTGGCACTGCCGACGATCAATTGAAAGCCACCGGCGAAACCTTGATGCAGGTGCAGGATCGCGTCTTGGGTGCAGGCGTCAATTCGTCTTTCTTATTCACCCAGCTGCCCGGTTACGTCACCATCAATCTTCGCGGCGGCTTCAAATTCGCGGAACGCCATGAAGTGATGATTGAGTTTGAAAACATCGGCGACAAAAATTATCGCGGCATCAGTTGGGGCGTAGATGCACCGGGTCGCGGCGTCTTTGTGCGCTACAGCACAAGGCTTTGATCGTAACTTGTGAATCAAGGAATCGCGGAATGATGAAAGCCGTTCCGCTTATTGGGCGTTTTCACTTTTCACATTTCGTTATTCATTGGTCACGGTTCACGGCTTGATAACTGGTGCGACTGGCGCGCACGATAGCGCCGCCGCGCTTTACTTCAACGCGGAGTTGATGCGTGCGTCCGTCGCGTTTGCGCTGTTCCGATGGATAATAAGCCAGCGTATAAGCGGCCTGTATCTCTTCGGCTATGGCTTTGAAGACCGGCGTGAAATCTCTGGCATCGGCGGAAAAGTCTGCGCCGCCAGTCATCGGGATGATGCGCGACACATCCAGCAACGTCATAATGCGATTGCTTGCCGCGCCGGTCGCCCCATACGACGGCAGAGTAATCGAATAAATGGTGACTTCGGCATCGTTGGCTCGTGTAATCAACGCGCCCTGTTCGGTCGAATCCACATTGTCATAACCATCGGTGACCACCACCACGACGCGCCGCAAACGACGGTTGCCGCGATAGTGCGGGACTTTTTTTAACATCGTCACGGCGCGGTCTAAGGTGGCAAACAATCGGGTCGAACCGGAGCCTTCCTTGATTTTATGAAAGGCTTGCGAAATCTTCTTGGCGTCATTGGTGAAGTCCTGCAGGACGCGAATCTCGTTGTTAAAAGCGACCACCGCAAAGACCGATTCCGTTTGCACCAGTTTCATGAAATTTTCCGCCGCCACACGCTGGCGGTCGGTCTCTTCGGCGGTGATGCTGCCGGAAATGTCTATCGCAAAGACGACGGCAAGAGCGCGAGTGAATTCGGTCTTTTCGCTGGCTTCAAAGAATTCCAATTTTTGCGGCTCGCCGTCTTCGTAAACCACAAAGTCTTCCTTTTTCAGATGGCGAATAAAATTGCCGTTTTTATCCGTGACCGTGGTTTCAACGGCGACCAGATCGGCGGTCAGCTTGATGGGCTTGTCGTCCTGCGCGGCCAGCGTCGGCAGCGTAACCAAAGCGATGAGAATGGCGATCACAAATTTTTTCATAAGCGCTTCTTGATAAGGATTGCTGGTCACTCAAGACTAGCACGCGCTTTTGTTGGATTCAATTTCGCTGCAGGCAGGCAACCCAGCGATGCAAAAAATTTACCAGTGGAGACCGGCTGAAAAAGCAGAAGGCGTTGCCAGGCTTGGCGACCTGGCAGCTTGGCGCGCCGGCTTGAGGGTGATCGAAGCGCTTCACGGCTTTCGCAAATTCTCAATCGCCAGACGCAAGGCGGCGGCGTTCGGCGCGTTCGGTTCGGCTTTCAAAAACGCTTCCAAATCAGCAGCGGCGGCTTCTTTGTTGCCGCGATATTCGTGTATGCGAGCGCGTTGCACATAAACCTCGTACAGTTTTTTGCTGCTCAAATCCCAAGCTTGATTCAACTCTTTTTCCGCATCCGCCAAATCTACGACACGGGCTTTCTCGTCTTGATTGCGTAACACCAGTTCGATCAAAACCCGCCCTCGATAAAAATGCGCTGCAACATTATTGGGATTAAATTGCACGGCTTCGCGAAACGCAAATTCGGCGACTTTGAATTTGCGCTGCTTGAGCATAATCAAACCGAAGAGTTGATAGACCGCCGATTCGCGTTCATTGACCTGCCGCGCACGCTCCAAAGCCTCCAACGCTTCGTTGTCTTTGCCGGTGCGAAAGAGTTCCCGGGCGAGCGTAAAATTGGCGTCGAAATAGGGCTGAAAAAAATTGACCGCCTCGCGCAGCAAAGCAATGCCTTCTTCGCTTTTGCCATCGCGCAATTTCGCTACGCCTTTTTCATATGCGGCGCGGGCGTTAGGCGGCACGTCCTGTGCGAAGCTGATGCCTGCCGGATGCATGGCCGTATCGGCTTTGGGTCTGAGCAGAATTTCGACGTTGACCACTTCGTAAAAATTCATGCGGTCGGTTTGCGCGAACCGTACCATCTGCATATTGGATTCAAAGCCCGACATAGTGACATGAATTTCGTATTCGGCAGGCACTACGCGAGTGAACGCAAAGTCGCCGTCATTGCGGGTGACGGTCTGGCCGAGAATCGCGCCCCCGGCTTCGCGCAACTCGACGATTGCGCCGTTGACCGGCGCGCCATTGGCGGCGCGGATTTTGCCGCGAATCATGTTACTCGGATTTTGCGCCACTACGGCGATGAGAAAAACCATCATCACCACAGGAAGTGCCATCAAGCTTCTTCTGAACACGGCTCGGAGACCTCCTTCGCCTTCGGGATGCGGCCATTATAGCGCAAATCCTGCCCGTCATCAGCCCTGCGCGCAGAAAGTTTTTCGTCAGTCGCAGGGTTTTGCCTTCGTCGCTTGTCACGCTTGTCAGGATGCGGGTAGCATAATAATTCACAGGAGATGCGGAGGCTTTCCATGTTTTGTCCAAAGTGTGGGTCAGCATCGGAGTATGGAAAATTTTGCAGAGTTTGCGGAACCAATCTGGCCATCGTTTCAGAAGTCATCGCCGAACCAACCGCGCCTCAAGTTGCAACGACGACCACCAATAACGGCATCACGATGGGGCTTTTCGGCCCCGCCACGATTGCCAACGATGTCCGCGATATTGCCTATCACCGCGCCATAGCAGTATTCGGCGATGTGATTTTTGATTTGACGGCAGCGCCTTTGCCGGTGGGTGAAACCCGCATCAGCGCCTATTCGGTGTTCGGTCAGATTAATGTACTGGTGTTGGATGAGGTAGGCGTTCGCATCACCGGACTATCGGCCTTCAGCGGCGTCAAAGTGCGCGGCGAAGAAGCCCACAACGGTTTTTTCGATGCCGATGAATATCGCTCGCCCAATTATGCAAGCGCCTCGCGCCGCCTGCACATCGAAGTCGCTTCGCTGTTTGCCACCATCAAAGTCAGGCGATAAACCTAATGACATCACGCTTCATAAAATCATTTTGGCCCTCTGGCAGTTGGCGTGAAGGCACTCAACATATAGAGGTCTTTATGGTAATCGCGTACAACATCTTGAGAGTCTTCACGCGCCCTGCTAAAAAATCCACAGCCAACGACAAGGGGTGCAGAGTTTGCCTCCTTTCACGCCTTGTCGTTGAGGGCTGAAACTTCAACGGCTTGTTCCTTACGTGGCGTTGAGAATAAAACTGGTGTCGAGGTTGTTGCGCTTGGGCAATGTTTCAAAGGTTACTTTATCATCCGCTTTGGCATAGGCTTCATCCGGCGCTACCGTCTTGCTCTTGACCAGTTCTATCAAAGACTCGTTGAGCAACACATTGCCATTGCCGCGACCGGTCTGCATCATCGAAGGGATTTGAAAAGTCTTGCCTTCGCGGATCA
>JACQDB010000046.1 GCA_016201275.1 Acidobacteriota bacterium
CGAGGCGTTGGGGCCATTCGTCTGAATTCCCCCAACGGAAAGCCAAAGCAGTGAGGCAATTCATCAGAATCCCCCCAACGGCAGTTGGGGGATGATTAAAGTCCAGCCTACACACCCAGCAAGCAAAGGTTTCTTCAATCCCCCCAACGGCAGTTGGGGGATGGTTAAAGTCCAGCCTTGAGCCTCGGGCAAGGTTGGACTTTAACCATCCCCCGATTGCCATCGGGGGGATTTGTTTCTCGTTGGCAGCGTTTCGTAGGTTGGGCTTTAACTATCCCCCGACTGCCATCGGGGGGATTAGCAAGGCTGCTTCGCCTCTGAAAAATGTACAAAGTCGAGGTTAGAGGGTGTCGCAGAATTCCAGCAACCGTCCATATGTTGTGGGTAGCTAAACCATCGCACACAATATCTGGGCAGAAAATCCATTTCTGCGACACCCTCTAACTATGGGCACGGGCAACAGCATTTGGCGACGGTGCTGGCTTTGCTGATGCTGCTGGCGGTTTTGCTTGATCAAATTCAGCAACGCTGCTGTCAAGTCTTTCGCCAGTTGTGGCGCGGACTGAAAACCAAAGCCAAACTGTGGGCGACGCTGCGTAGTGTGTTCCGCATCTTGATCTTTGATTCGATGGCAGCCTTGTTCCGTCATATGGCTTCTCTCTCTATCGTTTGCAACTGGAACAAATTTCATATGGAGAATTGCTGGTTTCATATTGAGAATTGCTGGCTCTCTAGTCGGTTGCGTGAAGACTCCCAAGATGTTGTACGTGGATGCCGTGGAGACCTCTATATATTGAGCGCCTTCACGCAACCGACCAGAGAGCCGAATTGCTGTTCTCCGCTATACCCTCAAGGCAATATTAAATCTCCTGCATTTGCTCGAAAGAAGTAGTCCATAAATTTCCTTCTATTAGTCTCTGGTCAGATGCCGATATTTGATGCGGTGCGGCTGGTCGGCGGCGGCTCCCAGGCGCAATTTTCTGTCGGCTTCGTACTCCGAATAATTGCCCTCGAACCACTCCACATGGCTGTCGCCTTCAAACGCTAAAATGTGCGTAGCGATGCGATCTAAAAACCAACGGTCGTGCGAAATCACCACGGCGCATCCGGCAAAATTTTCCAGCGCTTCTTCCAAAGCTCGCATGGTGTTTACGTCCAAATCATTGGTTGGTTCATCGAGCAGCAACACATTCGCGCCCGATTTCAAAATCTTGGCCAGGTGTACGCGGTTGCGTTCGCCGCCCGATAAAAAGCCGACGCGCTTCTGTTGGTCGGTGCCTGAAAAATTGAAGCGCGCCACATACGCACGCGAATTCACTTGACGTTTGCCAAGGTCTATTAAATCGTTGCCGCCGGAGATTTCTTCCCAAATGGTCTTGTCGGCGTGCAACGAATCGCGGCTCTGGTCAACGTAGCCGAGTTGCACGGTTTCGCCTATGCGTATAGTGCCGCTGTCGGGTTGCTCTTGGGCGGCAATCATTCTGAAGAGCGTAGTTTTGCCCGCGCCATTTGGTCCAATCACGCCAACGATGCCGCCCGGTGGCAAACGAAACGTCATGTCTTCAATCAACAAATTATCGCCGTAGGCTTTGTTGATGCGGTCGGCTTCGATGACGACATTGCCCAGACGCGGCCCCGGCGGTATGTAAATTTCCAGTTCTTTCGAGCGCTTTTCGGCTTCCTGATTGAGCAGCGATTCATAGGAGTTGATGCGCGCTTTGGCTTTGGCTTGGCGCGCTCGCGGAGCCATGCGTATCCATTCCAACTCGCGTTGCAGAGTTTTCTGGCGGTCGGTTTCGGCCTTCTCTTCCTGGCGCAAACGCTCCTGTTTTTGTTCCAGCCACGACGAGTAATTGCCTTGCCAGGGAATGCCACGCCCTTGATCCAGTTCCAGTATCCAGCCCGCTACGTTGTCGAGAAAGTAGCGGTCGTGAGTGACGGCGATAACCGTGCCGGGATATTTTTGCAGGTGTTGTTCCAGCCAGCCTACCGACTCGGCGTCAAGGTGATTGGTCGGTTCATCGAGCAACAGAATGTCGGGTTGTTTGAGCAGCAAACGGCACAAGGCGACGCGGCGTTTTTCGCCGCCCGATAAAACCTTGATCGAAGTTTCACCGGCAGGACAACGCAATGCGTCCATAGCCATTTCCAAGCGAGAGTCCAAATCCCAGGCGTTGGCGGCGTCGAGTTTCTCCTGCACCGCGCCCTGTTTTTCCAGCAGCGCGTTCATCTCGTCGTCATCCATAGGCGCAGCGAATTTATCGTTGATGGCGTCGTACTCCTTGAGCAGATCAACGACTTCCTGCACGCCTTCTTCGACAATCTGGCGCACCGTTTTCGTTTCATCAAGCTGCGGCTCCTGTTCGAGAAAGCCTATGGTGTAACCGGGCGAGACGGCGGTTTCGCCGACGAACTCTTTCTCTACGCCAGCAAGAATTTTCAACAGCGAGCTTTTGCCCGACCCGTTCAAACCGATGACGCCAATCTTTGCGCCATAAAAATAGGAGAGATAGATGTCTTTCAAGACGGGCTTTTTATCGTAATACTTTCCGACGCCAATCATCGAGTAGATGATTTTGTTGGGTGCGCTGCTCATATAATTTTATGAAGCCTCCGATGAATTTTTTAGTAGCAAACGAATGAAGAACTATAAGCGCATGAGGAAAGATGATTCAATGAAGCGCGGCAAAAATCTGGCAGGCGGTGGGCGGTTAAATGGCGAATTCGGCTTCCAGTGCGAGTTGTGCTTTGCGTAATTCAAAGCGCGCCCGTCCGACGTTGCCGCCGGGGTTGAGGCCAAATAACAAGAAATATTCCGAGGTGATAGGGCGCAGCACAAAGGTCATTAACTCGGTGGCAAACAGCATCTCGCGCAAATCACCAAGGCCGGTATCTGTAGCCGTGTGGACGCTGCGAATCAACAGGGTGGACAGTTCCGTGGCGATCAATTCCAAGTCAAGGTCAGCCGGCATCGCCTTCACAAAGCGTTCGATGATGATGCCATCTATGCCCAGAATGACCGCGCCAGCGCCGCCTTCCACACGATTCACGATGCTTTGCAGGGTCTGTGAGAAACTCAACTTTTCCTCGTTGATAAAAAATTAGGTTGCCGTAAATGTTGTTCGTTGTGAAGCGTCGGCTCAAGCTTATCTGCTTGCTGAGAGAATTACAACCGTGCGCTTCACAACGAACTTCTGAGATTCCGGCTACTGCTTTTTCGTGGTCTTGGCTGGCGGCGTGTCGGGTGTGACGCGGCCATCCAAGGGTTGAAGTTCTTTGGGTTTCACGACGTTATCGTTACGGATGATGCGCGGCGTGATGAAGAATAAAATTTCATCAAAGTTGCGTTGCGCCGTCCGACGTTTGAACAACTCCCCAAGAATCGGTATGCGCGATACGCCGGGAGTGCGGTTTTCCGAATGCCCTTCGGTATCAATGTTGATGCCGCCCATCACGGTGGTTCCGCCATCCGGTACGCGCACGGTTGATTCCGCCGATTGCGTGTTGATGCCCGGCGTGCCGTTATTGGAGGACGAGGCGAGCGCCGTGTTGACGGTGTTATTTTCGGCCACGACTTTCATCAACACTTCGCCGTTTTCTTCGATAATCTGCGGCGTGATTTGCAGGCGCAAGGCCGCTGTCACGAAGGTGGTTGTGATGGTGTTATTCGATACGGTTTGCACGGGAATCTGCACCCCGTTGACGATCTCCGCTGTTTTGTTGTCGGTGGTCGTAATGCGCGGACTGGCAATGGTGCGAACCTGCCCTTTGCTTTCATTGGCCGTCAAGGTTGCGGAAATGATCGTGGTGCCGATAAGCCCGGTGGTCAAACCCAACACGGTATTGGCGGCTGCCGTCAAACTGCCGGTAGGTTTCGGGCCTAAGACATTGGGCGCAAGCCCTGTGGAGGTGCCGCCGCCACTGCCGCCGCCACTGCCGCCGACGCCACCACCCGGTGTAAATTGAACCGGCGAAGTTGCCAGCACAGCGGTTTTGCCGCCTTTGGTAGCCGTCCCTGCGGCCAGTTCCAAGCCCAGATCGCGCAGGAAATTGCGACTGGCAATGACGATGCGAGCTTCGATTTCAACCTGTGCTTCCGGCTTGTCGAGCTTGATCATAATGTCTTCGACCGCATCAACAAATTCCGGCAAATCGGTCACGATAATGCTGTTGGTGCGCGGGTCCATTTCGATGCGACCGCGTGGACTCAAGCGTTTTTCGGCAATCACCAGCACGCCGCCGCGGCCACCGGCAGCGCCGCCACCACCACCGCCACCACCGGAGGCCCCGCTGGCATCGCCACCGAGCGACCCGGAGGCTCGCGCATAACGCAGGTGAATGATGCGGGTGACCAGCGGCACTTGCAGAGCTTTGGCTTCCTGTAGCGCTCGCAGTTTATCTTCTTCTTCTTTGATGGCATCAAGCGAAGCGATTCTCACTATGCCCTTGCTACAAACGACGCCCAAACGATTGGCGCGCAAAACCGAATCCAGCACATAATTCCAAGGCAAATCGCTGACACTGATATCCACAGGAATTGGTCCCACCGATCTATCCATGATGAAATTGACGCGGTATTGCTGATAGACAAAGCGCAGCATATCGCGCAGGTCAACTCCGGCGCGCAAATCGAAACTGATCAGGCCACCGATATAATTCGGATCGCACAGCCCTTGATCGGCGCGTGAGCGTTGTACGGCGGCGGTCACCGGAGCCGTCGGCACGAGGGGTTGCCCTTGGCCGGTCGGTTGTTGCCTCTGCAACTCCGCGACGGTGAGGCCTCCTGTAGAGGTTTGGGTAATCTGTTCGCGCCGCGGCGGCATAACTCCCGGATTGGTGCTGGTGTTCGGCGATGTGGAAACTCGCGGTCGGGTGTTGCGCGCCGGATTATTGGGTGTCGGTTGATTCACCTGTGCCACGGTGTTTTCGGCAACCGCAGGCTTGGCCTTTTGTGCTGGCGGATTCACGGTGACGCCAGGCTGATTGGTGGCGGCGCTTTTTGCGGTGGTCGCCGGTTGATTGGTGGCCACATTTTTCACTGTCGTGGTCGCCGATTTATTGGCGTCGTTCTTGACGCTGGCTTTGACTTCTGGTGCTGGTGTGGGTTTGGGCGCGCTCACCGTCTCTTTCTCTTTATCTATGCGCTGTCCGGCTACTTTGACTTCGGCGTTATCCGATTTCGCATCAAGCGCTGGTAGCTCGACCGGCGCGATGGTTGCCGCAGGCGCATCGGCAAAGGTGTTGTCCGATTTTGCCGCGTTCAAATTGCCCACCGTGATGACCACAGTTGCGCCTTCGCGTTCGACGCGATATGGCACCTGCGTTTTCGCGTCCACCACCACGCGGACGACGTTATTGCTCGGCGACCCCAAACGAACTTTTTCGACATTGGCGACGCCTACGTTTACGGTTTTATTGCCGACCTGGCTGCGAACCCCTGTGATGTCCACCACGATGCGATACGGCGAGGCCAGCGCAAAACTTTTGAATTGTGCCGCGCCATCGGTCTCAATGATAATGCGCGCCGCGCCTGCCAAAGTTTCCGAACGCACATCACGAATCACCGTCGCGGCTTTCAAAGTGTTGGCCGACGGTTGTACTTTTTCGGCGGCAGGTGTTTTGGCAACCGTCATAGCCGTTTTTTCGGCAACGCTTGGTTTCGCCTCCGCCGTGGTTTTCACCGGCATCGGCTGCACGTTTGAGTTCGCGCTTACCGGCACAGGCTCGACCGTGACGCCGGGTTTGCTGGCCGTGGGCGCGGCAGCACTCGCGTTTTCGGCGAGCAGTTCGATGATCAGCGTGTTGCCCTGTAGTTTCGATTTGTCCTGCACGTTGCCCTGCAAGGTGATTTCGATATTGGTGCCGACATAGCGCGTGGCACTGGCATTGGCAGCGCTGCCGACGTGCGATTTGCGTAGCGCTATGGAGTCCACGGTGCTGCTGTTTATGGCATAACGCGGCAGCAGTTGAGTGGCTTCGCCGCCGGGCAAATCTATAACCAATAAATTTTCGGCGGGGCGGGAAATGGTGTAGAGAGGGGGCGCATTAAACTCCAAGATGATGCGCGTCATCGCACCATTGCTTTCATGCCGGAGTGACACGAGCGTAAAGGATTGGCCTTCTTTGTTGCCACCCCTGGACGAGGCCAAGACGAAAATATTGCTCACCAGCATGAGCAATATTAAAGATGTGATAAACCGCTTAGCGATCATAACCATGTATTTTCCCTCTCTATATCCAAAGCTGAAGAGAACGCGGGATTCGAAGGGGCGGCCACCACGCATTTCCGCTTCACAGTTGTCGTTCTTCGTTAATTGAAAAGCTATCGAACCTCGGCTCGATTCCGTTCTTCGAGGTCGTTTATGCTCAACCGGCTCTGCTAGGGGACGCGGTCGGTTGTTTGGAAACGACATTCTCCTGTTTCACTTGTTTGCCATTGATGTCCACAAACGATTCCTGGCGAAAGGTCACCTTCGCGCCGGAATCCGAAGTGTCGCTTTCAATTCGCAAGACTTCGCCATTAAAACACCGCGTGCCACGGCGTATAAAGAAAGTGGTGCCGGTGGGAATGGCGCGTGCAAAAGCACCATAGCCGGTTTCATCGCGAAACACGCCGGTAATTTCCAACTCGCTGACCAGATATTGCGCTACCGGATTGGGTTCCGCCAAACCTTTGTCGCTGTAATCTTCAACCATCGTGCGATACTTGGCGCGGCGCTCTTCGAGCGACGGAAAGCCCAAAGGCTTAGGCGCTGTTTTTGTGCCGCCGGTGGCATTCGGTTTGATTCTTTGTGGCAACACCTTGCGGAAAGGGTCGCGTCCGGCAGGCCGATACGGGCGTATGGAATCGCCCGACGGCCCTAGATACTCTTTGCTGGAACTGCCTTGCTGATGCGCCGGTGGCGGGGTGGTGGGCGTCTGCCCGTTGGCAGGCGTCTGTCCAAAGGTTTTTGCCGACCACAGTGCCAACAGCAACACGGCGCTGAAGGTAACCAGTATAAGCGCTAGCGGACGGTTTCCGGCTGGCGGTAAGGAAACTGCTTGAGCATAAAATTTGCGCGATCTGTTTTTCATGACACTACTCCACTTGATTTACTGCAATGCTTACTTGGGCGGTGCTGGCGGGGCACCAGGCGCAGGCGCAGGTGCTGCCGCTGGCTTCGTCAGTTTCGCCAGATTTTCCGGCGCGATGAAGAATGCCGTGACCACAAACGAGCCATTGATGGAACGGCCTACATACTGAGCATTATCCTCGGCTTGTTTGATATCCAGATCGGTGACGCTGAGGATGCGTCTGTAAAAGCCGAGTTGCGAAAGGAACAAACCCAGATTGTCATACGAGCCGGTGATTTCTATTTGAATCGGTTGCGCCGTATAGATTTCCGCCGGTGTTGCTTTCGACGGCATGAATTTCTTCAACTCCAGTTTTTGCTCCTTCATCATGTCTTTGATGTTGTCATAGATGCGGGAGATCTCAACCTGATCGGGCAAGAGATCGCGCAAGCCATCCATCTCCTGCTGCTTCTTGTGCAAGGTCTCTTCGGCGGCGGCGAGGTTTTGCCGGATGATGCTGGCTTGGGCGTTTTTGGCTTTCAGGGTTTGCGCCTGCGAATCAATTTTAGCGGTTTCTGTGCGCTTGTCGCTGAACATCATGGCGTCCGCCGCGTAAATTAAAATCACTACCAGCGCTAATAAAATTGCGGTCTGGTAATACCAGGCCATACGACTGAAGAAATTGCCGCCCTCTTCGGTTTTCTGTACGCTTGCCATAGCTGCTGCCATAATCGTTACTCCTTTACTTGGCCGGGGTGCCCGCCGGTTTGGTGTCGCCCGTATCGCCTTCGGCGCGTGGCTTATTATAGTCGCAATCAATCGTGAACTTGAACAATCGTATGGTCTCTTCGCCCTCGGTTTTCTTGTCTGCCGCTTCCAATCTCACTTCGCTGCCTTCAATCGAAGGCAGGACGTTGGTAAACAGGCCGTTGGAAAATTCCAATTGCCGGGCAAAGTCGGCGACCACCTGTTGATTGGCCGAGACCCCGATGATTTGCAGGCGCGAGCCTTTTTGCGACACCGACATCAATTTGAAATCCGCCAGACCGCCGGGCATACGTTCATTGATGGCTGACAACATCGCCACCGGGCCTTTCTGTTCGGCGCGCAGTTGTTTGATCAACTTGATGCGTTCTTCGAGCTGTTTCAATTCGCTTTCCAGTTGTTCTTTGCGTTTGTTATCGGCTTCAAGTTGGATGGATTGTTCCTGCTCTTTTTCAAACTCCTTTTTGGCGTCGGCGTGCGCCCGACTCACCCACAGAAAGTCTATGCCTAAAGCAATGGTCGCAATAATGAGCGCGCTCAAGAGCATGAAAACCTGTTGTCCGCGCTTGGCGGCGACTTTGGTTTTTTGTACGGAGACGCGCTGTTCGGCAGTGCCCTCCAGAAGATTGACTCTAATCATTTCGGCACCTCCGCAACGCGAACGGCAAGCCCTACGGCAATCGCCATGTTGGGTGACAATTCTTTCAGGTATTCTTCATCAACTTTTTTGTGGTCAAAGCGAATCGAGCGAAAGGAATCGAAGCGCTCGACCGGCATCTGGAATTTGCCGGAAAGATAGGTGGTCAGATTGACCACTTTCGACGAGCCTCCGGCAATCAACATCCGATCAATGTTGGGCGAATCAACCGCTGTCGAACGGAAGAAGTCCAGGGTGCGAGAGATTTCCAGCGCCAGCATTTCCGAGACCGAATCAATCGCCGGCATGGCTTCTTGCACCGAATGATCCATGTTGAATTCCGCGCCGCGCTTCAACGCTTCGGCCTGATCAAAGGTCAAGTCCATCTCTTTTTGCAGCAGATCGGTGTATTGATTGCCGCCCGCCGAGATGTCGCGGGTGAAAATGGAATTGGTGCCGCGCACGATATTGATGGACATCACCGAGGCTCCTATATCGAGCAAGGCGACTGTCAAAGTAGGCGGCGGATTGTAGTTGACCTCGTAAGCGTTCTGCAACGCGAAGGCGTCCACGTCCACGATCACCGGCTGTTTGCCGGCCTGGGAAATCACCTGGGTGAACTGGGCGATCTTGTCGCGTTTACAAGCCACCAGCAGCACGTCCATGCTCTGCCCGGAGGGATCGCGCCCGATCACTTCGTGATACAAATTCACGTCATTGATGTCGAAGGGTATGTATTGCTCGGCCTCCCAATGAATCTGCTCGTCGAGTTCTTCATCGGGCATGGTTGGCATGGTAATTTTTTTGACGATGACGGCGTGACCGGAAAGCGAAGTCGCGACCTGATTGGTCTTGATATTTTGTTCCGTCCAGATGCGGTTGATGGTATCGCTGACATGGTTGAGGTCAATGATGTGACCGTCAACGATGGTGTCGGATTGTAAGTTTTGATAGCCGAGATGCACCAGTTCAAAGCCGCCGCGTGCCGGTCTCAATTCGACAGCCTTGAGCGCACTCGAACCGATATCCAATCCCACCACGCTTTTCGTCTTCTTCCCAAACAGATTGTCTAACATAAGAATTCCCTGAGACGTGGGCTTCAGATTTCGTGGAAAAATCCAAAACCGACTCGGTCTGGCATCGGATTGCAGGGGCTGTTATGTGATCAAGAAGCGTTAGAGTAATTTGTCAGAACAGAAAAGGGGCGGTGCTTAGGGGCGCGGGTATTCGGCAACGTCTGAAGACCATTGAAGCAAGGTGGGCGGTTTACTTCAACGACAAGCTCTCTTCAAAACGTATCAAATACCAAGCGACACTGCTTCCAACGAAGTCATTTCTACCACCCGCTCCTAACAGTGTCAACACTTATTTACCGGCAAAACGTACTGCGCCGGAGTCCGCTTGATAGCGCTTACAAAATCGGTACGCTGGAACGCTTCAGGTAGCGGCGAAAAACCCCAATAAAATGCCAATAAATGGCACCTCGCGTTACACCCAAAATTCGATGTCGCGCTGTCGTTCGGGAAGCCGTCGCGGGTCTTCGCCCTGCGCCAGAGCCTCGCGTATGGACTCTATAAAAATGTGAATGACATCGGCTTCGGTGTTGGCAAAGCGCCTGCCATATTTGTTAATGACGCGCATTTGTTGGCTGAGAATTTCGATGTCCTGAGCAATGATCTTCTGCGCCTGCCAGCGAATCAATGGACGCGCCAGATGATTCCACAGCCCATAATTGTAGGTCAAATCCGTATAAACCTTGGTCTCGGTGTCGCTCAACGGCACACTTTGCGAAGTAATAATGAAGCGGCGGTTTGCTGCGAAGCGATAATCTACGCGGGTGATATTGGGCATGAAAAACGCATCGGTGTGGTGAATCGCTTGGCCACGGCGATTCAGAAACCACGAAAAAATGCCCAGATTGGCGCGCTCGCCTTGATAGGTCACGCGCACCGCGCCGTCTTGGCGTTGCACCGTCGCAGTCAGTTTTTCATTGCGGCTGACGCGAAAAATTTTCGTATGCACAAAAGCGGTGTGCGGTATATCCACGAAGTTTTCGACACAGTTGGTGACGTTGTTGGGAAAGAGATGCTGCAAGCGAATCGAAGCCCAGCCCTTAGCCTGATAAAACGGTATGCGAAACGGCTGAAGTTCTTGCGAAGGCGACGCGGGTTTTTCCTCTTCATCGGCATCAAGCAATCGCGCATAAACATAGTCGTCGCGTTCGCAAACCGCAAAGCGGCGCGCTCGTCGCGGCGACGCTTGCCGCTCGCCTTCGCTTGGCACGCGCACTACGCAGCCTTCGCCATCATAAACCCAGCCGTGATAAGCACAGTGCAATTGTCCCTGTTTTACTGTGCCTTGCGACAACGGCGCGCAACGATGCAGGCAACGGTCTTCGAGAGCAACCGCCTTGCCATACTGATCCCGAAACACCGCCAGCCCTTCATCGAAGAGGCGAGCGCCTATCACCTGCTCGCGTTGCAGGTCTGGCGATGCAGCGATGATGTACCAGAAATCTTTGAGCGTCATGATCGAATGAACCGCGAAGCGCATCATGAACACGAAGCCTGAAAGTGAACGAGAGGGCGAAAAAAGTAAGGCTCAACCGGCAACCCACTGCGCTGGTTTCGCTTTGTAGGCGCTACTCATCGGTTCAATTGTTCCCTCTTCAGTCTTACTTTTTTCGCACGACCAAGTGAACTTCGCCGCTACAGGTGCATCGCGGTTACGCTTTAGCGATAGGTTCTTAAATACGTTTCATCGAGATGCGGAATGGAGTTGAACCAGTCGAGCGTCAGTTTATCGCGGTTGAACATCAATTCGGTGATCGAGCAATTTCGTACTCGCCAGTTCAATTCCAAGACGCTTTTTTCTGCCGCGTCCACGGCGATTTGCACGGCGACGCCGATGGGCCCTCCGGAAGTAAAAACGGCGATGCGACGGCGACTGCCACCTTGAATCAGTTGTTTCAGGCCGCGCTCGACGCGACTGCTGAACGAAAGCCACGATTCGACATACGGCAAGTGAATATGGCCTTGCAACCAGATCGTCATCAACGATTCAAACATCTTTTGAAAATAGCGATTGCGATCCGGCGCTTCGCGGTTGGCTTCAAACTGGTCAACCAGTTTTTTGAACTCCGGATTTCTGGCGGCCAGCGCCGGACGCAGCTTGGTCAAAATGCCATCGGCATCGTACTCGCGAAATTCCTCCATCACCACCGGCGCGGGAAAGGGCGCACCTGCTTCGGCATAGCCTTCGGCAACAATTTCCGCCGTGCGCTGTTGACGCACCAGCGGCCCTGTATAGACTTCATCAAAACGCACATCGTAACGCAACCAGTAATCGGCCAGCTTTTTCGACTGCGCTTCGCCTATCGGCGACAAGCGGTCAGTGATGCTGTCGAAGGGCGTTGCCTGCCCATGTCTGATCAGAGTTATGGTACTCATAAAGTCTTAGCCGAAGGCGTCCCGTTTCAATTTTACCGCCCTCAGCTTACCATTTCATCTTGAGCTTGTCGCATCGCTTACCGCTTGGCTTGACAAAAAAAATCTGTGGGCGCATAACAGCAGTATTCAAGAAAGCTCCACGGTTTCACCGTACACGAGGCAGCACGCTAGACGGCATCCATACCCCGGTGCAGTTTGACCGGACAGGATAAAAACTGGTTTAACGATTCGCCTTGCAGTTTTGCGAAGACTGACTTTCCAGCCCCGCGAAATTGCAAGCTGGCAACAGATTCACCCATAACATCGAAGGAGGTTTTTATGGTTAAACGAATTTTGGGCTTCGCTTATGGAGTGGTGAGCTATGTGATTTTTCTGATCAGTTTTCTCTACGCCATCGCTTTTGTCGGCGGCGGCAATCTTTATGTGCCGGGACATAATTTCATCGTGCCGAGATCCATTGACATCTCGTCGCGAGAGACCCTTGAGCCGCTGGCTATGCGACTCATCATAGACGCGCTGCTGCTCAGTCTGTTCGCCCTTCAACACAGCGTGATGGCGCGCCCGTGGTTCAAGAAGAAGTGGACGCAGGTGGTTGCGCCTATGCTGGAACGCAGCACTTATGTGCTGCTCTCAAGCCTGATTTTGTTGTTGATGTTCTGGCAGTGGCGACCGATAGGCACGATGCGTATCGCCTGGGAGGTGCAGAATTCGACGGGGCGGCTCGTTTTGGAGGGTTGGTTCTGGGTTGGTTGGCTCATCGTTTTGCTGTCAACTTTTTTAATAGACCATTTCGATTTGTTCGGGCTGAAACAGGCATACTGTTATTGGCAAGGCAAAGAGTGTCCGCCGCCGGTATTCAAGGAGAGAGCGCTGTATAAAAGCATCCGTCATCCGATTATGCTGGGTTTCCTCATCGCCTTTTGGAGTACGCCGCGCATGAGCCTGGGACATCTCTTCTTTGCGGTGATGACGACCGCCTATATTTTGCTCGCCATTCAATTCGAGGAACGCGACCTGTTGCGCGCTCACGGCGAAAGCTACGAGCAGTATCGCCGCCGCGTCGCCATGTTGCTGCCGCTGCCGTTCATGAAAAAAGCGCCGCCGCCAGTCGAGGCCAAACGCAAAGCCGCCGAATAACCGGCCAACTCGACCGACTGCCGGTGCAGCACGTCGAGCAAAAATTTGGCACAACAATATATAGCGCTCAGAACAATACCTGAGCGCTATATATTGTTGTTGGCATCAAACGATTTTCCTCCCGCCAGATTTCCCTTTGCTGGATCAAGCCGCGCACAGTTCTGCGTTTCTCACCCTTGCGGCGTGAAGTCAGGGGCGCAACTTCTTTTTGCCGCTTCGAGCGCGACGCCACGGTTTTCTATTCGCGGCAATTCGAGTATGATGTGCAGGCTGCACAAAATAAGCTCCGATAGACAAACAGGAACAATCTCAAATCGAATTTCGAGGTGCAAGATGTCTGCACAAATTCAGGCTACACCAACCACCGATTTCGTAGAACTTCATGAAGACGTATCGCAGTCGCCACTGTGGAATCGCGACCTTGCGCCGACCACCATCAAGGAACGCACCTGGTCAACTTATAACATCGCCGCTTTGTGGATTGGCATGAGCGTGGTCATCACCACCTATACGCTTGCCGGAGGCTTCATTGAACAAGGCATGAACTGGTGGCAGGCGATGATCACCATTTTGCTTGGCAACACCATCGTTTTGATCCCGATGATTTTGAACGCCCACGCCGGAACCAAGTACGGCGTGTCGTTTCCGGTTTTGTGTCGCGCCAGTTTCGGCACACGCGGCGCGAATATCGCGGCGATGGCACGCGCCGTGGTTGCCTGCGGTTGGTTCGGCATTCAAACCTGGATCGGCGGCGGAGCCTTAGACGGTTTGATGAAAGTGATGTGGAGTGGTTGGGTAAATGTGCCAGCGCATCAATTCCTCATGTTCGGCTTGTTCTGGTTGATTCAAGTGGTCATCATCGTGCGCGGCATCGAAGGCATCAAGTATCTGGAAAGTTTATCCGCGCCGCTGCTGTTGGGTGGCGGTGCGATCTTGTTGTGGTGGGCGCTGTCGAAAGCCGGAGGCCTGAGCGTGGTGCTGGATTCGGTAGCGCTGCTGCAACATCTTGACCCGACCAAACCGCGCCCGACGTTTTGGAAACTCTTTCCTCCGGCGCTGACCGCAAGCGTAGGCTATTGGGCGACGCTCAGTTTGAACATTCCTGATTTCACGCGCTACGCCAAAAGTCAGCGGTCGCAGATGCTCGGCCAGGCTTTAGGCTTGCCAACCACGATGACGGCTTTCGCCTTCATTGGCGTAGCGACGACTTCGGCCACGGTGTTGATTTTCGGTGAAGCGATACCCGACCCAGTGGTGCTGATGGGAAAATTCAACAGCTTGTTGGTGGTCTTGTTTGCCACTATAGTGATTTTCGCGGCGCAATTGACAACCAACATGGCGGCAAACGTGGTGTCGCCCTCGAACGATTTTTCCAATCTGAATCCGCGCAGAATTTCTTATGTGATGGGCGGCTTGATTACCGCAACCATAGGCGTGCTGATGATGCCGTGGAAATTGTACAGCGACGCGCAGGCGTACATCTTCACCTGGTTGCTCGGTTATTCGGGCTTGATGGGAGCGATTGGCGGCGTGATGATTTGCGATTACTGGGTGATTCGCAAACAACAGCTTTCGCTCAAGGATTTATTTTTAGAGCATGGACGTTACCGTTATGGTAGCGGCACGAACTGGCGAGCGGTGGTGGCAATGGCGGCAGCGATAGCGCCTGTCGTGCCGGGGTTTTTGCGCGCTGCGACAACTCCCGGCGGCGCAGTTGCCAACCCCAACTTTTTTGATAGCATTTATACCTACGCTTGGTTTGTGACCTTCACTCTCAGCTTTGTCCTATACCTGACATTGATGAGTGGCGAAAAAGCATCAAGAATCAGCGATTGAAATTTATGGCTTCAACTTATCAACTGAAAACATCTGCGCCCCGTGCAATCGTTCGTGCAGGGCTGGTCAAAGCGGCACAATTGCTGATTATCGCAATGCTGGGCGCGCTCATTCTGGCGTCGCCCACAGTGGCGCAAAAGGCCGTCAAACCGGAGCCGATTCCGCCGCGTTTGCTGACCGATTTGAAAAGCCTTGAAACGGAAAAGCGCCGCGCCGCTGCCGATCAACTCGGCGCGATTCGCAACCGCGACGCCGTGCCGCACTTGATCGCCGCGCTCACCGACAAAGAGGCGGCGGTGCGCGAAGCCTGTGCTTTTGCGCTTGGTCAAATCACCGACCGTCGCGCCGTTGCGCCGTTGACCAAAGCGCTCGCCGATAAAGACACCGAGGTAAGAGCCGCTATAGCCTTTGCGCTAGGGATGATTGGCGACCGCAAAAGCGCGCAGACGTTTTCCGCATTGCTCGAAGACCCTGCGGCGACTGTGCGTTCGGCGGCGATCATCGGCATGGGCTTGATGCAGGATGAAGAAGGCGTTGATGAGTTGTTTGATATGCTCGACGATCCGGCTTTTGATGTGCGCTTTGACGCGGCGTGGGCGTTGGGGCAATTCAACGAAGCCGACGCCATAGACCACCTGCGCGAAGCCATAACCAACATAGATCGCCTACCGATTGACAACGCTTTGCGCGAAGAGTTTCGCTTGCAGGCGCAAACTTCGATTGAACGCATACAGGCGCAAGACGCCGGTTACACGCCTACGCGCCCGCGCAAAACCACCGAAGGCGTGATCGCCAATAATCGTTACAACAACGAATCGAACCCCGCTGGCATACGCCAGATGGTTCACGCGCTGCCTACGGAAAAAGCGCGAACGGCGCATCTTCACGGCACGGTGAAAATCAAACTGCTGGTGGCGGCAGATGGTCGCCCGGCTCGCGCTTACGTGGTCCGGCGCTTGGGCTACGGCCTTGACCAGCGCGCCGTGCAGGCGGTCTTGCAATACAAATTTGAACCGGCGATGCTGTCCGGCTTGCCGCAAACCGGCTGGATTTTTATTGACGTAAAATTTTAATCGTTAGGTTACTGGTTATTCGTTATTGGTTATTGATCAACGACAAGTAACCAATAACCAATAACCAGTAACAGGGAGCAAAGACATGGCAAAGATTGTGAAATGTGGATTGATACAAGCGACCAATGCTTGTGCGGTTGACGAACCGATTGAAAAAATCAAGCAGGCGAATATCGAAAAGAATTTAGGCTTCATAGACGAAGCGGCTAAACAGGGCGTGCAGATTATCTGTATGCAGGAGGTTTTTACGACGCCGTATTTTTGCGCCGAACAACAAGTGCGCTGGTACGACGCGGTTGAAAAAATCCCTGATGGCCCAACCGTCAAGCTGATGCAGGAGACTGCCAAAAAACATGGCATGGTTATCATCGTGCCGATTTATGAAGAAGAGATCACCGGCATCTATTACAACACCGCAGCGGTCATTGATGCCGATGGCACGTATCTGGGCAAGTATCGCAAGAACCACATCCCGCACGTCGCGCCGGGCTTCTGGGAGAAATTTTATTTCAAACCCGGCAATCTCGGCTACCCTACATTCGAGACGGCATTCGCTCGCATAGGCGTGTACATCTGTTATGACCGCCACTTTCCCGAAGGCGCAAGAGCTTTAGGTTTGAACGGCGCGGAAATCGTTTTCAATCCGTCGGCAACGGTCGCCGGGTTGTCGGAATATTTGTGGGAACTCGAACAACCGGCGCACGCCGTGGCCAATGGTTATTTCGTCGGCGCAATCAATCGCGTAGGCCACGAACAGCCTTGGGACATCGGCGAGTTTTACGGCAAGAGTTATTTCTGCAACCCGCGCGGCAAGATCATCGCGCAGGCTTCCCGCGACAAAGATGAACTGGTGGTTGCCGATTTGAATTTGGACGAGATACGCGAAGTCCGCAACACTTGGCAATTTTATCGCGATAGAAGGCCGGAAACGTATCTGGAATTGGTTGATGAATAATTTTTGAACCACGAAGCACACCAAGAACACAAAGCCATAAAGGTTTTTTTCTTTTCATTTTCTTTGTGTGCTTGGTGTGCTTCGTGGTTCAAAAGCTTTTTTCTCTGCACATACTGTTAGGTTGAGGCAGCGCAATTTGTTCGATTGCGTTGCGCTCTGAAATCATAAAAACCGAGCAAACTGTGAGGTTGCTCTACCTTTTTCGAGGAGAAATCTGATGCTTGAATTTGCCATCACCTTCAAACCCGATATGCCTGTCGAGCGCATTTTGTCGCTTACCAGACAAGCTGAAGCGGGCGGCTTCCACTACGGCTGGATGTTCGATTCTCATGTGTTGTGGCAGGAGCCGTATCCGCTATTAACTTTGATGGGCGTCAACACTGCGAAGATGCGCTTCGGCACTTGCGTCACCAATCCCGGCGTGCGCGATGCGACAGTGACCGCGAGTCTGCTTGCGACTATGAATCGCATCACCGCAGGGCGCATGGATTTGGGCATAGGGCGCGGCGACAGTTCGCGGCGCGTGATGGGCAAAAAGCCTTTGACGCTGGAGCGCTTGGAAGAGACCGTGAGTGTCGTCAAAGCGCTGTGTGCGGGCGACAAGATTAATTTTGAAGGCCGCGATTTGGAATTCACCTGGACGACCAAAGATGTGCCGCCGGTGTGGATTGCCGGTTACGGCCCCAAAGCGCTGCGCTGCGCTGGGCGCGCTGGTGACGGCGTGATCTTGCAATTTGCCGATCCCGATTTGATTCGCTGGTGCTTGGGTTTTGTAAAAGAAGGTTGCGAAGCGGCGGGCAAAGATTTTTCAAAGTTCCGCGTGATGGCCGCCGCGCCTGCTTGGATTTCCGACGATCTGGCCAAGGCACGCGATCAAGTGCGCTGGTTCCCTGCCTTGGTCTCGAACCACGTCGTGGATTTAATTTCCAAGTACGGCATGGAGCAATTGCCCGAAGCCTTGACTGCGTATGTGACGAATCGCAAGGGCTATGATTATCTGCATCACGCCGAAGTCGGTAGCTCGAATGCGGAGTTTGTCACCGATGAAATTGTTGACCGCTTCGCCATCGTCGGCACGGCGGACGAGCATATTCGGCGCTTGAATGAATTAACCGAAATCGGCGTGACGCAATTCAATATTTACTTGATGAGCGGCGACGAAGAACAACAACTGGCGCTTTATGCCAACGAGGTCGTGCCGCATTTTCGGTAAGACAATTTTGATGCTATGCCCAGACTAGACATCATTCATCAAACGGTGAAAAACGCCATTATTAAAGATGGATGGACGGTGACGCATGACCCCTACCTCATTCAATACAAAGAGGTGAAAATGTTTGCCGATTTGGCTGCCGAGAAATCGTTTGCGGCGGAACGCGAAGGGCAGAAAATCGTCGTCGAGATTAAAAGTTTCGTAGGCGCTTCCAAATTGCAGGATTTGAAAATCGCTCTGGGGCAATACGACATTTATCGCAGCTTTTTGAAAGCCCTCGCGCCGGAACGCAAGCTGTATGTGGCGATCAGCGAGAAAGCCTATCAAAGCTTCTTCAGCAAAGAGGCTATTCAACTGGTGATTCACACAACTGTGCTGCCGTTGATTGTGGTAAATTTGCAGCGAGAGGAGATTGTCAGATGGATAAACTAACCGAGTATCCCATCATTCTCAAACGCCTTTTGAGCGAATACGTCGAACTCAATCAGCGTCAACCGGTTCCGGGTGTCGAAACCTTTTTGATTACGGACGACGCGCAGGGACAGTACATCTGGATGAATGCGGGTTGGCAGAACGGCGAGCGCGTGTGCGGCATGACGGTGTATGCACGCATCCGCGAGGGCAAAATCTGGATCGAAGAAGACTGGACAGAAGACGGCATCGCTACGGATTTGGCGCGTGCTGGCGTAGCGCGTGAAGACATCATTTTAGCTTTTCATGAACCAGAGATGCGCCCGCACACCGAATTCGCCGCCTGACGTAAAAGCAGAGCTGGCGCTTTATGCCAACGAAGTTGTACCACTTTCCGTTGATTGGCAACCATCAGCGGCGATGTTCTGAAGTCACCAATGAGAAGCGCATCAGGCAACGGCATCTTCATATTGAAAACCCGGCGACGTACTATCGAACTATGAACTATCAGGACTACATCACCATTGAGCCAGGCAAGCGCAGCGGCAAGCCCTGCATTCGTGGCCTTCGCATCACGGCTTATGATGTGCTTGATTATCTGGCGTCGGGCATGACGGAAGACGAAATTCTTGATGACTTCCCGGATTTAACCCGCGAAGACATCAAAGCGTGTCTGGCTTTTGCCGCCGACCGTGAGCGCAAACTGATAATGCCAACAGCCAGCCTTGAATCCTGATTTTGCAACCCCCCAAGATATATAACAAACTCGACTGTTGTGTTTTGACCAAAAGCAGACAATTAGCCAGCCATACTGGGTTGTTGTTTAGCAAATAGCTTGGTCAATGTTGCCGCCACAGATTCTCCTTGTTGCCTTAAGTTGTGGGCTTTCAGTATCAAGTTTTCAA
>JACQDB010000050.1 GCA_016201275.1 Acidobacteriota bacterium
GCTCACGACGCGATTCTCGGCATCGTAGGTGTAGGAATGCGCGCCATCACTGGTGACATTGCCATTGGCATCATAGACATAATTCAAGGTCGTGCTGCCCATCGTCACACTCGTCAAGCGATTGGTCGGCGCACCGCCGCTGGTGTTGTAGGAAATAGTGGTGAGCCGATTCATGGTGTCATACGAATAACTGGTCACCACGCCCCGCGCATCCGTTTTCGCAAGCATCCTGAATATTTGATTATTCTCTCGCTCCAGCGTTTTTGAGTAATCTAATAATCTCTTTATTATTCGTATAATGTCCTATTGATAAGGCTGTCCTACCATCAGCATTCTTTAAATTCACATTTACACCTTGTTCCAACAGCTCCTTGACTATTTCTTTATTCTCCCTGGCTACAGCCAACATTAAAGCCGAATATCCTCTTTGATTTTGTGCATCAACTTTACTACCCTTTGATATTAATTCTTTAATAATTTCAGCATCCCCATCAGCGGCGGCGTACATTAACGCATTGAAGCCATCATTATTTGTTTTGTTCACGTTGGTCTTAGGCAGCAATAAGGCAATTAATTCTTTATTTCTTGCTAAGATTGAATTCATGAGAGGAGTGTCACCCGTATCATCTGTTATATTGGGGTCTGCACCACTTGCAAGCAAAGCCTTTACTTTGCTGATGTCGCCTTCATTTGCAGCAAGCATCAGATCAATATCTGTATTCCCACTGTAAACAATGGATTTTTTCTTTAACACAATTGTGACAAGTTCTTCAGCATCAGGGGTAGGGCTATAATTCATTTCTTCTTCTTCCCGTATGCGAACATAAGAAGCTCTAAAATACCCCGCTCTTTCGTTTTTCTGTGATTCACTTAGCCTATACTTAATAGCGTTTTCTAGGATACTCTCATCGCTAAAAGCCTTTATTGTTAGAAAGTGAGGCTCATTGTACATTCTTGCCAAGCCTAAAAAAGCATTTTTAAGCTTTACCTCTGTAAACTCATCTGGTTGTACCAAAATATAGATTATGCGCGCTTGACTAAAGTCTCCTTCCGAAACAGAATTTAAGGCTATCCAGATAGGAATACCATAATCATTATTAAAATCTTTCTTTTCAGTCTGACTTTCTATTGGTTGAGAGAATAAAGTTTTTCCTCTCCAATAACTGAAAATTAGAAAAATAGTAATAGTAACCAGCAAAAGTGTGCCAACTCTTTTCATAATTACTCCTATTACATTGGAACTTAAATTTCTTGAGTTTTACTACTCAGGCAAAATTCAACTTTGGTGCGATTTCCTGATCTGTTTTCACCCTGGAGAAACCTCAAAGAACTTAAGTTCCAATAGATGATCCGACAAAGTGGAGTAAAAAATCCGACTGACGGAACTATACTTGCTTTATGAACTTTAAGAACCTCAACAACTTTTCTACCTCGCGTGTCAAAGCACTCTTCGGACTTCATCCCAAAGTCCTCGCTGACCTGCTCTTTGACGTTCTGCCAGAGTTGGAAAAACGACGACAGCTTCGCTTGGCGGCAAGAGTTGATCGCAAAAGACCCGTCCTTGCCAAAGACGGGCGACCTCGTGAAATTTTGCCCGTGCATAAATTTTTGATGACCCTGCTTTATCTGCGCCACAATGTCAGCCACGCCGTCGTTGGCGCCTTGTTTAACTGTAGTGCCGACGCTTCGGAGAACGCCTTTCACGAAGTGCTGCCCTTGTTGCGCGATCTGTTGCCCTCCGAGAAATGGGAAGCTGAGAAGAAGTGGCGACGCACACAACCGACTTGGACGCCGGACAAAGTCGAGCAAGTCATCATCGATAGTTTTGAGACCCCGATCCGCCGACCGAGTATAAATGCGCGGCAAAAGCGAGTTTACTCCGGCAAGAAGAAACGTCACACCTTGAAGACTCAGGTGATGACCGATCAACTTGGCGACATCCTGTGTGTGGGCGCTCTCCAGCCTGGACCAAAGGCCGATATCAAGATTTATGAAGAGGAGCCCGTGCCGGCACCGATAGCTCAGAAGCCGCGCTTGGGAGACAAGGCTTACAGTAGCAAGGATCACCCGGAGATCGTCACGCCGCAGAAGAAACCCAAAGGTCGAGAGTTGAATGAGGAGGAAAAAGCCAAGAACAAAGAGATCTCGCAAGAGCGCGTCTATGTCGAGCACGCTATCCGACGCCTCAAGGGGTGGCGCATCCTGAGAGATGAGTATCGTTTGGCAACGGGATTGTTTGCCGCAGTGACCTCGACAGTGGTGGGGTTGATACAGTTGAGCCGCATCACCCTGTAGGAAGTTGTTGGAGGATACCTGTGCCTGCTGCTTGGCAGGCCAGATAAGGTGCATCTCTTTTTTACTTTGTCGGATCATCTACTGCACACTTGATGTCGCGCTCAACGAACCGTCAGCAAACACCGCTGCCGCTGTCGCTTCGGTGAACAAATTCACCTGTCGGATCCGCAACGCCGCGTTATACTCATACACCTCAACAACACCCCCTTTACTGAGCGTCAATCCTGGCGCTTGTCCCGCCACGTCATAGCACACATTGCTGAGGTAATTCCCTGTCCTCTCTTTCCACGCACTCACTCGCCCCCGCTGTTTCGTTTAATGCTAGGAACATATAATATCCTGATGGATCAACTTCATTCCTTCCCTCGAAGGATGACCGTTTTCATCCCATTATCCTTTGGGTAGTTCGGGTTATATCTGAATAGCTCTACATCAGCCCGGCGAGTGTAAAATGCCCACTGCCTTACCTCTATTTCCTTTTTTTCCTTTTGGCGATTCTTTGGCTCATTTTCGCCGGGATCAAATGCTCCTCCTACCCCTCGCGCTGCTTGACAAGGGGATTCTAGATCAGTAGTTACATGAACCGCTAGAGGCTTAGGGGGCGGGTACTTTCTCGATAGAATCTTGCCGAGCAATCGAATGTTTTGTTCCGTCACCTGTTCTGGTGCCATAATTAGCCGAATGTCATACTCCCAATCATTGTGATCCTCGAAATAAATCAATGCAGAGAAGGGGATTCCTTCTACAGCAGTTAGCGGCGGACTTTGCCGTAACATATTTCCCTTCGATAAGGGGTGGTAACACAACAAGTTCATCAAAATTGCGATTGCAGCTAATTTGCTCATAAATTCCCCTTTTTTCATAGAGTAGAAGGTATTCAATCTTTCTTCTCTTATTTTTCGTCTGGATTTCGGCATCCATTCTTGAACCAATCTGAGATCGCGGCACTAGCATCTCCGCCAGAAGGGACAGTAACACCAAGCCTTGTAGCTAGGTCATTATCATTCAAATGCAAAGTGGCGTGCAGCACTTCATGAACGAGGACCCTCGCCTGTGCGTCCTGATCCATATCCATGCTGAAGAATTGCGGTCCCAGCGTGATGGTTTCCTTGAAGTTGAACTTTCTTCCTGTTTTCCGGTTAAAGTTGAAAGTCCAGAGTGTACTTGCACCGTTTGGGTTATCTGCAAAAAACTCACTCAAAGTTCTGCCATCATTAATTTTTTCGTCCGCCATACTACTGTCGTAAGACCGAATTGTTAGAGAACTGGATTTTGCTTTTGCTTCCAAAGCTGCCCGAAATGCTGCAAGCTTATTTGCACAATCGCCCATAGCCATGACTTTTGCGAGCAGAGATTTGAACCGTGTGAGTAATGCCTTACTGTCGTCACCAACTTCTCCACGGTCACCTTTGTGTACCTCGCCATCTGTCCGTTTCAACTTTAAGCGTTGCCTTTCAAGAACATTCCCTATATCTCCTGCCAGGGGGTCAATATATGAACTTCCTGCACTCACATTCACCGTGTAGCCCGTCAGAATATCTTCGAGTCCTAGCGGGTCTATTCGATTGACCGGATCACTGCGAGTGTAGCTGTAGCGATTCCAACTTCGCGGGTCAACCAGATAGTCGCTGGCTCGATAGGGGTCGGCCTGGTTGAAGCGGCCTGTCGTCTGGGCATAGCTTCGATTGACCGCGTAATCATTGCCGGTTTCCGCATCACGTTCATAACTGGTCAGCTTGTGCTTGTCGGTCGTGCCGCTTGAATTCAGGTCTTCGCCAAACGGCAAATGCGCTTGTCTGCCGATCACATTGCCGCTTGAGTCAAGAGTCAGCCTCGCGCTCAATCTGTCATTCAAGAAATAGCTCGTCGTGCCACTCGAAATTTTGTTGAGCATCCGGCTTCCCGCATAGGTGTAGTTGGTGATGACTGCGCCGGTTGCGCCATTGTGTTCAGCAATCACTGCATTGCCTTCCCATACATAGTGAGTTGTCATCGCGCCGATGACTTTTTTGATGCGGCGATTCTGCTGGTCATAAGCGTACTGCGCCGTCGTGCCTGCGTCCACGCTCACGACGCGATTCTCGGCATCGTAGGTGTAGGAATGCGCGCCATCACTGGTGACATTGCCATTGGCATCATAGACATAATTCAAGGTCGTGCTGCCCATCGTCACACTCGTCAAGCGATTGGTCGGCGCACCGCCGCTAAGCGGCGCTCTCGCTGGCTCCGCCGATACTGCCCGTGATACTCATCAACTGTCCGCTGTTGCCTGCCGTGCTGCCTGCGCCGCTCTGTCCGGCGCTCGCCGCATAGGTGTAGCTCAAGTTCATCAAGGTCGTGCTGGTTTTGGTCGCCGTCTGCGAAGTCAGTTGCAATCTCTGTGCATCATAGCCGTAGCTTTCGACGACGCCATTGCCCAAGGTCAGGCCGGTCACCTGTCCTGCCGTGTTGTAGCTGAGATTGCTCAGATAATAGCTGTTGCCATTGCCGCCCGGCGCGTTGGGCGACAGCGCCTGCAATCTGCCGAGGTTGTCGTGATACAGATAATAGGCATAGCTCGACGGATAAGTCAGCTTGGTCATCTGATTGACGGGGTTGTATTGGTAGCTGGTGGTGTAGCTCTGCGTATCAATCGTGCGAGTTAGCGAGGCCAGGCGATTGTTCGGGTCATAGCTATAGCTTTCGCTATAGCTGCTGCCGAGGCTGAGGGACAAGAGCAAACCGTTGGTGGCGCTGGTTTGATTGGTGTCGTAAGTCATGGTCACGGATGGCGTCGTCGCCACGCCACTCGCGCCGCTGGTGTTATACGTAATCCCCGTCAAGCGATTCAAGGCGTCATAAGAATAGCTGGTCACGACGCCCCGCGCATCCAGTTTGGTCGCCACCGCGTTGAAACTGGTGTAGGTGTATTGGGTCGTCCACAAGGTTCCGCTGCCGTCGTTGATTGAAGCCGTCTGTTCGGGGATGCGCTCGAAGAGCATTCGTCCCGCATCGTCATACTTCCAGGCTCGCGTTTGATTGCCTTGATTGACACCAGTCAGTTTATCGAGCAGGTTGTACGAATAGAGGGTGTCTTGCGTCAGCGCTCCGGTGGTGACATCCGGTTCGCTGACTTTAATCAATCTGCCAAAGCCATCACTCTCGCGTTTGAGCTTGCGATTGACTGGATCGGTGATGGTCACCGTCGCCCCGCTGTACGAAGTCTGCACCGTGTTGTTGTCGGGCAAAGTCACCAGCGTCTGCCGCCCCAGCGCATCGTATTGATAGCTGGTTGCATAACTCGGCGTCCCGCCCACTGCAAACGGATTGGTCACACTCGCCACCTGTCCCATCGCGTTGTAGGTCGTGTTGACCTGCGCGCCATACGCATTGACCTCTGCAATCAACCGATGCCAGCCGTCAAAATTCTTCGTCGTCGTCAAATTCTTGGTCGTCCCATCCTCCGTATAAGTCACCGTCGAACTGACACTCAACGAGCTATCATTGAAAGCCGCCGAAGCCGTCGCTCCGGTAAACAGATTCATCTGGCGCATTCGCAACGCCGCGTCATAGTCATACGTCACCTGTTTGCCCCGCGCATCGGTCTGTCGCCAGATCACTCCGGTGTTAAAATCGGTGTCCGTCGTCTCGGTCAAATGGACGCCGCTGGCATCGCCACTCATCACCTCTTGCGGCATCGCATAGCCGTTCGATTCCGGTATCACAAAGGTCTTCAAATTGCAGCACGATACCTGCTCTTTCAAAACATTGCCAAAGATATCGTACTTCATCAAACGGGTGATCGAAAGATTGTTGGCCAGATCATACCATTGCGTTGTGCCGGTCACGTTACCTTTCGGGTTTCCCGCCAGATGCCCCGGCGGATTGGCCGTGCCGCCATAATTTTCCAAACCTCCCATCGCCTGATAATCGTCATAAGTCACTGACGACTTGGCAATCAACACATCATCGGCGTCATTGGTGTTTTGCAAAGCGTCAAAAACTTCCGTCAAGGTTACCAAACCTTGTATTCCCAAACTGGTGTTATAAGTGAAATGTGTGCGTCGTCTGACTTGCCAGTTGCCGCTGATGGGATAACCATATTCGCGCTTGTTGATGAGGTTGCCGGAACTGTCATAATCGAAGTCCACTTTTGTTGGCGTGTTGGTCTCGTCATAGGCAATCACCGATTGCACTCTTGCCGCATTTGCCGCCGTTACATAATTCACCACGCTTTTTGCAAAAGAAGTCGCGCCACTCTTGATTTCAGTCTGTGTCAACAAGCCATTAGCGATAGACGAACTGTTGGTCGAGCGCGTCAAATTCATGTTCGTCGAATCAGGCCGTGTGATGGTAAAGGTTTGGGTCTGCGCCATAGTATCGGTCGAACTTGAATAGGTAAATGTAGCGGTTGGCGCACTGACTGCCGTTTCGGTTCGTTGCGTGAAGGCCGGAGCGTCAGTCAATAGCGTAGAGCCGCTGGTCGGATAGTTGAAGGCTACAGCAGCGTTTTCGGTGCCATCGCTGATGACCCCCTGACCATTGATACTCATGCCTCTACGCATCGAGACGTTATAGATCATACCGTAGCCCGAATACGTGAACAGATAGCCGTTGTTGGTCGCTGGAAAATAGATGTGTTTCAAATAAGAAGTAGTGCTGCTCGATGGCCAACGCTCAATGCTCAAGCCGCTGAAATTGGTTGTCACATTGACGGTTTGATAATCAAATTGCGCGATGGTTTGCGACACCGGGTTGGTGCTAGTGCCGCCAAATCCCGGCGCGACTATCGAAGTCAGATGAGAACTGCTGTCGTAATTGAATTGCACCACTCGCCCCAAAGTGTCGGTCACAAAATCAATCGCGTTGGGCGAAAAACCGCTTAAACCGTCTTTGTAAGAAATCGAAATATAGTTGTTGTTGCGGTCGGTAATCTGCGTCGGCAACAAGCGATTGTTGATCACTTGAATCAGAAGAGTTGTGCCGTTTGGATAACTGATGGTGCCGCCATAAGCGACATTGCCGGTATAAGAAATATCGCTGCCATCGGTGGTCGTATAGGTCTGCGTGGTGGAATAACTGCCTTGTCCCAGATAATGCCGCGTGCCATCGGCTTCCACCCAGATCAGGCGGTAATTCGCGCCGCTTTGATAAGCGACAATGCGCCCGAATCCCAGAGTGAAACCGGGCGACGGTTCACCATTCACTGCATCGAAAGCCATCACATTGTTGCGCCGCGACCACACCCGCGAATTATAAAACAATGCGATGTCCGTGCCGATGCCGCGTCCGCCTAAACTGACCAGTGGCACGCTGAATTCAAAGTTGCTGCCTTCGGGCAACACCGCACCAAGGCGTGTGCCTTCGATTACGCGATTGAGCGGCGAGCCGGTAAGATTTTTCGCATCGCTGTACAATTCATCATAGCCGAAATCGTTACCATTACTGTTGTTCTGAGCTTTCACTGTTGGCATCAATTTGTTGAACAGTTTGGGCAACAGGCTGCCGGTGGTGGTGCCATCGGCGGATAAGGTTTCCTGATCATTTTTCCACTCGTCGTCGGATTGCGCCGGACGATTGCCCGGACGTACTTGCACTGGCACAACCGCCGAGGCCGTACCGGCACGACAAGTAATCACCACACGACCGGGTTGCAGGAAAGTCGCTTTGCCGGAATCATCTATCTGCATCTTGTTGGTATCGGAAGACTCCCACGATAGCTTCACCCCTTGAATCACTTTATTGAAAGTATTCAGTGGCAGGGCATTGAACTTCATCGTCTGGCCTTGATAGCCAACAAACTTCGACGGCGAGATTTGCAACCGCGACACGGCGGCAGCGCGTTCGGCGAAACTTTCATTGCTCGACTGTACCGGCTTTGATTTGAATAACCATCTCAGGAGCGAAGGCAAATAATGGATAGGCACACTGCTCACCTCTATCGCCGATGACGCCAGCGACGACAGTTGTGTAAAAGCAAATGAAGAGTTCGGTAAAATTAAGAGGCTCAGGATCAGCACTAGGCAAATCAGCCTTCTACGCCAGCCGTGAGTACAGAAGCGGCTTATAAATTGTACTGAGAGGGTAAGAAAACCGAAATAGTGAGAGGGGCGATACCAGTCCATAGTTACCTCCTGAGCGGAAACCGTTAGCGTGTGCGCTCTTAAATAAAATAAAAATGGAGTGAGGGGATAAACTACACTTTCACCTCAATGAATTGGGTGAACTTGCCTTGAGTTGGCGCATAGATAGTAAAAAAAATCAAAAAAAAATGTCAAGAAATTTTTTTCTTGAGACGTAAAATTTTTCTAGTGACCACTTGTTCCGAAAAAAATGATGAACCAGTGTTGGCCGACTAATTCAAATAATGGCGTTCGACCAGATTCAGCATTTCCAGCGCGAAGCGATCCATAGCGGCGGTCAAGGTTTTTATTTTACTGAGGAAAACATTATAAAAGATCGCTGCCGGAACTGCTGCCGCTATACCTGCGGCGGTGGCGATCAGGGCTTCGGCGATGCCTGGCGCAACCGATTGAATCGAAGACCCCGAAGCACCGCTCAAGCCTTGAAAGGCGATGATGATGCCGACCACAGTGCCAAACAAACCAATGAATGGCGAAGCGTTGGCAGCGGTTGCCAGCCAACTCAAACTCTTTTCCAACTGCGTCACTTCATCTATGGTGGCCGCTTGCAGCACGCGATTGATGGCATCCACACGGAGCGGACGAGGGCCTGGGCTTTCGATTTGCTGGGTCGCCTCTTCATAACCGGCCAGGAAGATGCGCGCCACCGGGCTGTGTTTGCGATACTCGGCTTCGACGACAAGATCGGAGAGTTTGGCGCTCTTTTTGAAGCGCTCTAAAAATTCATCGGTATCGCGCTGCGAAGCCTTCAAGGTTCGCCACTTGGCAAAGATGATGGCCCACGAGCCGATGGAAAAAATCAGCAACAACAGCAACACGAATTTCGCAATCGGGCTGGCCTTGAGCAATAAATCGGTCAAGGAAATCGCCTGATTTTGCGCCGCCTGAATTACTGCCGGAAAAGCTTCAACGATGAAGTGCAATCTGTGAATCTCCTTGTCAATTGAAAGAGGACTATTCTAACGATGGATAAATGGTTGTGACAAGCTTGACGAAATCTCCTCGATAAAACATAGTCATCGCCGATGCGAAACCGGCGATCCTTCATACCTTCCGCGCTTGGCTCGTTGACCTCGCTGGTTTATCTGTTTCTTTACGCGCCCATCGTTGTCTTGGTGATTTTATCGTTCAATCGTTCGCGGTTCAGCACCATCTGGCAGGGCTTTTCGCTGCATTGGTATGAACTGGCCTGGAAGGACAAAGAGTTGATCGCCGCGTTGCGTATGAGTTTGATTATCGCTTTGGTGACCACTTTGATAGCGACGACAATGGGCACCGCTCTGGCGTTGGCGCTGGCACGTTATCGCGTCAAATGCAAACAGGCCACAGAAGCGTTGATCTATTTGCCGGTCATCATTCCTGAAATCGTTATCGGCTTTGCGACAGCGGCGTTGTTCGGCTTGTTGGGCGTCAGTTTCGGCGTCCGCACCATCATCGCGGCGCACATCGCCTTTGCGATTTCTTATGTGGTGTTTGTGGTGCGCGCTCGCATTGCCTCGTTTGATTGGACATTGGAAGAAGCGGCGATGGATTTAGGAGCGACGCCCATGCAGACCTTTCTGCGCGTCACTCTGCCGATTATCTTGCCGGGAATTATTTCCGCCGCCTTGTTGGTGTTTACCATTTCGCTCGATGATTTTGTCATCACCAGTTTCGTCGCCGGCCCCGGCGCTTCGACTCTGCCGATCAAGATTTACTCGATGGTCAAGACCGGCGTGACCCCGGAAATCAACGCTATATCAACCGTGCTGCTGATCGCCACGGTCTTGCTGGTACTGCTGTCGGACAATCTCTCATCGGGCAAAGCGTCGCGCTGGTCAATGGCTACGGGGGCGCTGACCGTTGGCCTGTTGCTCTTCTTCGCCTTTGGTGGTCAAAGCCATACGGCCAGCGGCGGACAACTTAATGTTTTCATCTGGTCGAACTATTTGCCGGATACGGTGATTGCCGAATTTGAACAGAAGTTCCAGGCGCGACTCAATGTTGAATTGTACGATTCCAACGAAGCGTTGTTGGCAAAGCTGCAATCGGGAGGGGCGCAATATGACATCATCGTGCCGAGCGATTATATGGTGACGGTGTTGAAAGAGCAGGGCTTGCTAGAGGAGCTTGCGCTTGACGAGATTTCCAATTTTTCCAACCTCGACCCGCAATTCACCGGCTTGCCCTATGACCCGGAGAATCGCTACTCGGTTCCATACGGGTGGGGGACAACCGGCATCGCTTATCGCAAGGATAAAATTTTGGAGCCGGTGGAGAGTTGGGCGGTGATGCTGGAGGAGCGCTACAAAGACCGCATAGCCATGCTTGACGATGTGCGCGAAACCTTGGGGGCGATGTTGAAATATCGCGGCCATTCGCTAAACAGCATTGATGAACAGGAGATTGCCGAAGCCGCTGCCTTGTTGGCGCGACAGAAGCCGCTGGTCAAGGCGTATGACAGCGGCGGCTTTGACCAGTTGTTGTTATCGGGTGATGTGTGGCTGGCGCAGGCTTATAGCGGACAGATCGCCAAAGCCATGATGGACAATAGCAACATCGGCTACGTGGTGCCGAAAGAAGGTTGCACGTTCTTTGTTGATAATCTGTGTGTGCCGCGCAATGCCGGAAATAAAGCCTTGGCCACAGCCTTCATCAACTTCGTGCTGGAAGCGAGAGTCGCGGCAGAGATCGCCAACGGCACAGGGTTTTCTTCGCCCAGCAAAGCGGCGCGACCGTTGATAGAACCGCAATTGTTGACCAACGAAGCGGCGTATCCTGCGCCGGAGGCGCTGCAAAAATGTGAGTTGATAAAAGAGCTTGGCGAGGCGATCAATATTTATGACCGCTGGTGGACCGCAGTGAAATCGAAGTAGCCGAAAGCCGCAAGCTTTGAGTTGCCGGTTAAGCGGTCAAAGCACCACAACCGTTACGCTACCAACTACCCAGATAACCAAGGACATTGTTGGACTCCGATAGAGAAAAATTAATTCCGCAGTTTGGACAGCAAATCGTCTTCGCCTTCCAGTTTTCTCAGCGGCATGGAATGTTCGCGGTTCACTCGTCCGGTCATCGCCGGAGGACGTTCGACCGGGGTGGGCAAGGTTGCCGAGGGATTATTTGGCAGCGCGCCGGTTGGCGAAGTGCGCGCCGTAGGGGCGACCGGGCGGCGATATTCGCCAGACGCTCGACGATATTCGCCGGAGGCTTTGGAGCCAGCCGGCGGACTAGGAAGGCTGGTGCTGTTGAGGCCGCCGGTTGCGCGCGGCGTCAGATTTTGATCCACCAGTTTCGCGCCGACTCTGGCATCAACGATGCTGCCGATATTGAGGAAGAGTTTAATTAAACCAGCGAGCGCCAGAATCAAAGTGAGGCTGTAGGAAATCGCCCCCGCTTGAATCAGGAAATAGGTTAAACCGGCAGCGCCCAATAATGCCGCGCCAATCGAAGCGCCTTTGATGCCTTCGCTGATCTGGCGGCGCGTCCTTTTGAATTCTCTATCGCGTCCCGAATCGGCGACGACGACGCTGCCACTGATGGCTTGCGTGATAATGGTGAGGTTCATTCCGCAGGACTTGCAGAATTTTGCTCCTTCAATTGATTGAGTCGAGCAACTGGGACAATACATCGTTCTCTCCAAATGGGTTTGTTTTGGATGATAAATTGGCTAGTATATGAGGGCAGATTTGCAGTATAGCACGAAAGGTTGACGCTCTCTATAGTTAATCGCTACACTCGATTCAGCCCGTATTTATTGGAGGTTTGCTTGGTTTTTACGAAATATTCCGGTCTGTTGCTGCTCTTCCTGATCTTGCTTTCCGCGCCTTTCGGGAGCGCCGCAAACTTCTATGCGCCGCGTGTCGCGCAAGCTTCCGCGCTTACGTACCCGATAGTCAAACGCGATTCCTTGCTCAACGGGCTACAACTAATCACCTTGGAAACCCCTGGCACCGGCACTGTCACTTTGCGGTTTCGCCTCAACAGCGGGGCCTTATTCGATTTATCAGGGAAGGGTGGTCTGGCCGATGTGACTGCCGGTATGCTGCTGCGCGGCGGCGGTGGCCTGACCGCTAAAAATGTTTTGGATACGGTTGAACTATCCGGACTGCGAATTAATGTTCTTGTCAATTGGGATGCGACGGATATTGAACTCAGCGGCCCGACCGATGCGCTTGATACCCTGTTTGATCTATTGGGCAGATTGGTAATCAATCCGACGTTTGACCAAAAAGAGTTGGACGAATTGCTGGCGCAACGCGCCGCCGTCTTGAAAGACGAAGCTGGCGACGAAACCGAAGCTCTCAACCGCCAAGCCGCAGCGCTGGTTTACGGGGCGCACCCTCTTGGCCGCCCGGTTCGCGGCACTCTCGAATCTATCAAACAGATTAGCCGCAACGACCTGCTCTATTTTCACAAGAAGTTTTACATCGCCAATAATGCCATGTTGTTTGCCAGCGGTGATCTTACTGCCGAGACCGTCACCAAACTGGCGCGCACCAAACTGGGGTCTATGAAGAAAGGCGATAAGGTTGCGCCGACCTTTCGTCCGCCGGAAACGTCCAACGTGCGCCGGGTTTTGGTGCGGGAAAAATCCGCCTCGCCAACCGTGCAGGCGGTGCTTGAGCAGCGCGGGTTTTCGCGGCGCGCTCAAGATTATTTCGCCGCACTGGTGATGAGCGAAGTATTGCGCGCCAGTTTGAACCGACAGTTGGCCACGGCGGTGTCGCTGACCTGTGCGCCGGGATACCTTGATGGGCCTTTGACGGTGGATTTGAACAGCTCTTCGGAAAATTTTCTGGCCTCTCTCAATCAAGTCTTGACGGCGATGAACAGTTTGCAGGAGCAAACGGTTGCGGTCGAGCAGGTAGAAGCCGCGAAAGCCTTGATACTGGCGCGCTACGCCGAGCAGTTGAAGAGCAACCCGGCGGAGGTTTTCTTTGATGTCGAGTTGTACGGCCTGGGGCGTGACTATTTGATTCGTTACGCCGACCGCGTCAACGCGGTTGCTGTCAGCGATGTACAACAGGCGGCCCGAAAATATCTAAAACCGCAGAGCCTAGCCATCGTCGTCGCCGGGAATACCAAAGCCTTAGAGCCGGAGTTGAAGAAACTCGGCAATCTGACCACCACCCCATAATCTGATGACCAAGCCGATTTCGCCAGTAAAGATGACCACCCCACCAACGCTGATGCCACCGCAGGGAAAAGCCGCCCAGGTGCGCGAGATGTTTTCGCAGATCGCCCCGCGCTATGATTTTTTGAACCACGCCTTGTCGCTCAATATTGATAAACGCTGGCGACGATTCGTGCTGCAAAAGGTTAAAGAGGTGTTAGCCAAACCCAACGCCAGAGCTTTGGATCTGTGTTGCGGCACGGCGGATTTATCTATAGAATTAGGCGCGGTTGCTCCTACCATCGGCATGGATTTTTGCCATCCGATGTTGCGCCTTGGCTTAGAGAAAGTTCGCGCTGCACAAGTACCGGTGAATCTTGCGGAAGGCGATGCGCTGCACGTTCCATTGGCCGATGAAAGTTTCGAGGTCGTGACGATGGGCTTCGGTTTGCGGAACCTGGAGAGCATCGAAGGCGGGTTAGCGGAAATCTATCGCTTGCTGAAACCCGGCGGTCGCGCCGCTATACTGGAGTTTTCACATCCACAAATCCCCATTTTTAAGCATCTGTTCCGGTGGTATTTTATGAAGCTTTTGCCACGTATAGGCAATGCAATATCCGGCTCGAATTTCGCCTATCAATATCTGCCCGACTCCGTGCAGCAGTTTCCCGACCAACAGAGTTTAGAAAATCTCATGAGCCGTATTGGATTTTCCCATGTCGAATATTACAATCTTTTCGGTGGCGTGGCTGCGCTTCATCTGGGCGACAAACCCTAATTGCCGCCGAACTCTAACACTTGATTGAAGGACGAAAATGCAAACAGACGCGATTCGATTTTTTTTCGAGCGATACGCCCTGACGTTTCGTGAACTTGAGCAACTGCTGGCCGTCGCCCTCGCCAGAGGCGGCGATTATGCCGATCTCTATTTTGAATACCGCACCACCAACAGCGTTGGCGTGGAAGAGCAGATCGTCAAATCGGCGACCAAAGCGATTTCACAAGGCGTCGGCGTGCGCGTCATCACCGGCGAAAAAACCGGCTATGCCTATACCGACGAGATCGAGTTTCAAGCCATCAAACGCGCCGCCGAAACCGCCAGTCATATCGCCAACAGCGCGACCGGAGCGACGAATCTGGAAGTCAATGCAACGCCCAATTCGCATAATCTCTACGCGGTCGCTACGCCCATGTCGGAGGTGGAACTGGCGCGCAAGATTGCCTTGATTCATCGCAGCGATCAGGCGGCACGGCGTTATGATAAACGCATACGCGAAGTGCAAGCCTCCATCGCCGATGAATTCAAGTATGTCATGATCGTTTCCTCGGATGGCCGTTTGACCGGGGACGTGCAACCGTTGGCCAGGCTTTCGGTCTCCTGCATCGCCGACGATGACGGCAACCTCCAAGTTGGTCGCGCTGGCGGCGGCGGTCGCATTGATGTGAATTTTTTCGACGAGGAGTTGACGCCGGAATACTTTGCCGAAGAGGCGGCGCGGCAGGCCATCATCCAACTGGATGCGATTGATGCGCCAGCGGGCGCTATGGAAGTGGTGTTGGGGCCGGGTTGGCCTGGCATACTGCTGCACGAAGCGGTCGGGCATGGTTTGGAAGCCGATTTCAACCGGCGACAGACTTCGGCGTTTTCCGGGATGATTGGCGAGCGCGTCGCTTCCGAATTATGCACAGTGGTAGATGATGGCACGATACCGAATCGGCGCGGCTCTTTGAATATAGATGACGAAGGCGAACCGACCAGCAAAACCGTGTTGATTGAAAATGGCATACTGCGCGGCTATATCAATGACCGACTGAATTCCGGTTTGATGCAGACTCCGCGCACCGGCAACGGTCGTCGCCAGAGCTACAAGCATATGCCTATGCCTAGAATGACCAATACTTTTATGCTGGCAGGCAACGATAGCAAGGAAGATATTTTGCGCTCGGTGAAATATGGTCTGTACGCCGTGCAATTCGGCGGCGGACAGGTGGATATTACCAGCGGCGAATTCGCCTTTTCGGCATCGGAAGCCTATTTGATTGAAGACGGCAAAATCACCGCGCCGGTAAAAGGCGCGACCTTGCGCGGCAGTGGTCCTGAATCCCTGAAAAATGTGGTCGCGGTTGGTCACGATCTGGAACTCGATCAAGGCGTAGGCATCTGCGGCAAAGATGGTCAGAGCGTCCCTGTGGGCGTCGGCTTGCCGACCATCAAGATTAATAATATGACGGTAGGCGGCACAAAAAAATAGCCAGACCTCGCGCCGTGATGTTCGATGAGCGAAGGTGAAATTCATAGGCATAAGGCGAGGCACGAATCCCTAAGAATAGAAAAAATATGACGAAGGAACTAAGCAAAGATTTCGCCGCTGAACTGGCGCAGCAGGCCGTCCGGCGCGGTGCCAGTGCTGCCGAAGTAATCGTTCGCCAGCACACCGATTTTTCGGTCAGCGTGCGTTTGGGCGAAGTCGAAAAACTTCAACAATCCACCGACCGGGGCTTCGGCTTGCGCGTCTTGCTTGATGGCAAGCAGGCTTCAGTTTCCGGTTCGGACTTTACGCCCCAAGCCGTCAATGCGCTGCTCGCTGAAGCCATTGAATTGGTGAAGACGACCTCGCCCGATGACAGCGCCGGTTTGCCGCAGCCGAATGAATTTGCCACCACGTTTGCCGCCCTGGATTTATACGATCAAGAGATTGAAGGCCTTTCGACGGATGAAAAAATCGCTCTGGCGTTGCGCGCCGAAGCTTCGGCCAGAGAGGTCAGTCCGCTGATTGTGAATTTTGAAGGCGGCGGTTTCGATTGCTCCTGCGGTTCGATGATGCTGGCGAACTCTCTAGGCTTTGCTGGCGAATATCAAGGCACTTCGTGTTCGCTGGCAACCGTTCCGGTAGCGGTAGATGGCGGCAGGATGCAGCGCGATTACTGGTACGATGTGCGGCGCAAAATTCATGACCTCGACTCGCCCGAAGCGATTGGCCGCATCGCTGCCGAACGCACCTTACGAAAATTGAATCCGCGACCCGTGACCACACAAAGCGTGCCGGTCGTGCTTGAACCAGGCATAGCGGCGACGCTTGTCGGCAACCTCTTTCAAGCGATATCGGGCGAATCCATTTTTCGCAAAGCGAGTTTTCTGGTTGGCCAACTGGGCGAAAAAATCGCCAGCGAAAAACTGACGATGATTGATGATGGCCGCAGGCTGAAAGGCTTGGGGTCCAGACCCTTCGATGCCGAAGGTTTGCCGACGCGCCAGACCGTGGTGATACGCGATGGCGTGTTGGAAAGTTATCTGCTCGACACCTACACGGCGCGCAAACTGGGCATGAAATCAACCGGCAATGCTTCGCGTGGTTTGGTTGGAGCGCCCGGCGTGGATGCAGGCAATATATATTTTCAAGCGGGCGAATATACGCCTGATGAAATCATTAAATCGGTGTCGCAGGGGTTGCTGGTTACGGAGTTGTTAGGCTTTGGCGTCAACATCGTCACCGGTGATTATTCGCGTTCGGCTTCCGGTATATGGATTGAAAACGGTGAACTGGCTTACCCTGTGCAAGGCGTCACGATTGCCGGTAATCTCAAAGAGATGTTGAATGCGATAGAGATGATTGGCAATGATTTGGATTTTCGCGGCAGCACCGTGTCACCGACAATCTTGGTCGGGCGCATGGTGGTCGGCGGCTAAACCCAGTTGGGTTTGTCGGCTTGAGGTTTGAAGCACGCAGAGGCTGTACTTCATCAACCTGAGAACGAACGGCAGGACAAACCGTTTGTGGGATTCGAGAAGAGAATATGTTTGAACAACCAATTGGCAAAGTCGAAAAGGATCGCTCACGCACCATTATACTGGCCAGTGGCCTCGCGGTTTTATTGGTCATCGTGTTGATCGTGCTGGCTTCGTGGTTCGGCACGAAAGGCCAAAAGAATATAGACCTCTATGCGGAAGGCTCTGCGGAATTCGCCGCCTATGCACCGAACATACAGGTCGAAATAAAAGGCCAATGGAAAGGCGAGCGCCTCAATTATTATTATCGGCGCATGGTTTGTACGGTCACGAATATGGGAGATAAAACCATCAGCGGATTGAAGCTCGCAGGCGCGGCGGTTATGAACACCGGGGAGACCCTCGATGAATATCAAGTTCTGAAAGAAAAAGTTGTGACTCCCATACCCAATCTGCGTGACTCCTTGGCCCCGCATCAGTCTATGGAAGTGGAGATCAACATCGAACCGCTGGATCAGAAAACCGATAATATGGTTGACCGCCTGATTACCAAAGTCAAAGGCTTGAAGGTGCAATGACAGAAAGAGGCGACGCGGCAGCTTTCTGTACCTGATTTTTATGGCTCTTTGATGGTGACGCCGGGCGGCGGCGTGAAGCGAAATTCGGCATCGGCGGCGACATAATTTTCCTGCGTGTTGTGTAAGATAAAATCCATCCTTGCGCCGCTGCGTTCATAGATGACCAGGCGCTTCACCTGAAAAGTCACAGGGTTGACTTCGACCAGCAATTTGCGAAATTCTTCGGGAGCCTTTTTCGGAATCAAGCGCAGTATTTTATTGCCCGCTTCCACGGCGCGTTCGTCATTCAGAAGTTCGAGGCGCGAAAAATCTCTACGCAGATTGCCTCTGCCCAGCAAAAAGAGAAAAGGGATTTGCGGGTCTGCCGATTCTTTAATCGAAGCTTTGCTCGCCTGCCTTTCGCCATACACATAAAAGAAAATATTTTTACCATCGGCGACAAAGATTTTGCGTTCCGGCGAAGCGTACTCCCAACGCGCTTTGCCCGGACGTTTCAACAACACGCGCCCACTTTCGCGCAAGGTTCTGCCATCCGCGCCTTGATAGACCTGCACGAAATCTGCAGCCAGTCCGTTCATGCGCGAATATTTTTTCTGCAACCCGTCAATAATGGCGTTGAGTTCATCAGGTGAACAAGGAGTGCATAAAATTATCGCCGAGCGCGTCGAAGCCCCCACGAACGCGAGCATGAGAAAGTAAAGCGTGATGATGATGCCTGTGCGTTTCAAAAGCCTTTTCCGTTTTGCCAATATGGCACTGAGAATTCGCCTGATCCGTTTTACGCGGACGCTTCAACCGCGCTCGATGGTGCGGCGGCAGCGAACAGGTCTTCAAGTGAAGCGCGTTTCGGATTGATCGAGATGACTTTGCCGCCGAGGTTCTGCACCGCCTTGATAGCATCAGCGAAACGGCTTTCATCGTGCAGGATGAAGTGCGCGCCGTTGGGCGTCAGATGAATTGCTGCGGCATACGGCAAAGCCTTGGAGAGTGCCGCGAAGGTTTCGGGATTGAGGCCGACAGCGATAACTTCAAAGGCCGCATCTTCTTCGCCGGTCAGTTCCTGCACCGTGCCGCAACGTAGCAGTTTGCCTGCCGATAGAATCGCAGCGCGATCACACATCGCTTCCACATCGGAAAGAATATGCGAAGAGAAAAAGACGGTCTTCCGTTGTTCGCGTAAAGCCAACATCAAATCACGGACTTCGCGGCGACCGATAGGGTCGAGGCCGCTCATCGGTTCATCCATAAAAACGATCTCAGGGTCATTGACGAGGGCTTGCGCGATGCCTATGCGTTGCAGCATTCCTTTCGAGTATTTTCGCATCTGGCGATTGGCGCGCTCTTCATCCAGCCCGACCAGTTGCAGTAACTCGGCGGCGCGCTGGTGGGCTGCGGCTTTGGGAATACCAAACAGCGCCGCCGAATATTCCAGCAATTCACGACCGGAAAGGTAATCATAAAAATAGGGATTTTCCGGCAGATAGCCGATGCGGGTTCGCATAGCGCTATCGTCTAGCGCTTTGCCAAGAATGCAGGCTTGACCAGCGGTAGGGAAAATCAACCGCATGAGAATTTTCAGCGTCGTGGTTTTGCCCGCCCCATTGGGACCCAAAAAGCCGAAGATTTCGCCGCGTCGCACGTCTAAAGATAAATGGTCTAAAGCGCGAGCCGTGCGTTTTTTCAGGAATCCGACTTGGTAATCTTTGCTGAGATTTTCGATATGCAGTACGACTTCGTGATGCTTGCTCATCGGTATCTTCTATCCAGACATTTTCCGGCGGCGCGCAAAAAAGCCTCGCGGAGTTCCGGTTTGGGAATCGCTTCGGCATCTTGGCGCAACGCCTGTTGATATTTTTCAGGGGCAACGAAATGGACTGGCGGGGGGGCTTGATTGAGTTGCTGAATTATCTCCGGGTTGATGACAAATTCAAGCGTGGTGACGGTCGGCGCACCCAACAGGGAATTCAGTTTGAAGAGAATATGACCGCGCATTTTGTGTAGCTGACTTTGCCAGGTGGTGTTGGAGACCGCCACAATCAGCGTCTTTCTTTCGAGGCGAACCGGATAAGAGAATTGTCGCAAGGGTTGTCCGACCACGCCGATCCAGGCCGCGAAGACTGCTTGTTGACGCGCTTCTTCCGAATCACCGGCTTTTCGCAGCAGGGTCGGCAACAGTTTTAACAAGTCAATCATCATCAGCGAAACTCAATATCCGCGAAGTTCAATGCATGGCGGCGAGGTCGCGTTTGCCATGTTTAATCTTCGGCCAATAGGTTTTGAAGTTGAAATCCGGACTGTTGGATGACGTGTGACACTGCACACAACCAACCGGCGTGGCCATCAAGCCAAAGCCTTTTTGCGGGTTGGCAACGTGATCTCTGCCGGGGCCGTGACAGGATTCGCATTGCACGTTGGCATATTGCGGTGTCGTCACCAGCGATTGAAATCCGCCTTGCTCAAAGCCGACAACGTGACACTTGACGCATTCATTATCAAACTGTTGATTCTTTTTCTCCAGCGTCGCCATTGCATGAGCGTGGCCGGTCTTGTCCCAAATCTCTTTCTCTTCGACGTGGCAACCGGCGCAGGTGTCTGAGCCGACGAAAGGCGAAGCCTTGTTGCTCAGTATATTGGTGGGTTGCACGTTCGTTTTGGCGGCCTTGTTCTGCTCGTTGGTGAATTCGTCGTGGGCGGCGGTGACGATTTCCAGCGTCGCCGGATCATCAGGAATTATGTTATCCAGGCCGACATAACGATTCACCTGATTTTCTATGGAGCCGTCGCTTTTGACGTAGTAGCGCAACTCGCCCAGATATTTGGTCTGATTGTAAGCCGTGGTAATGGTGGCGCGGTTGAAATGCACAGGGTCGTTCATGTTGCTCATCTGGCGCGCACCTATGATGGTGTCAATCTCAGGGTTTTCGGTGGCCAGACGTTGCAAGCCATCTTGGTCAAGGTAGGCGAGCGCGACGATCAAATCGGCTTTCTGTTTCAATTCGGGAATGATGGTTTTGGCGGTTTGAAACGGGTCGGCGATGGTGAAGCCCGCATAGCTGGTCTCTTTTTGATTGGCCACGTTTGGCTTGCCTTCGGTGATGCCAAAAATGCCGACACGGATTTTTTGATTGACCTTGCCGCGCTTCAATGTGACTTCGCGTATGACATAAGGCACGGGCGTGATGTGTGAACCATCCGCCGATTTGACATTGGCCGAAATCAAACGCTTGAGAAAGGGAAAGTCATTCACTCTTTGGTCGTAGCCATCTTTTTTCAGGACTTCGTTGAGATAAGGCAGGTCGGCATAGCTGATGTTGGCGGCATCATGTTTGACATCACCATAGCCTTTTAATATCCATTTATTTTTAGCCAGCACTTCGACAGGCAAGACCTGACCATTGTATTTATCATCGGTGAAGAGATTGCCCACGTCCACGAAAAGAGCTGGGACTTCACCGTTGGAGCGATGCCGGAACGCTTTGATATAGCTGACGCGCCGCGCCAGTCCACCCATAGGGTGGGCCGGTCAGCCACAGGTTTCGAGGCTGCCGTGGATATCCGCGCCGTAAAATATGGCGAAAGCGTAACCGTCATCCTTGCCCAGGCGTTCCTGTAAATTGGGATCGTCTATGTTGAAGTTGACTTTGACATCGCCATCGTCATACTCCATAGCGTCGCCGCCGGAACAACCGGTGTGAAGAATTGCCAGTCCGATGATGAACGAGGCGATGATGAAGAGTGAAATTTTCCGCTGCAAAGCCTACCTCCGAAAAGATGATCGAATCGTGATTGCTGAAAAAAAAAGCATAGCGATTTTTCCTCAATCCTCAAGTAGAAACGCGAAAAGTCACCAACTGGTTACTCTCCGCAGGTTAATTTTATAAATCCCTTATGCTATGATTGCGGACTGACTTTCAACCTTTTTTTAAGGACGCTGATACTCAACATGGATAAAGAATCCAAAATCATACTGGCATCAAGTTCGCCACGCCGCGCCGAAATTCTGAGTCGCCTTGGCCTCGAATTTGAGGTCGTGCCAAGCGCTGCCGATGAACGTCCCTTTGTCAATGAATCGCCCGGCGATTATATCATACGCATAGCCAGGGCTAAAGCAGTGGAGGTGGCACGGCGCAGCTTGCAGGGCTTGGTAATTGCGGCAGATACCATCGTGGTGTTGGACACTAAAATGCTTGGCAAACCGCGCGATGAGGAGGAGGCGCGCAAGATGCTCAAGAGCCTGGCCGGACGCTGGCACGCAGTCATGACCGGCGTGGCGCTCTATGATGTAACGACTAAAAAAGAGGTCGTGGATTTTGAAAAGACGCTGGTGCGCTTTGCCTCTTTAAGCGAAAGCGAAATCACTTGGTACTTGAAAACCGGCGAGCATAAAGATAAAGCCGGAGCCTATGGCATACAAGGCAGCGCCGGATTATTTGTCGAAGAGATTGCCGGTAATTATCATAATGTCGTAGGGCTGCCGGTTCCATTGGTCTATAGACTGGCGAAGCGTTTGGGCTATAACTTTACGGCGATGAAATAACCAAGCGAATCGGCAATGCCATGCTGCACCTTGGCATTTTTTGATCACTGCAAGTTGATGATGAAATAGTGGAGCAGGGAATTATGGGAAATCTGCAAGGCAAAAATGCAGTCGTCACCGGCGGCACACGCGGCATCGGTGTGGCGATTGCAATCGCGTTATTGGAGAGAGGCGCACGAGTGATGATTTGCGCCCGCAAGGCCGATGAGGTGGAACGCAAAGTTCAGGAACTGCGCTGTCAATTTGGCGCAGCGATTTTCGGTGCGGTCTGTGATGTTGCAAATGCCGGACAGGTGCAAAGCTTGTTTGCCAAAGTCGCAGCAGAGATGGGCGGCGTTGATCTGTTGCTGAACAATGCCGGGGTTGGTGCTTTTCAAAAGGCCGCAGAGACCAGCGTTGAAGAATGGGACCGCACGATTGGCACGAATCTTTCGGGCGTTTTTTATTGTTGTAGAGAAGCCATACCGCAGATGCGTCAACGCGGCGGCGGCTACATTATCAACATTGGCAGTCTGGCAGGCAAGCAAGCCTTTGCGGGGGCGTCGGCCTACTGTGCTACGAAGTTTGGGTTGGTGGGATTTTCGGAAGCCTTGATGCAGGAGGTGCGTTATGACCACATCAAGGTGAGTTATGTGATGCCCGGTTCGGTGAACACTTCGTTCGGCAGGCATCAAGAGGAAGACCCGGCCAATACCTGGAAATTGACGCCGGAGGATGTGGCGCAGGTAGTCATAGATTTATTGGAGATGAACCCCAGAGCCTTGCCCAGCCGCGTTGAATTGAGACCCTCTGAGCCGAAAGCGTCGGGGTGAAATTGTCAGCCATTCGGACGAGAGGTTTCCTTGGCGCAAAATTCTGTGATATAAATCACTGACCTTGATTCAAGGTCTTGATATAACGATAAATCGAACATGACCTCGCGCCAATCATGAGCAATGAAGCTGCATTCCGGTAATCTGAGAGTGCTGCTTTGCTGCACAAAGAGTCGTTTGCCAGTGGACGACGCTATGGTTGGTTCTGTAGTTGGACGATGATTTTCAGTCTGTGAAGCGCCCAAAGCGGAAAGAAATTCTGCTTCGTTGACACGCCGATTCACAGGTTGTTAGACTCTGAAATAAATACGGAACAACCGTCAAGGAATTATATGGCAACTACTGAAACTGAAGTAACCAGTGACGCGCAGTCCGTCTCCGCCCCGGTTGTGGTCACAACGCGCCCCGTTAAAAAGAACGAATCCATCATAGACAAAGTGCTGAAGCTGTTAAGCTCGGTGCGCTTTGGTCTGGTGATGCTGTCGTTGCTGTTGGTCTGTAGCCTGGTAGGAATGTTGATCGTGCAGGTTGAGATCGAAGAGTTTCCGCAATACTTTGCCAAACTCACCCCTGCACAAAGATTGATTTATACCAAGCTCGATCTATTTAACATCTATCACTCTTGGTATTTCACTTTGCTGTTGGCGATCACCGCTTTGAACATCATACTGGCTTCAATTGATCGCTTCCCCACCGCTTGGCAATACATCGTCAATCCGAAATTGAAAGCTTCACCGAATTTTGTACGAGCGCAGAATTTCACCCGTGAAATTGAAGTCAGCGACAAGCCCGTTGAATACGCTTCCCGCGTTGCAGCGGTGTGGAAAAAGTTTGGCTACAAAGCCAAAATCAGCGAAGAGAACAATCGCATCACGGTCTTCGCGCAGCGCAACGCCTGGAATCGGTTGGGCGCGTATTTTGTTCACGTCGCCTTGTTGACGATTTTTGTGGGCGGCTTTTTAACCAATAAATACGGCGTGGGCGGCAATATGGAGATTGTGCCGGGCGAGAGCGCCAATTCGTTTATCACTCAGGAAATTACTTTGGAGGGGCCGAAGACCGCACAAGTCAAATTGCCCTTCACCATTGAATGCACCGACCTGCAACAGAAATTGATTCGCCCGGAAGGCGGCTTGGAAGCGACCAATACCATAGACTGGCTCAGTTATGTTCGCATCAATGACAAAGAGAAAAACGTCACCAAAGATGCCATCGTGCATTTGAACAATCCTTATGATTATCGCGGCTATAGATTGTTTCAATCGAAGTTCACGGCGTTCGGTTATGCGCGCTCGATAGAAATTCGTTTGGAGCCTTTGAATGGTGGGCCGGCGATTAAAGTCACAAAGATTCCCCGTAACGGCGCAGTGGATGTCGAAGGCATCGGGCGCATTGCTTATACAAAATTCTTCCCTGATTTTCAGATAACTCAAGCAGGCCCCGAATCGGTTTCTTCGGACTACAACAACCCGGCGGCGCAACTGGAAGTGACCGCCGCTGATGGCACTCGGCGCATCGCTTTTGCTTTCAATAATCGCCTGGCCGATGAGTTGTTAAAGGGCGATGAAAAGAGCGAAGAGAAAAAGTTGCTCTATTTGAATGGCTATAAAGTCATACTTGGAGACTTTGAAAAAGCCGCTATGGGACATACGCTGACCTTGCAATATGATCCGGGTCGAGTTCCCGCCTATTTGGGTTTCACACTGTTGTTCCTTTCTTTATGCAGCGTATTTTTCTTTTCTCATCAAAGAGTGTGGGCGGTCGTCGAGTCTGGCGACACTGGCGCGAAGGTCTCTTTTGGCGGACACACCAATCGCAATCGCCCAGCCTTTGAAGGGCGTTTCAATTCAATGGTCGAAGCGGCGACCGTAGGAGGCAAACATGAGTAGTATTGTTGAACCAAAACACATTACCGAAATCCCTAGTCTGGAACCGAAATTCAAAGAAAAACTGCTCGGCATGATGCCGGTGATTCTGCCCATTCTTGCAGCCCTCGTGTTAATTTATTCGCGGGCAAAATTTGGCCCCAACGGTTTTCTCAACGAAGGCGCTTTAACCATGCTGGCGCTGATCTGTTACATCACCGCTTCGGTGGTGTTGGTGACCAATCTGTTGGTGAAAGAGCAGGTCTTAAATCGGCTGGGTTTGTTGAGCATTGGGCTAGGATATTGTTTCAACCTGTCGGGCTGGATGATACGTTGGATCGAAGCCGGTGACGCAGAAGGTTGGAAGGACGGCATCAACGGCTTCTGGCGCTACTATCCTCTGGACACGCTTTATGCGTTGACGTTGGGATTTTGCTGCGGCGCGGCGCTGACGACGTTGGTGATTGTTCGCAAACCGAAATACTCCTTTTTAGGATCGCTTTCGATGCCGATCATTTCGGTCATCCTCACCATAGCGGTTCTTTTCGGCAATGAGATTCATACCCTTATGCCGATACTCGACAGCTACTGGCGACCGATTCATGTCTCTGTAGCGACGATTGCCTACGGCGTTTGTCTGGTAAGTTTCGGTGTCGCCTTCGCCTATCTGTTAAAAGACGGGGTGCGTTCCGAAGCCATCGCCATAGCGGTTATTCTATATGGATTTTTGATCTACTTTACCATCGGCGGCTATGGTTCGTTGGCGGTTCCTTTTCACGCCGAGTATGGACCGAACATCTATTTCATGAAATCGTTTCTGCCGGTGCGTGCGGTGTTATCAGGGGTTGGCCCGTTGATGGCGCTGACGCTTTTAGTGATGACGTTGGCCTTGGCCGCGTTCATTTATGAATGGGTAAAGCCCGATGCGAAGCTCAAGAAAATGGGTTGGAATCTCTTTCGCATTTCTGTGGTTTTACAAGCCCTAGCAGTGGTGGTGATGTTTGTGCAGATACGCAATGTCAATGATCTGGCTTCGAAGATTCCGCAACGTCAATACCCGGCCTTCGGCGAGTGGCTGACCACTGAGATGACCAAAGAGAATAACGGCGCAATGCCGCCCGAACTCGCCAAAATGCCGCAAGCCGAAGTTGCTAGATTATGGATCAATGATAAAGCCGCGACACTGACCGTGAGTTTGAAGTCCAATCCTGTAGAAGTCGGTGCGCTGATTAGTCTATTCGTTTGCCTGTTTTTAGTTGCGCTGTTTGCCTGGAAACGCAAAGATGTCGAAGCGTTGATGCCCAGCTTGGAAGCTTTGGACTCCTTGCTGTATAAAACGGTCGGTGTAGCTTTTCCGTTGTTGTGCCTGTTGCTAATCACTGGCGCAGTGTGGGCGAACGAGTCGTGGGGAAGATACTGGGGATGGGATCCCAAAGAGACCGGAGCGCTGATTGCGACTATGGCTTATGCAGGATTTCTGCACACGCGCATTGCTCATGGCTGGCGCGGCAGACGCAGCGCCTATTTCGCTTTACTTGGCTTTGCGTTGGTGATCTTCACTTGGCTAGGCGTTAGCTTCATCTTGGTTGGTCTGCATTCCTACGCTCAAGTGTAACGAACAGGTCAGAGAAATATTACTGGAAGACTGAATGTTTTCAAGAGGCGGAGACCAAATGGTTTTCGCCTCTTTTGCTTGAGGATAGCAACAACTTCAGTAAAAATTGAGTCCTCGTAAAATTTGGTAGTGTCCTAAAGCTGTGGGGTAAGTGATAACCCGCGCAGCGGGTGACAGCATAAAACTGGTAGGCGGGTGATGAGAACCCGCGCAGCGGGTGACAGCATAAAGCCCAGTGCGTCAGCGCTGGGTGTGCGAATCGTAATAGCCTCCTAGCCCGCGAAGCGGGTGATAGTCAATTGACTATCACCCGCTTCGCGGGCTAACAATGTGAATGGGCGCTCGTCCACGGGCTAACCCCCGTGGCTTTATGCTTGCGCCCACTTCGTGGGCTATCCAACCGCACCATACGATAAGGACACTACTTATAGCGAAGTTCATTTGCCCACAATCACAACACTTGTTGGTTGAGAGGCGGTCTGTGACCGCCGCCTGACGGTCGGAGATCGCCTCTCAGCCAATCGCACACCTCTGCAACTCGCTATAAACTTTCTAAACTTGAGACCGGCCAATATTGACTTCAGTCTGATAACGAATATTATCGAAATGATGGCTCAATTGGGTTCGCGGCTTCAATAAAATGAATGGACAGAAGGGACAATTGCTCAGTCAGGTTTGCGGCTTTAATGGATGGACAAATGAATGGACAGAGATGGATGGACAAATGAATGGACAGAGGCGGTATCTTGGTGACTGCAATTCTAAGCGCGACCGTAACTACCCAGCCCTCTTTGCCCCACAGGGGCGTAGGAGATTAGCCAGTGCTGACAGGCACTGGAACCAAGTTGGACAAACGCTGTGCGCCCTGAAAGGGTGCAGGAAATAGATTGCCGCAAGCTTCCGGCGCTCTGTCAGAGCGCGACCGTCATGCCACCTTCGCCTTCCCGTGGCTTCACCACGGGCTACTCTCCTGTGCGCCTCTGGCGCAAAAACGAATTCCCGTTGAGCAGCGGTCTCTGACTGCTGGCTTGGCTGTGCGCCTACGGCGCAAAAACTAAGCGACCGGCAATTTTCAAACCGGCTGGCTAGTCACGCACGACCTGTTATATAGAGCGTGTCGCGTCAATGGATGTTCTGCCCAGATATGGTGTGTGATGGTTTGACCATCTACAACATATGGGCGGTTTCTGAAATTCTACGACCCGCTCTATATAGAAGTCGAGAGCGGGTTGCTCTTTATGCTGCTTGAGAAGCGCAGTGGATTACACTTTCAGTTGTGTCAGCAAGGGAAGATGATCGGAGGCTTGTGCAAGCTCTTGAAGATTATTTACAACCGTGCAGCTTTGTAGCCTATCGGAAAAAGCAGTTGGAATGAACAAGTAATCAAAGCGTATATGCGGCTCCCAGGCAGGGAAAGTATAACCCTTTTCATCTGGATGCAAAGCGCGAAAGCCATCCAGGTAATTCATGTCCAACATCGTTTTGATGGTCTCTCTCTGTATATCTCGACCGCTTAACCAAACCATAGCGCGAATCCACGCGGGTAGTTTTTCGGTGTTCAACCATTCACCCGGAGCCAGAGAGTTGAAATCTCCTACCACTACATGAAACCCCTGCTGGAAATTTTTAATGCTCTCAAGCATTCCTTTAATTTCCTCAACGCGCCGTCTCTCACTCCATTTCGATAACATCGCCCGAAGATGCAGGCCAAAGATGCGGGTTCGCTGCTCTTCCAAATGCAATTCCAATAAAGGATGCTTCGCTCCTCGCGGCGCGTGCCATTGATAATGCGTAATCTTCAAGCGGCTGATGAAGCCTACGGAGTGATTGCGGCGCGCAGCCCAAAATGGCATAGCGGTTTTCAGCGCCAGCCCTTCGATAACTTTTGGCGAGATGGCTTCCTGAAAAATCACCAGATCGGGCGCTATGGCGTTGATAACTTGAGCGATGCGCTCTTCGCGTCCGCTGCCGCCAAATCGTATGTTGTAGCTGAGTAATTTCAGGGTCAAGATTTTTCACCCGGTTCGATGATAATCACATAAGGCTGATTCATCAGCACTTCACGGGCGAATAACACAAGGTTGGCAGTCGCTTGAAAATTGACTGGACGGTTGACCAACTGCTGCAATCGCTGTCGTAAAGGATTTAATGCCGGCGCGACCTCCGGTGTTTTATCGCTCAATGGTTTGGTGTGCAAGCCAGGGATATAAAACTCATCTGCAACCCAATACTGCATCACTTGATCGCCAATCAAGGTGACATCCAGATCGCTGGTTCCTCGCCCTTCCGCATCGAATGGCAGGCCGTCTTCATAGCGCTCATCCGTTACCACGCTACCGCGCAGTGCCACGCCGGTTTTTTCTGGAAGCCCGTTGATTAATTGATGACAAAATTCCTGAAATAATTTCTCATCACTATCAAAGCCCAAATCAATAATCCGTTGGCGCATTTCTTCGTCGCTCCTGGCGTTTGTATTTTTAGACATATGCGATTTTCTACCATTCCTGTTTGACCATTTCCGTTTGGCGCTTCTTCTTTTCTACTTGCCTTGTTCCTCTCAAAGTTTCAAGCAATTCTTTGCCACCATCACGCTAAGTGAAACGACTGAACTGCAACCCGCGTTCCTTGATAAAAGCGGTGTTCAAGGGGATGATTTCTGTGGTTGTGTATAGGATGTTGACGTTCGATGTTCGAAAAAAAAACTCAAGATTTACCGATTCGATCAAACGGAAATGATGAGCGACTAGGCCGAAACGGAAAGCTTCTTAGAATCGTCATACCGCGTCCGCAAAAAATAGTTGTATTCAGAGAAACTTTCGGACAACATAAACAACGGCTTTCATCGTCAGAACAGATCATAGCAACCATGTCTTTTCAGGAATTCACAAGGTCAGCAATTGACCCGGAGGATAGCGAAATGAACGTCAGAAACTTTTCTGTAGTCAGCGGACGAATGATGATGATCGTAGCTTTACTATTTCATGCAGCTATCGGCACGATGGCGCAAAGCAGTCGGCCACGCTACAGCCATTCGCAAGCTACGCAAAGCCCGGATACGATTCCTGTTGATACGGTTATTCGTTTGCGAATGAATACCTACCTTAGTTCCAAAAGTGCTCATGTTGGTGACACTTTTACCGCTACAGTGACCGACCCGGTTATGGTGAATGGCTTTGAAGCGCTCCCTCCGGGCGCAACCATTACCGGTCGCGTGACTCAGGTAGTACCGGCAAAACGCATGAATAAATCCGGGATGATCGCTTTGGACTTCAATGAGATTTCATTGCCCAATGGCTTGAGTACGCAAATCGTTGGCGTATTGACATCCGATGACCCGACCGTAGAAAAAATGATAGATGACGAGAACCGTATGTCTGGCGGCAAAGGCAAAGATGCGGCAGTGTTCATTGGCGGCAGTGGAATTTTAGGCGCGATTCTTGGCGGCGTCAGCGGAGGCGCGAAGGGCGCAGCCGTCGGCGGCGCAGTCGGTGCAGGCGTCGGGCTGGCTTCGGTTTTACTCTCGAAAGGTGAAGAGGCGATGGTTCCCGCCGGAACCGAATTTGGATTGCGCTTGAAACAGCCGCTGCCGGTTCCCAATGCCGCGAATACCTATGACCCAGCCGTTGACAATAGCGTTGACCGAAGCGCGCCAGGCAATTCAAGCCAGGCCAATCCGCCGGATTCATCTGCCGAAGTTCGCGCTCAAGCTTCCAGAAATTCTGATAGAGAAGTGGAGAATACCAGTCGAACCAGCGAGCGCCTCCCGCAACCTTCAGACAGCGATGTTGCTTCAACGCCGCCGCCCACGAATACCTCACGCGACAGCGAGGCGCAACCAACCACAGCCGATGAATCAAGAGAGACGCAGCCTCGTGAGGAAGATTTGCCGCTCGATTCAGTGACCATGATTCGCCGCGCTCAACAGGCGCTGCGTGAGGAAGGTTATTATGAAGGAGCTGTTGATGGCGTGTTGACGCCGCGCTTTGAAAATTCTTTGAAGACCTATCAGCGCGAACATAATTTGCCGCAAACCGGACGGCTGGACCTGGAAACTGCCAAGAGCCTGCGAATTGTCGGCGCGAGCCGTGCGGTCGCCTCCTCTCAGCGCACCCCCTCCTCGGCGCGGCAGAGTTCTTCCGCCAATCCTTCAAACCCAAGCCCTGCGCGCCCCACTGTCGAACGACCGAGCGTTTCGACTTCAACCGAAGATTCATCGGCGGTTCCTTCGTCTTCAAGAGAACGCTCCCGTCAACCGACTATCGAAACCAGTTCAACGCAAAATCAATCGGTCAGCCAAACGCAGGGAGCGACCACTTCGAGCGCCGCAAAATTGCAACGCCAGGCCGCCGATTTGCTGGCCGAATATCAACGCTTGATCGGCGTGCGTTTGACCGGCACAGGCATGGAAATGTCCGGCAAGGCGGTCTACACAGATGATGAAATCAGCCTGCTTTATGCCTTCGATTCGTTTGCCAATTCAACGCAACTCTACTCCCGACTGCTGCCTTCTCTGCAATCGCAACAGGGACTTCGCAGCGCCACGCTGGCGATGGCTAGAGAGGCTAGAAAGACCGACAAGATTTTTACGACCTCAGCGAACCGCTGGGCCAATGCCTTGAATCCGCGCTGGGACGCGATTCGACAAGAAGTGTTAAAACTGATGTACGTCTTCAGTATTAATACTGCGGAATTGGATTATTAAATTCGCGGCGACAGCAACAGTCAACAGCTTGATAGCAGAGCGCAACTTCCTTCAAGTCGTTCATTGGCAGAATCACCAAATATTTCGCGTGCGTATCAACGGCGTTCCGCTCTGCTGCTTTTATTTCCACTACAGTTCGCCTACAATCCTTTACCTGCAACATCTCAATTGAAATCATGTTAGTGGTTTGATGCGTAGTGTTCCGCTTCTCCCATGAAAGACTTAAAGGAACAAGCAAAATCGTTCTTCTTAAACGCGCTCGAATTGGCTGACCTGCATTCTTTACTACAACAGAAAGTTCAAGTGGTTGACCAGCAATTATTCTTCGATCAGGAAGTCATCGAGTTGAATCATTATGATGAAGTTTTGCTGATCGGTTTTGGTAAAGCCAGCCTCACGATGGGCGCAACGATTGAAGCCATACTCAAAGATAAAATCAAAAGAGGTATACTGGTCACCAACCATCGAACTCCCAGACCATTCATTTCAGAAGTCATTGTTGCCGGTCACCCTACGCCTAATGAACGTAGCCTATTCGCCGCCCAAGAAATTATTTCCGCACTTCAAAGCGCTACAGCAAAGACGCTGATTCTCTTTTTAATTTCCGGCGGCGGGTCTGCTCTGGTCGAATTGCCAGTGGTGGGCGTCACCCTGAACGATTTGCAAATCGTCAATAAAACATTGGTCGAAAGTGGCGCGACGATACAGGAAATTAATATCATTAGAAAAAAGTTATCGCAGATAAAAGGCGGCAGGCTGGGAAAGCTAGTAGAAAATTTCCAGACTCTGGCTATCTATCTTTCGGATGTCAATGAAGGCGATTTAGGCGCGCTGGCATCCGGTCCGCTTATTGAAGAAGAAGAGAATTCAAGTCGGTTGCAAACCATCATTGAACGATACGACTTAAGCAAAAAACTTCCTGCGGCTATCACCAAATATTTGCAGAGGGAACAACTGCCCAGAAAAGAAAAAAAACGAAAGGCGAAAAAATCGAAATCGAAAGTTTTTCATTTGTTGTTACTACAGAACCGCGACCTGCTGGAGATTGCTGCGCGATTGGCCAGTCAGCAAGGGTTCAAAGTAGAGATTTGCTCAGAGATTGTCGAAGGCAACTACAGAGTTGTAGCGGATGCGCTCTGCAAAAAATTGCAGGAAGTGGCGAAGGCAAGAGGGGCAGACCCTGTATGTTTGGTTTCCGGCGGGGAAGTGGAATGCCCTGTGAAAGCGCAAGGCATAGGTGGGCGCAATCAGGAATTCGTGCTATACTCAGCGGCCAGATTCGCTGAGTTCGATAGTGATTTTGATATAGCAATACTTTCGGGCGGCACCGATGGGATAGACGGAAGTAGTTGCGCGGCGGGCGCGGTCATCGGCAGCGGCGATAGCTTAAAAAGTTTTGAATGTGGTTTCGACGCTACAACCTATATTCATCAAAACGATTCGCATTCTTTTTTGAAGCAAACCGGTGGATTGATCATGACCGGCCCAACGGGGAACAATGTTCGGGACCTACGGATTTTGTTAGCCAGACCAAAAACTAAAGGAGAGAAAACATGAATAAGAAAGGCTTGTGTCTGATAATTTTTCTACTGCTACTTATAGGGTGTTCGGAGAAGCCCCAACCGACCACCACCAAACCTAAAGCCGAAGGCGACCCCAAACGCGCCAAGTTTCAAAGAAATATTGATGAGACTAGCGCCGAAGGCAAAGAGATGATCGAAAAGGTCAAAGCCATGAAGCCGGAAGTCAATGAGAAGGTGTCGGCAAAAACCCTAGGCGAGATCATCGAAGACTACGCTACCAACAAAGGCGATTTCAATATCAAGCCTATCGGCTGGGCGGCTTCCAAGAAGGCCACCAATAACTGGAAAATTGTCTATTATTATCAAGACTATTCCGGGCAGTACACGGCTGCAGAGTGGGAATACAACCCGGAGACCAAGAAACTTTACCCCTTTGAGTTTACGAATGCGCCTACCTTTTATACCGATATGGGCGCGGCGAACTCAAACAGTAAAGCCAAGAAGTAAATTCCAGTCGGCTTGTGGGTTTCATCCAAGGCTTTCTGAAATGTGGTGAGGCGTATCTATGGATGCCAACTCCGAATATTTCAGAAAGCCTTTTCCTTTTGTCTATCAAGGTTGAATCTCTGCGCTACATACGTACAAAACTCTTCCTGCTTGATTACTGGTTCTTCGATCTGGAACAAGCTCTAAATCCCATTTGGGATTGATGCTATAAAGGAGGAGAGGGCTGAATGGCAGGGATTCACCTTTGGCACTCATCTTCTGGACAAATATAATGGCTTTGATGAACCGAACAATCTTAATCGTTGATGATGAATATGCGGCGCGTTATGGCATGAAACGGTCGCTTGAAAAATCCGGCTTCACGATCTTGGAGGCTGACTCCATTTCCAGCGCCGAGAAGCTGGTGGAGCGGGAGAAACCGCAGGTCGTTTTGCTGGATGTGAAACTGACGGCTGAATCTGGGCTGGACTATCTGCCGACTTTGGTTGCCAAAGCGTTTGCGCCTCTAGTGATTATTGTGACGGCACATGGCTCGGAGCGCCTTGCAGTTGAGGCTATCCAAAAGGGCGCATATAACTATCTGGCAAAACCCTTCGATGTGGATGAACTCAGAATCACCGTGCAAAACGCTGCCGAGGCTTTTGCACTGCGACAAGAGAATAGACGCTTGAAGGAGCGACTGGCAGAGGCTGAGACTTTTGGCGACTTGATTGGCAAATCGCCTACGATGAAACGTGTCTATTCGTTAATTGAAAAGGTCGCTCAGACCAGAGCCAGCGTGATGATTACCGGCGAATCAGGAACCGGAAAAGAACTGGTAGCGAGGGAAATTCATGCGAGAAGCCAGGAAAGGGAAGGGGCTTTTGTTGCCATCAACTGTGCCGCTATGCCTGAGCAATTGATCGAGTCGGAGCTATTCGGCCACGAAAAAGGTGCCTTTACCGGCGCTGGAAATCGTCGCCTGGGCAAGTTTGAAGCGGCGCATCAAGGGACGTTCTTTTTAGATGAGATAGGAGATATGAGTCTGGTCACCCAAGCCAAGATTTTGCGAGTCATTGAAGAGCGCAAATTTCAACGCCTGGGCAGTAACGAAACTCTCGCAACTGATGTGCGTATCATCAGCGCTACGAACAAGAATTTAGAGCAGGAAGTAGCCGCGCAACAATTTCGCGCCGACCTCTATTTCAGATTATGCGTGGTCTCTATCGAACTGCCTGCGCTGCGTGACAGAAGAGATGATATTGCTTATCTGGCGCAATCCTTTTGCGCCAATTACGCGCTGCTGTACAAGCGCAAGGCCTCAGCTATTTCGTCACCAGCGCTGAATCTGCTTCTACAATATGACTGGCCTGGCAATGTCAGACAACTGAAAAATTGCTTGGAGCGCGCCGTTGTCCTGGCCGAAGGTGAAGAGATTACTTTAAAAGATTTACCTCAAGAAATATTATCTAAAAGCAAAACTCAAAGAACTAAAGAAAGCGCATCCTCTGCGACTGATTCTTTATTTGCGTTGGAGTTTCAAGAGGCAAAAAGAGCCTTTGAGCGCTCGTATATTGAGCGTTGTTTAGAGCAAACTTCCGGCAATATCACACAAGCCGCCGCCCTTTTGAAGATGCACCGCCAAAGCCTGCAACACAAGATCAAAGAGTTGGGCTTAACCAAAAAGTTTATTGCTCAAGGTGAATAAACTTTTTGGTTAGAGTGAAATTAAAACGGTATATCGTCGTCCGAGAGATTGCCGGGCATTTCCGGCGGTGCGCTTTCTCTGCTGCCAGCAGGTTTCTCTTCTCTGGGTGCGAAACTCTCGTCGCCGCCTCTTGCGCCAATAAACTGCAAGTCGCTGCATTGAACTTCTAGTGTCGTTCTCGTGTTACCATCTCTATCCTTATACTCGGACTGCGATAGCTTACCTTCGATATAAACCTGTTTGCCTTTGCTAAGATACTGATTGGCGATTTCAGCCAGCCGACGCCAAGTGGTGATGCGAAACCAGGTGGTTATATCTTGGAAATCGCCTGCTTTATCCTTTTTGCGCTCGGTAGTGGCCACCGTAAAACTACAGACCGGTGTGCCGTCCGAAGTGTAGCGGATTTCCGGGTCGCGCCCTAGATAACCGACAATGGTGATTTTATTAAAAGATGCCATAAAGCCTCCTTATAGGTTTGGTTGTGTTAGTTCAAGGTTGTTGCTACAAAAACGAAAAGTGAAAATTGCAGAAGCGGTGACTTACATTTTGTAATCACTGGCGTCATCTAACAGATCATCAGGCCAATCATCATCGTCATCTTGTGAAGCCACTTCTTCAATGATTGAGGAGGCGGAATTATTGATGACCTCTTCATTGACATAGATCGGGCAATCGGCACGCATAGCCAGAGCAATCGCATCGCTTGGCCGCGAATCAATCAAGATGACTTCGCCATTTTTAATTAATTCGATCACTGAAAAAAAAGTATTATCAATTAAATCGGTGATGATAATCCGTCTGACCGTCGCCCCGAATTCCATAATAATATTCTTAATCAGATCGTGCGTCATGGGACGTTGCGAAGGCAGTTTTTCAATCTCTAAGGCGATGGCATTCGCTTCAAAAGCTCCTACCCAAATCGGTAACATGGCCTCGCCGTTGATGTCCTTGAGAATAATTATGGGCGTATTGGCTGCCGGGTCCATCATTAAACCACGAATCTTCATCTCGATTTCCATCACAATTCCTTTCTACTGCGTTCAAAATTAAATCACAAACGACCGGCAAAGTCCAAAAATAAAAACCTGCAATTTGGCCTATTTTCTACAATGAAAGTGAATTTTGTAGGATAACCGCTTGACGCCTCGCTTGACAGAAGAAATTGCGACCGATTAGGATGCAAAAGCCCTTGAACGTTGGAGGAATTGGCAGGATGGTTATTTCTATAGCTAATCAAAAAGGCGGAGTAGGGAAGACAACCACAGCCATCAATTTAGCAGCCGCTCTGGCCTTGGCCGGAAAAAAGGTTCTTTTAATTGATATAGACCCGCAGGGAAACAGTTCCATTACGTTTCTCAAACAGGAGGTCATAGGCAAATCCATTTACGAATTGCTGACCGAACCGGAGGTACTATATGAAGATGTCATCTATAAAACCTCGGTTCCTGACCTCGAAATTGTGCCAGCCCGCATTAACTTGGCGAAGATTGAGAGCAAATTGATTGGCGAGTTCGACGCTCCTTTTCGATTAAAAGATAGAATTGAGGGAGTTTCTAAACGCTATGATTTTATTATCATAGATACGCCCCCAACCCTAGGATTGATAACTGTCAATGCTCTGGTGGCCTCAAACTATTTGATCATCACCATACAACCTTCATATTTTGCTTTAGAAGGAACGGATGATCTTCTTGAAACCGTTGAGAAAATCAAAGCTCGACCTAATCCAAATCTTCAAGTGTTAGGGGTCTTGATAACCTTGAATGATAAAAGAACTACTTTAGGTAAGGATATCAACGACCAAATTAAAAGTGTATTTGGTGAAAAGGTGTTTCACACCACGATCAGCAAGTCTGTGCGTTTGGAAGAAAGCCCGGCTTACAAAGAGTCTATTTTTAGTTTTGCGCCCAACTCCAGCGGCGCTACGGAGTACGCCAGTTTGTGTCAGGAGGTTATACAACGTGTCTAAAAGAGGGTTACCTACAAATTTCAAATTACGTCACGATACCCATTATGTCGAAGCCTTAACCAATCGCAGCGCCGGAGCGCCTATTGGACGGATGATTCCTATAGATAACCTTGCGCCCAATCCCAATCAACCGCGAGTTGAAATCGGTGATCTCTCGGAATTGGTTTTATCCATACGGGAGAAAGGGGTATTAGAACCTCTTTTGGTGCGCCCCAGTGAAGTCGGGCGCTTCATGATTATCAGCGGTGAACGGCGCTACAGGGCAAGCCTGGAAGTTGGTCTGACCGAATTGCCTTGCATAGAGATGGATGTTGACGACCGTGCGGTGGCTGAAATCTCTTTGATTGAAAACCTCCAACGGAAGGATTTGAACTGCTTCGAAGAGGCTGACGGCTATAAAGCCTTGGCGGAAAAGTTTGGCTATACTCACGAAGAGATTGCCAAGAAAATCGGCAAATCACGTACTTCGATCACCGAATCCTTGGCCTTGTCGGCGATTCCCGGTGAGATTCGAGACCTATGTCGGCGCGCCGACATTTCCTCTAAATCCACGCTTTTGCAGGTGGTTAGGCAGCCGACAGTTGAGGATATGACGGACTTCGTCAGTCGTATTGCTTCGGGTGGGTTGACCAGAGACGAAGCGCGTGTCGCTCGCAAGGAGAAGATGGGGGTCCCGGTCAAGGCGAGAAGTTATGTCTATAAGTATGCAGGGAAGGGAAGAGCCTTTAATTTGGTGCTTACCTTCAAAAAGAGCAAGGTCAGTAGCGATGAAGTGCAAGCCGCTTTGAACGAGACGTTGTCTAGCCTGACGGAATAGGCTCAAGAAGTCGTTCGTATCATCTGGGTTAAGCCGCAGAATATCGTTTGGTGACTTGCCTCGGCGCTTCTTTGTTACTTCACGCTTTTCTGTTTTTCGAGTTCTGCTTTATATTTTGAAGCCAGTTTCTTGGCGAATTTGTCCAGATAAGGTCGGAAAGGTTTTAGCAGTTTCACCCGCCATCCACCCTCTTGCTCGCGCCACTTCTCAAATGATTTTTCCGTGTATAGGCGACACGCCGTTTCCAATTGGTTTTTCTTGATGCCTTTGGCAAGAGTGAAATAGTAATGCTGCGCCGCCAGCGAAAACACTACCTGCGCCAGATTCGTCTTCATCGTCATTCGCACGAAGAGATTTTGTGGGAATCGCTTTTTGGGTTTTACTACCGCCATAGCGATTTCTGCCCAAGCCATTTGTCCGCCCATTCTGGGGTGATAAAGGGCTGGCAAGGTCTCTCGTTGAGCCTGAGATATACGCGGTTCGGTAATTTGATCTACAAAAACCACTTTGGTTAAACCGCGAAGATGTTCGCTGGGAATGATGTTTAAAGCCTTTTCGATAATGGCTTCATATTTACCAGTTTCCTGAGACGATTTATGTTCGATTTTTACATTCATTATTTTGTTTTAAACTGTTGTAGTAAAAGTTTTAGACTCCTTGAAGAAATTAGAGTTTTACTTGAGATGTTTGCTCAATCTGTGCCACGCGCTTCTCAATTCTGCGAAGCGTTTTTAAGAGTTCCGGCAACCGCGTGATTACCGAAGAAGACTTCATCCATATTTTGTGATCCATTGATGGAGCACCTGAAATGATTTGATTGGCTGCCACCGAATTGGCAATACCGGTTTGTGGAGTTGCCACTACGTTGTCGCCTATGGTCAAGTGACCGGCGACTCCAACTTGTCCTGCTAATATGACATTTTTTCCTATGGTCGTTGAGCCAGCCATTCCCACCTGAGCGCAGATCAAGCTGTGCTGATTGATAAGCGCGCCGTGGCCGATTTGCACCAGATTGTCTATCTTAACCCCTTTGCAGATTCGCGTCTCACCTAAAGTGGCGCGATCAATCGTGGTATTCGCGCCGACTTCCACTTCATCTTCCAGTATGACAATTCCGGTTTGACGGATTTTATACCACGAGCCGTCATCATTTTTGGCATAGCCGAAACCGTCCGAGCCGATGACGGAATTGCTCTGGATGACACAATGTCTGCCGATGATTGAGCCTTTGCCGATCACACTACCCGAATGAATTTGGGTATCGTCGCCGAGGTGAACGCCCTCCTGAATTACACAATTAGACTCGATGACAACGCGATTGCCAAGGCTAACCCGTTCGCCTATGACCGTGTATGCGCCTATAGAAACTCCTTCACCAAGCGTTGTGGTAGAGGCTATGAGGGCAGACGGATGGATGCTTGGCGAAAGTGGCATCGCTGGGTAAAAAAGGTTAAGAGATTTCGCAAAGATGAGATAAGGGTTGTGATGCCGCAGCACGGCTTTCCCGAAGGAGGGGGATTGGCTATCAACAATAAGAGCCGAGGCCAGAGTCTTTTTGGCTTCATTGTGATATTTGACATTGGTGAGAAAGCTTAGTTGGCCTGCACAGGCATCTTCCAGTGTGGCGACGCCGTGGATTTCTATATTGCCATCGCCTTCCAATGTGCAGGAGAGCCTGTTGGCTACTTCAGCTAATTTCATGTGCCTATCTCTGTCAGTGTTTGCTCAAATAATGGCCAAACCAATAAATAAAAAGAGGCTTCGAGTGAAATTCCGGCTTAACAAAAGAACCGCACTTCTAGTTTAATCTCTATTGGTAACAAAGAGTGCAGGATTCAGTCAACCTTGACAAGGAGTCTGAGAAGAAATGCCTGATATAGAGAAACGATTTTTAAGCTATCTGCGCGTGGAAAAAGGGCTGTCGGTGAACACCTTGACCGCCTATCAAGCTGATCTGACAAAGCTGATGAAGTTCGCTCAGGAGCGCGACAAAGATTTACTCTCGCTTGAGCGCGATGATATAAAGGATTTCATACAGCACCTGCACCATTCTGGACTTGAAGCCCGAAGCATCGGCAGAACCTTGGTGACGGTTCGGAATTTGTATAAATTCTTATTGCTCGACGGCTTCTTAAAACGCGATCCCAGCGCCAATATAGAAACCCCGAAATCGTGGCAATCTTTGCCGAAGTTTCTCATTGCTGAAGAAGTCGAATGCTTATTGAACAGCCCTGACACCGACACGCCAACGGGGTTACGAGATAAAGCCATGCTCGAAGTGTTGTATGCTACGGGGGTGAGAGTTTCAGAGTTGGTGGCTTTGAAAGTGAGTGATATTAATTTGGAAGTTGGTATTTTGACGACCTTGGGGAAGGGCAGTAAAGAACGCACTGTGCCTGTGGGCAAAAGCGCAATCGAATGGGTAAAAAAATATCTGCCGGTACGCAGTCAAGTTTTACAGAAGAAGAGCAGTCCGCATCTCTTCATCAATTCAAAAGGGCAACCGCTCTCCCGTTCCTTGTTCTGGAAGATCATTGTTGGCTACGGAGAGAAAGCCAAAATCGGCCACATCACGCCGCATCTTTTGCGGCATAGTTTTGCTACACATCTACTGGAAAACGGCGCGGATTTGCGTTCCGTGCAGATGATGCTAGGACATAGTGATATTTCGACAACCCAGATTTACACTCATATTACCAACGAGAGACTTAAAGAAATTTATAAGAAGTTTCATCCTCGTGCCTGACTTCAAGTGAATTAATAGAAGTAAAATCTTTAATGTTAAATTTCAATATTCCAGTATTTGCGGACTTCGCGTAAACATTTCGATTAAGTAATCATGAAGGTAATTATAGAGTTGTCTTTGGAAGTCCCAGGCGAAAGCTCTGGCTTCTAATTCACGAGGCGCAAGGTGAAATTTATAGGCGTCATCGTGTAGTCCTTTCTGCTTCAGGTAAACAAACACATCAACGCCGCTGGCAACTGAGATGGCCGTCCATTCAAATAAAGGATGTTCATAACGTGCCAGTTCATGTTGAACTTGTAGCAGGTACTTTGTGCTTTTATCGCTTAGGTCAGACATTGAGGTCGTTTCCTTTCCGTGAGTTCTTGTTCAGGGTTTCGCGCCCGAAATAGTTATAACCAATGAAAGGCAAAATTGACAAAGCCGGTGTGCAGAACTAGCATACCTATTTAGTTTCCATCGGATGAATGAAGCAGCAGGCTTTTTTCATTAGACATTCATTTCCGAGCACTTTTCAATAAGTAGAGATTAGTCCAATGGCAATGATAAATCGAGAGAGCATTCTGGCGGCCTTGAAATCAATTCTGTATCCAGCCCTTGAAAAAAATATCGTAGCGCTCAATTTAGTCCACGATGTTCAGGTTTTTGGCGACACCATAAAAATCACTGTGGTTCTACCCTCCCCTGATCCGTCGGTAAGAAAAGAGCTTGAGGAAGCGGTTGCCAACGCTGTGAAAATATTGAACCCGCTGAGTGAGGCGGAAATTTTTACTACTGTCGAAATCCCCAACGGCAAAGGCGCGAGCGACAAACAGGCGGTTCCCGGTGTGAAAAATATTGTCGCCATCAGTTCGGGAAAAGGAGGCGTAGGAAAATCCACCGTTGCCGTCAATCTGGCGGTAGCCTTGGCGCAATGGGGCGCGAAAGTCGGACTGCTGGACACCGATGTTTATGGGCCAAATGTTCCCATCATGATGGGCATAGATCAAGACCCAATGGTTCAAGAGCAGAAATTATTGCCGCTGGAAGCCTATGGCGTGAAAATCATGTCCGTAGGGTTTTTAAACCGAGGCGATAAACCTGTTATCTGGCGTGGGCCTATGCTGCATACAGCGGTGCGTCAGTTTTTGTATGACGTGCTGTGGGGGGAACTCGATTACTTGATCGTGGATATGCCGCCGGGAACGGGCGACGCGCAGTTAAGTTTGGCACAACTGGTTCCCGTGCAGGGCGCAGTGCTGGTGACCACGCCGCAAGAGGTGGCTATGGCAGATGTCCGCAAAGCTTTGAATATGTTTGAGCAGGTTCATATACCTGTGTTCGGCATTGTCGAAAATATGAGCTACTTCATTTGCGCGAATTGTTCAGAGAGGCATCATATTTTCGGTTCCGGTGGTGGCGAAGAACTGGCCAGAAAATTCAAGACCAGTTTGCTGGGGCAGATACCGCTTTCCTCTAGCGTAAGAGAAGGAGGCGATGCCGGATTGCCTATCATTATAGGATCATCAGATAGTGTGCAGGCCGAAGCCATACGCGAGATTGCGGCGAAGGTTGCGGCGAAGGTCGCCCGTGCGGCTCTGGTTGAAGCGAGTTTGCCAATTATTAATATGGGCGATGGTCGCGGCGACAGCTTTACCGTTTAATGATTACTTTTGTTGAAAAGCATCTGTGTCGTGATTATAATCACGACTAACGGTATAGGCATTACCGCAAGTGGAAGGTTGACACCTTTCTGGAGATTAAACTTTTAACATAAAGAGGGATGATAAATGAGCGCAACAGTACAAACAGAGATATTGCTGACCGACGCCGCTGTGAATGAAGTACGAAAATTTATGGAATCGGAAAGCGCAGGCAGCGAAGCCGGTTTACGTATTCGCGTCGTGCCGGGCGGATGCAGCGGGTTTTCTTATTCTATGCAGATTGAAGATAGTCCTCGTCAGGGCGATGATATTCTTGAGCAGAGCGGCTTGAAAATTTTCGTTGATAAATTTTCAAGACAGTATTTGGAAGGAGTTCAAGTGGACTATGTGAACTCGGTTATGGGTTCCGGTTTCACCTTCAACAATCCCAACGCGACCGGCAGTTGTGGCTGTGGCAGTTCATTCTCTGTTTAACCAAGAGCAGGGAATTGGCTGATCGGTTCCAGTGATACTTGAACCTAGAGTAAATACGTAAAGCCCAGCATTAGGCTTTTTCGACTGATAGTTTTACCAATTTGCATTCAGGGGTTATGCAGTTAATTCGCATCCTTGCAACTATGATTTTTGTTGTTAGTTGCCAGGCTGTGTAGCGTAGCTGTATAACCCTCATTAACTTCCAATTCAATCATTGCATTTCTTTATTTCGATAGGATGTTTCCTATTGCATTCGCCTTGAATCTTGAAGGCACTATTTCGAGTTGCCCAGGAGTCGAAGTTGCGACTTCTGACCAATCGAATGGAAGTAGTCGGTAACTTTTCTAACCAGCTAAAAAGCCAATAAAAGGAGAGTGTATGTTAGCCATGTCAAATTTTGACCTCCCGCTACTTTTGATTCAGGCAGCACAGGAATCAAAATCAACGCTGTTCCATTTGCCCGACCATCCCCAACCTTATGTGCAGATACTGCTCATGTGGTTACATTTTCTTGCCGGCATCACTTGGATCGGAATGCTGTACTTCTTCAATCTGGTTAATGTGAATTTAATGAAGGTGCTGGATGGGCCAACCAAAGGCAAGGTGATTCCTCAATTGATGCCCCGCGTTCTCTGGTGGTTTCGCTGGGGGGCAGTGATTACGGTTCTGGTCGGACTTACCTACTATGCCATGTATATGTTGTCACCAAATGTGCGAGATGCTAATGAAGGGCTTGCCAAGCTAGGCTCAAGTTCTCATGCCAATACTTGGATGATACTGTTAGTATGGCTTGTGATTTTGGTGTTAGCGTTTACCATAGGCTTTTTTGTCGTGCGGAAAGTTGACAACGGCTGGACGGTCGCAGCAATTATGGGAGTAGTTTTTACCTTGATGGCGATAGCTATCGTCAAATGGTTGGATTCCTCTTTGTCCTTCCACGTCAATGGCCATTTCGTCAGCTATGCAAGTAACAATAGAGTCTTTTCAATCGGCATAGGCGGAGCCTTGGGCATCATTATGCTTCTCAATGTATGGGGAGTAATCTGGCCGAATCAAAAACGCATTATCGCTTGGACCTACAATAATGCAGAGCAGGGAACTGCTATACCGGCTGAAAGCGCCAAACTCGCAAGACAGGCATTTCTGGCTTCGCGTATGAATTTCTGGCTTTCCATCCCTATGCTGTTTTTGATGGCGGCATCTCAATACTTTCCGGCCTTTGGCCGATAAATTGATGGGGGCAGTAAGCTTCACCTTATCGTTCTTCCCCATTTGTAATAGGAGTACATATGCGAAATAGAAATTTTCTCGGGGTTTTTGCCAGCGTCTTTTTAGTGGCTTTGATGTTTATCTTGGTCACGGCAGCACCGCCAGAGACAGGCAAACCGGCACCGCAATTCCAACTGATGAGTCAGGAGGGCAAGTCCGTTAATCTCAAGGATTTTCGTGGCAAATGGGTGGTCTTATATTTCTACCCGAAAGATTTTACCTCCGGTTGTACGGTTGAAGCGAAGAACTTTCAAAGGGATATTGCCAGCTATGAAAAAGCCAAAGCGGTAATCTTGGGCGTCAGCATAGACAGTGTGGACTCCCATAAAAGCTTCTGCGCCAAAGAGGGCTTGAATTTCAAGCTGCTGGCTGACACTGATGCCAAAGTCTCCGAGATGTATGATTCCCTGAAGGATTACAACGGCAATAAGCTATCAGCGCGAAACACCTTCATTATTGACCCGAAAGGGAAAATCGCCAAAGCTTTTATCGGCGTAAAACCTGCAGGTCACAGCGAAGAGGTGTTGGCCGCTCTAGCCGAATTGCAGAAGTCAAAATAGCTATGCTTCCAGCTTGGTAGTAAAAAGCCAAATGCCAAACGCTATGCTAATGGGTTTGGCTTTTACTATTTATAGCGGAAATTTGCTTGTCGGCAGCCGCCGCAGCCTTTTTAGCTGTTGGTAAGTCTTTTTATCTAGTTGTTTAAGCCCGGGCATTTGAAGTAACTTAGTAAACGTCGGCGCGCCGACATTTAGTGACTTTGCCAGAGAAGGGAAGAAGAAGTAGAAGGTGGAAAAATGGAAGAGTTAAGCAAAAGAACTGCATTATTTGAAGTTGAGAAAGAGTTGGGAGCCGAGTTTGCCGATTTCTTTGGCTGGCAGATGCCCTTAAACTTTACAGACCCCAATCAAGAAGCCCTACAGGTAAGAGAGAATGTTGGCATCTGTGATCTGACCTTCGCTGGTGCTTTACGCATAACCGGTTCTGAGGCCACAGCGTTTTTGCAGGGGCTGGTCAGCAACGATGTAAAAGCGTTGCGTCAAGGAAAGGAAATGCGTGCAGCCTTTTTGACAGGGCACGGGAAGGTGAGAGCTTTTTGCATTATTCTTGGGCTTGAGAATGGCTACTTGATTGTCAATGATCCGCAGACTCACGAAAAAGTCTTGCAGTACGTTTTCCCCTTTTCTTATGCAGGAGATTTTCAGGTGGAAGATGTGTCGGAGCAGTTCCAACTGTTAACTCTACAAGGAAAAAATTCTCTACTGGTGTTGAAAGAAGCTTCCTTCGAGCCGGTGCCGCAATTGAATGAATTCGATTGGGTTGAAACCTTAATGGCTGGCACCAAAGTATGGGTGATGAAGCATTCACGCACCGGCGAGCAAGGCTATGACCTATTGGTTCAGCAATCTGCGCTTGCCGATGTCTGGGATTTTCTTCTACTGAAAGGCAAGTATCATCAGCTTCTCCCTTATGGCTTGATGGCGCAAAATATTCTTCGCCTTGAGGCCGCCCTGCCGGTTTACGGCATAGATATTGACGAAAGTAATATGTTGCTGGAGTCTGGACTTGAAAATGTTGTTAGTATGACCAAAGGGTGTTATACAGGGCAGGAGGCTGTAGCTATGGCGACTTATAGAGGCCACGTCAGTAAAAAATTATCCCTGCTGGCCTTCCCTGAAAATCGTTCTATCAAGCCGGGCGCTAAAGTATTTTCTAAGGGGAAAGAGGTTGGCACGATTACTAGCGTTGCATATTCGGCGACGTTCAAGAAACTCCTAGCTTTATCCTGCATTAAATACGGCTTCTTTGAATCTGGAACTTCAGTTGAAGTAGAATCTGAGCCGCAGATGCTTTTAGGTGAAATTGTTAAACCATATTTAAATGATTGATTTGCGTGGAATAGTTAAGGTGATTTAGGAGAAGAGTTCAAGCTGGACTTGATGTCAGGAGAAGAGCGAAGGCTGGACGATCAAGGAAGTTGGATCAACTATTTTTAGATTTAGAAGTCGCTTGAAATCGTTGCTGCTGGTCGGTGAGTGACCTTGATAGTGATTGTTAAAATAGCCATAAATCGTAGAGGTCTTTTGCGCCAGAATTTGAAAAGCCTCTGACCATTGCGCCAACTCTTTGGTGCGATCCAGTTGGATTCGACTGAAGTCCGTCAATTCCCTGGGGCCAAGCCAGCGTGTATAAACGAACGGCGCTTGCAGATTTTCTACCAGTTGAAAAAGAACTTGCCTGCTGACCCATTTCCCATCCGCTAAAGTCAACGCCACATGGTTTTCGTGCAATTCGGAAACCATAGCCTCTGTGAACCACTTCGGGTCGCGGAACTCTATCGCAAATTGAAAGTTTTCCGGCAGAAGTTTTAGAAATTTTCGTAAAGATTGTATCTCTGTGGGAGAAAAATCGGGCGGCAGTTGGATTAAAATACAAGCCAGTTTTTCCCGCAACAAAAGCATACGTTGCAAAAAGCTTTCCAGACAGGTTTGGCTATCTCGCAAGCGGTTTTTGTGCGTGATCTCTGAAGGCAGTTTGACGGAAAAAGAGAATCCTACAGGGGTTCTATCGTACCAGCCTCGAACTGAATTTTCGGCGGGAATGGCGTAAAATGTCGAGTCAATTTCGACCGTATCAAAGACCTTCGCATAGAGCGAGAGCATATCCTTTGATGAGGTTTTGTGTGGATAAAACGAGCCTACCCAGCCCTCATAATTCCACCCTTGCGTGCCGATGTGAATCGTTGTGGCCATAAATCATTTATGAGAGAGCCAAGCGAAAACTTTATAGGCCAAGTGGCGGCGCTCAACTCGCCGCCTGTGGGGTTTTCCAATAGCGGCTTTCATAGTATTGCTTGATAAAATCAATTCCCTCTTTGAACATCTCTTTGATGGATTTTTCATCGAGGTCGCCGCCTGAAACGTCAAAGTTGCCGCCTTCTGTCGGTTTAATGGTGATGCCGCCTTTGGGCGTGATAAATTCAATCAAGCCATCCCAACGCGATTCATCCATCACCACGATGTGTTGCTCGCCGCCGAAGGCATAAACTTTATCATCGCCGGCTTTCACATAAGACACCCCGTGTTCCTGCCATAGCCAATCTATCAACTCACGCAACTCCGTCAGTTGTTTGCTGAATGCGCCTTTGAATTCTGTCGGACTTGCAGCCATAGACATAGTTATCTCTCCGTGTCGGATATTCTCAAAGTCAAAACTACTTCAGGGTCAAGGTCGAACCAACTGTTCGACGTTCAATGAACCGATCAGCCACGCCCTTCCCAGCCTATCTGTTTTAATTTTCCGTTCTCGACAATTACCGGAACCGTCGGGTCGCCATCAGAAAAGCCGAACATCTCTTTGCGATACTCCAGATTATCCTGAGCATTGCGATCATCAAAGGCTATGCCTTTTTGGGTGTAATACTCCCTGGCTTTGGCGCAATGTGGACAACCTGGCTTCGTATAAATTATTACGCTCATGATCAAAATCTCCTGAACCTTTATATAAAGTTTCCACTTGGCAAGTGTAACAGAGCCGGTTTTCACTGCCAAGTTTTCCCCGCATTTGCTGAATGGATTTGAAAGACTCGAATTTCAATGCTATGTTGTGCGTCGGTCGTCATCGTTTCGGGAAAGTTCATTCAATAAAATCAAAGCCATTCGATATGGAAAAGAATCGAGATGCGATAAAAAAACACGCCGCGCAAAAAGCTGTAGAATTTGTTTGTGACGGCCAATTGGTAGGCTTAGGAACCGGGTCAACGACTTGGTTTGCCTTGCAAGCATTAGGAACAAAGGTTCAGCAAGGGCTACGCATACAAGGTGTGGCGACCTCTTTACAGAGCGAAAAGATCGCGCAAGATTTGGGCATTCCGTTGACCACCCTCAATGACATAGAAAAGTTGGATGTATCCATTGATGGGGCGGATGAGGTGAACCCTGATTTCCACATGATCAAAGGCGGTGGCGGCGCTTTGACGCGCGAGAAGTTGGTCGCGCTTTCGGCTACTCAACGCATCTTTGTGATAGATGCACACAAGCAGGTTGTTCGCTTAGGCGAAGGGTTTGCGGTGCCTGTAGAAGTTCTTCCTTTCGCTTGGAAGAAGACCGTCGGTTTGTTGGCCGCGTTGGGCTGTGAGCCACGCCTCCGCGAACGGCACGACCGGGCATTTGAGACTGATAACGGAAATTACATCGTGGATTGTCGGTTTGCTGGTATAGATGAAGTCGCCCAACTAGAGAGGCGATTAAAACTGTTGCCGGGGGTAGTGGAAAGCGGTCTCTTTGTGGGGCTGTGTGATGTTCTGATCATCGGTTCTGACAACGATGTAGAGGTTCGATACTGCAAGGCCAAACCCTGAAAAGCGGTTTTCCAATGGGGGCAATTGACGGTTAGGCGAGAAACAAAGGCAGCCCATTGAGGCAGTGGTACGGATAACTTTCAAATACGACTTGAGACTGGAGAAAAGCCCAGCAAAAGACAACGCCAAGTAAAAGAAAGTGCATTGATGAGCATATCTTTGCGACTACGCTACTGAAAAGGAGGAAACCTTATGAACTATCGCAGCACCACGCAAAAGGTTTTGCTGGGAATCTTGTGCATTTTCGCGGTTCCGTCTATGGCTGAAACCCCCAAGGTTACCCCGCTTATGACCAGAGAGTTGACTGGTTTGCCAAGCAAGGAAGCCGTGATGCTCACGGTGGAGTATCCGCCGGGCGTTTCATCCAGCAAACACAGGCATAACGCGCACACCTTCGTCTATGTCTTGGAAGGTTCCATCATCATGCAGGTCGAAGGCGGGGCAGCCGTGACTTTGGGACCTGGCCAGACGTTTTATGAATCACCCGATGATGTCCATACGGTCTCAAAGAATGCGAGCGATTCTCAACCAGCTAAGTTTCTAGTCTTTTTTGTGAAGAACAAGGATGCTCCGGCATTAATCCCTGTGAAATAAAGCGTGCCAGCAATGACAAGAGGATGCACGGCTCGACGCGAAGGCCAGAGCAGGAAGAGAGTGTGGCTTCTTATCAAGCAATGGCGGTAGTGCGAAAAAAGTAGGGATCGACCAGCAACCAACTGCGCTAGTTTAGCTCCGGGTAGTGGTTCAATCTGGTGAGGCAAGCGAGATTATAGCGATGAAGAAATCAGCGCAAACCAATCTCGTGCATCACCTCGGATTTTGAGAATGACAAAGTCTTTCGCACAAACCGCGCCAGCCGTTGCCGCAAGGTATTGTTCCAGCGCTCGACGTGTGCCGTCTGGCCACTCTGTTTGCCCACTGCCGTGTGTTGCTCATCGGGGATCACCTGCTGATAGGCTTGCCAAAAATCGCTGTAACAATGGCCGCTGCGGTAAGCTTCGGGAATCTGCTCCCAAAGCTTGCGGCAACTGGCCTTACTGCGGTCGCCAATTACATAGGCGACAACCTGTCGAGTCAGCCGACACAAGGCAATCCAAACCCAGCGTTTGTTGGTTTTTTTCAACACCAATGACCACAATTCATCCAATTCCAAGGTCGTTTGTTCAGCCTCATCCGGCGCGGGCTGGCGCAATGTCTGCGTCAAGGGCGGCAAGCTCAAGTCTTTTTTTTTAGCCAACCGCTAACGGTGTTGCGAGCCACGCCGAAGGTGCGTGTCAGGCCGCGCAGAGAAGAGCGTTCTTCGTAAGCGCGCAGAATCTCTTCACGCTCGGCTTCGCTATAGCCCAGCGCCTGCGGATTGTCACGACGGCTACGGTTGCAGTCTTTACCGTGATAGCGTTGTTTGCCATTGCGGGTCAGCCCGTTGCGAAGCAGATTCTCACTCCCGCAATGACAGCATTTAATCGTGATCGTAACCATAGGTTGAGGCTACCACCCTCACCCTTTTGAGCTACTACCGAAGGATGAAAGGCATGGCCGGGTGCGATGAAAAGTGAGACTCAGTTTCGGACAATGGTTTGATAAACCGTTTTCGCCCATGCGAGCTGGCAGCCCTGAAAGGGCGCTATTCAATAGTCCAGTCCAACGGGCTGGGGACGCACGAGCCAGTAATTTCCAGCCCTGAAAGGGCGTCATCGTTGACCGCGTGAGGCCGTATTGCGCCCTTGCAGGGCTAGTCTTTGGGCCTGAAAAAACGAATGTCCTACCGGGAGAGCAATTGCGCCCTTGCAGGGCTGGTCTTTGGGACGGCCTCTTGCTTGGCGCGCTGCACCAAGCTATTGAATAGCGCCCTTTCAGGGCTGGGAAAAGGAAGTTTTTTTTGAGGGAGTCCCACTTTTCATCGCACCCGGCATCGCCAATGAGGGTGACTGTGGCTTTTGCAATAAACTCGGTTGTGTTATGGTTTCACGGTGAATCAGACGAGCGACCATCATTTGTGTAGTCACCTAACACAACCGTCTCGGATTGCTCAAGCGGAACCTTTGCGCTCGCTCTACAGCAGTTGAGTTCAACTTAATTCCCCTTTCAGAAATGCGGCAGAGTGGAACACTAATGAAAGACCATGAGTGGCAGATCGGATTGTTTGGCACCTTCGATGTCGAAAACTATGGCGATCTGCTTTTCCCACTGATCGCCGAGAAGGAATTGAGCGAACGATTAGGCAAGGTGAATCTTCGGCGATTCTCTTACCATGCCAAAACGACACCCGACTGGCCCTATATAGTCACCTCGTTGACCCAACTGCCAGAGATTGCTGCCACGCTCGACGCCATACTCATTGGCGGCGGGTTCATTGTTCGCTTTGACAAAGACATCGCTCCCGGATACGGTTCGCCGACACCGATGATTCATCACCCTACAGGCTACTGGTTATCCCCCGCCTTAATCGCTTTGCAGCACAGCATTCCACTGATTTGGAGTGCGCCGGGTATGCACTGCAACGACATTCCTGCTTGGGCTGAACCGCTGATGGAATTGGCGCTTACCAACAGTCGCTACGTAACGGTGCGCGACGAGCCATCGCAGGCGGCGCTAGCTCGATTCGCCAAACGCGACCAAATCGCTGTGATGCCTGACACCGGCTTTGGCATTTCCCGTTTGCTTAATGAGCGACAGCCCTCAGCCGAATTCCGTCGCCTGCGAAACGACATCGGGTTGAGCGATCCCTACATCATCGTCCAGTCCACTGGCTATCTAAGCTCCTTCCTGGGCTTCGTCAAGCAGCATTCTCGTCGGCTGAAAAATATTCGTTTCCTGGTGCTGCCTATGGCACCTGTACTTGGCGAACACGAAGCGATTTTGGGCAATGACCTGCCTGGGCAAGTCCGCTTACCCGTCTGGCCGCATCCACTGCTGCTGGCGGAGTTCATTAGTCAGGCGGCGGCGGTCGTCGGTTACAGCTATCATCTGGCGATCACCGCGCTTGCGTGTGGCGTACCCGTATTCTATGGGGCTGACCTCTCCGTCGGAAAATACACCGCACTGTCGGGCTTCGAGACCATTTATCCTCTGCCGGAAGCGAGTGCGCTGAACTCCAATGATTTCCTGCAACGCCTGGGAAAAACCCTGCCCGAACCTTTAGCCCTTGCCGCCCGCAATCAGTTAGCCACGCACTGGGATCGCGTCGCCGCCGAAATCACTTCTGGAGCCACCGACACACAACCGGCTGTCAACCGCTTCTGGCAAGCGCTGCCGGGTCTGCTGGAGAGCGCTGCGACGGGCCGGGAATCAATACCTCACCCGTCGGCTGCCGAAAACGCCGAGCCGCAGGGGCGTATTACCGAGTTGGCTACCCTGCTGAGACAGGCGCACACGGAGATCGTAGTGCGGGATGAGCGTATTGCTTTACTCCATAATTCACCGTCAATGAAAGTCACAGCCCCGCTGCGGTTCCTGATGCGAAAGATGAAACGCTTGGTGGGAAAATAGAGGCAGTAGATGATAGACTTCGCGCAAATCACAAAACAACCGTTGCAAACTCAGCCGTTTGTTTGGGGCGTGGTCAGCAACCTATTTTTACCGCAAGACGCAGCCGCCTTAGCCACTTCTTTTCCCTCTGATCAGTTCAAAACCGTTAGCGGCTACGGTGGCGAGAAAGACTATGAATATGAGGCGCGCCCACTGATTGCAATGGGAGCCAACTCGATAGCTTATCCTGAAAAATTGAGCGCAGCGTGGTTAGAATTAGCGCACGATTTTCTCTCGCCGGAATATCGCGAGGTAATGTCAAAGCTGACCGGATGCGATTTAACTGCCGTGCCGATAGAGGCGAATGTTTTCCACTATGGGCCTGGGGCGTGTCTTGGTCCGCACCCTGACCTAGCTGATAAACTGGTTACCCAAGTAATCTATTTCAATCCGTTCTGGGGCCGAGAAGATGGCGGCTGCCTGACCATTTTGCGCTCCGCCGATCCCGCAGACATCTGTGCCGAAATCCCCCCCTCGTTGGCAGTTCCGTCGTGCTGGTGCGTTCAGAAAACTCTTGGCACGCGGTCTCGCGTGTCCGTAAGAACTGCCGCACCTCGCGGCGTAGCCTGACGCTTACCTTCTATCGCCCCGGTTCCGTTAGTTCAATGTGGCCGCCTCATGACCTCCCACTGCTACACGACTTTGATTTGCCTGCCGAGGATATTCAGACGCACGGTTTAACTACCTCATGGGCGCGCTGGCGGAACAGGATTACAACGTGGAGGACTTAATACGGATCATCAGCGAGGAGAGGCTCTGGGGTGGTAAGCGGTTCCTAAAGGGTGAATAATCAAAGTGCCGGGATAAGGGCTTGGCTCAATGGTTTGCCAAATCCCAACTCTGTATGGCGGGTTAATTCTCTTCTTTTGAGCAAAACACAACTGTCGAGTTGGTTACCTTCATCCGGCCAACTTCATAAACAATCGGTAGGTTCCGAGTGACGTAGAAGGTTCCTACTCAGGAGAAGTGACGTGGACGACTTGCAATGGCGCGAAGGACTTTTTGAGAGCTTTGATAAACTGGTGGAAATTGAAGTCTGCAAACAGAAATCTCTAGTGCCGGAAAACAACAAAATTCTGCGCGGCTTTCAATATCTGAAAACCGACACTATTTCTGTAGGTGACTACTGTTGGAACGGCGATTGTGTGAATTGCCAAATCTGGTATGAGGCCGACGCCGGGGAAATCAAAGGCGCGCTGGCCTGCAAAATGTATGTCCGCGAAGGACTCGTCATCTCCGCTTTAAGCGCCGAACTGCAAGAAGATTTGTTCGGGGATTAATCGTTGCAGGCGATTCGTCCGGGGCTTCGCCGGAACCGAATTTCCGATGCAGAATATTTTTGACGCTCTGGGATTTGGCGCGAAGGTTCTCTAAAGGTTGTATGCCATAGCGATGTACAACGCAATATGTTGAGGTCATGCGCGAAAGCAACGGGAGCGCTAGGTTTTTCGCTTCAAGCTTTCGATTTGAAAACATAGCGATGAATCATATCGCTTAGGGCGTCTATGGCGCGCTCTTTATCGAAGTCGCAAAACCCTGTGATGTAGTCCTGCGATAAATCAAAGACCACTCGATGTACGATAAAGGCAGCGGCGTCCGGCTCAACCTCCCAAGTTAAATTGGCCTTCTTCGCCAGCGCAATCAACTCGCGCAGTTTGGAGATGGAGCGCTGCATAATCGCTTTGCGACGTTCGGCAAATTCCGCATCCTTCATCACCATTTCGTGGATCGCCCGCTGTATGCCTAAAAAAATTCCTTTGTCATCCAGAGCGCTGGCCACCGAATGCCGTATATTGGCGCGCACATCGGAATCGAAGAGATGCTCAGGGCCTATGCTCTCGAAAATGTTTTTGGAAATCTCGTCGGCCAGGCGGTCAAAGATGACCAGCAGCAATTGGCGCTTGTCTTGAAAATAGGTATAAAAAGAACCGACGCTGACGCCAGCGGCGGCGGCTATATCGTTCGAGGTCGTCTTTTCGTAACCGCGCTGTTGGATAAGGGAGATCGCCGCTTGAATGATCTTTTCTTTCGTCTGTTTGCTGCGGGCTTGCTTGGGTGCTGATGATTGATTTGCCGTCAAGGAATCGGCCATGCCTTCCTCCATTTCATTGAATTAAAATTTACTATATCAGCTAAACCGTTGCGGCGTCATGCACAACCAATAGGCTGATCGTGAAGTCGCAAGATGGCATAACCGCTACCAGCACTTTTGTCCGTAAAAAAAAGAGAGACTCTTTACCCCTTCAAAGAATCTCTCTTTTTACTTTAAGTTTACTTTTACTTCAAGTCTTACGGTTAAACAAGCTTCGAGGCTTTCGGCCTTTTAATTCAGAATTGGCAAAGGTTGTGAGATCACCTTCGATGGCGGAAGGCGGCGGTCTAAGGGAATCGGATTATAAAGCGTGTCGCGTTCAATGGGAATTCTGCCTGCGCCTTTAATCAATTCTTCAATGCCCGATTTAGTCAGATGATTCTCATTGCCTTCCGCTAAATATGATTCCATCAACGTCCCGCCGTCGTTGATCGTGCCATCCAAATCGTCGGCTCCGAAACGCAGCGCCACTTGAGCGATATTTTTTCCCAGCATCACCCAATAGGCTTTGATGTGCGGGACATTATCCAAAAGCAAACGCGAGACGGCTATGGTTTTCAAGCTGTCAATTGCCGACGGGCCGGGAAGGTGCGCCAGATCGGTGCCCTGTGGATGAAAGGCCAGCGGGATAAAACACATGAAGCCTTTGGTCTTGTCCTGCAAGGTTCTGAGTTGAAGCAGATGATCTACACGGTCTTCGATGGATTCGATGTGACCATAGAGCATGGTGGCGTTGGTCTTGAGGCCTTGACCATGAACTTTTTCGGAAAGCTCAAGCCAGCGTTCCCCGGAAGTTTTATGGGCGCAAATTTTACTCCGCGTCGGCTCACCTAAAATCTCCGCGCCGCCACCCGGGCAACTATCCAGCCCTGCTGCAATCAGTCCTTGAATCACCTCTTCATCGCTCAAGCGACAAATGCGCGTCAGGTGATCAAGCTCGACCATAGTAAAGGCTTTCAAGTGCATATCGGGAAAATGGCGTTTCAATTCGCTCAACAACGAAGTGTAATAATCGAATTGCAAGCGCGGATGCAGACCGCCAACGATATGCAATTCACGAGCGCCTTCCTGATAAGCTCTGGCGGCAATCTCTACACATTCTTCTACAGACCATTCGTAGGCTTCCGGGTGACGAACGCGGCGATAGAAGCCGCAGAAGGCGCAATCGGAAACACAGACGTTGGTATAGTTCAGGTGGCGATTGACATTGTAAAAGGTAAAATCACCGTTCATTCGCTCACGCACTCGATTCGCCATCGCGCCAAGGGCGATCAAGTCAGCGCTTGCAAATAGCGACACGCCATCTTCAAACGAAAGGCGCTCGCCATCTTCAACCTTGGCGGCTATCGCTTTCAATTCGGCTGGAAAAAAACTCGCTTGCATAGATTCTCCCATCGTTCTTTTATAGCCGTTTCCCTATGGATTCGACTTTTCGCTCCGGGTTTGCTTGGCGTTACTTTGGGCTTTGCGTGAGAGAGGTTCTCGCAAAGGCGTAACGTAACGCCAAGATTGGACTCAACTGCAATTTGCTATAAGGCTTTCAAACCCACTCGATTCGATTATACAAAGCGCCAGCGGCGCGACCAAATCTGACCAAAGAAAATAATTTGCGATGCGCTTCTTGCCCATCTTTTCGCCTTCTCAGGCGTTCGATCATTTGCCCGATTTTGCCAGCACGACGATCAACGCTATGACGGCGATAATCGCCAACACGAAGAAAAATATTTTCCAGAAACTATAAGGTCGCTCGCCTTGTACGACGCCGGTGCGGGCGTTCACCATCACTTGATAAACTTTTTGATTGAAGCGGTACGCCCCCAGATAAATCGGCAGCAATATGTGTTTGAAGGTGATGCCGGAATAATGCGTTTGAATCTCCTGGACTCGTTGTTCATCGCCGCCTATGTCACGACGAACATCGCTGTCAATTACTCCGGCCATCATGTGTTTGGCTTCTTCAAAGCCCTCGGCGATTTCCACTTCATAGCGTTGCGCTTTGAAGCCCGACAGAAACGCCGGGTCATACGGTTTGAGGCTCTGCAAATCCCAACCGCCCAGAGCTTGCAGGCGCGCTTTATTCACCGATTTCGTAGCCGTGATAATCAGATCATCGAACCAGCGCTCGACTTCGCCAGAAGCCGCATACCAACGAGTCCTCTGCACCTGTCTGGTCTTTTGCACGGTGTTGCCTTGCGCGTCGGTTTCGTTATACCACTCGGTTTCATAATAATGCTCGCCGCGCTCGCCGCGATAATAGCTGAGGGTGTTGGCATCATAGGTCCAATGCGGCAGGTATATACCGTTGACGCCTTCCCGATAAGCCATCTTCTTCAAGGCATTGGGCGCAAACCAACGCGACGACAGCCATTGTTTGATCGCGGCGTCGGCCTGTTGGCGCGACAGGGAAAACGGCAGTATCGCTTCCGGCGCGACCAACGGATCGGCGGCTTGCGGCTGGGCGACTATAGGAGTGCCGCAGAACGAACATTCACCGGCGACTTCCGGTGGCGTGAAGGTCACGGTCGCGCCGCAACTGCTGCATTTGACTTCTAAAGCATTGGCCGCCAGCGTTGCCAGTTGCCCTGCGGCAGCGTGCAGATACTCTTCATACGAGCGTTCGACGATTTCCGCGCTGCTCTGCGGTATGGTTTCGGCGCGACCGCAATACGGGCAGGTGAGCGTGCCATCCTGCGGCTCGAACACCAACTCTGCGCCGCATCCGGGGCAGACATAACGATGAACTTTTTCACCTGGCTTGCTGGCTTCCGACATATTTCGACCTCGCTGAACAGGTTAGTGATTGGTAACAGAGCCAAGCATTATACTCGGAAAGCTTTGCGCCGCAACCGAAATCCCCAACAGGCAAAAGCCCGGATTACGGGTCAATTAAATGACCGATAATTCGGGCTTTTATTTTGTTCCAATGCCAGTCTTGCGTATGTGCATTGGCTCTTTGGCTATGATGACGAACTATTCGCCTGAGTGAACGATGCTTTTTAATTCGGAACGCAGGCGCTCGATCTCTTCAATCTTTTGCGCGATGCTGTCAAACAAGGCGGCTTGCTCCTTGATGCCTTCCCCAATTAAAAAGGCGGCGGATTCCGAACGGCTCTTGAAGATACCCGATTGCACCAGCGCATCGAGCCGTCGCAGCGATTCATCGTTGACGCGAACCATGACCACATGATCTCTGGATGACAGGGCGGATTCAATCGCCTTGCTGATTGACTCGGTGGCTTTGTTGACCACCTCTCCGGTTTTCGATGCCACATCTTTGACCGTCGAAGCTATATCATCAAAAGTCGTATTTGAGCGGCTCTCCTTGTTCTCCATTTTTCTGATGGTTACATCTTCATTCTTGGCTGTTTTCTCCTCAATGATCACATCTCCAGGCGTACTCATAGAAAATATCTCCTTTCAATCCCTCCTTACGGTCTGTACTGTAACCGCCTTACGGGAAGGTGGTAAAAAGTTTCTCGCCTAACTAGATGAAATTGTGACTCAACATCTTCCTGATTCGCAAGGCTTTGAGGTAGAGTTGAAGCTCGTAAGCAACTAGCGCAACTCAAGAAAATATTTCAACGCAGAGGTAGCAAGGTCATGGCGGAAACGAAAAACCTACCCCTTTCTAAAGGAAATCCGGGCATTTCCGTAGCCTTGGTGCGAAAGTTATTGCATCGTAATGCGCGTTCAGCCGTGGGAAAAATTTTTTCCAAAGCTTATCCAGTAGAAGTTGCTCGCATCATCTCGGCGCTCGGTGGTTTTGAACGACAGCAGGCGTTTTTCATCCTTCAAGAAGAATGCGAAGCGGCGCACATTGCCAGCGTCATCAGCGAAATGGCCAGCGATGACAGCAGCGCTTTGCTGGATAAAATCGAGCCGAAACAGATCGCTCATCTCTTGAGCGAACTGCCTGCCGATGACGCGACCTTGTTGACTTCGCGTCTGCCAGAGGCAAAAGCGAAACAGGTGTTGGCCTTGATGGAGAGGCAGAGCGCCGCCGAAGTGCGTGAGTTGTTGGAACACGAAGAGCGCACTGCGGGGCGTATTATGACGCCGCATTTTTTCGCGCTTGAAGAAGAGGTCACGGTCTCGGAAGCCATCGCCGCTTTGCAAAGGCGCTCCGATGAACTGGAGATGATTTTTTATGTTTATGTGGTGGACAAGCGCAATCATCTGATTGGCGTCGTCAGTTTGCGAAAGCTATTGACCACACCTTCGACTACGCAACTCAGACGCGTCATGGAACCAGAGGTCATCAGCGCACGCACCGACGACGAGCAGGAAGAAGTGGCGCGTCTGGTGGCCGAGTACAATTTATTGGCGCTGCCGATTTGCGATGAAGAAGACAAACTCGTAGGCATCGTCACCGTTGATGATGTGCTGGACGTGGTGCAGGAAGAGGTTGCCGAAGATTTGTTGGCACTGGCCGGAGTCACCGCCGAAGAACAGATCGGCACCAAACCCAGCCGCTCTTTGCGCCTACGTGCGCCCTGGCTGGTGGTCAATCTAATCACCGCTTTCATTGCTACATTTGTCATCAGTCGCTTTCAAGGAACCTTGGATTCAATGACCTTTCTCTCTCCGTTGATGTCCATACCGATGGGGATGGGCGGCAATGCCGCCACCCAAACCGTCACGGTTGTAGTTCGCGGCTTGGCGATGAATCAAGCGTCAAGTTTGAGTCGGGCAACCTTAAAGGAGATTTTCGTTGGCGTCGGCAATGGCCTAATCAACGGGATCATCAGTGTCGTCGTGGTGGCCATCGCCTCGAAAAGATTGATGCTGGGGGTTGTGTTAGGCATGGCAATGCTTATTAATTTAGTGGTCGCCGGACTTGCCGGTATATTGATTCCGACGGGGTTGAAACGTCTGGGCATTGATCCGGCAATTTCTTCTACCGTGTTCGTGACGACTTGCACGGATGTCTTTGGAGCCGCCTCGTTTTTGGGAATTGCCACCTTGCTGGCGGCGTATTTGAAATGATCTCGAAGTTTGCAGATGCGCCTTCACCTGGGAGCTTGGGTCAAGCCATCCGCCAGGTGAAAGCGCATCTGCAAACCATTCCGCCAAGCCTTGGGCTTACAAAAGTCTTCGGAAAATATTGAAGCCGATGACGAAGCGGCTGGGCTGCAAACCCAGGTTGCTGGAATTGTAGCGACTCGTGGTGGTCGTTTGCGTATTGGAAAAAGTGAGCGCAAAGGCGTGACGGCCTAAGCGTTTTTCTATGCCAAAGCCGATTTCCGGTTCGCTGCGATTCTTGAAACCGAGGAGCTTGCCGTTTTGAAATTCGGCCAGCACCTCGCCTAGTTTGAAACCGACTCGCGGGGTGAATTCAAACAGCAGAGAGGTGCTGGGTCGTATGCGCGCATTCACGCCGAAGCCGAAAGAGCCGGTGTGTTGACCGAGGCGGAAATCTTCAACGATCTTGCTGTTGCCGGGAAATTGCACAGGGTTCGGATTAAACCGACTGTTGCCGTTGGCATTGAAATGTATAGCGGGGGAAAAGAAGACGTTGACGTATTGGGTGATGCTGCGCGCCATCATTACCTGCACATTATAGTTGTAATTCTCGGTAAAGTTGTCGTCGCCTTCTATGCTGTTATAGATGGACAGCGCGATAGGCGATTTCCCGGCTTGGTCCAGCAAGTGATAGCCGAAACCGAGTTCGATGGTTTTACATAAACCTTGCCGATCACAAACCGGTGAGCGCGAGACCTTGCCATATAAACGGTCGGTGAAGCCATAGGAAAAACCGAGCGAGGAGACCGAGAAGCTGTCCAAGCCGAAAAGGTCTTTTGCCACGTCGCTGAACTTCTGTGTCTGAGGATTTATGGCTTCGGAAAAGCGATGTGAAAAATGCACGTTCAAACTGTGGCGCGGCACGCGCTTGGGCGTAGGCACATTGATCAGTTGATAATCATACGGCTCGCTCGTCCAATGCGGCTTGCTGTCGTCTTTGGCCAAGGTGGTGGCTTCGGCTTTGTCCACCGGCGCGGGACGGGCGCTGTCGGCGCGGGCAAAAGTTTTCGCGTTGGTGTCTATGCGTAAGCGTTCGCCGTTGGCTTCGACATAGACGACGCCCGGCGCATCGGCGTCAAACGAAACTTGCATAGCGGATGCCGATTCGCGCACGGCTTTGGTGACGATTAATTCGCCAGCCATGTCCGGGTGACCATCGCCACAAAAGACCGAACAGAAGAAGGTGAATTTGCCTTCTTTGTCAGCGACGAATTCGATGGTTTCGGTCGTCCCCTTTTTCACTTTTCGATCAATGCCAAATTCGCTGAGGCCGATGCCGTGATCTACGTCAACCGAGGTGACCAGGAGTTTCACCTGGTCGCCTTGGTGAACGGTGATTTTGCCAGGCTCGAACTTGAATTTTTTCGCGGTGATCTTTACGACCACCTGCGCCGGAGCCTCGCCTGCGGGTCGGGTCAGGCCGAGGGCTGCGCCGGCGCTTAGAAACCAGAGTAGAACGGCTATTGAGAGGATTGTTGTTTTTTTCATTCGTGTCTCCCTGATGCGGAATGGTTATTTGACTCAGAAGCATTGGACAGACCTGCACGAGTCAAAGTCTGCAAAGCTGGTGAATTTATTCTATTGGACAACTGCCTGTGATTCTTTTGCTGTGACCAGAACCGCAAAGAATGTAGCGTTATCTTGACGCGATAGCAACGGGGCAAGAACCTTTCTCCTGCCCTACTCGATTAATCTCTCGGCAAGCTCCGCAGGCGTGTTGACGGGGGACAGACAGGTATAGTTGCGACACACATAAACCGTCGGCTGATCCTCAATCGCAGACTTTTCCGCCAGCAGTTTTATGGTTTCACCGGCTGACGAGTCATTGGCTTCAGCGGCGGCAAGGACTTTGTTGGGGAGGAAGCGCGCATAAATTTCTTCGATGAATAAACGCACTTCATGCGCCTCAAGGCTGCCGATAATGGCAATCTCTTTAGGCTCGGAGAGATAAAAATCCAGAGCGCAGAGCATGAAGCCGAAGGCATTGGGATAACGGCTCAGAAACGGTTGGGCCACGCGCAAAATTGCTAGCGCGCAGCTTTGATATTTGCTGTCGGCGGTCAACAGGCTGATTTTTTGCAAAGCCAGCGCCGCCACCGAATTGCCCGACGGAATGGCATTGTCGAAATAATCTTTGGTGCGCGTAATCAACGCTTCATGGTCTTTCGATGTGAAGAAGAAGCCTTGCTCCTGGTCATCCCAGAATTGTTCGATCATGGTGTCGGCAAGGGTGCGCGCTGCGGTGAAATACTTCACTTCAAACGTCGCTTCATAGACCGCCAGCAATCCTTCTATGAGGAACGCATAATCTTCGACATAGCCATTCAGTTTCGCCTGCCCGTCTTTGCAGGTTCTCAACAAGCGCCCGTCTTTGCATGAATTCGCCAAGAGAAAATCGGCGTTGCGTTGCGCCACCAGGCGATAATCATCGCGCCCCAGAATATTCGCTGCTTCGGCAAATGCTGTCAGCATCAAGCCATTCCAGGCGGTGAGAATTTTGTTGTCCAGTAAGGGACGTAGGCGATGTTCACGAACATAAAACAGCTTCTTTCTGCCGCCGCTTAAAATTTGCTTCAAGGCTTCGATAGTCAGGTTCTTGCGCTCGGCGAAACTGTCCAGGTTATGCGGCGAGTTGAGGATGGATTGGCCGTGTTCAAAATTGCCGGTCTCGGTGATGTCGTAAAACTCGCAGAAGATTTCCCCGTCTTCGCCGCCGAGAATCTCCAGCACTTCAGCTTTGGTCCAGACGTAAAACTTGCCTTCTTCGCCTTCGCTGTCGGCGTCTTCGGATGAGTAAAAGCCCCCGGCGCGGTCGGTCAAATCGCGCATAACGTATTCAAGTATCTCTTCGGCAACGCGGCGGTACAGTGGACGTTTGGTCGCCTGATAAGCTTGCAGATAAACGCGCGCCAACAGGGCGTTGTCATACAACATTTTTTCAAAGTGCGGAACCAGCCAGTAATTATCTACCGAATAGCGCGCAAAGCCACCGCCCAAGTGATCGTACATACCGCCATTCGCCATGCGATGCAGTGTCACCTCGACCATGTGCAGGGCTTCGGGCGTGTTGGTGCGCTGCACATAGCGCAACAGAAACATCAGCGCCATCGAAGGCGGAAATTTCGGCGCACGACCAAAGCCGCCATAAGTTTTATCGAACCCGGCCAAGAGCGCCGCATACGCTTGATTGAAAACTTCGCTGGTCAATATTTCATCCGAGGGCGTGAAGCGATTGGTCTTCTGCAATTCAGCGGTAATGGCGTCGGCGCTGCTGGTCACCTCGTCACGTTTGGTTTGATAGGCTTCGGCCATAGCCAGCAAAACACGCGGAAAACCGGGCATTCCTTGACGATCAACCGGCGGAAAATAGGTGCCGCCATAATACGGTTTGAGATCAGGAGTTAAAAAAACCGTCATCGGCCAACCGCCATGTCCGGTCAACATCTGCACGGCATTCATATAAATTGCGTCTATGTCGGGGCGCTCTTCGCGGTCAACTTTGATGCACACGAAATTTTCATTCATGACCTGCGCTATCGCTTCATTCTCGAACGATTCACCCTCCATGACGTGGCACCAATGACAGGCCGCATAGCCCACTGAAAGCAGTATCGGTTTATCTTCTTGCCGCGATTTTTCTAAGGCCTCGTCGCCCCAGGGATACCAATCAACAGGATTGTGCGCGTGTTGAATCAGGTAGGGACTGGTTTCGTGAATTAAATGGTTAGTGAATTTGTGTTCGCTCATTATCGCCCTCGGCTGAAAAATGTCAGACAGGAAAAACTATAATGCGCCGATGAGGAATTGTAAAAAACGAAAAGGGAAGAACCATCCGTTATATGACAATTAGAAGATCGTCGTTCACCACTGGCGGCGAGGGGAAAGAGAATTTTTGGCGAAGCCAAGCGGCTTGGTGACTGGGCGCGACTTTGGTGGTTGATTTTGCCTGGCGGCTTGCTCACGCCAAGCCGCCAGGCAAACGCCCGGCGTGAACTTCGTGGTGAAGTGAATTCGTTGTTGAGGCTACGGATTTACCCGCGCCGTGAAATTGGTCTTGACGTAGCGCCCTTCAACATCAGTGCCGACGCCGGTGCAGGTGATGCGTCCCTGCCAATCGGCTTGGCTGCTGCCGCGCATCTCTACGCTGACCGTGAAACTCATAGAACCGCTAGACCCCAGCCGCTGATAAAACGGCACGACTTCGCTATGCGAAATGCCGCTTTGCGAATGCGTCAATAAATTCAAGCGTTCCCAGCGCACCACTCGACCTTCGTGCTGCTGCATATTGAAGGTCAAATCATAACGCACCCCGGTATCGGTGCGAAACGAACGCAGGCGCACCAGATTCAGATTCACCGCGCCATTGCCAGCAGGCGCAAGCTCGGCCAGTTCGTCGTTGCGGTTGGCGCGATTCGTTGCAACTTGCGGCTTGGTAGCACGCGGCGCGGAGTGCGTAGCCGGTTGAGTTGTCGGCGGCGCTGGCGGCAACGCTGGCGGATTTTTCGACGAGCGCACAGGCGTTGGAACGGTGGCTGCTTCGGCTTCGCCCAAAGGTTGCGGCGGTTCTGTGGTCGGCGCTTGGTTGCTTGGTTTGGCTTCCGGCAAGGTCACAGTTACGCCGGGCTTCTCGGCTCCGCTGTTGCGTTGAGCGGCTTTTTCTTGAGCGTCGGAAGCCGCGCTCTCGCTGGCTTCGACAAAATCCTGAGCCGCCTGCGGAGTTTGAAAATAGGGACTGGAATCAACGGCGGCGATTTCTGTGATTCGCTGCGCTGACGTTTTGCGAGTGGGAATGGTTCTGGCAAAAATGAATAGCGACACCAGTGCGATTACCACAGCAAAGGCGGTTAGACGAAGCGCCTTGCGACTGAGCTTGAAGCGGGCGAAACGGCTCAAACCCGAAACTTCCGCCGCGACGGTTTGCAGGATTGCGCCATCAAATTCGCAATAAGAAAATTCATCGGAGTAATCCAAAGTGCAAACCGGACAGTGTTTCATCTCTTGCCTCCTCGCCCCATCTGGTCTTTTTGCGTAGTGGATGTTCTCAGAAATTAAATGAACTTCCTGAAACTGGATGCGTTTGCCTTCCTCGAAAGTTGCCAATAAAGTTCTGCTTCCTGCGCCGCACAGCGGTGGAGACCGTAGCGGCAATCTGAGCGAAATTTTTATGGTCGTGACGACGGTTGATGGTGCCTTATCCGTGACCAACAGTGGCGACGGACGCAGAGGAAGTTTATTGCAGTTCGACAGAATTCTCGGTTATCCTTAGCACGATGCAAAATTATCTGAATCTATCCAGACAACCGTACACCAATCGCCGACTATTTTGGTTCAGCTTGGCGATACTGTTCACCGTTGGCCTGATTTTCGCCTTCTGGACGGTCAATCAAAAAGCCGACGTGGTTGCCGCTATCAACAGCACGCGCCAGCAAATTGAAAGCACCCAGACCAACGTAAAACTGTTGCAGGAAAAGAAGACCGCCACGGTCGCGGTCGCGCCGCAGACGGTGTTGACCGACGAGCAAAAATATCAACTGGCCTCGGCGCGGCTACTGATCGCTCGCAAAAGTTTTTCCTGGAACGGTCTGTTGAGCGATATTGAAAAACACATCCCCAAAGACGTTCGCCTGTTAAGCATAAAAATCGGCGAAGGTAGCAAAGGCTTGGCGACAGGAGCTATTGCCATCGAACTGGCGGCTGCCGGAAAAACCGCCGGACAGATGACCGAGATGATGGCCGATCTAGAAAAATCGGGTGGCCTTTTCCGCGTTGATCAGGCGCAACAACAAGCGCCTTTGGAAGGCGGCGATGTGCCGTTTTCGTTCAACCTGATTTATCAACCCGGAGGTGGCGACTAATGGCTATACAGGTGAAAGAGCGTGCCGTTGCGGCTCACGCGACGCCACGAAAAAAAGCCGCACGGCTATTGGGCATGAGCGTCGCGGAATTGATTGCTGCGACCGTGGTGGTATTGTTTTGCATTTTTGCTTTCGCCTATTTCATGACTGCGATCAGTCCGCTGCGTTCCGAGTTGAGTCTGCAACAGAAACAACTGGACACCTTGAAGCAGACCGAAAAAGAGTTACTGACCGCGAGTCGGAAACCGCCTGAAGCGCCTGTGGATGCGGGCAAAGAGGCGCTGGCTTCGCTGGAAACTTTCAAAAGCTCAAGGCTGAGACCGCTGTCGGTTGGTCGCATCGCGCTGATCAATGATTTGAACGCGCTTGCCAAAAAGCACAGTGTGCAATTGACTACGGGCATAGATATGAGTATGGACAGAGCCGAAGCGCAACTGGCAGGCGATAAGAAAGGCACTAAGGTAGTGAAGAAGGACAGCAACCTGCAAAGCGTCTTTCCGAATTTGAAAATTCGTTTTACGGTTGCCGGTGATTATGCCAAGCTCCGAGGCTTTATCAGCGACCTGGAAGCCAACAAACAATTCATCACCATAGAAGCCTTAAATATACAGACGATTCGGGAATCCGAAGGCGGTGGGCGCAAAGGTCGGCAAGCGGTGGTTTCCGGAATCAGCCTGGCAATTGAATTGACCGCATACTTTTATCCACAGAACGGGAATTAAGAAACAGCGATGGCAAAGACATCACCGGAAAAAAAACGAGCGATCATGCTGGCCTTTGTGGGCGGACTGTTGCTGCTGATACTGGCTTATCAATTCTATTTCAGTGGCCCGACGCCTAGACCTTCACTGCAAGCCAATCGCAATCAACCCGCCGCGAATGCCAAGAGCGCGCCAACGGTTCAAACTCCAGAGGCTGCCGAGAAATTAGCGGCTAATCAAACCACAGCGCCTATGAATCAGGAAGAGGCGATGAAGGCTATGCTCGAAGATATGACGCCTCTGAATGTCAGTTACAGCCCGAAGGGCGGCGATGCAACGGTCAGCCCTCGCGGTAATATATTTGAATATTATGTACCGCCGCCACCACCGCCAGGTCCGCCAACACCGCCGCCGCCGATTTCTCTGTTAGGGGTGTCGCCGCAAAGCGCCACTGCAGGGACGCCGCGCTCGTTCACCTTGACGATTTATGGTAAAGCCTTTCCCGCCGACGCGGTTATTTTTATGGACGGCAGCGAAAGGCCGACCAATCGCGTCAACGAGACGACGCTGACCACCGAAATGAAGGCCGCCGATTATGCTTCGCCGCGCAATTCAACCGTCGAAGTGAAGTCGCGCTCCGATCAAACGCATCTCTTCTCGAATCAGCAAACCTTTGTGGCAGTGCCAGCGCCGGAACCGCCTTTCAAGTTCATCGGGCTGCTCGGCGATCAGGCGATTTTTGAAATCAATAACACCAAAGAGTATGTGCGCCTGCGTGTCGGCGGCACGATTCAAGGCGTCTGGCGCATTGATGCCATCAGCACGCAGGCGGTGGAGGTGACCCACACGCAATTTGACATCAAAAAAAATGTGCCTCTACAAGACAAAGGACGGTAGTAAATTATGGTGAGCAAAATTGCTGATCAAGCGCGCTGCCCTGTTGCATCAACGAAGGGAGAACCGCGCCGACAAGCGGCTAATGAAGGCGGCTGGGCCTTGTTGAGTTTAATTCTGGCGCTGGCGATTATGGGCATTGTGCTGGCTTCTTCCGTGCAGCCCAATTATCAATTGTCTGTGCAGCGCGAAAAAGAGGACGAGTTGATGTATCGCGGCCAACAGATGGCCGAAGGCATAGTGCGCTGGTATAACAACGGCCATTTGAATTTCAATACGCCAATTAATTTGGGCGTTCCTCCGGCTTACGGATATTTGAAAGAATTGAAGAAGCTGAGGGAAGGCATCACCATCAATTTGAAAGAGATCAAATTCGTTCGCCCGTCGGCGACGCTCGACCCTTTTGATGGTGAGGAGTGGGAGCCGGTTTATGCGCGTGACCCGCGCCTTATGCCGTTCCTGCAAGCTTGGGCGGCGGAGACCGGCGGCATCATTCCGCAAACCTGGATGGTGATTGCCGGGCCACCAGCCAGAATTCAACTGGTGAAGCCGGGGAGCAAACCCGGAACCATAGGAGGATTCGGGCAGTCGGGAAGCGGCGGTTCGAGTGGCACAACCGGCAGCGGCGGCTCCAGCGGTACAACCAGAAGTGGCGGTTCGTCGAATCCACCCTCCGGCGGCACTGTCGGTCAACCGCACCCCAATCCCGGCCAGACTCTCGACGATGATGACGATGATGACGATGATGATGACGACACCACAAATGATCCCTTGGCGCATCTGTTCAGCAGCGGCAAGACCGGCAATCTGCCCATCGTTGGCGTTGCGCCCAGACGCAAAGGCCCAACCGTGCGAGCCTTGTATGGCTTGACGAAGTATGAAGATTGGGTGTTTATCTATCTCCCGCCGGTGCGAACGAATATTCCCGGCGGTCAGGGACAACCTAATCTGCGTATCAATCAATAATTCGTCAAAGCCTGAATCGCCAAAGTAAATCTATGAGGCGGGAGTTTCTCTCCCGCTTTTTCCATTTCAAAAGCGGTCACCCGATTTTTTCTTTGTCAACTTTTGCATTACACTTCAAATGTTTTACCCGACTGCAATTCAAATTCAAGAGAAGCGGAATAACGATTGACTCCGATTCATAAGGGAAAAAATGGACAAGCTGAGAAACGACAAAGGCGACGAGGCAGGGGGGAGTGAAGCAACTTCTGAGACCGCGAATTCTGTGGCGCTGGCCGACGAGTCTGCTACGGAATTGATACGCGGCGTCGGGCTGAAAAGCGCCACCACTTTGAACATGATTGATATGATAGGCGTCGGCCCTTTCATCACCATCCCGCTGATTATTGCCGCGATGGGCGGCCCGCAAGCCATGCTCGGTTGGATATTCGGCGCGGTGTTGGTGATCTGCGATGGTTTGGTGTGGGCGGAATTGGGCGCGGCGATGCCCGGTTCAGGCGGCTCTTATCGTTACCTCAGAGAAATTTATGGAGCCAACAAACTCGGTCGCCTGATGTCGTTTTTATTTATCTGGCAATTGACCTTCAGCGCCCCGCTCTCCATCGCCTCCGGCAGCATAGGATTGTCGCAATACGCCAGCTACATATGGCCTGTGCTGGGCAACACCTTCGCGGTTCACGAGACCAAATTGCAAATCCCTGTGCTGGGAACCATGTCGGCTAGTTTCCTGTTGACCGCCGGAACCTTTGTGGCTATGGGAACCTGCATCGTCGCGGTCTTCTTGCTCTATCGCCGCATCACCATCATCAGCAAACTGTCGGGCTTCCTGTGGGTCGGGGTGATTCTCACCGTGCTATGGGTGATCGTCTCTGGCGTCACGCATTTCGACAGCGCCAAGGCGTTCGATTTTCCGCCCGAGGCGTTCAAACTTTCACCGGCTTTCTTCACAGGCTTGGGCGCGGCGATGCTCATTTCGGTCTATGATTACTGGGGTTATTACAACGTCTGCTTTTTTGGCGGCGAAGTCAAAGACCCCGGGCGGACGATTCCACGCGCCGTGATTTATTCCATCCTGGCAGTCGCGGCGATCTATATAGTGATGAACATCAGCATACTGGGCGTTATCCCTTGGCGCGAACTGGCCGACACCGCCAAGCCGGAAAATCTTGATGCGCGACGCTACATCGTTTCAGTTTTTATGGAGCGACTGTATGGGCATTGGGCTGGCGTGATCGCCACGGTGTTGATTATGTGGACAGCCTTTGCTTCGGTCTTCTCGTTATTGCTGGGCTATTCGCGTGTGCCGTATGCGGCGGCGCTCGACGGCAACTACTTCAAGATTTTTTCCCGCGTTCATGCCAAACACAAATTTCCTTACGTCTCGCTGTTGATTATGGGCGGCGTGGCGACCTTGTTTTGTCTGCTGCGGCTTGCCGATGTAATTGCCGCGCTGGTGGTCATACGCATACTGGTGCAATTTCTGGCGCAGACCATCGGCGTCATCGTCCTGCGAATTCGCCGCCCTGAAATGCCCAGACCCTTCAAGATGTGGCTCTATCCGTTGCCGTCGTTATTGGCCTTCGCGGGGTTTGTCTATGTGTTAATTTCGCGGCAGAATTTTCAGAAAGAGATTAAATACGCCGTGGTGTTAATCGTCGTCGGTTTGATTATCTATTTCATACGCTCGGCCAAACGCGGCGAATGGCCGTTTCACAAAGCGCAAGTTGAAAAGGTGGTCGCGGATTAATCGTTGAGGAGCGCAGGGCTTGCCCGTCGTAACTTGTTGTTTGCTTATTTCGTTCAATGGGTGATGGCTCGCCCAGCCTGATTCCTTGAGGAGGACGCTTTCGTGATGAATCGCTTTGCAGCAAAAATACTCGCTCTCTATTTGGTTTTCTCTTTGCTTTCGCTTGCGCCTATGCGCTCGCTGCGCGCCAAAGCGGATTCGCTGCCTGCCGAAGATAGAGGCGCGATAGCTCTAGGGCAGGCGATCAAGCGCTTGGGAACTATTGCCAGCATCCTGCATACTGGCGCGCATCCTGATGATGAAGACAGCGGCTTGCTGGCGACGATGGCGCGTGGCCGACAGGCGCGTACCGCTTATTTGGCTTTGACTCGCGGCGATGGCGGCCAGAATTTGATTGGCGCGGAATTGTACGAAGCTCTGGGCGTCATTCGCACTGAAGAATTGCTGGCAGCGCGCCGCCTCGACGGGGCGACGCAATACTTCACTCGCGCTTTTGATTTCGGCTTCAGCAAATCCCGCGACGAGGCTTTAACGAAATGGCCTCAAGAAGAATTGCTGCGCGACATGGTGCGCGTCATACGCACCTTTCGCCCGCTGGTAATAGTGCCAGTCTTCACAGGCACCACAAGTGATGGACATGGTCATCATCAGGCTTCGGGTTACTTAACACCGATTGCCTATCGTGATGCCGCTGATCCTCGGCGTTTTCCTGAACAGCTTGCCGAAGGCTTGAAGCCCTGGAAAGCGAAAAAACTTTTTCTGCGCTCCGGCGACTTTCAACAACCACGCACCGAACCTTCGAAAGAACCTGGCGTCATCTCTATCAACACTGGCGCATACGATGCGTTGTTAGGTCGCAGCTATTACGAAATAGCGATTCAAGGCCGCAGCCAGCACCGCTCGCAAGATCAAGGCGCGATAGAATTGAAAGGGCCACGCTATTCGTTTTATCAAGTCGCCGATAGCTCCGTTGGCGTGAACGACAACCCGCAAGACCTCTTCGATGGCATAGACATTTCATTGCTCGGCATAGCCGATTTCGCTGGCAAGGCGGCGGCGAAATTGAAGCCGGAGTTAGCCGAAGTGCAAAAGGCCGCCGATGAAGCGGAGCAGGCGTTCAAGCCGTTAGCGACGGCAAGCCTCACGCCGATAATCGCTCGCGGCTTGAAGAAACTCCGCCAGATACGCGCTGCGTTAGCCGCTTTCGGCTTGAGCGAAGTCGAATTTTATGACACCGATTTTCTCTTGAACATCAAAGAACATGATTTTGAAGAGGCGCTGGCACAAGCCGAAGGCGTGGTGATTGATTGTCTGAGCGATGATGAAGTCGTCACACCCGGTCAAACCTTCAAAGTTGGCGTAAGTGTTTTTGTAAACGGTAGGGAATCGGCAACCGCCGCGCCAACCACTTTGCTGACTCCCAAAGGTTGGCTCGTCGAAGCGCAGAAAAACGCGCAAAAACCCAATGAAAACCGCCTCGCCGGTCAATTGAATTTCAACGTCACGGTTGCTAAAGACGAAGAGCCGACGCAACCTTATTGGCTCAAGAATCCCCGCAAAGGCGATATGTTTGTGCCGGGCAGCGGCGGCACGGGCATTGAACCAGTAGCGCCGCCAACGGTCATTGCCGAAGTCAAAATGGAAATCGCAGGGCAAGAAGTTACGCTCCACAAAGCCGCGCAATATCGTTTTGCCGATAAAGCGTTGGGCGAAGTCCGCCGAGATTTGAAAATCGCTCCGGCAGTAGCGGTCAATGTTGCGCCGAATTTGATCGTCGTTCCGCTGTCAACAACTCCTGTGGAACGCGAAGTGAATGTTTCGCTAACCAACAATCTCAAAAGCGGCGCGAAAGGTCGCGTGAAACTCGACGCGCCGAAGGCTTGGGCGGTCACGCCTGCATCTGTGGATTTCACTTTGCAGCGCGAAGGCGAACGCGCCACCTTCGCGTTCAAAATTAAGGCTGCACCGAATGCGACGGAAGCAGAAAAAAATCTTACGGCGGTTGCAACGCTTGAGGGCAGGGAATTCAAACAAGGCGATCAGGTGTTGAGCTATACGCATATCGAGCCGCGCTTTTTATATCGTCCTTCAACGGTTCGCGCCTTAGCGCTTGATGTAAAAGTCGCGGCGAATTTACACGTCGGTTGGATCGAAGGCGCGGGCGATGATTTCGCCAATGCGCTCGCTCGTCTAGGCGTTCAGGTTCACACCATTGATGCGAATGAATTGGCGACCGGCGACCTCAGCCGTTTTGATACCATCGTCACCGGCATACGGGTGTATGAAGTGCGCCCCGATGTGGTTGCCAATAATCAACGCCTGCTCGATTATGTGAAGAACGGCGGCACCTTGGTTGTGCAATACAACAAGAACGAATATGCCAGAGGCAACTTCGCGCCCTTTCCAATCAAGATGCCCGAACGAGGCTTTGAGCGTGTGACGGACGAGAATGCTGTGGTGACGATTCTTGCGCCATCGCAGCCGCTGTTTAACGCGCCGAATAAAATCACCGAACGCGATTTCGCTGGCTGGGGACAGGAGCGCGGCGCGTATTTTCTGACCGAATGGGATTCGCATTTTATCCCTTTGATGGCTTGTCACGATCAAGGCGAAGCAGATAAAAAAGGCGGTGAAGTGATCGCCGAATACGGGCGCGGTTTGTATGTCTATACGGCGTATGCGTGGTTCCGGCAATTGCCCAACGGCGTGCCGGGCGCGTACCGCTTGATCGCCAATCTGGTGAGTTTGCCGAAGACTCGCGGCGTTCAGAAATGAAGAAGGGCGGGAAAATCAAATATGAATTGCGAAGGATTACCTTGACCAGATTGAGCAAACGGCTTGTACGGGCGACCTTCTGTGGTCGCCCCTTCTTCTGCAAGGATAGATTGCCAGCAACGACGATTGATTCAAATATTCGTGAGTTTCAACAGAGGCGACCACAGAGGGTCGCCCGTATAGGGCCGCTGAAGCGTTCACACAAACTCAAATGGTTTGATGACGTTTGCTCAGTTGGTTATTCAAGGTTCGACTATTTGATTAACACCGGTTTGATTTCCGTGAAGACCAGATCGGTGGTGACCATCACCTGTTCGACGAGCGCCTTGAATTCTTCTAAATCAAGATTGCGAATCTTCTGTTCGGTTCGCACAAACAGATCGTCATCATTGTCAAAGCCAATCTTCATGAAATCTTTTTCGTGATTGATTTTTAATAGCTTGAACAGCAAGGCTTCAGACGATTTCATATCTTTGCGATTTGCCATGACCACGGCGATTACCACTATGCCTTCGTTAGTGGCAACCAACGCTTCATAATTTTTCAAGGCATTGCTGCTCAACTTCAGCACCCAGACATTCTCTCCGGCTTGTCGGTATTCGTAACCCGACTGCTTCAAAAACTGCGCTACCTTTGCCGAAGCTTGTGCCGTCGTCGCTTGTGCAATTGGCGTCGCCTGCATAGTCGAAGGTTGCAGCACGAATAGGCACAGCAAGGCCATTCCGATAATGCTTCGCTTAAAATTTTTTCCCATGATTTCCCCCGTGTGAAGCTACAGCGTACACGATAATTTTTTCGTAGGATAATCGAAATGCGCTTTTGCAACAGGACTTTTCCAAATCCAGCCGCACAGGTTGACGCTGCCTCGAACCGTTGTTTACTCTTTGATATTCGATTACCCGCAAGGCTACGAAAAGGAACCAACTATGCTACCTCCATTTGTTAATGAACCGCTCACCGATTTTTCCCATGACCACAACGCTGCGATATTGCGCGAAGCCATCGCTCAGGCCGAAGCCCAGCTAGGCCGCGAATACCCTGTAATTATAGGGGGAAAACGCTACACCACGGGCGATATGCTGGCCTCGCCAAACCCCTCGAACTTCGCGGAAGTCATCGGTCTGGTGCACAAAGCCGACATCGCCCTTGCCGACAAAGCTTTGGACGAAGCGACGAAAACTTTTCACGAATGGAAGCGTGTAGCGCCCGAAGTGCGCGCTCGTTATCTGCTCAAAGTCGCGGCCATAATGCGGCGGAAAAAAGCCGAGTTGACGGCGTGGATGATTTTGGAAGTCGGCAAGTCCTGGGCGGAGGCCGACGCCGATGTTGCCGAGGCGATTGACTTCAGCGATTTCTATGCACGCGAGATGATTCGTTACAGTCAGGAACAACCGTTGACGCCTATGCCGGGCGAGCAGAACAATCTTTATTACATACCGCTAGGCGTTGGCGTCGTAGTGCCGCCGTGGAATTTTCCGTTGGCGATTATGGCGGGGATGACGCTGGCTGCTGTGGTCACCGGCAACACTGTGGTGTTGAAGCCGTCGAGCGACAGCCCGATTATTGCGGCAAAATTCGTAGAGCTTCTGGAGGAAGCGGGATTGCCGCCCGGCGTCGTGAATTTCGTACCCGGCAGCGGCGGACGCATAGGCGATTATTTAGTAGGCAATGCGCGCACCCGTTTTATCGCTTTTACTGGCTCGAAAGAAGTCGGCCTGCACATCAATGAACTCGCGGCGAAGACCGCTGAAGGGCAATTGTGGATTAAGCGCGTGGTCGCAGAAATGGGCGGCAAAGACACGATTATTATTGATGAAACCGCAGATTTGAATGCGGCCATTGAGGGCGCGGTCGCTTCGGCCTTCGGATTTTCCGGGCAGAAATGCTCGGCCTGCTCGCGCTTGGTTGTCGTCGAAGCGGTTTATGATGAAGTGGTCAAGCAGGTCGCCGAGCGCGCCGCGAAAATCAAAGTAGGGCAGGTGAAAGAGCCGGAAAATTGGATGGGGCCAGTAGCCAGCAAGAGCGCTTATGAATCCATCATGAATTATGTAGAGGTCGGTAAAGGGGAAGGCCATACGCTCACCGGCGGCGCTCACGTTGCCGGTTTGGAAAATGGCTGGTTCATCCAACCGACGGTGATAGGCGAAGTTGATCCACAGGCGCGCATCTCGCAGGAAGAGATTTTCGGCCCGGTGCTGGCGACCTTCAAGGCGAAAGATTTCGCTGCGGCGTTGGCGATTGCCAACAACACCCAATTCGGTTTGACCGGCGCACTCTATTCCAACCATCGCCAACGCCTGGAGCAAGCGCGCTATGATTTTCACGTTGGCAATCTGTATTTGAATCGCAAATGCACCGGCGCGTATGTAGATGTGCATCCCTTCGGCGGCTTCAATATGTCAGGCACCGACTCGAAAGCCGGTGGCCGCGATTATCTGTTATTGTTTATGCAAGCGAAAACGGTTTCGGAAAAACTCTGAAGCGATCTGAAGATGACTATGGTAGAAAAAGAAATCGCCACAAATGAATATACGGACACACGGAAGCTTCCTTTTTGGAACGAAATTGTTTGCGGCGAAAGCTCGGAATTGCTCAAACAAATTCCCGACGCAAGCGTTGACTTGGTGATTACCTCTCCGCCTTATTTCAAACAACGAGACTATGGCGCTGGCTTGGGCAATGAACAGTTGCCGGCAGAGTATCTGGCTAGCCTCTTACCGATTTTTCAGGAATGTGTGCGCGTCGTGAAAACGACAGGAAACATCGTCTTTAACCTTGGCGATAAATATGATGACAGCAGCTTATTGTTAATGCCCTATCGTTTTGCCATCGCGGCAACTGAGCAGTGCGGAGTCCGGCTGGTGAACAACATTACCTGGGTCAAATCGAACCCTACGCCGCGTCAATTTAAGAGACGCCTAGTGAGCAGTACCGAGCCGTTTTTTCATTTCGTAAAAACAGATGATTATGCCTATTACCTCGATGAATTTTTGAAAGACGAAGCGGTGAAAGCCAACGGTGGCAACAAGGCAAGTGACAAAGTGGGAAAATCGTACTTTGCGCTAATCGAAAAATCGGAATTGCTGTCTGAGCAAAAACATCAAGCGCGACTGGCTTTGCAGCAGGTAATCGAAGAAGTCAAGCGCGGCGAAATTCAGGGCTTCCGCATGAAGATTCGTGGGCTTCATTCTGAACCCTTTGGCGGACAAGAGGGTGGCAGGAAAATTCAGATGGAGCGCAACGGCTTCACGATTATTCGGATTTATGGCCATCCCATGAAGCGCGATGTGTTGACCACGCCAGTTGAATCGTTGAAGAGTTGTCCGCATCCGGCAATCTATCCAACTCAGGTTGTCGAAGAATTTTTACGGTTGCTTACGAAGCCCAATGACATTGTGTTGGATCCATTTGTTGGCTCTGGTTCCACCGCAGTTGCGGCCTATAAAACCAATCGGGTTTACATAGGCTTCGACCTTAACCCTGATTATTGTGACTATGCGCGCAGCCGGATTCGCAACACCACCTATCAAACTTCATTTCTGGATGAGTAATGGAGAAATCTGCCGAGAGCATCTTCCCGGATGCTTATGAGAAAGCCAAGAGGAATTCTCTTGAATCGTTGTTAGCGGGGCTTTCGACTGAGCAAGTGGAGGGTCTGAAAACTATCGTGAAATATGCGCCAGCGCAGAAGGCCGTACTGGGGGCGTTGTTGACCTCGATTGCTTACAAACTCTTCGCGCCCACGCAGGACATTCGCTTTCACAAGAAAGATCTGCCGAATGGTTATTCAGGGAGAACTTTCGATACGCGATACACAACGCCTTTTTTACAGGAAAAATTTTCGCTGTTTGCCATGACGGAAAGTTCATGGCTTACCCGCTCGCTTGAACAACCCCATCCCTTTACGCTGGATTTTCCCGGAAAGATACGCAGCCAGGAATTGAAAACCGCCTTCCTTTACTTGTTGGATCAATTGCAAACTAAAAATATCGCGGCAAAATTATTGCCAGCCTTACTGGCCTTGATGATAGACGCCTCTGCTGAAGATGAAAATTCTTTTCTGCCTGAAGAGAGGATTGAAGAACTGACGATAAACCGGATTGTGGAAGCGGTTGATCAACATCTCTATCATCGTTACTCGGTGAGTGGCGCGGCGCGCCTTCCAGTGCTGGTAATTTATGCGGTTTACCAATTGTTGCTACAGGATGTCAAACGCTACGAAGGCAAACGGCTCGCGCCTCTTGGCCTGCATACCACTGCTGATTTACGCTCCCAAGCCTTGGGGGACATTGAAATTTTACACGCTGACAATAGCGGTTTTGAAGCCATCGAGATTAAACACCGAAAGCCGATAACTGCCGCGATGATTGGCTTGGTGTATCGAAAAATCAAGCACGCAAAACTCACCCGCTACTACATTCTCACCACCAATGAACCGAATGTAGAAGATAGTTCGGCGGTTCAAGATATACTGTTGGACTTGAGGAAAAAGCATCCTTGTCAGATTATCGTCAACGGGGTTCTGCCAACGCTTAAATACTATTTGCGCTTGCTGCGAAGGCCCGAAGCTTTTGTGGCGGTTTACAGCAAATGTTTGCAAGATGAATTTCAACGCGCCAGCGGCATCAAGAAAGAACACTTGAAAATCTGGAGCGAGATTTGGGCTCTATACGGCTGAGTCTTTTCGATTTGCTTTGGCATAAGTTGACATATGTTGCCAACTTGATATGATCGCTTTGGAAGGAGTTTAGACGAGTATGCCAACCATTAATATTTCCTTGAATGAAGGTTTGAAAACATTTGTCGAACAGCGCATTAGTAAATCCGGCTATAGCACGGCCAGCGAATATTTCCGTGAGTTGGTGCGCGCCGATCAAAAGCGCGATGCCGAAACTCGCCTCGAGGCGCTTCTTTTAGAAGGCATCGAAAGCGGAGAGCCGACCGCCATGACGCCTGCGGATTGGAATGATATTCGCAAAGAAGTGAAACGTCGGGCAACCCAGCGCAAAAAAGAAAAGGCGAAAAAGTGAGCGAGGTCTTGAAGCGCCCAGCAGCCAAGCAAGACGTAATCGAGCAAGCTGACTATCTTGCCCAAGACAGCCTCGAAGCGGCGTATGAGTTTTTGGTTGCCACCGAGGAAACCTTTCTACAGCTTTCGCGTTTTCCCAAAATCGGCAAAAAGAAAATGAGGAGTAAGGCCTTTACCTCTGTCCGACAGTTTCCGGTTAAGGGCTTTGAACAACACCTGATCTTTTACCGACCGATTAAAGGTGGCATTGAAATTCTTCGCGTGCTGCACAGTGCGCGAGACTTTGAGCAGATTTTATAGGTTTGATGGAGGGAGCAAAAATCCTTACGCCCAGAGTAGCGAGGAATGAGTATGGCAAGCGCATCTATACTCTACTGCCAACGCTTAAATACTATTTGCGCTTGCTGCGAAGGCCCGAAGCTTTTGTGGCGGTTTACAGCAAATGTTTGCAAGATGAATTTCAACGCGCCAGCGGCATCAAGAAAGAACACTTGAAAATCTGGAGCGAGATTTGGAACCCACAGCGACCAAACCTGCCGAGAGTCAATCTCAGGCGCAGCCCTTGACTAGCCAAGCCAACCCTCGATTCATTATCCCCGGCGATGTCAATGTTCGCATCGAATCGGATGTTCGCCTCTTTGTTGTGATGGCGGCGATCAACATCGCTGGCTTCGATTATGAGGCCAACGGGCAACCGTTGTCCGCGCCGCGCACCGCTTTGCGGAAAGACCTGGCGAAAAAAATTGAGGCTTCTTTGAAAGCAAAACTCGCCGCCTATTACCAGGCGCACCGACGCCCTGGCATTGATGAAGCGGTGGACGCCTCGCGTTATGCGGCGCTCAGTTTTTTGATGACTCAGCCGCCATCGTTTTCGGTCTATGAAAGCGAGCGCAATCGTGTGCCGGAAGATTTGCGACCGCTGCTGACCTTCATTCCTCTCTTGCAGGAGTTCTATATTAAAAGCGGCATCAAAGATTTATTGCCCACCTACACCGCTTTTTCGGATTCTTATGCGGCGCTTTATCGTCGCCCGATTGGTGAAATGATTTATGCGGTGCTGGAGTATTTTCATCTGCGCCCGGAAACCATCATCAACATGAAGCCGCTGGTGATTTCGTCAACCGATGTCGGCGGCGGCAAGGTGAAGAAAGAGACGACGGTAGCGCGCACTCGTTCGCGGCAAGTCTATGTCATTCCCGACCCTTTTTCAGTGATGGGCAGCGCCTTTGCGCGTGACGATTTTCTCAATCAAAAAGATGATTTGCTGTCGCGTCGAGTCGGGGATGATTACATTGTTTCGATAGGCCCACCGGCCAAGACCACCAATCTGGAAGCGGTGTTGAATACGCTGGTTCGCTTCGTGCTTGATCCTTTGATTGAGCGCAAATTGAAATCCACCATCGAATACAAAGACCAGATTTTGAAGACCGTGCGAAGCGTGCCGACCGCGAACAAAGAGTTTCAGATCAGCGTCTATCAAGTGGTGCGCGAATCATTGGCGCGTGCCGCAGAAGCCCGTTTGAAGCGCCTGCAAGCGCCGCCCAGTCCTCCCCATACGCGCACGGCTGCCGACGATGAAGCGACCTATGAACTGGCGCAGGATTATTTGCGCGGCGCGGTGCTGGCGTTTCATTTTTATGAGCAGTTGGAAGGACTGGAAAAAGTCGGCATCGGCATAGAAGATTTTTACGACCAGATGCTGGCGACCCTCAAATTTGACCGCGAAGAAAAACGCGCCAGTGAATTTGAACCGATAGTTGCCAAGGTCTCGCTGGCGAGAAAAAAATCCGGCGAGGCGAATGCCAATTCAAGCGCCGATCCGTTTGTCGGCACTCTCACCAAAAAGATTCTCGATGCCGATGACTTGATTCGTCAGAAGCTTTTGGTCGAGGCGCGTGCCATGCTCGAAGAGGTGCTGGCCGTCGAGCCAAACAATGCGCGTGCGCTTTATGGCATGGCGCGAGTGGTCAGTCAATCGCCTAGTGCCGCCGAAGCCGATCCCAAAGCCGAAGAGAACGACAAGATTCAAGCCCAACATGACCGCTTTCAAACGGCGATCAAACTCTATCGTAAGGCCATCGAAAACGCTTCGCCCGATTCGGAAAAATGGTTAATGCAATGGAGCTATGTGTATATAGGCCGTATTCTCGATTTTCAGGAATTCCGACAGGATGCGGTCAACGAATACGAGAAAGCCATTGCTTTAGGCGAGGGCATCCCCAACGGCGCTTACAAAGAAGCGGTTGATGGCAAACAGAAACCTTACGGGCAAAAAGCGCCGTGAGCGCAAGGCGCAAGCACTGCTTACGACGATAAGCGGAAGGGCAGAGCCTTAGCTGAAGTTGTGAGTCGGAAAAGAAATTCTGAAAAGAATGAATTTTCCGGCTCCCAACTCTTGACTCCACTCCATCGCCCTACTATCATCACTGCCAAGCACTTGGGAAAATAAGAATCAACACTGCCCATAGCGTCGGAAGAATCCTCACTAGATTTTTGTATCACAATCCTCACCAGATTTTGAATTCAATAAAGCGAGGTGGAAAAACTATGTCAGTTAGCTTGCAAGCGAGCGGCTCTGAAGATATTCGTGTAACCGCAGGAGAACGCCTGGTGTTGCGGGTGCGCGCTTTCGACCCGGCAGGGATCGGCAAAATATTCGTTCAATGTTTTCAGTTCAGTACGGCTAGCACTAATAAAGTTAAACTGGCCTATGGCCAGTTGCTGATCCCGATTGAAGAGAGTTTCCTGCACGAAGAGTACGAAATTTATATAGATATTCCCATCAATGCCGCCTATGGAAAGTGGGGCATTCAAACTATCGAGTTCACCAACGGACGCGGCTACAAAACCTCTTTCTACAGAGGGCAAAGCAAATTCGATAACATTCTTTTCGATGTTGTCGCGCCGCCGACGAAAGAAGATGAGTTGTTGAAATTCAACGGCATCGAAATCGCCGGTTGCGTCGAAGGCCGCCCTATGGTCGCCGATAAGCGAGAAGCATTTCATAAGTCGCCTTAATCGGTACGCCGAAATTGGAACCACCGAAACTCTGCTCGCCGTCTATGGTGGTGAGGATCGCCGAATTGATGGCGATGACTTTGCCATCACGGTTAAACATAGGGCTGCCCGAACCGCCTTCGGTAGTTTGCGCGCTGTGGACGATTTTGCCGGGCAGCGCATCGGTGATATTGCCGGTCGTGGTCAAAGGGCGAATCAAGCCGCGACCGGCCAAGCCTATCGCCACATCTTCCGCAGAGGTGCCGTGCTGCTTCATGATTTCTCTGCGTATGCTCTCGTCGTCTATGCGTTGTAATAATCCGTCAACGCCGGTCGGATAGCCAAGCAAGACCACCGGCGCACCGATAAGTCCGCTGGGGTCTTCGTTGCTCAAGGGCAGTTCGGGCAAGGCTGCATCGCCTTGCTCGAAACTGCACAAGGCGATGTCGTAGCGGTCAGAAGTCAGCGCTTCTTTCAAGGCGAACTGTTTTTTGATGGCTGGAAAAAAGGCTACGAAGCGGTCGAGTTGCGGACGAAAGCCGTTGCCTTGCCCCATAATCAATTGCGCGATGTTATCGGTAGCCCAAGGGCGCACAATGTGCCGGTTGGTAGCGATCAAGCCTTGTTTGATGACAAAGCCTGTGCCGGAATAATCAATCTGCACGGGAGGGCCTGCCCCATCAACCGAGGCGAGCAGATTGCCGCTCTTATCCACAGGCGTGCCGTTGGCTCCGTCGGCTGATTCATAGCGCAGCAGCTTGCCCGTGCCGCGTTCCGCAAACGTGTAGCTGCCGACAATCAGGCAGACGCCCGGCGCATATTGTTCGGTGATTTTCTGGGTGAACTGCCGCGATTGTTCGGTGACATCTTGAAGCTGTTGCAATTTGTCCTGCTGAATTTTAATCAGCTCCTGATCTTTTTGTCGCAGCGCGGCGGCCTCTTCGGCCTGTTTCCTGAGCAGTTCGATCTGACTGGTGTTGCGATGCAGGATTAAAAAATTCGAGAAGATGATTGCCACTAACGCCAGCACGATAATGGTGAACGCGGCCAAGCCGAAGAGCTTGGCTTTTTTCGGCACCTCAGCCCACAAACTGGCCGACAACTCTTTGACAAACAGCGTCGCCGTCAACGGATGAACCGGTTGCGTAGCCGGAGAGGTTTGTGCGGCTTCGGCGACGCGGTTTTGCTGGCGCACTAAACTTGCCGTAGAAAAATTTTCCGGCATGATTTGAAACAGAAAACTGGCGCTCGACAAACCTTGTCCGAAGTGCAAGGTGTCGCCATCGCGCAGTTCATAACCGGTAGGGCTGTCTTCGGGAACCTCGCCGTTGATGTTGAATTCGAGGAAGTCGCTTTTGTAGCGCGGCATCAACGTCAAGGTGCCATCATCTTCGGAATAGATGTCGGCGATGAGTCCGGCAGGGAGACTGCCGCCCTCTTCCGGCACTAGCATCAAGTCGAAATGCTCGTCGCTGCCTATGGTGACGTGCTCCTGTTTGAAGATTCGGGTTTTGCCTTTTTCCGTGCCGGAAAGATAGACGAACATCAGCCGCGTCATAGAATGTTTATCCTCACCTCTGCAATCTTATCATCGTCAAAACTGAAAGCGCAAAGTTGCTCTTGCTGTGCCACTCGTGCATAATTATGAAGCTGGTCACACAGCTTTTTCGCCATCGCTTAACGGACTGAAGAGCGCAAGATTTCCTGCGCCAACGGTTCTCTCAACGAACTTTGCCGAATCTGTTACGCTCATTCGGTGCAAAACTAATTCTGCTTTCGGGTACTGAAATATGAAAACGCATTCGATGACCACCTACGCAAAAAAGATGTTTGTGATTTTGGTTGCAGGGTTCTGCCTGCTCTGGCTGACTGCGCCGCTGCTCGCGCAGGATAAAAAGGCTGACAAGAAGGACGACAAGAAAAAGTTTATCGAACCGTATATCGTTAAGCGTCTGACTCAAAACATCAGCCTGTACTCGTTAGGCACGCTGTCGCCGGACCACAAGCGCCTCGCTTTCGTTGCCGCCAAAGAAGGACGCACGCCCAACCTGTACATCATGACGCTCGAAGATTTTTCGATCAGCCCACCGCTCACCAGTTTGAAATGGGGCGCGACCGAGCCGCAATGGTCGCCCGATGGTGCTGGGCTGGCCTTTGCCGGATTCGGTGACACCGGCAATTTCGCCGACATCTATGTGGTGGATATTAAAACCGCCAATCTTCGCAGACTCACGGCAAATAATTTCAGCGATAAAGAGCCGGTCTTTACGCCAGATGGCAAGCGCCTGCTCTACACCACAGACCAGAGTCCGCTCGAAGATGCGGCGTTTGGCATTCTGCACATCGCGGCGATTCCCGTCGCCGGAGGCAAAGGCGAATACTTCACAGAGGACGAAACCTCTTCGGTACATCCGCAGATTGCCACGGATGGCAAAAGTATGTATCTGGTCAAAGTCGCTGAACAGAGCGGCAGACACTCGCTCTGGCAATATGATTTGAACGGCAAGCCTCTGCGCGACCTCACCGAAGAAAAATTTGCCCGCATCCACAAGGTGATATTTCATCCGACCAATCACACCGCTATCGTGTGGGCGCAGATGCAGGCCGAACAGCAGGACAATATTTACATACTGGATTTGCAGAGCGGCGCAGTGCAAGATTTGCCGGAACCCGATTTGCCGAAACACTCACCGGCACTTTCTCCGAACGGTTTGTTGATTGCATTCATAGCGCCTGCTGAAGGGGGCAATCAATTGTATCTTTACGAGGCAACGACCGGACAAATTCAACAACTGACCGGCAAGGGAAGCAACGCTTATACGCCGGTGTTTGTGACGGATGAAAAGATTATGTTCGGCTCGAACCGTGATGGCTGGATTCAACAGACCACGGAACAGGTGTCGAAAAACAAGGCGATGATTACCGAAGAGGTGAAGAATGACCGCGAGATTTATCTCATCAATCTGACGCAAAAAACCGCAGATGAGAAGAAGAAGAAATAGATATGACGAGCCTGGAACATAATAAATTTCTGGCAATCGCCAACTAACGGCTTGGAACACGAAAACAAAATGCACCAGACGGTGATTTCTATTGCCGGTTTCGTAGTTCCTTCGCTTTTTGATATTCCTTATTGGCTTCTTCGCGCAAGCCTTGACTGTAGAGTGCGTGGCCGAGTTTCGTGTGCAGCGCATCATCGAAAGGTCTGGCGGCGATGGCTTGGCGATATGCTTCCGTGGCTTGCGGCCATTTGTTCTGCGCGAAATATTCATCGCCAATAGCGATAAAGATGGCAGCATTTTTTGCGTCGAGTGCGGCGGCCTTTTCAAACTCGGCGAGCGCCGCGTCATTCTTTTGTGCGCGATAAAGTAAGCCTAAATTGTAATGCGGCGCAGCGTAGTTGGCGTCCAACTCGGAAGCATTTTTGAAGGCGCGTTCGGCTTTCCAGTTATCGAGTTTTCCGACATAAACAATGCCCAGAGCGTTCTCCGTCGCCGCCGTTTTCGCCAGTATTAACAGGGCTTTTTCCGCTTCATCATAAAATTGCAGAGAGATTAATGCGGCTGTGGCGCTCAACTTTTCTAGCCCTGCAATCTCTGATTTTTCCGGGGTCAGGGTTCTGGCTTTTGCTAAAATCTGTCCGGCGCGTTTGAAATCTTCAACCTTGTCGGCAATGTTATCGCTGCGAACATCGGCGCTCAAAGTCTCTTTGCCAGCGGTGAATAAAGCTTCGGCTAAACGAGGTTTCAAGCGCGCCGCCGCCGCACTCAAGGCCGCTTGCTGCGTCATCTGTTGATAAATATCCCAAGCGCTTTGGCCTCGCGGTTCAATTAATCTGCCGCTCGTGATCGCGGCTTCAAAATCCAGCAACAGCGGCGACGGCGCAGGCGCAGAGACATTGACCGGAATCGCCGCCGACATATTTTCGGTTGGCGGATTGGCATTGGTCGTTGCTATGACTGCGATAGATGGCGGGACTGGCTGCGGCTTCACAGGCGCAGGCGCGGCGTTCATCTCTGTTTTGATTCCCGTCGGGCTACCGGCTTTGGTTGCAGGATTCGGCGGCGGCGGTTGACCGTGGCGCGTAGCTGGCAACTTATTAGCAGGTGGTTTCGGTGGCTTGAGAGTTGATGCTGCGACATTTTTTCGACTCGGGGCGGGCGCTTTGGCAACCTCAACAGGCGGGGTTTCCGGCGTGGCAATTTTTACTGCTTCAATTTTATTTGCCGGTGCGAGAGGCGGAGTTGAGGCAGTGGCAGGCGCAGTTTTTTGGGCTTCAGGAGGGGTGGGCGTCAAGGTTTCCGTAGTGCCTGCGGACGCTATGAGTTGTCTATTCTTCGCGCCTTCCACGACTACAGATTCGGCTTTTGTTGCTGATTGATTTGGCGCATTGGTCGCGGCTATGGCTGGCGTTGGCTTGGTCGCGCTTGCCTCATTTGGTGTTGCATTGACCGATGGTGCGGCGCTTTGTTGAGCCACGGATGAGGTCGTACTCGACTTGGGAGGAGAAGCCATTTGAGCCGCCGATTGGTTGCGCGGTTCAATCGGTGTGCGGCTTGCCGCAAGCGCAGAATTTTTCGTTGCCAGGACAAATTGGGCGAGCGTAGTGCCGGCCTTCATCGGATGTTGTTTCTTCGAGGTGGTTTTTGAGAGTTGCGTAGAGATGGCCGCAAACAATTCTTCGGCGTTGGTCGCGCCATCGGCATTGGTGTCTATGCCGCCGTTGAGCGCTTCCAACAAGCTGTTGGTAAAGGCTCCGTGTGAATTCCACTTCTGGCCTTCACGGGAATATTCGCCGAAACTGCTTGCCAGCATAGTCGCTATGCCGCCGCGCCACTGCGACAGTTGGTTGAAAGCCGAGGTGAAAATTTTTGTCGGTTGGTCGCCAACGATCTCGGCATCGAAAAACTCGCGGCGAACTGCATCCGCGATAATCAATATGCGCCCGGCTTTGACGCGACGGCTGATCGCATAACTCAATTCGCGCAGTGATACGCCGGTCGAGTAGGGCAGTTTGGCGTCCGAATCATAAGCCAGTAAGTAAGCTTCGCCATATTCACTTTCCGTAATTCCATGACCGGAAAAGTAAATCGTCACGGTGTCGTTTTCGGTTGCCGAACGCGCCAGCCAATCGCCCACCGCTGCCTTGATGGCTTCGGCGGTGGCCTGTTGATTGACCAGCAGACGCACATTGTCGCCGCATACTTTTTTCATGGCAGCAGCGAAGTCCAGCGCGTCGCGGTCGGCAAATAATAGTTGTTGATTTCCCGGCAGCCGTGGATAACGGGCGATGCCGATGACGACGGCAAAAGTTTTTGCGGTGGTCGCATCGCTTTGCGCGAAGCCGTTGCCGACGGTCAGTGCCACCAACAGGGAAATGAAAATGGTAAGGCAGAGGCAGCGAATAATTTGCGGCATGATACTTCTCAGAAAAAATGGCGCAGGCTTTCCTGCAAAAGCTCGCGCCATTTGAAACCGAAGCGGATTGACCAATTTATTTGAAGCTCGTTAAAGCGGCGTCTTCGCTTTCATGAATTTCAAAAACGGTAAGCAATTTAGTGATTGCCAGCAGGTCTTGAATCTTTTTGGTTAAATTGAGGAGTTTTAATTGTCCTCCGTTTTTATTGGTGGTCGAATAAGAACTGACCAGTTCGCCGATGCCGGAACTATCCACATAAGAAACGTCGCCGAGGTTGAGCAGAATTTTTTTCTTACCGTTATCCAGCAGTTGACGCACGGCCTCGCGCAATTGCACGCTGCCTTCGCCAATGGTGACCTTTCCCGAAAGGTCGAGGATGGTTACCTCGCCGACTTCGCGAGTGGTGATGTTGAGTTGAGCCATTTGAATTCTCCTTTAAAAGACTTATTGATGTGGGCGCTTCCGTTTGGTTAAACGCACGACGCTGCCGCCTTCAGGATGCGTGGAACGCCCGACTTCATCCATAAAAGCACGCATATAAAAAATCCCACGGCCACTGGGTTTCAACAGGTTATCGGCATCGGTTGGATCCGGCAATTGTTCCAGATCGAAGCCCGCGCCACGGTCGCGCACGAAGATGGATAAGGCTTCGGATTCGATGACGAATTTGACTTCCACCGATTTGTCCGAGGCGTGTTTGTTGCCGTGAGTAATGGCATTGATGACGGCTTCATGAACGGCCAGTTCAATCCAGTTGGCATCATCTTCTGCAAAACCCATTTTGGCGGCAACGCTTTTTACGACAGAACTGACCAGATCAACAAATTCCAGTTTGCTTTCGATGGATAGCTCCAAAGTCTCCGTCATGTAATGCACGCCTTCCTTATAATTTTCAAACTAGGGTAGTCATGAAGCGCGTCTTTGTGTAACATAGCCAAAGTTACGATGTCAAGAAACATGAGAATCCGAGGCCCTTCCCGCGTCACCGGCGCGCTGCACGTACCCGGCGATAAATCCATTTCCCATCGCGTCGCTATGTTAGCATCCATCGCTTACGGCAGCACCACGATCAGTGGATTTGCCTCAAGCGCCGATTGCCACGCGACGCTCGATTGCGTGCGTCGTTTAGGCATAGATGCCGAAAATGCTAACGGAAAAATTATGATTCACGGTCACGGGTTGCGCGGCTATCAAGCGCAGGTGCAGCCGGTGAAATTGTTTGTCGGCAACTCTGGCTCGACCATACGTATGCTCGGCGGCATACTCGCCGGTCAACACTTGGTGTCGGAAGTGGATGGCGATGCCAGCATACGCCGTCGCCCTATGGCGCGCATCGTGGAACCGCTCACCTTGATGGGCGCAACGATCAACGGACGGGAAGGGAACTTTGCGCCGCTCACCATTCGCGGCTCGCGTTTGCGGGCGATTGATTATCACAGCAAAGTCGCCAGCGCTCAGGTCAAGAGTTGCGTGTTGTTTGCCGGATTATTTGCCGAGGGCATCACGACGGTCACCGAACCGGCGCAATCGCGCAATCATTCCGAGTTGATGTTGCAGGAATTCGGCGCACGGCTTGAACTTGACGACGAAGCGGATGTGCATCGCTATCGTATTGAAGGCGGCACGGAATTAACCGCAGTTGATTATGTGGTGCCGGGTGATGTCTCTTCGGCGGCGTTTTTCATGGCGGCGGCAACGGTACTGCCGGACTCAAACCTGCGAATTGACGGCGTGAATTTGAACCCTACACGCACGGCCTTCATCGAGGTGTTGAAGGACTTGGGCGCGACTATTCAAAGAGAGAATGTCACGACGAAACACTTTGAACCCATAGGCGATTTGCACATCAGCAGCCGCCAATTGAAGAGCGAGAAAGGCGGGCTGATTTTATCTGGCAACATCATTCCGAACCTCATTGATGAAATTCCCATACTGGCCATCGTCGGTACACAAGTCGAAGGTCGTTTGGAGGTGCGCGACGCCAGAGAGCTACGCATCAAAGAGAGCGACCGCATCAAGACCGTCGCCGCAGGCATCCGGGCGATGGGCGGCGAGATCGAAGAATTTGAAGACGGCTTTGCGGTAACAGGACCACAGCAATTAAGCGGCGGACGCATTGAAACAGCGGGTGACCATCGCATCGCTATGGCCTTCAGCATCGCCGGATTACTTGCCGCAGGTGAAACCGAAATCATCGGCGCAGATTGTGCCGAAGTCTCTTTTCCAGAATTTTACGAATTACTTTCGACCGTCACCGGCGGCAGTGTAATAGCGGACTCTTGATGACATTAAATTTGAAAATACCCAATGAAACCGGGCGTTTTTACTCTTTCCCGGTTTGTGAACAAGTGGCCTGTTGCGACCCGCCTTCGACGGCATAACCGGCGTTGATCCAGCCTTGCGTGCAGCCTACGATGTTATAGAGTTGGGCGAATCCCTGGCGTGCCAGAACGCTGCTCGCCGCGCTTGAGCGGTAGCCGCCAGCGCATATCACTGCGGTTGGCTGGCTCTTGTCAAATTGTTTGGCCTGTTCTTTCAGGTGATTCAAAGGCACATTCAAGGCGCTCGGAACATGGCCGGTTTGATATTCCGCTGGTCGCCGTACATCTATAATCTGCAAAGCTTTTTTCTCTTCCAGCAAATGCTGCAGTTCATCCGGAGGCATCTGCGCGATGGTGGCGATTGGGAAACCGGCTTCACTCCACGTTTGCATACCGCCGCCCAAATAGCCTTTAACATTTTCGATGCCAACGCGGGCCAAGCGCATCACTGCTTCATCCACTCCCGCTAGGTCTTCGGCGACCAGGATAATCGGCGCATCCAGAGCCAGCAAACTTCCCGCCCACGAGGCAAATTGTCCGCTCAAGCCGATATTCAAAGCTCCTGAAACGTGACCCGCACCAAAGGCCGCCGCCGGACGCACATCTAAAACTACATACCCTTGTTGTGAAAGATCGAACACCTCTTGTGCTTTTAATTCGGCAGGTCTAGGCAATTCCTCAAGCGCCGTCGCTCCGCTTCTGTTCATTTCCGCATCGTGCGAAAAATAGGCCGGAGCTTCGGGTAAATCTGTGGTCATCATTTCGACGAAGGCCGCTTTAGGCATAGGCTTGAGCGCATAATTGAAGCGCCGCTGCTCGCCTATCGTTGACCAGGTTTCTTTGGCAATATTGCGTCCGCACATCGAACCCGCGCCGTGTGCCGGATAGACTTCAACGCTGTCATCGAGCTTGAGAATTTTTTCATTCAGGGAGTCGTACAACATAGCCGCCATCTGCTCGGCGGTGAAACCTTTGGAGCCGACCAGATCGGGACGCCCAACATCGCCTATGAAGAGCGTGTCGCCGGTCAGCAGTTTCTGCGGCTGTTGGGAAACCTCCGTATCTATAACGACAATCGAGATACCTTCCGGCGTGTGACCGGGAGTTTCAAGGAATCGCAAAATGACTGTGCCGATAGTGATTTCCTCGCCTTCTTTGACGGGCAAATGGGGAAAGGTCGCACCCGCCCGATGCCCGAAGACGATTTGCGCGCCAGTGCGGCGCGCCAACTCTCGATGCCCGCTGACGAAATCGGCATGGAGATGCGTTTCGATAATGTATTTGATGGTTAAATCTTGCGCCTCTGCTTCGGCGATATATTGATCCACATCGCGTTGTGGATCAACCACTACAGCCTCGCCAGCCGAGCCGATCAAATACGAAGCGTGCGCCAGACAGCCTAGATAAAATTGTTTGAAGTACATACGGTGAGTTCCTCCGGGAAATAAAATCAGAGCAACGCCTGATAGTTTTTGGCGGCTAGGAAAAGCGCTACGACGATCACAAAAACCGCGAACGCTTTGCGTAAACTCGCAGGCGAAACTTTGTGTGAAAGCGAGGTGCCAGCGAAGGCTCCCAGTACCGCTACGACGGTTAGCAGCGCGGTCATGCGTAAGTCAAATCTGGCCTGACTCCAATGCCCAACTAAGGCGGCGGCGCTGTTGATGGTGATGACGAGCAAAGAAGTGCCTATCGCATCTTTCATCGTCAAGCCGCCAAAAAACAGCAAGGCAGGCACTACCAGAAACCCGCCGCCTACGCCTAAGAATCCGGTCAATAGCCCAACGCTCAATCCGGCAAGCATGGTTTTCCAGAAGCCGCCGCGAGTTGCGCTGAGGGTTTCTTCACCCAACTGTTTTTTGACGATCATCAGCAAGGCGACCACCAGCATCAGCGCGGCAAAAGAGAGCAATAACGCCGCCGGTGAAAGCAGCGGCGTGAGCTTGGAACCGAAAGCGGCTCCGAGAATTCCCCAGGCCCCGAAGCGCGTGCCAACTTTCCAGTCCACCACTCCATGTTGGTGGTGCATCCAAGTGCCAATCAAACTGGTCGCGCCGACGATGGCCAGCGACATCGCCACCGCTTGATGCGGCTCGACGCCGACAACATAAACCAGCATAGGCACGGTCAGTATAGAGCCGCCGCCGCCCATCAACCCCAGAGAGATGCCTATGCACGCACTCAAAATAATTCCGCCAATCAGATGCAAGTCCAAGTTTACTCCTTTGTCGTGGCGCTTTCTATGGGACAGTGAGACAGATGCAATGGGCGATTCCAAGGCAATCGCGAAAGCATCATGGCCATTGCACAAGAGTCGGTGAGCGCGGCAAAAATTAATCCTGCGCCGACAAATGCCGAAAGCCATATAAAGCCTGCGCCCACCCACAAACTGAGCAGGACGCCTAGCAAGACCAGCGCTCCGGCCACCAAGCGCACCTGACGCTCCAAGGCCCAAGGCGGATTGGCTTCGCGTTCAACTGCAAAGCCTTTAGCCTGCCAATCCGTGACGCCACCTTGAACATTGATGACATTTTGAAAGCCCATCTGCAAGAGTTGTTGCTGCGCTTGCAGCGAGCGCCTGCCACTTCGACAAACCACATACAGCGTCTGTGAACGGTTCCAGTCTTTGGCCGTCTTGCTGACCTGACCGAGCGGAACCCATAGCGCTCCGGGGATGCGCCCGGCAGCGAATTCAGGATACTCCCGTACATCAATCAAGGAACCTTCCGTACCCGCTATCAGGCGTTCTCGTAACTCCATAACGTCGCAATTTTTCATATCACAAAACCTCTTAATCGTTAATCTCCTTCATTGGTATCATAAAACCTCTTGTTGACTATATTACTATATGGTAATATAAAAATCGTGTCAAGGAGAGAGAGGGGAAGCCGATGAAAAAACAGCATAGAGAATTGTCAGATGAAGCCTTGGAGTTAATCGCGGCGCGGTTTCGTGTATTGGCCGAGCCGATGCGCTTGAAGATATTGAATGCGTTAGGCGAGGTGGAGTTGAATGTCAATGAGATTGTCGAAGCCACCGGCAGTGGCCAGGCGAATATCTCTAAGCACTTGGGCATACTGTTCAACGAAGGGCTGGTGGCGCGGCGCAAAGAAGGGTTGAATACATATTATTCGGTCGCCGATAAACAAATTTTTGCGCTGTGCGAGAATGTCTGCGCCAGCGTAGATGAACATCTGGCCACCAAACAGAGAGCCTTCAAGCGCGGGGCGACGAAATAAATCTTCACGTTATGCAAGAGTCAAAGGTTGAAAGCCTGAATACCGCGACCATATTTTTAGTTGGCTTTATGGGCGCGGGAAAGACCACCGTAGGCAAAGCGCTCGCCCAAATTTTGCATCGCCGATTCCTTGATCTGGATGAAGTGATTGAAGAGAAGGCAGGGCAAACTGTCAGGGAAATTTTTGCCGAATTTGGCGAAGCTCATTTTCGTCAACTGGAACGCCAAGCCATACAATCTTGTAGCGCCTGGCGTGATACGGTTATCGCTTTAGGCGGCGGCGCTTATGTAGCTGCAGAGAATCGCGCCGCGCTGCGGGACATTGGTCAGACGGTGTGGTTGGATTGCCCTCTCGACCTCTGTTTTGCCAGAGTCGCAAATGACCGTGCGCGACCTCTGGCGACTACGCAAGAAGAGATGCAGGCGTTGTTGGCGAAGCGTTTGCCAGCTTACGCGCAAGCCGATTTGCATATACCCGTCGCAGGTAAAAACGCTGAACAGATTGCCTTGGAAATCATCGCTATGCTGTGATTCAGATAACCCCTGATTCATTGATCTCTAACGTCCCTTGGTCCGCATTAAGGGTGGCTTTCACTCCCAAAGGTAAAGTCAACTGGTCATTGGTATGGCCTATGGTGAGGCCGTATAAAACCGGAATCTTCAAGCCCCCTAAGATATTGTCCAGAACTTCACCTAGCGAATAGGGAGAAGCAAACGAGGGCTTGAAATCTCGCGGTCGGCAATCGGCGCATTCTCCGAAAACGAGACCTGCGGCGCTGTCGAGTTTTCCCGCCAGTCGCAATTGCGTCAGCATACGGTCAATGCTGTAGGGTTGTTCATCCACGTCTTCAATGAAGAGAATTTTGCCGCGTGTATCCATTTCAAATTCGGTGCCCATCAGAGCCGTAATCAAGGAAAGATTGCCGCCGATAAGTTGACCGCTGGCTGTGCCGCTTCTGATGGTTCGCAAATGATGTTCCGGTCGCAAGGCATTGCCTTCCGCAGGGTTGGTCAAAAGGCCTATGGGTTTGGCTTCAAAAAGCGCTTTGTGAAAAGCGGCCTGCGTATATTCGGTGTAAGCCGAAATGGCGACGGGGCCGTGAAAGGTAACGACTCCGGCGCGTTGGTGAATTGCCAGATGAAGCGCGGTGATGTCGCTATAGCCCAGAAAGATTTTCGCATTCCTGCGGATCAACGAATAATCCAGGCGATCCAGCAGATGCGCGGAACCGTAGCCGCCGCGAACCGCAAAGATGGCCTCCACGGTTTTATCGCTGAACAAGGCGTGCAGGTCATCGAGGCGCGCATTGATAGAAGTTGAATAATTGACCGAACGCCTGCCGACCTGGTTGCCCATCTTGACCTGTAGGCCAAAATACTTGAGGGTTTTGGCTGCCAGTGCCAAACGGTCTGGGTCTATGACTTCGGTGCTGGGGGTAATCAAGCCCACGGTGTGGCCGCGTTGCAGCGCTTTCGGTTTGAGCAAGTCTCTGGTCTGCATAAAGGAATTTCCTGATGCGGAAGTGAAGGGAAAGGTCATCGCCGCGCCTGCTGCGGCAAGAAAAGTTCTACGGTTCATCAAGTTCGCGTGTAAGAATTTGCCGCTCATCGTTTGTCGGGAAAAGAAATTTTCTAACTCCACTTGGCCAACGCACCCAATAAAATTTTCAGAGCGAAAGCATACCGTTTTCATACTGCAATCGCCAGCGAGCAAAAAGCTATGACGCACGCCGTTGGTGCTTCATTGCTCAATTTTTTTCAGCATACAACGAGGTTCGACCAGTATGGTCTTGAAAGAAGATAAGCGCACAAGGCCGGGCTTGGCGCGTGGTGGCTTGGTGATAAATTTCTTTTGCGTGTAATGCACAGCCACTTTGTTCTGCGCTTTGGCCTGTGAAAAGTAAGCGGCGATTTCAGCGGCCTCCTGTATGACTTTTGCAGGAATCTCTTGCCGACTTGGATTGCGAACGACGACGTGAGAACCGGGATAATCGGCGGCGTGCATCCACAAATCCTGCGAACCGGCCAGGCGAAAAGTAATCGTGTCGTTCTCTTTGTCGTTTTTTCCGACGACGATTTCAAAACCGTAGGAAGCGAGGAAGCGCCTGCCCAGACGTTGCTTATTCGCCTTCTTCGCAGGGGCATTTCGAGTGGCGGCTTGCGGTTTGATGCCTAATAAAATTTCCGCAGCGGATTTGATTTCCTCTATCTGAGGCGCGCTTAAATCTTCATCAAAGCGTTGGCGTAGAGCGCTTAATTTTTCCAGTTTAGGTTTGAGAGCAGCTTCGAGTTCGGCAATGGCTAAAAGGGCGCGACGGGCTTTTTGAGAGCGCGTAAAAAATTGAGTAGCGGCCTGCGGCAAGGTCATGTTGTTGCCCAGTTCAATTTCAATCCACGATTGTTCCGGGTCGTAATAATCAATCACCAAGGCCTTCGTACCTCGCATACGCGCAGTATTGAAATTGGCCAATAACAGGTCGCCGAATTTTTTGAAGCGTTCCGGGTCTTCATACTTGTGGCGGTCGGTTTCTAGCGCTTCAAGGAGATTCGTTTTTTTGCGAATCTCTTCGTGTACAAACCGGTGCACCTCTTGGCGTTGGCGCTGCAACTGCAAAACGTGTTGGCGAATTTGGGCGTAGCAAAACGCAGCATCTGATAACGATTTTAATTCATACCCTGCTAGTTCGGTTTTAGAGTTCGCCGATTGAAATTCTGTGAGTTCAGCTTCGGAGTTTGCTGCTTGAAATTCTGTTGGCTTGGTTTCAGGGTTCGCCGATTGAAACGCTGTTGGCTTGAGTAACTTGATTTGATTTTTGGCGATTTGATTTTTGGCGGACTGTAGAGGGAAGTGCGAAAGCTGCAAATCGGTTTTCAAGTTGACGATATTGGGGATGATGCTTTCACCAATCGCCACGGTCAATTGGTCACTGCCGATTGGTAAATAACGGCGTTTTGCGCCAACCTGTTCAATTGGGAAACGCCAGAAGAGCAAGGGCTGAGGGCGGTTTGTGAGCAGGTCAGTGGTCAGCGCTTGTAAAGCTTCTTTGGGCGTTGCCGACTGACAGCGTGCGAGAAATTCTTTTTCCAGTTGCGGACTGAACACGGCTTGATGGTTGAAAAACCGTTCAAGAATTTCTGGCTCTGAAATATCTTCCGGCAGTTCTTTCACTAGGCGTTGCAAATCGAAAGCGGGTTTCGGCATTTGAAACTGGTCGCCGAAGCGCAGGGTCTTGTTGCCGCGAGTATTGAGCGATGCTTCTACGACATGATGTTCGTCGAGCAGAAAGGCATTGGCAGTTCGACCGGTGAAATAACCCACCAAGGTTTGATGAATCGTTCGGCCTTCGGCTTCGACCTTTTCAAATTCTAAACACACGATACGCTCAAGCGCAGGTTTTTGCAGGTCGAGTAAGCGTGCGCCCACCAACTCTTTTTTTACAGTAGTGAGGAATGGATGAGCATCGTTGAGAGTTACCTTGGCCGACTTTTCCAAATAAAGCGCTGGCCAGGACGGATCGAAGGAAACGCGCAACAGCCTGTCATCAGGCAGTCGAAAATCTAACAACAAATCCGCATCGGTCAGGGAAATCTTCGCTAATTTTCGCTTGAGTAAAAGAGGACGGACTTCCTCTACTAGCGCCGAAAGATAAAAATTATCCATACCGCTATCTTAATCAAGCGGTCGCCAAACGGCTATGCGTAGATGCTTCACGACATGAAAAATGCCTTCCCGAAGGAAGGCCATTTTTCTGAGATGGGGAAAACCGGAAGGCGGCAAGTTCTTAGCGCGGTTCAAAAATCTTTGACCACCATCGTCCCGGAAAGCTTATCGTGCCAACTGCGACGCTGCGGATCGAGGGTTATCCAGAAGAAGCCTGCAAAGGCGGGAACCACGGAAAGAAAATAGCCCAAGGTTCTCAACAAGACGATCTGTATAGAAGGTCTTTGGTTATTGAGCGCGTCTATGATGTGCGAATTGGCTGCCATCATACCGATGGTTTTTCCACAAAGAACCTGTGTAAGCATTAAATAAAAAATGGCGATCAAACTGACCAGAACGCCTGAAGCCAGTAAGGTATCAGCCGCAAGAAAACTGCCGCTGATCAGTTTCATCAAGATGAAGAACGGCGTACAACTAATTCCTATGACGGCGAAATCTATGGTGTTGATGAGAATGTGCGTGAACAGGTCTGGGCTTTCGGCCAGGCTCATGCTTTTGTGTAATTCGCGGTCAACCTTTTCGACTTCGGCATCCAGATAATCCAGATAAACATCTTCATCAATCAAGCGAATCGGCTCGACAGGTTTTTCTATGAAGGTTGCTTCGGCCACCCCTGGCGGTCTCAGCGGCGAGACCACTTCACGTTGAGCGGGTTGTGCGACCGGCGGTTTTCGGGTGACCGGAATCGGCAGCGTTTCCGTTTGCTCATCGGCTCTGATGACCGGAGGTTGCAAGACTCTGGCCGTGGCTTCACGATCTACGGCCAGCGCGGTTGCGGCTGTGGTTGAGCGCAGCGGTTCGATGCGGGGAAGCGAGGCGCGCATGGCGTTTTCGCTGGCGCGTTTGACGCGACTCAAAGCTCTTTCGACCACACGGTGATTATCGGCGTGTTTTAAGGTTGGGGAAGCCTCTTCATCTTGAGCCAAGTCATTCGAGGGATGCAGCGTTTTCACAGTGCCAAAGCCGTTATGTGGGCTGGCGGGAGATGGCGTGTCACGGCTCACTGAGAGCGAGCCGGAATCAGCGACACCTTCACCTCTAGACGAAAACTCCGAATTTTTGAGCGCTTCCTTTTGCGCTTTGATCGCGCGAACCTTTTCATTCAATTCGACACGCCAAGCCGGAAGGGGCGGTTTTGACGGTTCTTTAACTTCTGCCATTCTCTGCTTATAGGGGAATTCTAACAACTGCGATTGCGAGGTTCTCTGTGTTTGTTTTACAGCCCGTTGCCCACATTTTAGACAAACTGAAAGCTTGCCCGGATAGTCATACCCACAAGATGTACATCTCATAACTTTTTTCTACCTCAATTCCAATTGGGGCATCCTGACTATCGCGGCGGATAGTATCAAAAATGGTTCCGCGAGGTCAACCTAAATGTTGAGGTTGAATGAAATCTTATAGCAAGATGATGGGCTTTTCCGGTCTCGCAAAAAAAATAGAAGAAAGGCCCAAGGCGCAGGTTCACAAAAACTTTCCGTTTTGGTAAAGCCTGCGCCCTGAGTAACGCTGTCCAGTCTTACTCTTTGGTCGAAGCTTTGCGGCTTGACCCGGTGGCGACTGTCGGTTGGCCTGCCAGACTCTCCAGATTGAGCGAAGATAGCGGCAAGCCCAGCGCTTTGCGAACCTCGGTTTCGATACGCCCGGAAATATCTGGGTCGTTCTTCAACAGGGTTTTGACATTCTCTCGGCCTTGTCCCAGGCGTTCGCCCTGAAAGCTGAACCACGCGCCGCTCTTTTCGACGATCTTATGTTGAACGGCCAAATCCAACAGGTCGCCTTCTTTCGATATGCCTTCGCCATACATGATGTCGAATTCGACTTCCTTGAACGGCGGCGCGACTTTATTTTTGACCACTTTGATTTTGGTGCGATTGCCAACGATATTTTCGCTGTCTTTAATCGCCCCTATGCGACGTATGTCGAGACGGATCGAAGCATAAAACTTCAAGGCCCTGCCGCCGGTCGTCGTTTCCGGACTTCCAAACATCACCCCTATTTTATCGCGTATCTGATTGATGAAGATCAGACAGGTGTTGGAGCGCGATACGACTGCCGTCAATTTTCGCAGCGCCTGCGACATCAAACGTGCCTGCAAGCCCATGTGCGAATCGCCCATATCGCCGTCCAGTTCGGCTCGGGGAACCAGCGCGGCGACCGAATCTACGACCAGCACATCTATGCCGTTGGAGCGCACCAGCGCCTCGACGATTTCCAAAGCCTGTTCCCCGGAATCGGGTTGTGAAATAAATAGATTGTCTATGTCCACGCCGAGTTTATGCGCGTACTGAGCATCCATAGCGTGTTCGGCGTCCACATAAGCGGCGATGCCTCCGGCCTTTTGTGCCTGCGACACGATGTGTAAAGCCAAGGTGGTTTTGCCGCCGGATTCCGGCCCGTAAATTTCGACGATGCGGCCACGCGGAACTCCGCCAACGCCTAAAGCGGCGTCCAGACTGATGCAGGTGGTAGAGATTGCCGGGACATCCTCGACCCGCTTTTCGCCCAAGCGCATGATTGAGCCTTTGCCAAAATTCTTTTCAATAGTTGCGATAGCCGCGTCAATGGCGCGGCTGCGTTCTGTGCGTTCATCTGCCATGTTGTGTGTGTGTTCCTTTCTGGGTTTTCTTAAAATTGTCTGCAAAGTATAGCACACACCGGCGTTCCTCACTAAAGCAAATTGAGGAAGCACGAGCGCGGGTTTTGCGTCCCGACAAACGCTTGAGGTTGCCGCCCCGAGCCGCGAAATCAGGCCGAAAAAGAAGGCCATTGCAAGGCAACCTTCAGCGTAAATTGAGGCTCCAAGCGACAGCGCGAAGGCGGCAGGGAATTTGACAGAATGCGAAAAAATAAATGAAACAAAAGAAAAAGCGTAGCGTTAAAAGGGCGCAAGGCGTCCTGCGAGGGGCGCTGGAATAAAAACAAAACCACCAGGATTTTGGTAGAGGAAGGGATGGAAATATGAAAAGAAGAATACCGTCGAGACAAGATATTATTCAGCAAAACGCCGAGAAAAAGACTGTTGCCACCCTTGATCCCAATGAATTGAAAGCCGTGGTTCGTGACGGCCTTTCGATGATGACTTTGAAGGATCGAGAGGAGTTCATACAAGTCTTGGAGGCCGAAATGAAGCGCCTGCACTTAGACCTGCGAGCGTATCTGATTCCCTTGGGGATTCCCGGAAGAACCACCGAAGAATTGACGCCAACGGAAGTCGGTCACCTGATTCGTTTCCTGAAAATCAATGTTCCACCGGCCATGAAAGCCGTCGAACGGGCGTTGTCCACTTATCACGTCTTTGCCGCTACGATTGGCGACGCAGGCCGCAAACTGGCAGCTTAGTCGTGAGTTTCAAACTTTACCGGAGAGCGTGAAGAAAACTTTTCTTCACGCTCTTTGTTGTTTACCGCGAATTTTATTTCCGCCAGATGGTAACGACCACCTCGCTTTATTTGCTGAGAAGCTGTTTTAAAAGTTAGCCAGGAGCTAGGCGTCTGAGCCTCAGACGAGTCATCGCGATATAGATCAATGCTTCACTCGATGATGTCTGTCGCTCGTAGTCCTTACTCAAGCGCCGACAGAAACTCAGCCACGCAAAG
>JACQDB010000051.1 GCA_016201275.1 Acidobacteriota bacterium
CCTCACCTCAACAAGCTGAGGTTCAATAATTCCAAGCGCGAACCGCAATGTCAGCGCTTGATTGGTGTTGTTCAATCTGAAATTGTACATAGTCGAGCGAAGGGGTGTAGGAGATTAGCCAGTGCTACAGGCACTGGAATCAAGTTGGGCAAATTCTTCGCGCCCTGAAAGGGTGCAGGAGAGGCGATAAGGCAAGCCTCCGGCGCTCCTTCAGAGCGCGACCGTCAAACCACTTTCACCTTCCCGTGGCTCTACCACGGGCTAATCTCCGCTGCGCCTACGGCGCAAAAACTATGAGAGGGGGAAGAAAATATAATCCCATCATTCCCGTTGAGCAGCGGTCTCTACCGCTGGCTTGGCTGTGCGCCGACGGCGCAACAACGAAGCGACCGGCAATTTTCAAACCGGCTGGGTCGTTACGAAGGATTCCTGATTGAACCTTTGTTTAGCTCCGTAAGAGCGACCTCTCTATAGAAGCCAAGAGCAAGAATTTCTGTAGCTCCGTAAGAGCGACCCGTGCTGGCGATGCAATCACGGGTCGCTCCTACGAAGCTATAGATTCGGTCTGCGGGGCATTCTTATAGACAGGTCGCTCCTACGGAGCTAAGGCAGCGCAGTTGATTGCCAGTTGAGTCTTACTTTTTTAGCACTACCTTTGGTTGGACGGTTAGATCATTTTTCGCTTGCTTGTATGTGCGACCCTCTGTGATTGCCCCGCCATCGAGGGACGATCACAGAGGGTCACACGTACATTCATCTGCAAAGCCCTCTAGTCCGCAAAATCGTCCGCAGGCGTTGCGGCTTACCCTGACTTATAGGCAGCCCTTTAATCCACTCGCAACAGCGTCAGTAAAGAGTACGCAGGATTCTCTAACAATTCCTCTTTGCAATCTTCGATGGCAGCATCGCTCAAGTTATATTGGCTTTTCAGCATCGAAGAAAACTCCTCGCCTAATTTTTGTCGCGCCTGTTTGAGGTGGTAACTGACATTTGACTTTGACATCTCGTACCTCTCGCCAAGTGCCGCAGTGGACAGCCCCTCTTGGTAATAGAGCCAGAGAAGACTGCGTTGCTGGTGCGTTAAGGAAGCGACAGCGATTTGGCACGCCGGTAAAATTTTTGTCCAATGGAGGCTTGCCCGCAAGCCCCTTTCGGCTTGTTGTTGACTGCTGGAATCAGACCTCTCAGCCAGCGAGTCCAGGCGCTCAAACTGGTGATATTTCAGATGGCGCTCATCAAGAGCTTTATGGGCAATGACCGACCATAACCAGCTTGATAACGCGACCTGACCATCAAACGAGGCGATGCGCGAACGACCGGCTGCATCCTTCAAAAACAGATGCCCCAACATCTGATATGCCAGGTCATCGGCAGCACTTCGATGCGGACACAGCAAGCGCGCCGTTTCACGGATGAAGCGCTGATAGAGGGCTTGAAATCGTTGCCATGCTGCCTCGCTGCCCTCGGCACAAGCCACGGTCAAATAGAGGTCTTCAGTTCGCAAGCGGTTGAGAAAACCGAAGTGGCGCGGACTCTCTTCAATCACTCCACAATGCTTTTGCATGACAAAGAATAGATGGTTTGTATAACTCTCAGGTTCAAGAGCCAGATTATCGTGTACCTTGCGCCCACGTTCATAAACTTGGGCAATCTTCCACTGGAGACGAACGAAAGGAGAACCGGTCATACGATGCTTTCGCCTTTTCGAAAATGAAATGTGTGCAGCAATTCCAATGCGCGAACGATGAAAGAAACCCCAATCCTGACGATTGCCTTGCGAGACAGTTATCGAACTAGCTGCTAATCCCCCGGTAGGTTCGTAAACTTCACCAAGAAAATATACCTATGGAGCATTGCTGTCAACGAGAAATTTGATTTTCTCAACCGAGAAGCAACCTTCAACCCGTGGCGATCAAGTGATTTTTTGCGCCTGATAGCGGCGAACTGATAGCGGTGAACTTCGATTTTGTTTTTATCTGAATGCAAGGAAAACTCTGGTTCCTCGACGGGAAATATCTTCGTGCGAATTCCTTGGGTTCGGCGATTGATTTGCAAAGTCACTGCGAAAACTTCATGATTTCTCTCTATCATAAGGGGAGAATTTATTGATGCCACACCGGCCAAAGATTTGCCGCGACATTCTTGAAACTATCGGTCATACGCCTTTGGTGCGTCTCAATCGGTTGCCCGCAGTTGGCGCGGCTGAAGTTGTGGTGAAATTGGAATCCTTCAATCCGATGCGAAGCGTGAAAGACCGCATCGCTCGCGCCATGATTGAAGCGGCAGAACAACACGGCGACCTCACCCCAGGCAAAACCATCATCATCGAACCGACCTCCGGCAACACCGGCATAGGGTTGGCCATGACTGCCGCTGCCAAAGGCTATCGTTTGATTTTGACCATGCCGGATTCCATGAGCCTTGAGCGTCTGCGGGTGTTGCGTGCGTTGGGCGCAGAGGTGATCTTGACGCCGGATGCAGAGGGAATGGCGGGAGCGATTGCTCGCGCCAATGAATTAGCCAAGGAATTGCCCGATAGTTATATGCCTATGCAATTCACCAACGCCGCGAATCCGGCCATTCATAGGCACACCACGGCTTGCGAAATTATCGAAGACACTGCGGCAAGACTCGATGCTTTTGTGGCTGGCGTTGGCACCGGCGGAACCATCACCGGGGTGGGCGAGATTTTGAAAGAGCGTTTGCACAGCGTCAAGATCGTCGCGGTCGAGCCGAAGGATTCGCCGGTATTATCGGGCGGGCTGGCTGCGCCGCATTTGATTCAAGGCATAGGCGCGGGCTTTGTTCCCGCCGTGTTGAATACGGAAATTATTGACCGCATCATTCCGGTTGAATACGACGACGCCAAACAGACAGCGCGACGTTTAGCCCGCGAAGAAGGCATCTTGTGCGGCATCTCTTCGGGAGCGATTTGCTGGGCGGCGCTGTTGGTCGCCAAAGAACTCGGCGCTGGCAAGCGGGTGGTGACGTTGTTTCCCGATTTGGGCGAGCGCTATTTATCTACCGATGTTTATGCCTTCGATGAAGAGGCGTGATGCTTCAGCAAGTCGCCTCTGCTGAATAAACGGCAGCGCCCTTGCCGCCTCCAGGTTTTCGTTATGAACTTTCCCTTTGCCGCCGTGGTCGGAAATTCAACGGCCAAACTTGCCTTGCTGCTGCTGGCCGTTGACCGGCAGTTGCGCGGCGTCTTGATCGCTTCGCCAAGCGGCTCGGCTAAAAGCGTTTTGGCGCGTGCTGCACAAGCGCTCTTCCAATCGCCGGATAGCGAGGCGAAGGCCGCAACGCCTTTTGTGGAGTTGCCGCTGGGCGCAACCGCAGACCACTTGTTGGGCGCACTGGATTTTGCGCGCGCCCTGCGTTCCGGTAAAAAAACCTTCAGCCAAGGTTTGCTGGCGCAGGCCAACGGCGGCGCGCTCTACGTTGATGACATCAATTTATTGGCTACAGACCTGGTCACTCATCTTGCCGCAGCGCTTGATGCCAGATGCCTTCCCGCTGCGGGCGATGGCTTGAAAGCGGCTACAGGAGCCGATTTCGTGTTGATCGGCTCGCACAACAGCGAAGTCGGCGAGGTGCCTGCGTTGTTGCGCGCCAGAGTTGCTATGCTGGTCGAAGGCGCGACGCTCACTGCGCCGTATGAGCGCGCCGAGATCATACGGCGCGTCAACGCATATCACACCGATGCGGCGCGTTTCAGCCAGCGCTTTGCCGCTGAGATGCAAGCGTTGCACAGCGCCGTCAGAGCCGCAAAAGGCCGCTTGCCAAAGGTGCAAATCGCTTTGGCGGATTTGCGCCGCCTCTCGACGTTGGCGCTGAGGCTGGCGGTTGAAGGCCATCAGGCGGATATTTTTGCGGTTCGCGTAGCGACAGCCAACGCCGCGCTGAATGGGCGTTGCCAGGTTAATGACGACGACCTGCGAATCGCTACGCAACTGGTTCTGTTGCCGCGTGCGACTAAACTTCCTGCCGCGTTCGCCGCTGACCCGCCAGCCAATCAAGCGCCTCGGCCAAACGATCAAGACGAGGCACAACCCGACCAACACAAACCGGAACCAGGCGCAGACGAGTTGGGCAATTCGGCCTCACCAACGAGCAGAGAAGGCGAAGAAAGGCAACTATCCAAGACCGCCTCGAATGCTTCTCTGGAAGAATGGCTTATCGAAGCCCTGGACGCCTATCTGCCGACAGCGGCTTTGCAAGAACCATTGGCCAGTCGGCTGGCGCTGAAAAAAACTTCAAGCGGCAAATCCACAAAAAGAAAATCTGCGGCCTCTGCACCGTTGCATCGTGGGCGAGTGATTCGCCACTCGGCAAACCCCACGGCGGAAAAATCGCTGGCCTTAACGGCTACCTTGCGCGCTGCTGCGCCGTTGCAAATGCGGCGTCGAGCCAGACAACCGGCTTGCGAAAAAGCCTTGCTCATCGCGGCTCAGGATTTGCGCTACAAACGCCACAGGCAAAAGACCGGCGTGTTGTATATCTTTGCCGTTGATGCCAGCGGCAGCATGGCGGTAAATCGCATGGCGCAGGCCAAAGGCGCGATGACCAGATTGTTGCAACAGAGCTACATTCACCGCGACCAAGTGGCCTTTATCTGTTTTCGTCAAGGTCAAGCGCAGGTGTTGTTGCCGCCGACGCGCAGTGTCGAACGGGCAAAGCAATTGGTGGACGCCCTGCCGACCGGCGGCGCTACGCCTATGGCCGCAGCTTTGTTGAAGGCCAAAGCGGTTGCCGACGCAGCGCGTTCGCAGACGCTTACGCAAGTCATAGTGGTGCTGTTTACGGATGGCCGCGCCAATGTTGCCTGGCAACCGCAGGCGACCAGCGCTAACCAAAGCACCAGGCAAATCATAGAAGCGGAATTGCGCCAACTCGGCGCGCTGCTCCAACACGCAAAAATCCATCTTGTGGTGATTGATACCAAAGCAAAATTTCTGGCAGGCGGCGAAGCCAAAGCCTTAGCGGCAACGCTAGGCGCAGAATATCTCTATCTGCCGCGTGCCGATGAGCGCACGATTGATCAAGCCTTGATGCGCTTGGCGAATCAACATCGGGAAGGCCAAGGGTAAAGAGTGGTAACTATAGGGTGTCGCAGAATTCCAGTAACCGTCTATATGTTGTAGATAGTCAAACCGTCACACACAATATCTGGACAAAACATCCATTGATGCGACACGCGCTAACGACCCAGCCGCACCGCCTTCAACTCTTACAACCAAGCTGGGTAGTTACAAAGATTGTGATCGGATAAAGTGCAACCTTGTACGGGCGACCACCGCAGGGTCGCCCGTACAGGGCATTGGAAAATCACCCAAGTCTTGCAGGTTATTTCATCCACAATTATAAGCTCGACTTTGTACAATTTCAGATTGAACAACACCAATCAAGCGCTGACATTGCGGTTCGCGCTTGGAATTATTGAACCTCAGCTTGTTGAGGTGAGGCTCAATAATTCTAGAGCGGTTTTGGTTTGAGATTACGGAAACCTCAAACCCGTTGAGCGGCGGTCTCTGACCGGCACGCGGTCGAAGACCGCTGCTCAACGATAGGGGGTTC
>JACQDB010000053.1 GCA_016201275.1 Acidobacteriota bacterium
ACCTTGCCCGATGCTCAAGGCTGGACTTTAAGCATCCCCCAACTGCCGTTGGTGGGATTGCAAAAAAACTTTGTTTGCTGGGTGTGTAGGCTGGACTTTAAGCATCCCCCAACTGCCGTTGGGGGGATTCAGATGAATGGCCAAACCGCTTCGACTTTCCGTTGGGGGATTCAGATGAATGGCCAAACCGCCTCGGCTTTCCGTTGGGGGATTCAGATGAATGGCCAAACCGCCTCGGCTCGCAGTTGGTAGATTTTTCAGCGGCGCAGCAGCCTGATTTCATTGGCTTTTTCAACCCCGGGAATGATGAAACCTCAGCTTGTTGAGCTGAGGTTTCATCATTCCAGGCGCGCACCGCAACGTCAGCTCTGGATTGGTGTTGTCCAACCTGAAATTGTACAAAGTCGAGCTAATAATCAATCACCAAATCACTTCACCACGCAGACCACCAAAATCACGCAGCCAAAAAAGCGCGCAAGCACTTTGGGTTCTGCGTAGCTGGGAAACGGATTTTAGTTTCTATCCCAAGCCTTCAAAGCAGCGCTGCATAAAACAAATGCGGCTTGAGATTTGGTTTGTTATGCGATCCACACACCGAAACCTCAAGCCGCAAAGAGTGACTGAATTTGAAAAGAGGCACAAACAATGGTGACAAAAAAACTCAATAATAACGGGCGAACCTGACCATCAGGCTCGCCCTACTGGCTCCTCTAAAGGGGGCTGCGTTTCCAGCAGTCGAGGAGGATTGCTTACTGTTTGACGCTCGGAGCGGCGCTTGATGTGGTCGTCGTCGTTGCGCCATTGACCTTGCGAGTCAATAGATGAATTTCGACGCGACGATTTTGAGCGCGGCCTGTGGGCGTGGCATTATCGGCTATCGGTCGGACTTTGCCAAAGCCTAAAATGTGCATACTGTACAGCGCGAGATTATGCTTTTCGACCAGGTAACGCCGTACCGCTTCGGCGCGCATCTCGGTCAGTTGCTGGTTGTACAAATCCGCACCGCTGGCATCGGCAAAGCCTTGAATTTCGAGAATGAAATTGTCGCGGTCTTTAATCTGCACGGCCAGTTGATCGAGCGCAGTCAGGGCTTCGGGGGCCAGTTGAAAACTGTTGCTCGGAAAATTCACCGTCACCGTATGGGCGAGAGCGTATTTATCCAGATTGTCGCGCAAATCGCCAACCTTCTGCTCCAAGCTATCGGCGCGACTGTTGACCTGATTGGCGCGGGTCAGCGCCGTGTCGGCCTGCGCTTGAGCGCGGTCGGCGCGGCCACGCACATCGTTGACGTTCTGGTTCAGCGATGTGAGGTCCTGAGTGTTGCGCCGCGAAGTTTCTTCCAATTCTCCGGTGCGCTGTTCGAGCGGCGTGACGCGCTCGTTGATGCGATTGCGCGCATACTTTTTCGTCGCACACGCCAGCGAGCCGAAAATAATCAACCCACTGAGAACTACAAGAACTACCGTTCTGGTCTTCATCATTGCAACTCTCCGATTATGGATTCACCCAATCTTGTGCAACCGATGTGCCGTTGATCGGGCGCTTTTTCCCGACTCGTAAAGTTGAAAAATAGAGGATGGCGAAACCCTCAGGGGCGTCAATACACAAAATCGGCGAGTAAAGATTACCGGCAAACCGTGTAAGATTTTCCCGCTCTTCTACACTTGAGTTGGCGGGGGTAAGACCGCGCAGGCGATTGGTTGAAGCCGCACCAGCGGTCGTGTAACATCAAGGTTGTTTGACAATCTCCCAAGCTCGAAATTTTCATAAGGTGAGAAGTATGCCCAAACGTCTGCTGCGCTTTTTTCTTTTGTTCCTCGCCCTGCTCCTCGCGCCGCGCCTCCCGGTCGGCGACCGCCTATTGCCCGTAGCCGGAGCGCAGGCTATCGGCGTAGGCGCGCAACGCGCTCCCTGCATTATTGTGGACGGCAAAGACAACCTCTATTTGATGATGTCAACGGCGACCAAAACCGCCGCCGAACGCACGCCCGGCAGCCAAATCTTTTTCACGCAATCGGCAGATCACGGCGCTACCTGGGACAATTTCCCTGTGACTCGTAATCTCTCCAATTCCAACGGCGAAGCCTTCGGAGGAGTGCTGGCGGTGACCAAAGCAAATAAGCCGAAATTTTTTGCGGTCTATCACGACACCGCTCCCGGCCCTACGCAAGCGTTTTTACTGCGAACCAAAAAAGGCACCAAATTCCGCGCTCCGAAAAATATCACGCCGCATAACGGCGGCGCGTTTACCCCCCGACTGGCGCTGGATTCCGGCGATAATGTTCACGTCGTCTGGGGCGATACCTTGACCGGCAAGCGCGTCGCTTATTTGCGCTCAACCGATATGGGGGCTTCGTTCAGCGACCTGGTTGACCTCTCGCGCTCCACCGGCAATGCCTTCGAGCCGGAGATTGCCGTCGCTCCCGACGACAGCATTCATGTGGTCTGGGAAGATGATGCGTCGGGAAGCAAAGCCATTATGTACACGCGCTCGACCGATGGCGGCGCAAACTTTTCGACTCCGACGCAACTTTCACAAGGCGCGGGCGCGGCGGTGGAATCCTATATTGCTATAGACACGACGGGACGAATTTATGTTTCGTGGTCGCAGGAAATGGAGGGCGCAGTGCAAGCCTTTTTCACGCGCTCGACCAATAACGGCGGGAGTTTTTCAACCCCTGTCAATCTCAGCCAGGCAGCCAACGGCGATGTTCGCAAGACCGTCATCACGACCTTTCAAGACCGCGTGTATGTGGCTTATAACAACGATAACGACCGCGACCATCAAGCCTATGTTTTGCAATCAACGGACGCCGGTGTAAGCTTTGGCGAGCCGGTGCAGGTCTCCGATGCCAACCGCAATCGTGGTCGGGCGCACAGCGTTACGATGGTGGTGGACAGTCGCGGCACCTTGCACGTTGTCTGGGTAGATAATTCCGTGCTGGGCAACGAAGAGGGTTTCTTGCAGTACAGTCAGTCAAGCAACGGGCGAAATTTTTCACGCCCGGTGCAGATACTCGCTTATGTATCGAAATAACAATCGAAAGGAATTCCATTGAAAAAAAATATTTTGGCAGTTGCGATGTTGCTCTTAGGGCTGGCGCTTTCTGCTGCCGCGCAAAGCCCGGAGAGTGTTTATACGAGTCTTTCATCGAAAGCCTGTAAGACCGTCAAGGCGGATCAACAAAGCGAATTCTCGGTGCAGAGTTGTCCGGGCATTGCTGGTTATAAATTGCTGTTGGCGGAAGATGATTTGCGCCAGAGCATCACGGTGGTTGCGCCCAATGGCAAAAAGCATTCCCTCGAATATTGGAGCGTCGTCACTTCGGGGTTCAGCACGTTGGGTGAAAAAGCCGAATGGCGCGTCACCAAAGGCAGTGATGGCAAGCTCGTCCCTATCGCTTTGATCGTGCGCGTCAATGCCAACGAAACCCCCGATGACGAAAAGAAGGTTACTTCGTACCTGGCGGTAACGAAAATTACGCCGCAAAAAATTTGCGTCACCGACAAGATCAAACCTGGCGCAACGCAAAACGAAGAGGCGCGCCGCGCTGCTGATGCGTCGGCAGCAAAATCTTGCCTGGAGTAAAACCCGACCGCGAAGATACCGTTTAGAGGCGGACTCTGACCGCTTGAATTTGCCGTTTGAGACCGCCTCTAAAGTTCCCTCAGGCGATTTTGCGCTTTGCCCAAAGCGGCTTTTCATCAACGGAAAAATCACAGGCGGAACAGATAAGAAACCTTCACAAAAAATTGTCGGCCATCGTTGAGAAAGCTACCTCTGGTTCGCACCAGACCGAATTCATTGTGCCTCAATTGCGAATCCAGATTTTGATGATTGCTGTTGTAGCCGGCATAAAAAGCAGTGCCGGGATGCACCAGATAGGTTAGCAGAAAATCCGCGTTGATATGTTTGGTGGTCTGCAAAGAGGTGTATTCCTGATTGGCCAACACCGCGTCGTACTGCAAGATCATGCGGAAAGAAAATTCGCGGTTGAATTGCAGGTTCCACTTCGAGCGGATGATGTGGTTATTGTAAATGTTTGCGCCGGTGGCGCGGCTGCGTAGTTTTTCCAGCAGGTAAACATTATCAATCACAAGCGGCGTAATCGGGCGCAAGGTCACGGTCAAATTCGCCGTCACGCGGTCTTCCAAAGACGGTGGTTGATTGGGCGCGGGAACGAAATTGATGCGTTGCCCCCAACGATATTCACCGCGCACGTTCACTTTGGCAAAATAGCTGGAGCGAATATTGATGCCCTTGTTCTGGCGATGATATTCGCGTGTCGCTTTGAGCAAGTCAAAATCGCTGGGGCGTAGATACTCGCTTTCCGGCGCGTAGTAAAACGAAAATCCAGTCTGCCGCGCCAAGTCGAATTGCAGGATCGGCACATAGGTTTCGTTGAGCTTGGTGCCGTCGTGATCCCAGGTCTGATTCATAATCAAACGCGGCCCCCACGAAATCAAATGCTTGCCTTCGGGGCGGAAATCGTAGCGGAAAAAACTGTCCACCGCACGCACATCCGGCCTGACGAAAAAGCCTGCCTGGGTGTTGAAGCCTTTGGCATAGTCGGTGTACTGCAACGTGTAGCCGAGTTTTCTGGCGGTATAATCGAGGCTGGCTGTATAAGCCGCGCCGCCTTGCTTTGTCCCATCAAGAAAGCGCGTTTCGCTGCTCACCGCTTGAAACGCCGTCGTCCAGTTCTGCCCGATTTTGAAGCGCCCATCTATACCGCCCACGCGATTGTAGCTGTTTTGATATTCGCGGTCGGTGAACATCACCCCCAGGCTCGATTGTTTGAAGAGATCGCGGCTGATGCGGGCTACGGTAAACAGCGCGCCTTTGCCGGCCAAAGGGTCATGGGCAGCCACTCGCTTACCCGGCGCTTCGTCGTCGGCCACCAGCGCGCCTATGTTGTACTTGCCGAGTTTGCCGGTTAGCCGTGCGCCGAATTGCGGATCGGCGATGCGCCGCGTGAACAACAGATTGATAGGGGTTTGAAAATAGCTGGCGTTCTCCAGAAAGAACGGGCGTTTTTCGGGAAAGAAAACCTCGAAGCGTTGATTGATGGTCGGCTGCGGTTCGTCCGATTCCACCTGACTGAAATCGGGATTGATGGCAATATCCAGCACCAGACTGTCTTTCACCACGAACTTCGCATCCAGCCCGGCATCAAACGCAGCCGGTTTGGTGACCAGGCGCGGCGCGTTCGCATCCACGGTGTCGAGCGCGCGAGAGGAAGTGAAAAAGCCGTAAGGATTGAGTTGAATGTTGCGCCCCGGCGAAATTTTTTCCATGCCGGTTAAGGTTCCCGCTTGATTCAAACGGCCTTGAATACGGCTCGACACTCTAGGCCAGTACGACCATTCGTTGGCGCGTGGAATCACCCGCAACAAGGTGATGCCCCAGGTCTGCAACTCGGCGGCAGAAAAACGCAAGCTCTTAAATGGAATCGCCATCCACACCACATAGCCTTTATCCGTGACCTGTGCTTGGCTGTCCCACACCGTATCGAAAGAAAAATCGGGGCCGTTACCAGCTTCGTTCCATAAGCCATCGGCCTGCACCCCCACCGGGTTCGACGCGAATACATAGCCGCGTTGCTGGTCGTGAAAGGTGTCGAGCGTGACTTCGACAAAATCATCGCTGAAGGCGGTTTCGCGGCGCGTCATACGGGCGCGCACTTTGTCCGGTTCGCTGTCGAAACATAAAAAAGCGATGTAGAGATTTTTGTCATCATAACCGAGAAAGGCTTCGGTTTTTTGCGACGCCGGTTCGCCGTCTTTTGGTCTTTCCTGCACGAAGCCTTCGACTTTTGCCATGCCAGTGGTGGCGATCTGGTCATCGTTCATGCCAACAAACTGCGCGAATTTCGGGGCGCTGGAAAGATGCGGAATGGTGACGGCATTGGGCGTTGCGGGTACAGACGCCTGGCCATCGGCAAAGGCCGAGCCAGGGTTTAAGCAGATAATCAGCAGCACCAGCAAACCGGCGCGGCGGGGAAACTTTACGAACCACGACATACGACTACGACATCCTTTGATGGAAGATTCTGGCTGGGGGAATTGCAAGCTGCCTGATGCGCTGCCTTGCAAGGATTTGGCTCTCCCCTAACTTGCGTGCAGGGCATCAACATATAGCGTTGTCTATCGCCACGACATACAACATCTGGATATTCTTACCGCAGAATATCAGAGAGTCAATTATTGCAACGCATCGGAATGCTCGGTCAGCTTTTTCAATATTTGTCTGGCGACGGTCTCGCGGGTTTGATAGGCCGACCCTTGCGAGGCGGTCGCGACAAATAGAGTTTTGCCTGTGGGAGTCAACCACACTGCCGTGGCAAAATAGTAAGAGTCAAAAGTGGAAAGAGTAAAGTGGCGATGGTCGCACCACCTACCGCCTTTCCCGGTCGTTACAATCAAGTGAGCGTCATAAGTCTGGCTCGCCTTGGTGACCCACTCAAACGCAAACCCATAAAGCGCGGCGTTGTTGTTCAAGAGAGCCGATATTGTAGCGGCCTTTGCCGATAATTTCACCTCCAAGTGTTCTTCGACAAAGATTCGCAGGAGTTTTTTTTCACGCGCTGTCACGCCCTGCGACAGCGTTGGCCAACAAGGTTGAGATTGAATGGCGCTGGGGAACAGCGCCATTACGAGCAACACGGTGAACATTTTTGAAAGCATCGGCACCTCCTGTTTGCAGAGGGAACGCTGCGGTTTTGCAGAGGTTTTGATTTACCTCGGAGCCGATGAATCGTTGGCGTGTTTCTATTGATTCAAGTGCGACGATTATTTGGGCGGCTCCAGAATGCGACTGCCGTGAAAGGACACGCATTGCCAGCGTCCCTGGCGTTTGACATAAACCGACGTGCGGCGATAACGAATGAAACTCTCTTTGCCTCGGATGAGAACTTTTTCATTAGAAATTCCGGTCACCACAGCGGTGTCGCCGTACAACCGAACCTGCATATCGCTGATGGTTTCTTCTTGTATGATGAAGGTCGAAGGCAGCGCGCCGGGCGTCGGAGCTTGGGCTTCTTCCAGTTCTTCGGCTTTGTTGGTCATCATACCGCGTCCATCTATGCCTACATAGTCATCGGCCAGTATGCGCGCTGCGGTAGCGACATCGTGGGCTAAAAAGGCCGCCGACCAGTCGCGCTCCAACTGCATCAGTTCCTGTTCAATCTTGTGTTTGTCTATAGCCTTGCGGGTTTTCTGTGCCAAGGCTGGCACCGTCAACATCAACATCAACATCATCACCGTAACGCTTCGTCTCATGAAGTCTCCTTGTGCAATCACGCTTTATAGGGAAAAGTCGGGTAGGTCTCTCCGGGTACTTTTATGGTTACTATGATTTTGTTGGCGCTGTCAATCTTTTGATGAAAGGCAGCAACAATGTCAAAGCCGCCGCGCCGATCATCGTTGCAATCGCCAGTGCCCCGAACAGGCGCACCAGCACAGCGCTGTTGTCTTGATAAAAACCTGCCAACTGTCCGGCCAGATAATTGCCAATCGAAACCGACAGAAACCACAAGCCCATCATCACGCCAACCAGTCGCGCCGGTGCAAGTTTGGAGACTGTGCTTAACCCTACGGGACTCAAACAAAGCTCGCCCAGCGTGTGAATGAAATAGACAGCGATTAACCACAAGGGGCTGACTTTGCCGCTGCCGATGAACGACGCGGCGATGGCGAGAACGGCCATGCCTAAACCGACAAAGAGCAACCCCCCGGCAAACTTCGCTGGGCTGGAAGGCTGCTGGTCTTTCAAGCGCAACCACAACCACGAAAAGACTGGAGCCAGCGCCAGTATGAAAATTGAGTTGACCGATTGCAGCCAACTCGATGGAAAAGCCAAGCCGAAGAGTTCCGTGCGCGTGTGATTTTGCGCGAACAAAGCGAAACTCGACCCGGATTGCTCAAACGCCATCCAGAACAGTAGCGAAAAAAAGTAGAGGATGAAAACCACAGCGAGGCGACGCTTTTCGACTTGCGTCAACGCTTGCTGATTTGTTATCTGGTTGACAGCTTCTTGGTTAATAGTTTCTTGATTGACAGTTTTCTGGTTGACGAATTTTTTTGATTCAGGACGATTACCAACGCTGGCCAGTCGCTGGCGATGGGCGAGGTATTGCACCAGACCGAGCAGCATACCGACTCCGGCGGCGGCAAATCCCAGATGCCAGTTGAGGCGCTGGCCTATGTAGCCGCAGACGATGGGCGCAAGCATAGCGCCGACATTGATGCCCATGTAAAAAATCGAAAAACCGCTGTCGCGGCGCGGGTCGTCTTTGCCATACAGTCCGCCCACCATGGTCGAAATATTGGGCTTGAGCAAACCCGTGCCGAGGGCGATCAACACCAGCCCCAGATAAAAAAACGGCATCGCCGGAACCGCCATGCAAAAATGACCGCTGGCGATGATGATGCCGCCGAGCAGAACCGCCAGCCGCGCTCCGAAAAATTTATCGGCGAGCCAGCCGCCGAACAAGTTGGTGAAATAAACCGCGCTGGTGTAAGCGCCGTAGATGCTGGTGGCTTTGACAGTGGGGAATTCCAAACCGCCGATGCTGAGTGGCGCGACCATGTACAGCACCAGTATGGCGCGCATTCCGTAATAGGAAAAACGCTCCCACATCTCGGTAAAAAAGAGTGTCGTCAAACCGCTGGGATGTCCGCCTATGCCGGAGCGGTCGGCTTGGCCGATGCTGGTTTGCGCGTCAGGGGAGGCCATCGTGGTAGCGCTCATCGCTGGCTTACCTCCTCGGCTTCGGCTATGGCGGCTGCCGCTTGATAACGCTTCATGACGCTGTGATGGCGACTATAGCCGAAGTAAATGGCAAAGCCTATGAGCAACCAGATAATCAGGCGATACCAGTTGTCAGCGGGCAGCGAGAACATCAACAGCAAACAGGTGGCGATGCCTAAAATAGGCGTCAACGGCATCAACGGCACACGAAATGGGCGCTCGGTATCCGGGTATTTGCGTCGCATAATCAAGACCGCAGCGCAGACGATGACAAAGGCGAAGAGTGTGCCGATGTTGACCAGGCCGGAAAGAATTCTGAGCGGTAGCACCGCCGACAGCGCGCCAACAAAGATGCCGGTGAGAATCGTACCTTTCCAGGGCGTGCGAAAGCGTTCGTGAATGGCCGCAAAAAATTTCGGCGGCAACATTCCATCGCGTGCCATCGCCAGCAGTATGCGCGCCTGCGAAAGCATCGTCACCAGTACGACCGAAGTGATGCCCGCCAGCGCTCCGAAGGCGACGAGAAATTGCGCCCACCGCAAACCGACTTGTCGAAAAGCATCCGACACCGGCGCGTTGATGTCGAGTTGATGATATGGAACCATGCCGGTCAGCACCGCACCGACGCCCATATACAACACCGTGCAAATCACCAGCGAGGCGATGATGCCGGTAGGCACGTCGCGTTGCGGATGCTTGGCTTCTTCGGCGTGGGTCGAGACCGAATCGAAGCCTATGTAGGCGAAGAAGATTACCGCTGCACCGGCGAGCATTCCCAGCGGTTGTCCGCCGCCATCGGCTTGACCAAACAGCGTTTTGCCGAAGAAGTTGATGCCCGTCAGTCCGTAAGGCGCAAATGGTTTCCAGTTCGCGGGGTTGATGTAAAACGCGCCGACGACAATCACGAAAAGCACGATGAGGACTTTCAAGATCACCATAGCGGTGTTGAAGCGTGCGCTCTCTTTGATGCCGATGACCAGAATCACCGTCACCATAGCGACGATCACCATAGCGGGCAAATCCAGCAGCTTGCCCGTCGCTACCAGCTTGCCTAGCGCCGGGTCGTAATCAAACGGCGCGTCGGTTAAGACTGCGGGTAGATGCACATTGAAGATGCTGATGAGGTCTTGAAAATAATGCGATGCGCCGTGCGCGATACCGGCGGCGCTGACGGCGTATTCCAAAATTAAATCCCAGCCGATAATCCAGGCGAAGAGTTCGCCGAGCGTCGCATAGGCGTAGGTGTAAGCCGAACCGGCAACCGGAACCATCGAAGCGAACTCCGCATAACAGAGCGCCGCAAATAAACAGGCGAGGCCGGAGACCACGAACGAGAGCATGACAGCGGGACCGGCTTTGTCGCGTGCGGCTTCACCGGCCAGTACGAAGATGCCAGTGCCGATGATTGCGCCAACGCCTAAACTGGTGAGTTGTACAGGCCCCAGTACGCGACGCAAACGCTGTTCGCCGCGCATCTCTTCCAGCAATAGCGCGAGCGGTTTTCTGGCGAATAGTTGATTGCCCATGAAAAAAATCTCCTTGTTTTTTGCTGCGTTGATTGAATGCCGAAACGTCCAAGCCCCTGACGGACGGGCGTCATGGGTGAAGTCCAAAAAAAATTCGTGCGCTTCCTGTGGTGAAAAAATTATGTCCAGCGCTCTTTGATATGCGGCAGCGGTCAAGGTTGTGCGTTGAAGCGATAGAGCGACAGAAAAGATTCTTCTAACGATAGCGACAGAAGATGGACGAAGGCAAAACTATTGCCACGAAAGGCGGCGTGGGCGGCGCGAATGGTTGGTGAGCGGAACGAATGGTTGTGACTGTGGCAGCGCGCCAATCACTAGGCGAAAGGGTTGGCGAAAATCGTGCAGCGCATCCGTGCTTCTGCGCCTAGGGGCAATATCGGCGGGGAAAATCGCCAGCATCTGCTGCCGCGCAGGCTTTTCGACACGCCCTGCAACCGACCCTTGGGATCACGTTGCAATGTTGTCATCTTGTGATAGAATCCCCGCGTATTTGATTGGAGTAGAAAAAAATCAACGAGCGGAAATGGGTGATGCAACACTCCGGTCAATTATCAGCAGCGCAATTATCAATAAACGAAAAGTTAAGAAATTGGAAAAGGCTCGCAGTTGGTCCCGTCAAGAATCAAACTGTGAGCCTTTTAAGATTGTCACAATGAACCAGACTACTGATGCGACAACGCTCAGGTGCTAAGACGTTGGAAGTCGGCGTAAGGATTCAAAATATTTTTGCGCGCAACGAATTTTTTTGTTTAGCCGGAGCTTCGCATCAGTCAACCAATACCATTCACAACGAGCGTGCTTCTCTTGGTGTCACGATGGCAACAAGAGCGCTTGTTACAAGGGAGATTGATTCATGCCAAGCGACAACTGTGCGCCTCACCCCTCACTTTCGATTGTCGTTCCACTGTATAACGAAGAAGCGAATATCGAGACCTTGATCAAAGCCATCTTCGCGGTCTTTTCTACCGATGCGAATTTTCTCGAACTCATACTGGTGGATGATGGCAGTCACGATCATACCGCTGCGCTCGCCCGTCAAGCCATCGCTTGCGACTCGCGCATACGCTTGCTCAGTCATACGGAAAATCGCGGCTTGGGGGCGGCGATTCGCACCGGACTGGCGGCGGCTGAAGGCGAGTTGGTGCTTTATACGGATGCCGATCTGCCCTTTGATTTTCAACTGATTCCGCAACTGCTCGCACGGGCTACCGACAACAACATCGTCATCGGTTATCGCGCCAATCGTGGCGAAGGCTTGCGCCGCTGGGTGTTGACCAAAGGCTATCACCTGCTCTGCTATTGCGCCTTTCGCCTGCGGGTGCGCGACATCAACTTTGCCTGCAAGCTGCTTCCGCGTCGCGCCTTGTCGAGAATGAAACTGCACTCGGAAGGCTCCTTTATTGACGCCGAGATGTTGCTGGAAGGTCAACGTCAGGGCTTTGAGATTACCGAATTCCCGCTCACTTACTATCCGCGAGTATGCGGCATTTCAACGCTCTCGCGTCCGGCTGTGGTGGTCGGCATACTGAAAGAAATGCTGCGTTATGCCGGACGAAAAAATCAGACCAGCTATGAACTCGTCGAAGAAACTGATCCTAAACGCGGATGATTACGGTAGCTGCGAAGCGGTCAACCTGGCGGTCGAAGAGGTCGCCGCTACCGGCATCCTCGGCGGCGTCTCGGTGCTGGCCAATGGCGAAAGCTGGGCGCAAGCGGTAGAGTTTTTGCGCCAGCATACCGAAATCGCCGCCGGAGTTCATCTCAATGTGGTCGAAGGGCGACCGCTGTCGTCATCGCCTGAAACTCGCATATTAACCAATAAAGATGGGCTTTTTTATGAGCGCAACAAGTTGCTCAGGCGTTGGTTGCGGCGACCTCTGGCGGTGTCTCGCGCTGTCGAAATCGAATGGCGCGCCCAGCTTGATAGATTACAAGAGCAGGGCCTACGCCTCACTCACGCGGACAGCCATCAACACCTGCACGCCTTTCCTTATGCGTATGGGCGCGCCGTAAAACTTTGTCGAGAATATGGCATTCCGGCGTTGCGTCATCCGTGGGCGCGTATCAACTGGCCGCTGCGACGCCAGAGCGTGCTGGCGTTGCAGGCGTCGTTAGCGCTTTCCCGCATCGCCAACCGGCGCACGGGTCTATATCACAACGATTACTTTTTGGGGTTTGAACGCGCCGCCGGTTATGACCTCGACGCGGTGCTTGAAGATGTGCAGACCCTTGCCGATGGCGTAACGGAAATGGCGTTTCATCCCAGCCGCACCGATGGCCTACCTTACGCCCAATTACACGGGAACCGCGAACGTCTGGCCTTGTTGACGGCTTCCCTTGCCGCTGACATCAGGCGCTTGGGCATTGACTTGATGACCTGGAGTACGGTCCGAACATGAACGATAAAAGCAAACTGGAGACTTGGGCAGCGCCGTTTTTACTGACGCTGACCGCACTGATTTATGTCGGCAGCGCCGGACTTCCGGCCTTGCTCGATGATGCCGATTCGTTCTATGCGGAAGTGGCGCGTGAGATGAATCTGCGGCACGATTGGATTACGCCGTATGCCAATGAGTTGCGGTTTCTGGAAAAGCCACCGCTGTTTTACTGGCTTATCGCGCTCTCTTATAAAGTATGCGGCGCGGTCAATGCGTTTACGGCGCGCTTGCCCACGGCGCTTGCCGTCACGGCGCTGGTTTTTGTCACCTACAAAATAGGCAAGTTGTTGTTTGGCACTCGCGCCGGATTTTTTGGCGGCCTCGCCTTGGCGACCTCAATAGGGTTGTTTCTCTTCACCCGCATCATTTTGCCGGACGCGTTGTTCACCTTGTTGTTGGCGCTTATCCTGTACGCCTTTTTGCGCTGGCAAGAGGCTGAACCAAAAGACCGCGCCGTGCTGTGGTTATATGGTTTGGCGGGGCTGGCGGTGCTGGCCAGAGGCTTGGTCGGCCTGGTCTTTCCGGCGGCGATTATCTTCCTCACCTTAGTCGTTTCGGGAAAAGTGAAAGAGGTGGTGCGCTTGCTTTCCATCAAAGGTTTGCTGCTCTTTTTGGTGATTGCCGTCCCTTGGCACATTGTTATTGGCGAGCGCAATCCGGGTTTCTACTGGTTCTATTTTATCAACGAGCACGTCCTGCGCTTTCTAGGTAAACGCTACCCTATGGATTATGGAACGGTGCCTCTGTTGCCTTTCTGGGCGCTGCATCTGGTCTGGCTGTTTCCGTCGTCAATTTATCTACTGACGTTGTTGCGCCCGAAAAATTTTCAACGCGCCTTGGCCGAGCATCGCCCTGCCATGATCTTTCTGTTGGTCTGGGCCTTGACTATTCTGCTCTTCTTTTCGTTTTCGACACGCTTGGAGTATTACACCATGCCTGCGCTTCCGGCGTTGGCTTTATTGGCGGGCAAACAATGCGCCTGCTTCTGGGAGCGCGGCGGAAAATGGCCGGGGGTGATCTTGGCAAGCATCGGCGTATTGACCGGCATAGCCTGTGTAGCCATCGCCGTATTCGTTAGTTCAGGCAACCCCAGCAGCTTTATGGGCTTGAAAGACAATCCCGATATTTATGCCTATTATCTAGGGCATCTCTTCGACCTGACGCCGGAAAGCCTGCGCGCTTTGCGGACTCCTTTGCTGCTCGCCGGGTTGGGCTTTGGCATTCTGCTGCCGCTGCATGGCTTGGCAAAATCGCCGGAGCGCAAAGCGATGATTCTGGCAATGGCGATGCTAGTCTTTTTTGTTGCTGCCGATTTCGGCTTTGTGATTTTTGCGCCGCGCTTGACCTCCAAACCCTTAGCCGAAGCGCTCATCCCGCGCTTACAAAGCAACTCCATGATTATCATTGATGGCGAATACGAAGAAGGCAGCAGCGTCGCGTTTTATACAGGGAGGACGGTTTATCTGCATAGCGCGCCTTCATCGAATCTGTACTACGGCTCGCGCTATGGTGATGCACCGCCGCTTTTTCTGGATGATGAAAGGCTCCAACAAATGTGGCGCGCAACCGACAGGCGCGTATTTCTCGTCACCTATCAGGCGAAGAAAGAGCGCTTGGCAACGCTACTCCCGCAGACAAAATTTACCATCGCTGAATACGGCGACAAAATTTTGCTTTCCAATTTTGCCGATCAATCTATGGCGACGGTCTCTGCTGCTTTGCTCAACCCGCAAAACTAATATTGAGGAAGCGCAGCGGCGACCTGAGCGCGACCACTTATCACTCGCTGCCGAAAAATTCGCCGAGGTGTTTGCGGCAACTGCGGCTCATCATCAGTGTAGTGCCATCGCGCAGGATGACGCGGTATTGATTGTGAAACCACGCTTCGAGTTTTGCCGGTGATATATAAAACCCCACGGCGGCATTCAAACATTGAGGGCGCAAAAGCGATGGGTGTAAACTACGGGCAACGCAAACATAGAGGAGAAGAGCCGATGTCAGCAGAAACCAAGCCGAAATACACCTTGGCAGAGTATCTTGAACTCGACGCGAAATCGGCGGAGAGGTTGGAGTATTGGCAAGGCGAGATTTTTTCGATGAGCGGCGCAAGCGCGGAACACGCAGAGATCGAAGGCAACTTGATGGCTTTTTTGAAACCGCAGCTTACGGCTCGCGGTTGTCGTATCTTCCCAGCCGATATGCGGATCAAGGTTCCGACGATGCCGCCGTATCGGTACGGCGATTTGTCAGCGCTTTGCGACCCGGCGCAGTTTGAAGAGATCGGCGGCGTTGATGCGTTGATCAATCCGGCATTGATTATCGAAATTCTTTCCCCTTCTACGGAAGCCTATGATCGCGGCGATAAGTTTACGCACTACAAATCCATTCCAAGTTTTTGTGAATACCTGTTGGTGGCACAGCACCGTCCGCACCTTTCGCAGTTTGTCCGACAAGAAGATGGCTCATGGCTGCAAAGAGAGTTCAACGATCTGAAGGATGCGGTGCAGTTGTCAACGCTTGGTTGTGAACTGCCATTGAGCGCTGTCTATCAGAATGTTTTTTTTGCACCGACGGCAAGCGTCATTCCACCTGCTGTCCAAGATGACAACGTATGAAATGCGACTATGGCTTCAATGAGTGTGTAGTTGATTCAGTAAAGCGATAAAAATGCAGAGACGTTATTGCCTGTCCCGCCGCTTCCGTTCTTTTTGTCATCGAGGCAGAGCGCGAATAAACCATTCAGCCGAAATTTTACCACTCGCTGCCGAAAAATTCGCCGAGGTGTTTGCGGCAACTGCGGCTCATCATCAGTGTAGTGCCGTCGCGCAGGATGACGCGGTATTGATTGTGAAACCACGCTTCGAGTTCCTGTATGCGCTCCAAGTTGACGATGTGCGAACGGTGTATGCGGAGAAAAATTTTGGGGTCTAAACGAGATTCCAGATTGCTGATCGCTTCGCGTAACAGATGCGTCTGTTTGCCGACGTGCAGGCGCACATATTTGCCTTCGGCTTCGATCCAGTCAATCTCTTCGGCCTTGATGAAAAAGACGCGCCCACCGCTTTTAATCATCAGGCGTTCAAGATAATGCGTGCTGGCGCGCCACTCTTCGAGCAAAGCCAAGGTGCGAGTGTTGACGGCGCTGTGGTCTTCGGCGCGCAGGCGCGCTTTCGCCTGCTGCAGCGTTTTGTCAAAGCGCGTCTTGTCGAAAGGCTTCAACAGGTAATCGAAGGCATGGACTTCCAGAGCGCGTAAAGCATATTGATCGTGCGCGGTGACAAAGATGATGAGCGGCAGGGCTTCGCCAGCGAGCGATTCCAGCACCTCGAAGCCGCTGATTTCCGGCATCTGCACGTCGAGAAAAACGATTGCCGGTCGTTGCGTTTCGATAGCGGCAATGGCGTCGCGTCCGTTGGCGCATTCGCCGACCATTTCGATGTCGGCATCGGCGCTTAACAGTTTGCGAATCTTGCGTCGCGCCAGCGGTTCATCATCCACCACCAGAGCGCGAATTTTGTCAGTCGTCTTCATAAACTTTGCGGTGAGGTGAAGGCATCAACACTTTTGCAAAGCGCTTCGCTGGCTTTATCCAAGCGGCGGAGCGTCAAGCGTTGTTTGTTGCACGAAAGGCATTTCAAGCAGCACTACGGTGCCACCGCCGTTGGCTTCCTGCAATTCAAAACGATGTTGTGCGCCGTACAGTTGTTGCAGCCGCGCCCTCGTGTTGGCCAAGCCGACGCGCTCTTTTACGCCCGTATGGCTCGCTGGATGTGTGGCGTGGTTTGACGCCGCCAGCGCAGGCAAACCGGGGCCGTCGTCTGTCACCAGCAAACGCAGAGTGTCGCCATCGCGGGTCGCGCAAATTTCGATGTGACCTCCGGCGATGCGCTGCGCGATGCCGTGGCGTATGGCATTTTCAATGATCGGTTGCAAAATCATGTTCGGCACTTGCGCTTCAAAAACCTGCGGCGCGATGTTCATGGTCACGCTCAAGCGATCATGAAAACGCACTTGCTCAATCTCCAGATAGCGCCGCAAAAATTCCAACTCCTCTTGAAGCGCGACGGTTTGCGCGCCGGAATTTTCCAAGGTCAAACGCAGAAAATCGCCGAGGCGCGCCAGCATTTCGTCTGCCGCCTGAGCGTCTTCATCGAGCAATGCCGAAATTGAATTGAGCGTGTTGAATAAAAAATGCGGCTGCAATTGCATCTTCAACGCCTGCAACTGCGCCTGTGTCGCCTGCAATTGCGCTTCGGCGAGTGCGGCTTTCAATTGCGACGCCTTCACTTCTTCGTCGCGCAGTCGTCGGTAATAATGAATCAGGTGACTGACCAGCAGAATGACGCCGTAACTCATAAAGCCGGTCGGCAGGTTGAACAAAAACAGGCGTTGATACAGATACGAAATCGTATCAATCGCATTGTCGGCGGCGATGTAGAGCAACCAGGCGATGAACAGATAAAGCGCACGTTGAAAGAGCGTGAGGAACAAACCGGCGACGATGTTGATGGAGAGATGGCGCAGCCAGTTGCGGCGTTCGATAGGGAAGCGGCGTGCCAGGCGAAAAATCAATGGCGCAAGGGCTGCCCACACCGGCCAATAAGCCAACTCCCAGGCCAGCACGCTCCACAAGGGCAGCGGCGCTTGATGAAAGCGAACGTAGATGTCGGCAAACAGATAATCGTTGATGCCGAAGGAAAGCCCTGCGCCCATCCAACCGGCAAAGGCCAGCAGGCCGACAAGCCAGCGTCGCTTTGACATCACTTGCGTCGGAATTGTCGCCGCCTTCTCGTTCATCGCTTGTGCCTTTTTACTGGTCGCTACTTAGCGGATTTGCCCCGCAGGGGTATAGGAAATTAGCCAGTGCTGTAGGCCCTGGAATCTTGTTGCCAAATGCTTTGCGTCCTGAAGGGGCGCAGGAGATGAATCGCTGCAAACCTCCGGCGCTCTTTCAGAGCGCGAAATTCACTTCTCTCCACTTTCCAGTGGCTTCACCACTGGCTAATTTCCTGTGCGCCTCCGGCGCGACAACCTGTCGCTTTAGCCATTCTCTCTAAAACTGAATCGTTACTTTTACCATTTCTTTTACCTTATACTCTACGTCAACATTCGGTCCAGATGGGTGTAGCCGCCATCTACGAAAATATGTTGGCCGGTGATGTGGCTGGCCTGTGCGGAGACGAGAAAGACGACCATCGCGGCAATCTCTTCGGGGCGCGTCAAGCGTTGCCCGAAAGGCATCTTCGATTTGATGCGCTGCAACTTCGCTTCGGGATTGTCAAAGGTGCTTAACCATTGCCGGTATAAAGGTGTCATCACTTCCGAAGGCACCAAGGCGTTAACCCGTATCGCATAGGGCAACAACTCTGCCGCCCATTCGCGGGTTAACGAAAGTATCGCGCCTTTTGCCGAGGCGTAGCCGGAGGTGTTGCCTTGCCCGGTCACCGCGACTTTGGAACTGAGGTTGACGATGGAGCCTTGCGCGGTTTTCAAATACGGTAACGCATAATGCGCCATGTTGTAATAGTGGAAAAGATTTTTCTTCAGCGACGCGACATAGTTTTCGGGGCTGCCATGTTCAAGTCCGACGTTATCGTTGACGCCTATGTTGTTGATGAGGGCATCAAGGCGACCATATTTTTCAATGGTTTTTGCCACTGCGAGCTGGCAGTTCTCGGCTTCGGTCATCTCCAGAATCAGCAAGAAACTCTCTTGGCCTTTGGCGTGCAATTCGTTGTGTATGAGGTGACCGGCTTCAACATCTTTATCAAGCATCACCGGAATCGCGCCTTCATCGGCGAGCATACGCGAGGTCGCGCCGCCTATGCCTTTCGCGCCGCCGGTGATGAGAATAACTTTATTCGTAATTCCCAAATCCATGTTCTTATCCCTTCAGTTGATAAAAGCGTGTGGCGTTGAGGCCGAAAATTTTTACGCGGTCGGCAGCGGAAAACGATTTTGCATAATCTGCCACAAGGCCGAAGACTGTCGCATAATTTGCCGCCAGCAAACACACAGGCCAATCCGAACCATACATGATTTTGTCTGCGCCGAAGGCGTCGAAGACGACATCAAGGTACGGGGTGAAATCATCTTGGTGCCAGTTCTGCCAATTGGCTTCGGTGACCATACCGGACACTTTACAGTAGAGATTTGGATGTTTGGCGAGTTCCCGAATCTGCGCCGCCCAGGGGTCAATCTTTCGGTCTTTGATAAAGGGTTTGGCGAGGTGGTCTAAAACGAATCGTTGTTCGGGGAACGGCTCGACGAAGCGAATCGCCGCCGGAAGCTGTTGCGGGTAGATGAGTATGTCGTAAGTGAAGTGGTAATCGTTTAATAGTGCGATGCCGCGCCGGAAATCTTCGCGCCATAAAAAATCATCATCAGGTTCGGCTTGCACGATGTGACGAAAGCCGCAGAGTTTGTCGAACTGCGAAAAGTAATCGAGTCTTGCGGCAACATTGTCAGCGCGTAAATCAACCCAGCCGACGACGCCTTTGATGAAGGAATGCGCGGCGGCGAGTTCCAGTAAAAACTGTGTCTCGCTTTCGGATTGCGCGGCCTGCACGGCTACGCAGCCGTCAAAGTGATTGGCGAGCAATTCTTGGTGCAAATCGGCGGGGCGGAAATCTTTCTGCAAAACCGCCATGTCATCGGTGATCCACGCATCTCTAGCGGCGTCGTAATTCCAGAAGTGTTGATGTGCATCAATCATCATTTTAAGTATATTTTGTAACGACTCAGCGATGTTTGCCCCGCAGGGGTATAGGAAATTAGCCAGTGCTGTAGGCCCTGGAATCTTGTTGCCAAATGCTTTGCGTCCTGAAGGGGCGCAGGAGATGAATTGCCGCAAACCTCCGGCGCTCTTTCAGAGCGCGAAATTCACTTCTCTCCACTTTCCAGTGGCTTCACCACTGGCTAATTTCCTGTGCGCCTCCGGCGCGAAAACGTCCTTTGCTTGTTTGCCTAGCCATGCAAATTAAAGAAGCCGCCATCAATCGGATAATCGCAGCCGGTGATGAACGCCGCTTCATCCGAGCATAAATATAACGCGAGGTGCGCCACTTCCTGCGTCGTCGCCATGCGGCCAAGCGGCTGCGACTGCGACAGCTTCTCGAACATCTCGGCTTCGCTGCCGGGATAATGGTTTCGCAAAAAACCATCTACGAAAGGCGTATGCACACGAGCGGGCGAGATGCAGTTGCAGCGTATCTGGTCGGCGACATAATCTCGCGCCACCGAAAACGTCATGGAGCGAACCGCCGCTTTGCTCATCGAATAAGCGAAGCGTTCCGCTAAACCGACGCTTGCGGCAATCGAAGCGAGGTTCAAAATCACCCCGCCCCCATTGGCTTTCAGGCTTTCGATGCAGGCATACATACAGTGATAAACGCCTTTGACGTTGACACGAAAGACGCGCTCGAAATCGGCGTCGCTGGTGGTTTCCAATTTGCCTATGTGAGCGATACCGGCGTTGTTGACGAGAATATTTAGGGGATGTTCGCAAGTGATTTCGGCAACCGTCTGCTGCACGTCCGTTTGGTTGCTGACATCGCAGGCGTGAGCGCTGGCCTTGCCGCCCTGTGCGTTGATGGCGGCGACAACGGCTGCGCCCTGCGCGACATTGAGATCGAGAATATGCACGAATGCGCCGTTGGCGGCAAAGGTTTCAGCGATGGCTTGGCCTATGCCGCTTGCGCCGCCGGTGACGATGGCTACTCGTTTATCCAATCGAAAATTGCTCATGATTACAGCGACACGCCTCGTTTCCAGGGAATGAAATCGTCCTGCCCTAACTGTTGCGCTTTGGTCTTGACTGTGCCGCTCGCCACGTTGATGACGAATTCCAAAATCTCTTCGCCCATCTGTTCGAGACTTTTTTCGCCAGCGATAATCGCGCCGCAATCTATGTCTATGATGTCGGACATACGGCGTGCGAGTTGGGCGTTGGTTGCCAGTTTCACCACAGGCACAATTGGATTGCCCATAGGCGTTCCGAGTCCCGTCGTAAACAACACGACATTGGCTCCGGCTGCGACTTCTGCGGTCGTGGATTCGACATCGTTGCCCGGCGTGCATAACAGATTCAAGCCCGGCGTGGTCGCGTATTCGGGATAATCCAGCACCGCTTTAACCGGCGAGGTGCCGCCTTTTTTCGCCGCTCCCGCCGACTTCATGGCGTCGGTAATCAAGCCGTCTTTGATGTTGCCCGGCGATGGATTCATATCAAAACCGGAGCCTACGGCGGTGGCGCGTGCGGCATAATCGCGCATGAGATTGATGAAGCGCTGCGCGCTTTCGGGGTGTTCGCAGCGATTGATCAACTCCTGCTCGACGCCGCACAATTCGGGAAACTCCGACAAGATAGCCTTGCCGCCCAAGGCCGCTAAAATATCCGCCGTGTGACCGATGGCGGGGTTTGCCGAGATGCCGGAAAAGCCATCCGAGCCGCCGCATTCCAAACCCAGCGCCAGATGCGACAGCGCGGCGGGCTGGCGTGTTTGTTGATTGGCTGTGACCAGCGCTAAAAAAGTTTCTTTGATGGCCGCCGACAGCATGGCGTATTCCGAGCCGCTCTGTTGTTGCTCGAAAATCAGCAGCGGCTTGTCGAATTTGGGATTGCGTTTGACCAACTCGGCTTGCAGCATGGCGACCTGAGCGTTTTGGCAACCCAGACTTAAAATCGTTGCTCCGGCAACATTCGGATGATGAATGTATCCGGCAAACAAGGCGCACAGATTATGCGCGTCTTCGCGAGTGCCGCCGCAACCGCCTTCGTGAATCAGAAACTTGATGCCGTCAAGGTTAGCGAAAATCTTGGGCGCAGGCGGCGCAGAGGGTTGCGCTTTGACGGCGTAGCGGTGCAATTCATCGTGGCGGCCTTCGCGGAAAAGCTTGGCCATTTCGGCGACTTGATGGTGATAAATTTCCGGCGGCGCGTAGCCGAGTTCTTTTTCAAAGGCCTGTTTGATGACGTTGACGTTGCGGGTTTCGCAAAACACCATAGGGATGACCAGCCAGTAATTCGCTGTGCCGACCTGACCATCGGAGCGCTGATAGCCTTGAAATGTGCGCCCCTGCCATTTGCGTACATCGGGCGGCGACCAGTGAAATTCCGCGCCTTGAAAATCGAAAGCGGAAGCCTCGTGGCGGGTGTTGCGCGTGGTGATGACTTCGCCTTTTTGGATCGGCGCGACGGCTCTGCCGACTAGATAGCCGTACATGATAATTTTGTCGCCGATGGCTAAATCCACACCGGCGAATTTATGTTTGGCAGGAACGTCGGTGACCAGCGTGCCAGACCAATCGGCCAATCTTAACGCTTCGCCTTGAGGTAAATCGGTGAGCGCCACCAAGACATTATCTGCGGGATGAATTTGCAGCATCCGCTGTTTGAGCGGCGCGGACGCCGGTTCAAGAATCGTCATTGCGTCTCCTTCAGGCAGCATGATTGAAGGAGTTACTCTAGCACAAATTGAGAGGGTCTATAAAACAAGGAATCAATCAGTAGTAGTGACCTAATCGTATGGTGCGGTTGGATAGCCCACGAAGTGGGCGCAAGCATAAAGCCACGGGCGTTAGCCCGTGGACGCAAGCATAAAGCCACGGGCGTTAGTCCGTGGACGCAAGCATAAAGCCACGGGCGTTAGCCCGTGGACGCAAGCATAAAGCCACGGGCGTTAGTCCGTGGGCGAGCGCCCATTCGTATCGTTAGCCCACAAAGTGGGTGATAGTCAATTATCTAGAGCGTGTCGCAAAATTCCAGCAACAGCCCATATGTTGTGGATAGTCAAACCATCGCACACAATATCTGGACAGAAAATCCATTTCTGCGACAAGCTCTATCTATTACCCGCTTGGCGGGCTAGGAGGCCATCACCACCTGCCTACCTAGCGCTCCCGCACAGGGCTTGATGCGGTCACCGTGCGAAGCGAGTTAGCATCTACCACCATAACCGTAGGCCCCTACCCATCAATCGGCGGTTTCGACTTCAATGCCGGGGTGAGAGGTTTCCAGATTTTGATCATCCGATTGATTCAAGCGTCGCTGCGTCAACCACCAGGCAATGCCCGGTATTAAAAATGCAACCGCCAGAGCGCCCGCCGCTTGTCTGGCGCTGAACCCGGCTTTATCCAGACTCCAGCCCGTCAGGTAAGTTGAAACCGCCATAGTTAAAGTCAACAACGATTGTTCGAGCGCGAAAACTCTGCCAAGAAAACGATTCGGCACTGCCGCTTGCAACAACACGGTTGAAAACACCCATTGAATACTGCCGCCAGCGTGCGCGCCGATGACGCTGATGCAGGCCAGCACGAAGAGCGGCGAAGTGGCGAACAAAATATAAAATAACGCCGAGATGAAAAAGGCGGCGGTGATGGTGCGACGCATGGTCGCTGTCGAATTGCTGGTGATGGCGCGGGCGACCATCGGCCCAATCAGTGCGCCGAAGCCGCGACAGGCATAGAGTATGCCTATCGAAGCGCTGCCATCGCGGCCTATGGGAAAGACCTGCTTGCCGAAAATCGTCAACAACAACAACACGCCGCCGCCTATGCCCCAGCCGCTTTTGACCAGTAAAACCGCCACCACGCGGCGGTTTGATTTCAGATAACGAGCGCCTTCGATCATATCCGTCAGGCCGCTAATATCGGCGAACGAGAGTTTTTTCAAACGTCGCATAGCCGTCGCAGAACGCCGCGAAGTGGTCGTTGTGGCAAGGCTCACCATCGCATCCCCTTCGGTGGACAGCTTGATCGGAGAGGCCGTTGGCAAAGACGGTATGCGAACCGCGATGATGAAGAGCGCTGAAATAAAAAATGAAAGCGCATCAATGACGAAGGCGGTGTTGCGCCCGAACAGATCAGTGACGAAACCGCCGAGGGCTGCGCCCAGCGCCAGCGTGAACGACCAACTGGCGCTGGCCAGCGCATTGGCGGTGACCAAATCTTTGCGCTTGATGAGATTGGGAACGGCTGCTGATTCGGCTGGTTCGAAGAAGGTTGACAACACCACTTGCAGGATCGTCAACAGGTAAACCAGCCATACCTGATTGGCGTTGTGAATGAAGAGAAAACCCAGCACCGTCAGGCCGCGCAACAGATCGGCGGCAATCATAATGGTCTTGCGATTGAAGCGGTCGGCGACGACTCCGGCCAACGGCCCAAAGAAAAAGGTCGGCAGCAATTTGATGATTAAAATAATCGCCACGCTTTCGCCCGACCCCGTCAAACTCAACAGCAAAGTAAAGAGCGCCACACTGTTGAACCAATCGCCGATCTGCGAGATGAAGCGGCCTGTGGTTAAGTTACGGAAATCGCGGTTCTGGCGCAGGAGTTCGATGTAGCCGATTTGCTGACTCATGACTCTATTGTAAGGTTGGCTGCTCGATAAAAAAAGATGATGTGCGAATAGAAAAAACTTCTGCTGCTAAGAGCAGGCGAAGGCGAGGCGAGCAAGGCTTACGGTCACGATGGCCCGTCAACGCCAACCTCAAAGATGATGAGCCGCCGCGCCGCGAAACTATTTTCTAGCTCACGAAAAGTGGCGTTTATTTGGGTTTTTTCGGGTTTTTGTGGCGAATCTTTTTAGGCTTCAAGTTCACCACGGGCGTACCCGGTTGCAAAAATTTATGCACTTCGCTCGGTTTCAATTCGCGGAATTGTCCGACCGGAAGTTTATCGTCGGTCAGATGGCCTATGCGTATGCGCTTTAATTTGGTGACCGAGTGGCCGGTGTAATCGAACATCTTGCGAATCTGCTGATTCTTGCCCTGCACCAGAGTGACTTCGTACCAGCAGTTGCCGCCTTTGGCGGTGCGCTCCAACAATTTGATTTCCGCCGGAGCCGTGCGTTTATTCTCCAGGTGTATGCCTTCGCGCAGGCGGGCGATTTGTTCAGGATTCGGCTCGCCTTTGACCTTAACGTGATAGACCTTTTTCACCTGCCCGGCTTTGGTCAGCCGCTGCGTCAACTCGCCATCGTTGGTCAGAATGATTAAGCCTTCGGTGTTGTAATCGAGGCGACCAACGGGATGCAGCCCACGCCGCGACGAAGGCGGCAAGAGGTGCGCGACAATCAATCGCCCCTTGGGATCGGCAACCGTCGAGACATAGCCTTTCGGTTTATTGACCAGAAAATATTTTTTGGCCCTCTCTTCGTGATGCGGATTGAGGAGCTTGCCGCGCACTTTGATGTGATCTTTATCGAGGTCGGCTTTGCTGCCCAGTTCGGTGACGAGTTTGCCATTGACCGTCACCTCGCCGTGAAGAATCATCTCTTCAGCAGCGCGACGCGAAGCCATCCCGGTTGCTGCTATGATTTTTTGAATACGTTCTTGCATAAAATTATTTGTTACTGGTTATTGGTTATTTGTTACTGGTTATTGGTTACTTGTTGCTTTCGGCGTTCAAGTAACAAGCTCGACTGTTGTGTTTTGGCGATTACCGCGCCGATGTTTGAATTTTGTTATCTGCATATTGTGGTCTGATGATTCAGAGACACAATATGCAGCCGTCTTACCTCTCAAGTTATCCAAAACACAACAGTCGAGTAACCAGTAACAAATAACCAATAACCAGTAACTAATTGGTTACTAAATCCTCGAAATCTTCGAGGCTCGGAAGTTCGGACACATCATTGAGTCCGAATTGTATCAGAAACTCTTTTGAAGTGCCGTATAACATTGGGCGACCGACTACAGGCTTGTGACCGCGTGGCACAATCAAGCGGCGGTCTAATAAAGTTTTGATTGCCGAGGTCGAAGACTTGCCGCGAATCTCCAAGATTTCGGGAATCGTGATCGGTTGTTTGTAAGCGATGACGGCAAGAGTTTCCAAGGCTGCCAGCGACAAACGCGCCGTCGGTTGCGCCTTCAAATAGCGCCGCACATATTCGTTTAATTCGGGGCGCGTGGAAATGCGATAGCCGCCCGCCAAGAGACGCATCTCAAGACCGCTGTTGCGAGCGTTGAACTCTTGCGTCAATTCATCGCAAGCGGTTTTTATATCATCAATATTTTCACCCTCAAGCAGAGAAGTGATTTGCTTAATCGGTATCGGTTCTTCCGAAACGAAGACCAAGGCTTCAATAATTGGTTTTAGTTCTTCTATGGTCATAGGTAAATGGGAACTGTATTCTAGCGAAGTATTCCTTTGTTCAATAACTCTGTTGCTACATTGGTTTGTGTATCTTCAAGCCATTGGATGCAGTCCATACAATTCACATCTATTCCTGCCTGAACGAATTTTATGAAGGATTGGGGAATGTAAGAGAGAATAAAGTCTCTGGATGGATTTTTGAAAAGCCCAACCCAAGTGTCCCATGCAGGAGCATCTCTACCATCTAGAAACTCGAACGATGCCACTTCCGATGCGCCATCCCAAACATTTTCATCTGGAAAATATGCCAGCAATTTCCCCCCTTTTAAATCTTCATGAGAACTGACAGGAGAAACTTTCTGATTTAACAATCTACTTCGTGTCTTAAGCAAATTACTGATACTGCGAAGACGCTCATTAGGCATATACAGAAGATCAGAGTCGGTGTTCGCAATAACGGGTCTTAATTTATCGCTTCTCAAGGATTCCTTTGGATTTAAAGCATTGGCAAGAGGCAGACACCATTTGATTGTTTCCGCCAGTCTCAACTCAATGGGAGAGGAATTTCCCAGGGCTATAAAACCCTGATGCCATTGTTCTTTGGTAGGCAAAGCTTCAGTGATAGGCAAAGCCTCATTAAACGATGGACTTGAAAAATCAATGTTGGAGAGTCCCAGAGAAATGAAATTATTTTTGCCAAACATAAATCATCCAAACCTAAATTTCTGACTGTGAACTATCGGGTTCTTCTCGTTCGACAATTACAATGTCGCCGAAGGTTTCCGATTGCTGCAAGCGAATCGCCAGTTCTTTCACTAGCTCAAGAATCGCCAGAAAAATCACCACGCATTCGCGGCGCGTATGGGCGCGCTCAAAGACATCGCGGGCGCGCACCTCTTTCGACTGCTTGAGCAGCGTTTTTATTTCAACAATCTTTTCCGCCATCGTTTGTTCTTCACGGGCGATTTCAATTTCGGTAATCGCTTTCTTGCGATTCAAGACCTCGCGGAAGACCTCGAATAGTTGATAGACGGTGGCGGAAATTTCGGGATTAATTTTATCTGCATCGAGGTCGGCGCGGCTGAAGGTTCCGGCTTCAATCGTCGCACGCTGATAGAGCATATTGGCGGCGGCTTTGAACTTTTGATGTTCGAGCAACTGATACATCAATTCTTTGCGCGGGTCGTCCAACTCCTCTTCGGGAATCGTCGGGTCGCGTGGCAACAGCATATGCGATTTGATTTGGATGAGGGTTGCCGCCATCACTAAAAATTCTCCGGCAACGCCGATGTCGAGTTCCTGCATGGCTTTCAAATAGACGAGGTATTGCTCGGTGATGCGAGCAATCGGGATGTCGTAAATCGAAACCTCTTCTTTCTTGATGAGGAAGAGCAGCAGGTCAAGCGGCCCCTCGAAGACTTCGAGTTTGACCTTGTATTGACTGGTGTTTTCCGTAGGCGGCGACAATTGCTCGTCAACGCTGGTTGGTTGAGCCGCAGGTTGCGCTGTCGTTTTACTGTTGGTGGCTTCGTTCATTTAGTATCACAATCTGTAATCCGCAATCCGCATTCGGCAATCCGCAATCGTTTACGCCCAGTCCATTTTGATGGCTCGGCGAACTTCGGCCATAGTGATTTGCGCTTCCTGACGGGCGCGCTCCGAGCCGCGTTTCAAAATGGCTATGACTTCATCGGGATTGTCGCGGAGTTGGTGGCTGCGTTCGGCAATCGCGCCGTACTTTTCGATAATGGCATCGGCAAGCGCACGTTTGCGATCCACGCAGCCGATGCGAGCGTGGCGACAATCATCATCGAATTGGTCGGCAATTTCCGTGGTCAGAAAGAAGCGGTGCATCTGGCACACGTCGCAATTTTCGGGATGGCCGGGGTCTGTGCGTTTGATGCGCGTGCGGTCGGTGATCATCTGTCGCGCTTTTTCGCGCACCACCTCGGCGCTGTCTATCAGGTAGATCGCATTGCCATAGCTTTTGGACATTTTGCGTCCGTCGGTTCCCGGCAGCGTCAAGACTTCGGTGTGCAAGGCTTGCGGTTCAGGAAACACCTCGCCGAAAAAATTGTTGAAGCGACGGACGATCTCCCGCGTCAATTCGATGTGCGAGGCTTGGTCTTTGCCGACGGGAACAAAGCTTGCTTTGTACAAAATGATGTCGGCGGCCTGCAATACCGGATAGCCTAGAAAGGCATAATTATTGATGTCTTTGGCGGTGATGTTTTCGCGCTGTTCTTTATAAGTCGGCGACCGTTCAAGCCAGCCCAAAGGGGTCACGGCGGAAAGAATCAAGTGCAGTTCCGAATGTTCAGCAATAGCCGATTGCACGAAGATGGTCGAGCGTTCGGGGTCGAGACCGGCGGCAAGCCAATCGCTGACCATATCTATGGTGTTCTGTTTGATGGCGCTGGTATCGGCGTAATCGGAAGTCAGGGCGTGCAGATCGGCGATGAAAAAGAAACATTCATAATCGCCCGAATCCTGTAGGCGAATCCAGTTTTTCAAAGCGCCTTCATAATTGCCTAAGTGAAGATTGCCGGTCGGACGCATTCCGCTCACGATTCGTTGTTTAATTTGGTCAGTCAAAATAAAAATCCTCTTCAAGTCAAGGTCAGTAAGAATTTCAGCACATAAATAATCGGCGTCGTAATAAAAGACAACACGCCCATATACATCAATGCCAACAGCAGAAAGATTCCGTAAGGCCGAATTTGTGCATAGGCATCGGCCATTGGCTCTGGAAGCAAACTCTCCATCACATGGCTGCCATCAAGCGGAGGAATCGGCAAGAGATTGAAAAACCCCAATGAAAGATTAAGCACCAGCATGATATTTAACAGCCTGCCGATAGGCTCCATGAAAGTGGATTGATTGGGTGCGGCGGCAAACACCTTGTAAACATTTCCCCTGTAGTCATAATTAAAAATGAAAACTCCGGCTGACAATAAAATGGCCAGAATGATGAAGGCAAGGAGCGCCAAAATAAAATTGCTGATCGGGCCTGCGGCGGAAACGCTGATGTTGGCTTTGGTTTTATTGCGCCATAATAACGGATTTGTCTGTACTGGCTTGGCCCAGCCTAGCAATGGAATAGAAGTTATCGCGCTGATTAAGGGAAAGACCACCGTGCCAATCGGATCAATATGCGGTAGCGGATTCAAGGTGATGCGACCTTGCAGGCGACCGGTATCATCGCCAAATTTTTCTGAGGTCCAAGCGTGCGCGGCCTCATGAAAAGAGAGCGAAAACAGTAGCGCTACAAACCAGATGATAATAAATCCCACATCAATATTTCCCAAATCTATTTTCTCCTAACGATGGTCATCTTCTCTTCAGATGGAATCTCAACTTGGAAATTGTAGCCAACATCTAAAACGGCAGATAGCCGGAAATGCCCAGCGGTACGCGAAAAAGTTCGCGGTTGGTGGCTAGAATCATGTCGCCTTGATCGTTGAAACAGATGCCGACGATGCCAGCCCCGGCGACCACCATTTCGGCTTCGGCATCAGGCGTGATTTTCACTATGCCTCGATGTCCCTGGCGGCTGGCCGACACATATAGATTGCCCACCGTATCAAAAGCCAAGCCTTGCGGTCGCCCCAAGCCTGTGAAAAAACGCGATACTTCCCCCTCCGGGCTGATTCGCATGACGGAATCGAAACTCGAAATATTTGGCCCCGTCACATAGAGATAATGGTCAGGGCCAAAGGCCAGATGAAACGCCGCCATGCTCGCTTCAAGAGTTGCGAAGGTTGTTGGCTCGCCGATTTCGTTGACCAGAAAGATGGTGCCGCTGCGGTCGCCGACATACATTTTGCCTTCGTGATTAAAGGCGATGCCGGTGGCGGTTCCCAGATTTCGCGCAAAGACTTCAGACTCTTTGAAGGGCGTCACTTTATAAACATTGCCGTCATAGCGACTGGTGATAAACATCTCGCCATCGGGATTCAAGGCCAGCCCTGTCGGATTAACGATGTCGGTTAGGAATGGTTCGCTCTCGCCGTCGGGGGTGATTTTATAAACCGAGACCGGAACCTTTTGCCCACGGGTTCCCGACAGCGTGGTGTAAATCGCGCCGTTATCTTTGTCGTATGCGGGATTGGCGACCGGATGCAAATTCTCTGCAAGCTTTTGACCGATGATAAAATCAACGCCATCGCTTTCGTTATGGTTGGCTTCAAGGCGCACTTTGACGACACCGGATTCCAGATATTTGGACGCCGGAACCGGCACGATGACCCGCGATGGCGAAGCGCCAATCGGTCTCGCTTCGATGACATCGAATTGAATCCGCACCTGATTGAAACTGGAAAAATTACAATCCCGGCAACTGATAATCACTTCGCCGCCTTCGATGCCCGCTGTCGGATAAAGGCTTTCTATGATTGGCTGAAACATTCTGCGCGCTCCTGATTGCACTGATTGATTGACCATATTACGACGAAGAAAGTACAAAAGGCAAAAGCCTGTAGCTTGATGATAGTCTGAACCTTTGGTCTGCACTCTCCTTTATAGGTGCGATGGCCTGTTGAATAGAATACGGGTTGGGCCTCACTTTTCAAAGAGCGTTGCTAATTTTTCCAGCGATAATCCCTTCAAAGTATCCGTCACCATATCGGCCTCGGCGAGAATTTCCCGTGAATAAGTATTGGTAACGGCAAGGCAAATCATACCGGCGGAACGCGCCGCGTGGATGCCATGAAAAGAGTCTTCGATTACCAGGCATTCGTGGGGTTCGATAGTTTTAGCAGTCTGTTCGGCGAGCAACCGAGAGGCTTTAAGAAACGATTCGGGGTCGGGCTTGCCGTGTTCCACATCTTCGGCGCTGACGATGAGGTTGAAAAAGTTTTGCAGACCGCCGTAGTGAAGAATCAGGTCAATCTCTGAGCGCAACGCGCCGGAGGCTATGGCGAGAGGGAATTGCCGGGATGCCCGCTCGACGAAATCTTGAACGCCTGGGAAGAGATGCAAACCGGTTTGCATGACCGGTTCGATGGTTGCGGCTTTGCGAGCGATCAAGGCGGCGAGCTTTTCTTTAGATAAGACTCTGCCGATTTTGGCAAAGGCTTTGGTAAAGCAGCCGCGATCATCAAGGGCAAGAAACTCGTGCAAATATGCTTCATTGGTCAAGGAAATGTTTTCTGCGGCGAGAACGGATTGTAGCGCCGCGAAGTGTAAAGGTTCGGTCTCGGCAAGGATGCCATCGCAGTCAAAGATTATTGCTTTCATCATGGGTTTGATTTCGCTTCTCCTCCGCAGGGGGAAATTTACTCGTTCATTAAGGCAGCGCAAAGATAGTTGAAAATCCACTATCATGCAAAGCGCAGCGGCGAGAAAAAACCAAGAAGCCACGATTTTGCTGTTGCTACCGAATAATGCGTATGGCGAAGCTTGAACTACCACATTTTGTGTAGAGTGATTTGGTGCTATCTCAAAAAAAGCGCGAGGTGAAGAGCGGGTTTGGGTTGGTAGTCGAGAGATTTTTTCTTTGGTGAAAATTTTTTTGCAGCGAAATAGCCAATAAAAACAAGGGTTTTGTGACGCTGAGGAGAAGTGCAGAAAGTTTTTCTGAAAAAGTAGTTGACACTGCTCTGATAATTCGTATAATCCTCATTTGCCCAAAGGGGCAATGAAAAAGCAAAAGCGATCTTTGAAAACTAGATAGTGAATGAAACGAACCAGACGTTCTGAGAGTTTTAGAAGAATTGACCAACAGTAGAACGGTCAAGGAAGCGAAAGCTTTTAATTGACCAGGATTTTTAACTGAGAGTTTGATCCTGGCTCAGAATCAACGCTGGCGGCGTGCCTAACACATGCAAGTCGAACGAGAAGGTGACTTCGGTCACTGGAAAGTGGCGTCCGGGTGAGTAACACGTGGGTAATCTACCTCTGGGTGGGGAATAACGTCTCGAAAGAGACGCTAATACCGCATAATGCAGCGGCACCTAATGGTGAATAGTTGTTAAAGCGGGGGATCGCAAGACCTCGCGCCTGAAGAGGAGCCTGCGGCAGATTAGCTAGTTGGTGAGGTAATGGCTCACCAAGGCTGCGATCTGTAGCTGGTCTGAGAGGACGGCCAGCCACACTGGCACTGACACACGGGCCAGACTCCTACGGGAGGCAGCAGTGGGGAATTTTGGGCAATGGGCGCAAGCCTGACCCAGCAACGCCGCGTGAGGGAGGAAATCCTTCGGGATGTAAACCTCGCAAGCAAGGGAAGAATGCTTACGACCTAACACGTCGTAAGAGGGACGGTACCTTGCGTAAGCCACGGCTAACTACGTGCCAGCAGCCGCGGTAATACGTAGGTGGCAAGCGTTGTTCGGAATTATTGGGCGTAAAGGGCGCGTAGGCGGCAATTCAAGTCAGTTGTGAAATCTCCGAGCTTAACTCGGAACGGTCAACTGATACTGCTTTGCTAGAGTACAGAAGGGGCAACTGGAATTCTCGGTGTAGCTGTGAAATGCGTAGATATCGAGAGGAACACCTGCGGCGAAGGCGGGTTGCTGGGCTGACACTGACGCTGAGGCGCGAAAGCCAGGGGAGCGAACGGGATTTGATACCCCGG
>JACQDB010000055.1 GCA_016201275.1 Acidobacteriota bacterium
AACGCCAAAGAGTACCCGCTCAAACAACTGTCATTAGCAGAGGAAGTGGATGAGAAAAGAATTCTGAGACATCCGACATTGCCAAAGTTGTCTTATACGATTCTGCCTTAGTGGGTTGAGTTATTTTATTGACGTTACTAAGCCGATGCGAACGCATAATCTGATGCAGGCGATTGCCCGCGTCAATCGCGTTTTTACAGAAGACAAACAAGGCGGTTTGATTGTTGATTATCTGGGCATTGCACAAGAGTTGAAATATGCCCTTGCGGAATACACGGCAAGCGGCGGACAAGGCAAGCCGACACTGGATCAAGAATTAGCTGTCGCCAAGATGCTTGAGTATTACGAAGCCTTAGAATGGCAACTGCGGCATTTCGACTGGAAAAAGTTTTTCACTTTGTCGTCGGAAGAAAAGCTGAAATTCATACCGATAATTGTGGATTACATTTTGAGCCAGGAGAACGGCGAAAATTCATTTATTGATAACACCAAAAATTTACTCAAGGCATTTGCGATCTCGGTTCCTCACGACAAGGCTATGCGGGTTCGTGATGCTGTGGCGCTGTGCCAAGCCATCAAAACCAGACTGGTTAAAATTACCGAGCGTAGCGAAGACAGCAAAACCGATGTTGAACTTGAAACCGCAATCAAGCAAATTGTTTCCGAAGCCATCACCTCTGATGAGGTAGTAGATGTCTTTGACGCTGCGGGAATCAAAAAGCCGAACATCGAAATTCTTGACGAAGCATTTTTGCGAGAGATCCAAAATATGCCGCAAAAGAATCTGGCGGTTGAGCTTTTGAAAAAGCTCTTGAAAGATGAAATCAAACAACGCACGAAAGTAAATTTAGTGCAAAGCAAAAACTTTTCGGATTTATTGGAAGCAGCGATCAAGCGTTATCACAACGGCATGATTGATACCGTTGAATTTCTCGAAAAGGTTTTGATCCCTCTGGCGAAAGACATCAAGGAAGCCGACAAACGCGGCGAAATACTCAATCTTGATTATCGTGAACTGGCTTTTTATGATGCTCTGGAAACGAACAATAGCGCGGTCAAGATACTTGGCGATAATATTTTGCGAAACCTTGCGCGAGAACTGTTGCAGAGCGTCCGCAACAGCGCAACGATTGATTGGACAATCAAAGAGAGCGTACAAGCAACGCTACGCCGCAACATCAGGCGGATTTTGCGAAAGCACGGCTACCCGCCAGACTTACAAGAAAAAGCGGTTCAAACCGTAATTAACCAGGCGAAGCTACTCGCAGAAAATCTATCGCAAGACTGAAAAGTGCTAAGATGCTGAACCGACACTTACGCACACATCTGAGCAATTGTTCATAGCGAGGCAATTGACTGACGCGCTACGGTTTTGACGGAGATAAAATAATTCAAGCCCTGTCAACCTTGTGGTCAAAGCCCGTAAAAACAGAAAAGGCTGCCGATTTGGCAGCCTTAACTTATTGAAAGAATTGATGCCGACGGAGGGATTCGAACCCCCGACATCCTGATTACAAATCAGGCGCTCTACCAACTGAGCTACGTCGGCCTGTTGCCTGCCAACCACTTCGCAACAGAAAATCAGATGATACAAATACGCCTTGGGCTTGGCAAGTAAGAAAAAATTTTCCTCACCTCGCGGGTGCCCTCACCTCGCGTTTGCAAAACCGCTTTGGTATCATTCGCCCCTGATGCGAGGTCTTGCTTTCACTCTAGCCAAACGACTCTTGATAATCATCCCGGTGATGGCGGCGGTCGTGACGCTGGTTTTTCTCTTGATACACATCGTGCCGGGCGACCCGGTGCGGCAACTCGTAGGCGAAAATGCTACCGAAGAACAGTATCAAGCCGTCAAAGCTGAACTCGGTTTGAACAAGCCTCTCATCACGCAATACACGGACTATTGGCAAGGCTTGCTGCGCGGCGATTGGGGAACCAATCCGATTACCAAAGAACCCGTGCTGAAACGCATATCGGCGCGCTATCCGGCGACCATTGCCTTAGCGCTGGCGGCTATGCTGCTTGCCATAGCGATTTCGATTCCGCTAGGCGTCACGGCGGCAACCCATCGCGGCAGCGCTATTGATAGCGCCTCAACCTTGTTGGCTCTATTAGGCATCTCGCTGCCGGGCTTTGCGCTGGGGCCTTTATTGATGCTGATCTTTTCCGTGGAATTGGGACTGACGCCGGTTTCAGGGGCGGGCAGTCCGGCGCACCTTATTTTACCGGCGCTGACTTTGGGGGCGGCGATGTCGGCGATCTTGACGCGCATCGTGCGTTCGAGTGTATTGGAAGAATTGAATGAGGATTATGTTCGCACCGCGAGGGCTAAAGGTTTGCCGGAACGCACGGTGATTTATAAGCACGTTTTGAAAAACGGCTTGATTCCCGTGGTCACAGTCATAGGGCTACAGTTCGGCGTTTTGCTGGCGGGGGCGATTATCACCGAACGAGTGTTTTCGTGGCCGGGCGTCGGCAGCCTGTTGATTGATAGCATCAGCGAGCGCGATTACAAACTCACACAAGGCTGCATACTGGTCATCGCCGCAACCTACGTGCTGGTCAACACTATGACCGATTTGCTCTATCGCTTCCTAGACCCGCGCATCAAGGTTGATTAGAAAAATCGTTACTGGTTATTGGTTATTGGTTACTGGTTTTCGTATCAATTGCTCGTACCAAACCAGTAACCAATAACCAATAACCAGTAACCAATAACCAGTAACCAATAACCAGTAACCAATAACCAGTAACCAATAACCAGTAACCAATAACCAGTAACCAAATGTTATGAACAGAGTCGCAAAATTCGGATTGGCTATTGTCATCGTCTTTATGTTGATGGCGGCGTTGTCGCCCTTGCTCGCGTCTTGGGAAAAGGTGCAGAGTCAGGATTTGATTGCGCGCCTGGATGCGCCCGACAGCGCGCATCTGATGGGGCGCGATCAACTGGGGCGCGATGTGCTGTCGCGCATCATTTACGGGGCGCGGGTTTCCATGCTCGTGGGGCTGGTAGTGGTCAGCGTCTCTTCCATCGTTGGTGTTCTTATCGGTTCCATAGCCGGTTATAAAGGCGGTTGGGTGGATCGCATCATTTCGAGTTTTCTCTTCAATGTCTTTCTGGCATTTCCAGGAATCTTGCTGGCCATTGCGATGGTGGCTTTTTTAGGTCCCAGCGTCCGCAATTTAATCCTCGCGCTTTCGGTTATCGGCTGGGTTGGTTATGCGCGTTTGATTCGCGCTCAGGTTTTGAAAGTCCGCGAGTATGATTATGTGACGGCGGCGCGTGCGCTCGGTGCAAGCGATTTCCGCATCCTTCTCAAACACATTTTGCCGAATTCGATTCAGCCATTAATCGTGCAGGCTTCGTTAGGCATGGCCGGAGCGATTTTAGCCGAAGCCGGTATGAGTTTTCTGGGCTTGGGCGTACCGGAGCCGATTCCTTCGTGGGGCAAGATGATTGATGATTCGCGGGAGTTCTGGTTCACCGCGCCGCACCTGTTTATTTTTCCCGGCTTGATGATTGCGTTGGCGGTCTTGGCGTTTAATTTTTTAGGCGATGGCTTGCGCGAACGCTTAGACCCGCGCCAACGTCCGCGATAAGGCAAAAGAGAAAAGGCCAAAGGCAAAAGTGATAAAGGAAACAATCTGCGATAAACCTGATGGACTTGATTATGGCGTAGTTTTGGCGTTGCTCAATCACCCTGCTATGATTGGGGACAAGGGAAGTGGCGAGGCTGACGCGAGTGGAATTATCCAAACGGCAATTCATTTATGTCACCACCACAGGGCGCACGAGCGGCCTGCCCAGAGAGATTGAAATCTGGTTCGTCGAGCAGGGCGGCAAGTTCTATATCTTCGCTGAACATTTTTTCAAAACGCAATGGGTTCGCAATATTCAGAACAACTCGCGAGTGCAGGTGCGCCTAGACAAGACTATTTTTTCAGCCACAGCGCGGGTGCTGGATGAACATCAAGATGCCCAACTGTGGCAAACGACGCAGCAACTGTGTAGAGCAAAGTACGGTTGGGGCGAGGGCTTACCGGTTGAACTCACGCTTGATGTTTAGCCATAAAAAGTGGATGAAATACCTGCAAAACGTAAGCGATTTCCCCATGCCTCGTAGGGGCGACCACCGCAGGGTTGCCCCTACGAGGTTGCACTTTATTTCAGCCACAATTCTAAGCTCGACTTTGTACATTTTGAGATTGGGCAACACCAATCAAGGGCTGACGTTGCAGTTCGCGCTTGGAATGATTGAACCTCACCTCAACAAGCTGAGGTTCAATCATTCCAAGGGTTGAAAAAGCCAATGAAATCAGGCTACTTCGCCACGGAAAAATCTAGCAACGGAGAGCCGAGGCGGTTAGGCCATTCATCTGAATCCCCCCAACGGAGAGCCGAGGCGGTTTGGCCATTCGTCTGAATCCCCCAACGGCAGTTGGGGGATGGTTAAAGTCCAGCCTACACACCCAGCAAGCAAAGGTTTCTTCAATCCCCCCAACGGCAGTTGGGGGATGGTTAAAGTCCCCCACCGATTGCCATTGGGGGATTGGCAAGCTCGGTTCGCCTCTGAAAAATGTACAAAGTCGAGCTAAGCGTCCGACCAAATCACCGTTTGATACGAATTGATGGCCTGTTCATCGCGGCGGATTTTCAACAGGTAGGCGAGAAGTTCCCAAGTGGCGAGATCGGTTTCACGCCCGATTTTCCGGGCTTTTGTTACCAAATAGCGATGCGCCCATAACGCAGGCAAGGCGATGAGCAAGCCGATCAGCGCCAACGTGAAAGACTCGGAAATTCCCCCGGCAATCACTGCCCATCCTGCCCCTTCCGCAGACATCGCGCCGCGAAAGGTATGGTGCAGATTGATACTGGTTCCCAAAAAACCGAGCAGGAGAGCCAGCCAGCCAGTTGCCTTTAATCGCTGTAGCCCCTTTTTCGATTGTGCTTCGCTCGTGACCAGGGCGCGACTGCGCGCCGAACCACACAGTTCCGGCAGACTGTGGTCAGAGCAGGGAATTGAGGTCGCCACTTTCAAAACCGCTTCCATAACTTTTGCAACCGGGCTGGCGGAGTAATAGCGGGTCAAGTCTATCGCCTCCGACAACTGATGGCGTCGCATAACCGCAAAGATTCTGGGGACGAAATGCCGCGCTTGACGGCGCGCCAGAAAAAAGGCCAGAGAATGATAAAGGATGGCTCCCAAACCGTAGAGCGCCATGAGAAACAACGTCAGAACAATCAGTATGGCGGAATGATTCATTCGATGAAACAGTCCTATTTGACTCACCTCATCGTCAAAGTCTTCTGCGCCGGAAATCATGGTCGTATTCTGCTGCCAACCTGCTGCACTTTTTTCGATATAGGTGACGGTGATTTCAAGCTCTTGGTCAGTGGCCAGATTGGCGATGAATTGGGTGAACTCGTGAGGGCGATTTTGATGGAGACGACGGGCAATCTCCTGCGTATCATCAATGAACTCTAAGAAGTCTTCGTGATCGTCAGGGCAAGATAGTTCGCTCTTGATCGTCTGTTCGCCAGCCTTAACAAAAACCGATTCAACCACCGCGTTTTCAGGCAGCGGCAGGGAATAGTAAGCGAAAATTTTTTCCTGGAAACGATTGGTGAAAATTTCTGTCACTATGATGCGCGTATAAAGATTGCTGGTGAGGATTTTGAGATTCGTCAATTGATGCTCACAACTTCTCAGCTTGGAATCTTGTGGCGTCCTGGCAAGCAGGTCTCCCTGTTGGCAGAAATTATTTGTCAGCGGTGGGGGACAAGCCTGGGTTGCGGGCAAAAACATCCCCACGGAAACGGCAAGCAGCGCCACACCGAAAATCGTTTTCCCTCGCATCGTCTGCCTCCTTGAAACACACGGGCATCTAGTGGTTGCCGATTGATAGGATTTGGGATTGGTTGCGGCGCTGCAGGTTTAGACACTCCTTGCTAAAGGAAAGTTCCCGCCAGCTTTTCAAACCCGCAGGCTTCGTTCTAAAGTAAAGCCCCAGGAGTTACACGATTCAAGCAGCGAAAGATTGATGGGAATCCAATAGCGACATGGCTTGTGATACGAAGTTCGAGAAGCGATTAATCAAGCGCGGCTTTGCCCTCATCGCCGGAGTGGACGAGGTTGGGCGCGGCGCGCTTGCCGGTCCGGTCGTGGCCGCCGCTGTTATCCTCAATCACCGCGATATTCCCCAAGGGCTTAACGATTCCAAACAGCTTTCCAAACTCCAGCGCCAGCGTTTGGCGGCAGAGATCAAGGCGCGCGCCCTTGCCTTTGCCATCGCGCAGGTCGAGAATGGCGAAATTGATCGCCTCAATATTTTGCGTGCGTCGCTGCAAGCCTGTCTGCAGGCCGTAAAACTATTGCACCCGTTTCCTGACCATGTTTTAATAGACGGGAATCAACCGATTCCCCAATTGGACTGCCCTCAAATGTCTATTGTTAAAGGCGACAGCCTTTCCGCTTCCATCGCCGCCGCCTCTATTATTGCAAAGGTTGCGCGTGATACCTTGATGAAAGAGTACGATGAGCAATTCCCTGGTTACGGGTTTGCCCGGCACGTCGGCTATGCCACCCGCGAGCATCAACAGGCAATCCGGCAACTGGGCGCATCGCCGATTCATCGCTTGACTTTTCATGGCGTCGGTTCCTTTCAAGCCGCTCTCCCCCTGAGCTTGGAAGAGTAGTCGTTACCTGAGTCGCTTTACCCATAGCACCCCGCCCTAGCCCTTTTGTTGTGCAGCCGAGGTGTACGATCAACACCTCGCTTTGGTATCGGCGCAGTAGCACTAGCCCAACCCTGGCGGTTGAGCAGCAGTTGTCAATGAGGTTTTCGCCTCAGGAGGGTGTATGTCGTTAAATAAATCGAAATCGTTACGCACCGCTGAAAAATATGTCCTGCAAGGCAAATTGCCCGCCGCGATTGATGAGTATCGCAAAGTCGTAGAGGCCGACCCCAGTGATTTAACCACCATAAATACGCTTGGTGATTTATATGTTCGCACCGGCAAAATCGCCGATGCCATACGCTATTTTTCCCGCATCGCCGACAGCTATCGCGAAGGGGGCTTCACCTTGAAAGCCATCGCCATGCTGAAAAAAATCTCGAAGCTTGATCCGACCAATGTGGAAACCTCTATGAAGTTGGCGAATCTCTATTCGCAGCAGGGGCTGTTGGTCGAAGCTCGTCAGCAATACTTGCAAGTCGCCGACGCTTTTGCGCGCAGCAATCAGGCGCACAAAGCCTTGGAAGCCTATCAGAAAATTGCCGACCTCGATCCTTCCAATACTTCTGTACGCATGAAGCTCGGTGAAATTTATGCCCGCGAAGGAATGCGCGAACAGGCGCACGATGCCTTTGTGATGGCGGGCAACGAGTTGATGCGAAAGAGCGAATTCGATCAGGCGTTGACCGCCAATCTGAAAGCCATCGCCATCAATCCCGACTCGCGCCACGCGCTGACCTCCATCGCTTCCATCTATACGCAGCAGGGACAGGCCGAACGCGCCATCAATCTGTTGTGCGAAGCCTTCGAGCGCAGCCCCGGCGATGTGGAATTGCTGACCATTTTGGGGCGCACCTATTTATCTGCAGGGTGGATGGATGATGCCGAGCGCACTTTTTTGAGTTTGGTGGAACTGGATCGTTCGCGCTTTCATTATCTGCTGGAAGTCGGCAGACGCTTTTTGCAGATTGGCAATCTGGATCGCGCCGCGGAAATGATTGATGGCTGTCTGGACATCTTGATTGCCAAACGCGAAGAGGACAAAGCGATTGATTTTCTGCGCCGCATACTCGATCAAGACATGGATCACCTGGGCGCTTTGAAACGTCTGGCGCAAATCTTTTTACGCATACGCGAAGATCACAATCTGATTGCAACGCTCAATTCCGTCGTGGAAGCAGCGATGAAGCAAGGCAAAGATGAAGAGACCATCAGCGCTTTGAAAGAACTGGTGAGGCTAGAGCCGAATGAACCACTGCATATCGAACGACTCAAAAAACTTGGCATCGGCGATGTCAGTTTTATGGGCGCGGCAGACGTGGTTCCGGCGACCGGTATGCTTGATTACAGTCAGGCGGCTTATGATGAAGCCTTCGTCATTCGTCAGGTTTCCGAAGCCGAAATTCTTGCCGGTCATGGCAAAGTAGATGAAGCCGTTGCCTCTTTGAAACAGGTGGTCTTTCACGCCCCGGACAATACGCAACTGCGTGCCAAATTGAAAGACATCTATCTGCGCTCAGGGCGTATGAAACAGGCGGCGGAAGAATGTCTGGAATTGGCCAAAGTCCATGAAGCGCGTGGCGAAGATGCACGCGCCAGCGATTATCGCGCCGAAGCCAGACAGATGAATCCAGAGCTTGCCAATGCGCCTTCCGAAGAATTGCGCCATCCTTCGCATCATGAAATGGCGCAGCCCGATGATGCTTACGGCTTTGATTTGAACTTCAACGGCGAGGGCGGCTTTAAGCCCGATACGGCGTTTATGAATGGCGAATTCGATGCGCCTGCGCCAGCCAACAGTTTTGATTTCGATATGTATCAAGCCTCTTCGCAGGAAAACAGCTTCGCTGCAATGAACGAAGACGCCAGTTTTTCCGGCAATGGCAAAGCCCAGGAACAGAGCGCCGACAGCGGCGATGGTGCGTTCCGTTATTTCGATACCATCAATGCGCCGTCCGCCGAGAGCCAGAAACAGGCATCATCCGCAGAGCAATTCCGCATGAGCGATACCGGCAATTTGCCCAACGACACCATGCCGCGAGTGTTGCGCGACGAATTGGACGGCATAGATTTTTACATCGCTCAAGGCTATGTCGAAATCGCCCGCGACTCGCTGGATCGTATGCGCGCTCAACACGGCACTCATCCCGAAATCGAGGCGCGTTATATCAAACTTGGCCTGACCACGGGAGCCTTGAAGAGTATCAAAAATAGCCAGCCCGGCACGGACGCTTTTACGGAAAGTTCTTCCGACATTCCGGCCAAAGAGATTAATTTGAGTCTCGATGAAGCCTTCGGTTTTGAAGCCGCGCCGGAAACCAAGCCCGCCGCGCCCGAAGCGCCCGGCGCTTTCCAGGTGGATTTATTGAGCGTGCCGAAAGAGGGCGGACATAAAAACTTCATGCCGTTTATCGTGCAGAAAGAGTCCGGCCTGTTGGACGCCGACCTCATGGTGAATTTCAACACCAGAGAGTTGCTGCACAATACCGATTTCGATGCCGTGCATCCGGTCTCCGGTATGTTGACGCCTCCCGGCCTCAACCCCGATTTGTTGAAATCGCCTGCTCAGGCTGAGGCGGAAGCGTTCAAGTCGGAGCCTGTAGAGGACGCCAAAGAAGCCGCCTTCGCGTTCAGCGATGAAGTTTTGGCGGCAGGCGATGCGTATCAGGTCAGCGAAAATTCTGCCTTCGCCTTCACCGCGCCAGTCGCAGAGCCGACCTCTGCGGCTGCGCCGGTCGAAGATATTCCCCCGGCCAAACCGGTTTCGCAAAGCGATGTGTTCAATCTTCATGAGCTGGTGGATTTGGACGACGAAGAGACCGAATTGCAACAGATGCTTGCCGAGTTGAAAGAGAATTCCGATGGCATCACGCAGTCGCAGGATTATGAAACTCATTACAATCTCGGCCTCGCTTACAAAGACATGGATTTGCACGATGACGCCATTGAGCAATTCCAGATGGCCTATCGTCTGGCCGGTAAAGACGGCGCGCAGGAAAATCACATACAGTGTTGTCATATGCTGGGCTTCTGTTTCAAGAACAAAGCCATGCTCAAGGTGGCGGTGATGTGGTTCCAACGCGGCTTGAAAATTCCCAACAGCACAGAGGACGAGTATCAAGCCTTGCGTTATGAAATTGGTCTCTGTCTGGAAGAGATGGGCGAGTACGACAAAGCCATAGATGTCTTCATGGAAGTCTATGGCACGGATGTCACCTATCGTCGCGTCGGCGACAAGATTAAAGAGTTGCAGGCTGCCAAGAGAGCGTGACCGAATTGCAGATTGCAGATCGCGGATTGCAGATCGCGGTTCGAGTTGAAAGTTCTTCGTCCGCCATCTAAAGTAATTCTTCGAGTTTCGCCGGTTTGAGCTTGGCGAAGGGCAATCCGAATTCTGCAAGCAAAAACGATGTCTGCAAAACTAACGATACTTTTTTTCATCTTGATCTGCTTTGAAATCGGCATCCTGTTGACGGTTCTGCCGTGGCTCTCTTATCCATCTTGGAATGAAAACTACCTGCTGTTTTTACTGGCCGACAAACTTCATTTGGCGGGACTGAGCCGTATGCTGACCAGTGGCTACGCACGCGGCGCAGTCACCGGATTGGGACTGCTGAACCTCTGGATAGGCATCCTCGAAATTGCCAACTTCAATAAGACCGTGCGCTTTTTTCAGACTGAATTACAAGGAAAAGAACTTGAGCCTGCCGCTTACCCAACCCCTGCTGTATCTGATCACCGACCGCCGGAAAACCTCGCCCCGAAAGAATGAAACGCCCGGCGCGGCGCTGTTGCATCTGGTGGAACGAGCGATTGCCGCAGGCGTTGATCTGGTGCAGATACGCGAGCCGGATTTGAGTGGGCGCGAGCTTTTTGCCTTGACCCAAAAAATGGTTGAGTTGGCCAGGGGCAGCAAGACCAGAGTGCTGGTCAATGACCGCGCTGACATCGCCGCCTGTGCCGGCGCAGGCGTACACCGGACGACCCGTTCGCTGCCGGTTGCGGTGCTGCGAAAAACTTTCGGTGAGGATTTGCTGATTGGCGCGTCCACGCATTCGCTTGAAGAAGCGCAGGAGGCCGCAGCGGGCGGCGCGAATTTTATTGTCTTTGGTCCGGTCTTTGCGACCGCAAGCAAAATGGTTTATGGCGCGCCGGTCGGCTGCGCGGCTTTGCGCGAAGTTGTCGCGCAGGTGAACCTTCCGGTGCTGGCCATAGGCGGCATTGATTTGACCAACTTCAGCGCGCCTATGGCAGCCGGAGCCAGCGGTCTAGCGGCGATTTCGCTCTTTGCCGAGGCCGAAGATTTAGGCGCGACGAGGGAACAAATCAAACAGCAATGGAGAGCGCCAGGCGAAGACGCTTGCTGAGGCAGCGACGAAAAATCATGTAGATGAATTCATCGTGTGAATTTTCCGCCGATCAAACGGAGACAGCGGATGAGCCACGATGAGTTGCCGCTTCTGCCGAAGCCGCTGGGAATTTCTAAGGATGGTGGATGAAAT
>JACQDB010000026.1 GCA_016201275.1 Acidobacteriota bacterium
CGCCCACTTCGCGGGCTAAAAAACTATCGCAGTTGATGAAGTTCTGACTTATGGGTAAAAGTAAGATCGTTGAGCAGCGGTCTTCGACCGTGCGCCGGTCTTCGACCGCCGCTCAACGGGTTTGATGTTTCAGTAATCTCAAACAAAAACCGCTCTAGGATTGTGGATGAAATAAAGTGTAACCCTGTACGGGCGACCACCGCAGGGTCGCCCGTACAGGGCTTTGGAAAAGCACTCAAGTTTTGCAGGTTATTGCAGCACAATCCTTAATCTTTATAACTGCTGCCGACGGATTACGTTTTGCCTTTTTTGACTTTGTAATCGGCCAGCCATTCCGGGTCAACGGCGTCGGCGTTGCGTTTAGCTTTTTCGCTAATCAACCATTTGCCACGCGCATTGAACGGTTCGCCGCCCTCAGCTTTGACGTGACAGAAACGGCAATCTTTCGCGCCGAACTTTTTCGCTTTCGCTAAGAACGGCGGATAGGCCAAGGATTGATTGGCTAGTATGGTGACGATGGCGGCAAGGAAAACCACTACCGCGATAGCTCGAAAAATCTTCAATGCTATTCTCCTGAAAAGTTGATAATGGGATGAGGCTGCGTCCGACGAAAAATATTACGCAAGCAAAGATTTGAGAGCAAGCGCAAATCAAACCTCTTCCGCCTGAAAACGGGATTACGAAGCGTCTATCTTCATTGACCTCATGCCCGAAAGACGACACCTTTTATGGCAACACCGATTCGCCCATCAAGTATTGGTCAACGCCACGCGCAGCGCGACGGCCATCAGCAATCGCCCACACCACCAACGATTGACCGCGTGACATATCACCGGCAGCAAAGACGCTCGCTACACTGGTTTCGGAATTTTTGCCTATGGCAACATTGCCGCGTTCATTAATCGTGACGCCCAATTGATCCAACAAGCCGTCTTTTTCCGGCCCCAGAAATCCCATTGCCAGCAACACCATTTGTGCAGGCCAGACCTTTTCCGTATCAAGAATTTCCTGCGGCGCAAAGCCACCGTTTGCGCCCTTGACCCATTCGATTTGCACCGTGCGTATGCCCTGCACGCGGCCTTGCTCATCGCCGATGAACGCCTTGCTCATAATGCAGTATTCACGCGGGTCGCTGCCGAATTTGGCCGCCGCTTCTTCCTGCCCATAATCCCTGCGATAAACTTTTGGCCATTGCGGCCAAGGGTTATCGGCAGCGCGTTCGTTCGGCGGTTGCGGCAAAATTTCAAACTGCACCAAGCTCCGACAACCGTGTCGCATAGACGTGCCTACGCAATCAGTGCCGGTGTCGCCGCCGCCAATCACAATGACATCTTGATCTTTGGCCGAAAGATAATTGCCATCCTCGTGATTGCTGTCGAGCAGGCTCTTGGTATTGGCGTGCAGAAACTCCATAGCGAAATGTATGCCCTGCAAGTTGCGGCCTTCGATGGGCAGGTCACGCGCTTTCGTAGCGCCGCCGCACAACACCACCGCATCGAATTCTTGCTTCAACTTCTCGACTGGAAAATCTTTGCCGACGTTGGTGCGGGTAACGAAGCGCACGCCCTCTTCACTCATCAAGTCAACGCGGCGCTCGACGATGCGTTTGTCGAGTTTCATGTTCGGTATGCCGTACATCAACAATCCGCCTATGCGGTCGGCGCGTTCAAAGACCGTGACCCAGTGTCCGGCGGTATTGAGTTGCGCGGCGCAGGCAAGACCTGCGGGACCCGACCCGATAATCGCTACCTTTTTGCCCGTGCGTTTGGCGGGAATTTCCGGCGTCACCCAGCCTTCTGCAAAAGCGCGTTCGATGATTTCGCATTCGATGTTTTTTATGGTGACCGGCGGTTCGCTGATGCCTAAGACGCAAGAGCCTTCGCAGGGCGCAGGACAGACGCGCCCGGTGAATTCGGGAAAGTTGTTGGTTTTTTGCAGACGGTGCAGAGCTTCGCGCCACTGCCCGCGATAAACCAGATCGTTCCATTCGGGAATCAGATTGTTAATCGGGCAGCCTGATGCCATACCGTTGAAGAGCGCGCCGGTGTGACAAAACGGCACACCGCAATCCATGCAGCGTGCGCCCTGTTCGCGCAGCATCGCTTCCGGCGCGTGACCATGAAATTCCTGCCAATCATGCAGACGCTCTAGAGGCGCTCGATCAACGGGCAACTCGCGCACATATTCCATAAATCCGGTTGGCTTACCCATAACGAACCTCGCAGGGGTTGTATCTCATCGCTTATTTTCCTCCCCATCGCGCCGCATTGTGCGAGTTCGACTCGAACGCCGCCATCACGGCTTGCTCCATAGGCATACCGGCTTCGCGCATCTGTCGCTGTGCATCCAGCACGCGCTGATAATCGTTGGGCATGACGCGGACGAATTTTGCGCCCCACTCATCCCACGCCGCCAGCATCATACGGGCGCGTCGGCTGTTGGTATAAAAAGCGTGTCGCGCAATCATGGCGCGCACCGTTTCCAATTCTTCGGCCTCTTCGATGGCGGTCAAGGTCACCATCTCGGTGTTGCAGTGCCGCCAGAAATCGCCCTGTTCATCTATCACATAAGCCACGCCGCCCGACATTCCCGCCGCAAAGTTGCGCCCGGTTTTGCCCAACACCACGATGCGTCCGCCGGTCATATACTCGCAGCCGTGATCGCCCACCGCTTCCACAACTGCGCGCGCGCCGCTGTTGCGTACACAGAAGCGTTCCCCCGCAACGCCGCAAACATAGGCTTCGCCGCCGGTCGCGCCGTAAAACGCAACATTGCCGATGATGATATTTTCTTCGGCAACGAAGGTGGATTCCTTCGACGGCAGGACGATGATTTTACCGCCCGACAAACCTTTGCCTACATAATCATTGCCGTCGCCTTCCAAGGTGAGCGTGATGCCTTGCGGCACAAAAGCTCCGAAACTCTGTCCGGCAGCGCCTTTGAAATAGAGTTGAATGGTGTCTTCGGGCAAACCTTTCGCGCCATAACGACGAGTCAATTCGCTGCCTAGCATCGTGCCTACGGCGCGGTTGATATTGCGAATCGGCAGTTCAGCCGATACCGGCTTGCCTTCTTCAAGCGCCGGTTTACACAGTTCCAGCAAGGTCGTGCGATCCAACGCCGCTTCAAGTCCATGCTCCTGCGCGATCTGACAATAGCGCCCGACTTCTGCCGACACCTGCGGTTGATAGAGGATGTTGGACAAATCCACGCCGCCTGCTTTCCAATGATTCACCGCGTCTTTCATCTCCAGACATTCGGTGTGGCCGACCATTTCATTGATGGTGCGAAATCCCAACTCCGCCATCAACTCGCGCACTTCACGCGCTACAAAAAGCATGAAGTTGACAACGTGAGCGGCGCTGCCTGCGAACTTGTCGCGCAGTTTCGGGTCTTGCGTAGCGATACCAACAGGGCAGGTGTTCAAGTGACAAACGCGCATCATAGCGCAACCCAGACTGACGAGCGGCGCGGTTGCAAAACCGAACTCTTCCGCGCCCAACAGCGCCGCTACCACTACGTCGCGTCCGGTCTTCAACTGCCCGTCGGTTTCCACGACGATGCGGCTTCGCAGATTGTTGAGTACCAGAACCTGATGGGTTTCCGCCAAGCCCAATTCCCAAGGGACGCCCGCGTGCTTGATGCCGGTCAAAGGCGATGCGCCTGTGCCGCCATCGTAGCCGCTGATTAAAACTACATCGGCGTGCGCTTTAGCGACTCCTGCGGCGATGGTTCCGACGCCGACTTCAGCGACCAGTTTCACGCTGATGCGTGCGTGATGATTGGCGTTTTTCAAATCGTAAATCAACTGCGCCAGGTCTTCTATGGAATAGATGTCGTGATGCGGCGGCGGCGAAATCAAACCGACACCGGGCGTCGAATGGCGGACGTTAGCAATCCACGGATAGACTTTATGGCCGGGCAATTGTCCGCCTTCGCCGGGTTTGGCTCCCTGCGCGATTTTGATTTGCAACTCCTGGGCGTTGACCAGATATTCACTGGTTACGCCGAAGCGCGCCGAAGCCACCTGCTTGATCCGGCTGTTGCGCGAATCGCCGTTGGCATCGGGCCTATAACGGTCAGGGTCTTCGCCGCCTTCGCCGGTGTTGCTTTTGCCGCCCAAACGATTCATAGCGATGGCCAAGGCTTCGTGCGCCTCTTGGCTGATTGACCCATAAGACATCGCGCCGGTCTTGAAGCGTTTGACGATGGCTTCGACCGTTTCCACTTCTTCGATAGAAATCGGCGACCTCGCAGATTTGAACGTCATCAAGCCGCGCAGGGTGTAAAGATTGGACGATTGATGGCTGATTAACCGGCTGTACTGTTGATAAACTTCATAGTCGTTGGAGCGACAAGCGTGCTGAAGTTTGTGTATGGTCTCTGGGTTGAACAAGTGCAACTCGCCATCGCGTCGCCATTGATAGTTGCCGCCGGTGTCCAGCGTGCGCCCGTTTACTTGACGCTCTGGGAACGCATGGTGGTGGCGAAGCTTGACCTCTGTGGCAACTTCGTCAAGGCCTATGCCGCCGATTCTCGATGCCGTGCCAGTAAAATATTTATTGATGAACGCTTCATCAAGACCAAGCGCCTCGAAGACCTGCGCGCCGCAGTAGCTTTGAATGGTCGAGATGCCCATCTTCGAGATCACTTTGACGATGCCTTTGTTGACCGCCTTGATGAAATTCTTGATGGCGCGTTCGTAGCTCATCCCTGGCAACATTCCCTGTTGAATCATGTCGTAGAGCGTTTCAAATGCCAGGTAAGGATTAATCGCCGCCGCGCCGTAACCGAGCAGCAAAGCGAAGTGATGCACTTCACGCGGCTCGCCGCTTTCCAACACCAAGCCGACCTGTGTGCGTGTGCCTTCACGAATCAAGTGATGATGCACGCCCGCCACCGCCAGCAGCGCCGGAATCCCTGCGTGGTCGCGGTCAATGCCACGGTCAGAGAGAATAATAATATCGTAGCCATCTTTGATCGCCTGACTCGCTTTGCGGCACACTTCATCCATAGCCTGTTCGAGCGCTGCGCCGCCTTCGTTGACGTTAAACAATATCGGCAGGGTGATGGATTTCCAACCCGACAAACTGCCGTGTTGTTCGCCCAGATGCCGAAGTTTTTCCAGATTTTCGTTAGTAAAAATCGGCGTCGAGAGTTTGATCTGGCGAGCGCATTCGGGTGACGGTTTCAACATATTGGCTTCCGGCCCGATGGTGGTGTCCGAAGACATAATCAATTCTTCGCGGATGCCGTCAACCGGCGGATTGGTCACCTGCGCGAAGAGTTGTTTGAAATAGTTGTAGAGCAATTGCGGTTTGTTCGACAGCACCGCAAGCGGCGTATCGTTGCCCATCGAGCCAAGCGCTTCGTTGGCGTTGGCGGCCATTGGCCCCATCAGAATTTTCAAGTCTTCGGCGGTATAACTGAAAGCGTGTTGACGCAACAGCACCGTTGAATGATCCGGCCCGTGAACGAACGGTGGATCGGGGAGTTCTTCGATCTTCACCATGTTGTCGCGCAGCCACTCGCCATACGGGTGTTCGCTGGCAATGGTGTGCTTCAACTCGTTGTCATCAATGATGCGCCCTTGTTCGAGGTCAACCAGAAACATACGACCGGGTTGCAAGCGACCTTTCAACACAATCTGATCGGGCGGAATATCCAGCACGCCGACTTCGGAAGCCATCACCACAAGGTCGTCTTTGGTGACGTAGTAACGCGACGGGCGCAAACCGTTGCGATCCAGCACCGCGCCAATCCACAAGCCATCGGTGAAAGCTATGGAAGCAGGGCCGTCCCAAGGCTCCATCAAACACGAGTGAAATTCGTAGAACGCTTTTTGCGCTTCGCTCATGGTTTCGTGGCCACTCCACGGTTCGGGAATCATCATCATCATGGCGTGTGGCAACGCCCGTCCGGTGAGCGTCAACATCTCTAGCACGTTATCGAACATCGCCGAATCCGAACCCTGATCGTCAATCACCGGCAGAATTTTTTTGATGTCGTCACCGAACAACGCCGATGCGAATATGCTTTCACGGGCGCGTGTCCAATTGATGTTACCGCGCAGGGTATTGATCTCGCCGTTATGCGACAGGTAACGATAGGGATGAGCGCGTGTCCAGTTGGGAAAGGTGTTGGTTGAAAAACGCGAATGCACCATCACCAGCGCCGACTCTAAATCGCTGTCCATCAAATCAGGGAAGTAAACATTGAGTTGATCGGTCTTGAGCATTCCCTTATAGACGATGGTTTTGTAAGACAGGCTCGGCACATAAAACATTTCGCTGTCGGCAAGGCCAGACGCTTTTACCGCTTTTTCAACCAGTTTTCTAATGACGTAGAGTTTGCGCTCAAAGGCCAGATCGTCGGCCAAGCCTGCGCCGCGTGCGATGAAGATTTGGCGAATCATTGGTTCGCCGACACGCGCCGAAGCGCCTATGGGTGAATTGTCAGTGGGAACCGTGCGCCAGCCCAAAACGCGCTGCCCTTCGTCCTGCACAATGCGCTCGAATAATTGTTGCATAGCGGCGCGGGGTTCGGCCTTCACCGGCAGAAACACCATGCCGACGCCGTAGTGGCCAGAATCCGGCAGCTTAATATCGAGCTTGTCACATTCCCTTAGCAGAAACTTATGCGGCACCTGTAGCAAAACGCCTGCGCCGTCGCCGGTGTTGGGTTCGCTGCCGCACGCGCCGCGATGATCCAGATTGAAAAGAATCTGAAAACCTTTTTGCACCAGGTCATGCGACTTGCGATTTTTCAGGTCAACAACAAAGCCTACGCCGCACGCATCGTGTTCGTGCAGCGGGTCGTACAGCCCTTGTTTTTGCGGGAATGCTACTCGCTCCATATCAAATCTCCTCTTTCAAAACTTGGCATTGGCGATTCGCTGGCGGAAAATCGGCTCTCAAAATTTCCGGTCAGGGATTTGCCAATGCGTTGCCGTAGTTGCGGATACCTCCCAAAATCTACGTTGATGGCGGCGTTATACACGCCTACCTAGTCCACTTCAATGAAGACTTTGCAGAGTCTTCAAGAGCAGAAGGCGCAAATTGCTCCTGAAAATTTAGTCAGGATAATCACCGACCCTGAGAATTCAGCGGCACTCTTGGGCGAACGGAACACGACGCCGTTGAGAATGCCGCCCGTTCTGCATCTACTTGATCCCGCTTTTGGGTCGGATGGAATTGATTAACAATGCAATCGTATGAGGAATGAACGATGAAGGATAAACGATGAGCGATTCCCAACGCCGGTCACAGCATCGTTCATTCTTCAGGGTTCATCGGATTACTTCTTGCTTTTTGCAGCTTGGTAATCGGCCAGCCATTCCGGGTCAACGGCGTCGGCATTGCGCCGGGCTTTTTCGCTAATCAACCATTTGCCACGCGCCGCGAAAGGCTCGCCGCCCTCGGCTTTGACGTGACAGAAACGACAATCTTTCGCGCCGAACTTTTTCGCTTTCGCTAAAAACGGCGGATAGGCCATAGACGAATTGGCTACCAATACCACCACGCCTGCAAGCAAGATCAGGGTGGTCAAAACTCTCACTCTCTTCAATGTTGTTCTCCTCTAAAAATAATTGGCGGCGGATGCCGCACGAAAATCACTCGAAAGCCTTTCGCAAAGTTTGCCGCTCTCCCGTCAGTTGATGGCGGTTAGCTCTTTGACATCCTTCGCGGTTTTTTCTACTGCTGATAGATTCTGTTCATCTATCGTCGGCACGGCCAACGCTCGAATGACTTTCATAAACGCCTGCGCCGCATGAGAATGCGATTCGGTTTTGCGACGCACCGCCCACAAATTGCGTTCGTGATGAAAGCCTTCAAGCGGTATGATGGCCAACTCGCCGCGTGCTACGGCTTCTTCGACGCACATCAACGGCACAAAGCCCAGACCGATATTCAGCGCCACGAATTTCTTGATCGTCTCCATTGTGGCGATCTCAGTAGTAATGTTGAGCGGCGTCTGAAATTTGCGAAACGTATCTATCACTTTTTGCCGCGCCGGTGAATGAGCGTTGTGGGCGATGAAAGCTTCGCCGCCGAGGTCGCGTATATGCACGCGCTTCTCTTGTGCTAGATGATGATCGGGGCTGGCAATTAACACCAGCTTGTCGCGCATGATTAAGGTGGATTCCAAGTCGCTTTCATCAGGCAGAAACGACAGGATGGCAACATCGAGATTGCGCTGGCGCACTTCATAAGGCAGCTTGGCCGATAGCTGGCGAAACACTTCGATCTTGATGCGCGGATACTGTTCGCGGAACGCCAGAATGATTTGCGGCAACAGGTAGAGACTGGTGCTTTCATTCGCGCCTATGCGTATGCGCCCCGCTTGCAGGGTGTGCAATTGTTTGAGCGTGGTCAACGCCTCGTCGCGCAGATTGAGCAGGCGTCTGGCGTATTCGTACAACACTTCGCCACTGTCGGTGAGCGAATAATCATTGCGATTGGTGCGATCAAAAAGCGGCGCACCGATCTCCTGTTCCAGCTTGCGTAGCGCCATGCTCAAAGCCGGTTGGGTGCGAAAGACGCGCTCCGCCGCTTTGTGAAAATTGCTTTCCTCAACCATCGCTACAAACATTTCAAGCTGCATTAAATCCATGTCAAATTCCTTAACACCTTGTTAAAAATAAACCGCTCTAGTTTCTCCGGCTGACCGTTACATAATCGCTATTCGGTAGCCGTTGACCACTTGCCGGTGATCCCCTCGCACACCGCATCGCCCATCTGTGTGGTCGAAATATACGCGCCGCCTGCGGCCAAATCTGCTGTGCGTAGTCCTTCGGCGAGCGCCGCGTCAATCGCCTTTTCAACAGCGTGGGCTTCGGCTTCCAACTCGAACGAATAGCGCAGCATCAGCGCCACCGAAGCAATCGTGCCTAACGGATTGGCTTTCCCTTGTCCGGCAATGTCGGGCGCGGAACCATGAATTGGTTCATACAAACCAACCGGCCCGCCGAGGCTTGCAGAGGCCAGCATTCCTATGGAACCGGAAATCACCGCCGCTTCATCCGACAAAATATCGCCGAACATATTTTCTGTGAGAATCACATCGAAGCGGCGCGGCTCGCGCACCAACTGCATCGCGCAGTTATCAACCAATATGTGTTCGAGTTTAATGTGCGGATAATCTTTCGCCACGCGCTCGACCACCTGTCGCCAGAGTTGCGAGGTTTCCAACACGTTCGCCTTATCAACCGAAGCCACCAAGCCGCGCCGTTTTTCCGCTGCTTTGAACGCTACATGAGCAATGCGTTCAATCTCGGCAACGTCGTAGCTCATGGTATTAAAGCCGCGTGTCCATTGGCCGTTTTCTTCGTCGAAACCGCGCGGCGTAGCGAAATATAAACCGCCCAACAACTCGCGCACGATGAGCAAATCACAGCCTTTGACAATATCCGCTTTCAGCGGCGAGGCTTCAATTAATTCATCGTAAACTATCACCGGTCGCAGGTTGGCAAACGCCTGCAAAGCCTTTCGCAATCCGAGCAGGCCGTCTTCCGGTTTCAAGCCGCGCGGGTTCTTGTCGTATTGCGGCCCGCCGACTGCGCCCAGCAAAACCGCTTTGCTTGAAAGACAAGCGGCAATCGTTGCCTCGGGAAGCGGTGAACCAAACGCCTCTACCGCATTGCCGCCGATGGCGTGTTCGCCGATTTCAACTTCGTGATTGAATTTGTCGGCCACTACGCGCAGCACTTTGATGGCCTCACGAACCACCTCCGGCCCGATGCCATCCCCCGGCAATGCTGTGATCTTCAGTTTCATAGTTCTTCGTTCTCGGTTACTTGTTCTTGGTTACTTGTTCTTGGTTACTTGTTCTTGGTTACTGGTTACTCGTTCTTGGTTACTCGTTCTTGGTTACTCGCTTTTGGTTCGCTGCATTTCATCTTGCGGCTCTGCCGCTTTGATGTACGGATGGGCTTTGCCCTTCCGTCAACTGCTCTGTTTTATTCTTGCGGCTACGCCGCCAACGAGGCGCAGCCTCGAAGATTAAAGTAAAGCTTTCATCGGAGAGTCTCTGACTCTCCGCACATCAAAGCGGCAGAGCCGCGAGCAAAAACACCCGCTCACCTCCACACTTTCTTCACCTCTTCACTTTCTTCACCTCTACACTTTCTTCACCTCTACACTTTCTTCAATACCGCGCCGGTATTCGCCGAAGTCACCAGATGAGCATAACGCCGCAGGTACGAACTCTTGACGCGTACTTCAAAGGGCGGCAAGGCGGCAAGGCGCGCGGCGATTTCGGTCGCTTCCAAATCTACTTCCAGGGTGTTGCGCTGCAAATCAATAGTGATTCTATCGCCATCCTGCAACGCCGCAATCGGGCCACCGGCTGCGGCTTCCGGTGAAACGTGGCCGATGCAGATGCCGCGAGTCGCGCCGGAAAATCGCCCGTCAGTGAGGAGCGCCACATCTTTGCCTAATCCCATGCCGACGATGTTGGCGGTCGGCGCAAGCATCTCCTGCATACCGGGGCCGCCGCGTGGCCCTTCATAACGAATCACTACGACAGCGCCTTTCGTCACTCGTCCTGCAAGAATCGCTACGCAGGCGTTTTCCATCGAATCGAAAACCTGCGCCGTGCCGACAAAGTAATTCAAATCGGCAGCAGAGCGTTTGATGACCGCGCCATCCGGCGCTAGGTTGCCAAACAACGTACACAGCGCGCCGGTCGCGGAAAACGGTTCTTCAACCGAGCGAACGACATCGCCATCTGGTTCCAAAGCATCGGCGATATTTTCGCCAAGCGTTTTCAACGTCACGGTCTTTTGACTTAAATCCAAAGCGCCTTCGCGTTTCGCCAGTTCTTTCAAAATCACGTTGATGCCGCCGACTCTCAAGAGGTCTTCCATGTGAATGTCTGGGCGAGCGGGGCTGATTTTGCACAGCGTCGGCACGCGCTCCGATATTTCGTTGAGGCGTTCGAGCGGATATTCAATCCCCGCTTCACGCGCAATCGCCAGTGTGTGCAACACCGTATTGGTCGAACCACCCATCGCCACATCAAGCGCAAACGCATTATCAAACGACGCCAGCGTGATGAAGTCTCGCGGCTTCAAATCGGCTTTGACGATTTCGATAATCTGATGCCCGGCACGACGCACCAACTCGCGGCGCTCTTCGGAATCGGCAAGCAAAGTGCCGTTACCCGGCAGCGCAAACCCCAAAGCTTCCATCAAGCAGTTCATTGAATTGGCCGTGAACATTCCCGAACACGAGCCGCACGTAGGGCAAGCTACGTCTTCGATTTCCTGCAATTCGGCTGCGCTGATTTTGCCCGCCTGCAATTGACCTACGCCTTCAAAAACGTGCATCAGGTCAACCGCTTTGCCCGCCGCAGTTTTCCCTGCGCGCATTGCGCCGCCGCTGACAAAGATGGTCGGCACGTTGACGCGCATAGCGCCCATCAACATCCCCGGCACAATCTTGTCGCAGTTCGGTATGCACACCATGCCGTCGAGGCGATGCGCTTCGATGACCGTTTCCACCGAATCAGCAATGATTTCACGCGACGGCAGACTGTACTTCATGCCTATGTGTCCCATCGCTATGCCATCGTCCACGCCAATGGTATTAAATTCGAAGGGAATGCCTCCGGCTTCGCGCACCGCATCTTTCGCCAGTTTGCCAAGCTCCTGCAAATGGCGATGGCCGGGAATGATGTCTATGTACGAATTGCAAATGCCTATGAAAGGCTTTCGCATATCGCTATCGGTGACGCCGCACGCCTTCAGCAGACTGCGATGCGGCGCACGCTCCGCGCCCAGTTTGATTAAATCGCTTCGCATAATCTTTGTTATTGGTTACTGGTGACTGGTTACTTGAAATTGCGGCGAATCTGCCAGCCAATAACCAGTAACCAATAACCAGTAACGAAATTCTAAACCGCCCACAACAATTGATCGGGATCGTGATGCAGGAAACGGTCTTCGCCGCTGATCCAATCTACTCGTGTGGGTGTGCATATATCAATGGCAACGGTGTCTTCCAGAACTTCCGAAGAGTGTTCGGTGCCCGAAGGAATCGCCAGCATCTGATTGGCGCGCAACGTCACCTCGCCGGTCGGCAGATAAAATCGCCACGCGCCTTTTAACACGATCACAACTTCTTCGCTTTCGTGCGAGTGAGTTTGCGTTCGTGCGCCCTCTTTCACTTGCACTTGCGCGACCATGATATTTTCACCGAGCGCCATTTTTCGGCTATAGAGTTCGGTGATCTCTTCCGGTCTCATCTTGTCCCAATCATAAAAACCCATAACAAAAACTCCTGGTTCAGCACACTTATTTCGGTCTCAGGGGCAAGGTTAAATTGCAGTTTAATTCTTGGCCTTGTTGACTAACTGATTCTTTTGCAGCCACGGCATCATGGCGCGCAATTCTTTACCAACGGCTTCAATCGGATGCGCTAAGGATGCCGCTTCCATCTCCTTGAAGCGCGGTTTACCGGCTTCGTTTTCCGCCATCCATTCATCGGCAAACGCCCCCGATTGAATTTCCGCAAGCAATTGCTTCATCTCCTGGCGCACGCCTTCATTGATGACACGCTTGCCGCGTGTCAAATCGCCGTACTCGGCGGTGTTGGATACAGAATAGCGCATATTGGCCAAGCCGCCTTCATAAATCAAATCCACGATCAACTTCACTTCATGCAGACACTCGAAGTAGGCCATCTCTTTCGAGTAGCCCGCTTCCGTCAATGTATCAAAGCCCGCTTGAATCAGTTCAGCGAGGCCGCCGCACAAGACTGCCTGTTCGCCGAACAAATCGGTTTCGGTCTCTTCCTTGAAAGTGGTTTCAAGAATCGCTGCGCGTCCGCCGCCGATGGCCGAAGCATAAGCCAAGCCTAGTTGTCTGGTGTTGCCGCTGGGGTCTTGATAAACCGCCAGCAAGCAAGGGACGCCGCGCCCTTCGCTGTATTCGTGGCGCACCAGATGGCCTGGGCCTTTCGGCGCGACCATGAAAACATTGACGCCTTCGGGCGGCACAATTTTTTTGAAGTGAATAGAGAAGCCATGCGCGAAGGCCAAGGTTTTACCCGGCAACAGATTCGGCGCGATGTCCTGCGCGTAAATCTTTGGCGAGAGTTCGTCGGGCGTCAACATCATCACGACATCGGCATTGAATGCGGCTTCGGCGGTGTCCTGCACCGTAAGGCCGGACGCTTCGGCTTTGGCGCGGGAAGGGCTGTCGGCCTTGAGTCCGACGATTACTTCAATGCCCGATTCTTTCAAGTTATTGGCGTGCGCGTGACCTTGCGAGCCATAGCCGATGATGGCTACTTTTTTGCTCTTCAAAAAATCAAGGTCAGCATCCTGGTCATAAAAAATCTTCATAATTCCTCGCAAAATGGATTTCTGGTTTCTAGTCTTAAATCGAGTTTCTAGTTTCTGATTTCTATTTTCTGGTTTGATACCACACGCAATAACCAGAAACTAGAAACTAGAAACCAGAAACCATTTTTTCTGCGGCTTCGGGCAAGCGTTGAATCGCCACCGCGCCGGTTCGCACGACCTCTTGAACCCCCAAGGGTTTCAAGGCGGTAATCAAACCGCGCACCGTGTTGCAATCGCCCGTCGCCTCTATGATGAAGCCTTCTTCGGAGGCATCCACCACTTTGGCATTAAAGACCGAAGCCAGATTCAATACTTTCTGGCGCTCGGTCTCGCTGTTCACTTTCACTTTGATGAACGCCATCTCGCGTTCGATGTGATCGAGTTTGGTCACATCAAAGGCCGACAGTACGCGCACCTGTTTATTCAAAACTTTGACCATCTTTTCAATGGTCGGTTCGTCGCCGCTCGTCACAATGGTCAGGCTCGAAATCTTTGCCTCCAGCGTCGGCGATACGGTCAAACTTTCGATGACCTGCCCACGGGCGCTGAATAGACCAATGATGCGCGGCAATTCGCCGAAGCGGTCTTCTACCAAAACGGAAATCGTGTGTTTCATATTTGCTCTTTGTTATTGGTTATTTGTTACTGGTTCGTCACTACAGGAACTTTGTGGCAGCGACAAATACCCAGTAACCAGTAACCAATAACTAATTCAATATCATCTCTTTCAATCCGGCTCCTGCCGGAACCATCGGATAAACATTCAAGTTTTCGGCCACCACTATGTCCATCACCACAACGCCGGGCGTCGCCAGTCCGCGTGCTAAAACGTCGCGCAATTCATCGGGGTGGGTGGCTCGGAGTCCCGTTGCGCCATAGGCTTCGGCGAGTTTCACGAAATCGGGATTGCCGCTTAAATTGACGCTGGCGTATTTCTTGTCATAGAACATATCCTGAAGCTGGCGAACCATGCCTAAGAAATTATTATTCATGATGATGATTTTGACATTGGCTCCGGCAAGCACGGCGGTCGCCAGTTCCTGCGAAGTCATCTGAAAGCCGCCATCGCCGACAAAGGCAATCACCTGTTTTTCGGGATGCGCCAGTTGCGCGCCCAAGGCCGCAGGAAAACCGAAACCCATCGTGCCAAGCCCACCCGACGTGATGTTTTGACGCGGCCCGTTGAATGGATAATGCTGCGCCAGCCACATCTGATGTTGGCCTACGTCGGTGGTGATGATGGCGTCGCCTTTGGTCAAACGATGCAACTCGTGAATCAAGTGCTGCGGCATGATTACGTCTTCGGACTTTTCTACTTTCAGCGGCGCGTAAGCTTTCCAGCCTTCAATCTGCGCCCACCAATCTACCAGACGATTTTTATCTATAGCGATTTCGCCCGCTTTCAATTCGGCGAGCATCTGGCGCAAGACGCTGCGGGCATCGCCGGTGATGCCTATGTGAGCGCGCACGTTTTTGCTGATCGAAGTCGGGTCTATGTCAACGTGAATAATTTCGGCGCGGGGCGCGAATTTATTCAGCGCGCCGGTAACGCGGTCATCAAATCGTGCGCCGATGGCGACAATTAAATCGGCTTCCGAAATCGCCATATTCGCCCAATACATACCGTGCATTCCCAGCATACCGAGCGCCAACGGATGCCCAGACGGAAAACCACCCAAGCCCATCAAGGTTGGCGTCACCGGCAGGGCGAGGCTTTCGGCCAACTCGACGACTTCATCAAAAGCGTTGGCGTGAATGACGCCGCCGCCGATGTAGAGAACCGGGCGACGCGCTGCGAGCATTTTGGCGACCGCCTGTTTGACTTTTTCCACTTCGCCGAAAGTTTGCGGCTCATAACCCGGCGCGGCAACTGCTTCGGGATAAATGAACGGCGCGTTCTGCATACAAACATCTTTCGGAATGTCTATCAACACAGGGCCGGGGCGTCCGGTCTGCGCCAGATGAAAGGCTTCTTTGATGATGGCCGGAAGTTCCCGCGCCTCGCGCACCAGATAATTGTACTTGGTGCAGGGTCGCGTGATGCCTACGGTGTCCACCTCTTGAAACGCATCGTTGCCAATCAAGGCGCAAGGCACTTGGCCGGTAATGATGACGATGGGCGTCGAATCCATGTAAGCGTTAGCGATGCCAGTGACGGTGTTGGTTGCGCCGGGGCCTGAAGTGACCAAGACGACGCCGACTTTGCCTGTAGCTTTGGCATAACCTTCGGCCATGTGCATAGCGCCCTGTTCGTGGCGCACCAGTATGTGTTTGAGTTTGTCTTCGAGGCTGAGGAGTTCGTCATAAATGGGCAGCACAACGCCGCCCGGATAGCCGAATATGGTATCCACGCCCTCGCGCATCAAGGCTTCGCAGACGATGCGCGCCCCGCGCATGATTTGCGGTGCAACTTCGTGTTTGATCAATTCTTTCATTATCGCTGCCATCAGGTCTCCTAAAGTTGCTTCCCGTTTAAATCCCTTTTTTGCCCTTCGTCGGTGCGTTTTCGGCTGCCGAGTTATGGCTCTGTCAAAATTATTTATCTAAACGAAAAGGCCGTCATCTTGTGGTTTAGGATGACGGCCTTTGCGAGTAATGCTTTGCAATAGACCGTCATCCGCTCTTAATAATCAAGCTGATAATTACGACTAGAATAGCGGCTACGGCGAGTAGAGTGACGGCAGAAATGGCAACAGGAGAGAACACCACTCCTGCCGTCTGTGCAGAACTGTTCATTGACAATTTTGTTGGTCTGCCCATGTTCATAAACTCTCGCTCAATCCGCCGCGCCCATAAACGCTTTCTCTTTCGGTCTATTGGTATGCCGAGCGTGAATCGCCTTGTTGATGGCGTGTAAATAAGCGCGCACGCTGGCTTCCACAACATCTGTCGAAGCAGCGCGACCGGTATATTCTTTGCCCTCGAACTCAACGTGAGCGAAGACTTCGCCAACCGCATCGCGGCCATTGGTCACCGAATGCACCGAGTAATCCAGCAGCTTGCCGCTCATCCCGGTCAGAAAATCTATGGCGGCATAAGCCGCGCCCACCGGCCCACCGGCCTGCGCCGTGCGCGACATCATCTGGCCGTCGCGTTCCAGAGTCACCGTCGCCCAAGCATCTTTGGTGGTTCCCGCCAAGGCTTCGACATTGCGAAGCTTGAAGGTTTCAGGAATCTCGCGCAGGCCGTCCTGCAAAATGGCCATCAAATCTTCGTCGTAAATTTCTTTCTTCTGGTCGGCCAGCTTGATGAAGAGCTTGTAGGCTTTGTCTAGTTCGCTGCGACTGACCGCATAGCCCATCTCTTCATAGCGTTTTTGCAAAGCGTGACGACCGGAGTGTTTGCCCAAAACCAGAGCGCTCTGTTTTACGCCTACGGTTTCGGGCCTCATGATTTCGTAAGTCAATTTGTCAGCCAGCACACCGTGTTGATGAATGCCCGCTTCGTGAGCGAAAGCATTTTTGCCGACGATGGCTTTATTGGGTTGCACGGGAATGCCGATGATGTTGGAGAGCATCTGGCTGCTGCGATAAATCTCTTCGGTCTTGATGCCGGTTTGGTAATCGAGCAAATCGTGGCGAACGCGCAAGGCCATGACCGCCTCTTCCAAAGAAGCGTTGCCAGCGCGTTCGCCTATGCCATTCAGGGTGCATTCCAACTGTCTGGCTCCGGCTTCAATAGCCGTGAGGGAGTTGGCAACAGCTAATCCCAAATCGTTATGGCAGTGAACCGATAGCGTGATGTTTTCGAGGCCTTCCACACGTTCTTGGAGAGTCGTCAGAATATGCGCGTACTCTCGCGGAATGGTGTAGCCAACCGTATCGGGGATGTTGATCGTGGTGGCTCCGGCTTGAATGGCAACGCGCACCACCTCGCACAGAAAATCGAGGTTGGTGCGGGTGGCGTCTTCAGCGGAAAACTCCACGTCTTCGGTAAAGCTGCGAGCTAAAGCAACGGATCGAGCGATTTGTTCGAGACACTGTTCGCGAGTGATCTTCAACTTGGCATGGAGATGAATATCAGATGTCGCCAGGAAGGTGTGAAGGCGCGGGTGTTGGGCTTCTTGTAAAGCCTGCCAAGCGCGTTCAATATCCTCGCGGGTCGCGCGAGCCAGAGCCGCGATAATCGGGCGACGCACCGCACCGGACACTTCGCGCACCGCCGCAAAATCATCATCCGAAGCAATCGGGAAACCGGCTTCGATGACATCTACGCCGAGCGCCTCAAGTTGCACCGCCATTCGCAGTTTTTCTTCAAGGTTCATGCTGCAACCTGGCGATTGTTCGCCGTCGCGAAGAGTCGTGTCGAATATCTTTACTCTGGCCGTCATCCTTTTCAACCTTTTGCACAAGCGATCTTTGACAAAATACACTAAGGAGGTCTTTTATGAATAACACTCTTGTTCCGCAACCAGCAAATAGATAGTTTTTATCAACTGATAAGCGTCGCTCATTCCCGCCGATTGGCAGCCCAATTTTGAGAGGCCTCTGACCGCTGGCTTGGCTCTCCCGTGCGCCGACAGCGCAACAACGAAGCGACCGGCAATTTTCAAACCGGCTGGATGTTACGGCACAGGAGCAATAGCGTATATATGGTTCGCCTTGTCACCGCGCTTGCCAAAGCAAATTGATGCCACCAGGTTAAGAACATAAAGACCCAAAGCCGTTTGCCACCCTCCGCTTTCAATAGCCGCCGCGCCACTGCGTATCAAGGAAGCGAGCAGAATTATATTGAAGCCAGCCAAGCCTCTCTTACGTTAGCATCTATACGCCGCCAAATTTTTAGTGGGTTTGAAAAAGAATCGGTAGCGCTAAAAAAGTAAGGCACAAGCGGTGACCAACTTTGCAGCTTTAGTTCCATAGGAGCGACCTGTCTATAGAATTTAGTCTGTGCTGCATTTTATAGGCAGGTCGCTCCTATGGAGTTACACCAAGAATCAAGCGCTACTGCTTCAGCCTTATAGCGAGTGGCAGAGGTGTATGATTGGTTGAGAGGCGGTCTGTGACCGCCGCACGGCGGACGGAGACCATTTCAAAACAAACCGTTAGTCTTTAATCTTTCTTTTGCAGCGTCGCCTTCAAGTTCAGGTCTGCGCCAGCCGATACTTGAAGTTCTTTTGACCAGTCCACAAAGCCCTCTTTCGATACCTGAATCGTATGTTTGCCCACTGGCAATCTTAGTTGTGAGGGTGCATTGCCGACGAAATTGCCATCAATTTTCACATCGGCTCCGTCCGGTTCCGAAACGATTTTAATATTGCCCGTCGCCGCATCGGCTTTTGCACTGGCAGCATCTTTCCCGTCTTTCTTGTTGTCCTTGTTTTCAGAAATGACGACTTCAACATTGGCCGGAACATATTTTCTATCATCGGAAGCAACGGCTATCGGTGCGCCGGTCGCGCCGCGCAAGGCAACCAACACGGCGCGGTAGTTATCCTTGTCTGCCTGTAACAGCAAACCGGCTTTCTTGCCGTCTTCAATGTTGTATTCAATACCGATGAAATGATCGCGCTTTTTATGGAAGAGTCCGAACAACGCAATAGGACTAATAAAAGCGAGCGCAATCATGGTGCCAACGCGTCTATGTGCCTCTTGTCCATAACTCAAGCCGGTTACGTGCTTCGGATCAATTTTCACGCTCTGCCCATCTTTCAGGTCTAGTTTGATTTCATCTGAACTGACAGTGAGGCGATTGCCCCAATCATCAGGCTTAGTTTTCGTTTGTAAGGTGCCGCCTTGATAGCGAATGTCTTTGAAAGTATTGCCTTGTCCATAAGTGAAAAGAGTCAGGCATAGCAAAACAGCAAACGCTTGTGAGAGGTATTTTGCGGGTTTTTTCATTTCAGCTCCTTGGGTCTAAGTAGGATTGGTTTCTGCAAAATTAAGAGACGGAAAATATAAGCAAAATCATGCAAAAATAAAAAAATTTTTTGGCTCTGCGTGTTTCCAACGCAAATCAGCTAAACCGCAGCATAGAGTTTTCAGAATCGCGGGAAGAAATCAGTAACTGGTTTCGTCCACCCTAGCAAGTTCGGTTTCGGCTTGTTCGCCTTTGCGCTAAATCGTCTGGCAAAATAGTCTGTGCGCTTTTTGACTATCGCTTTTTCCGCTGTCGCGCCGTAATCGTCCCCGCTTAGGATCGAGGCTTCAATAATGTGCAACCCTGCACGAGTGACCACAACCGAGTCACCTGTACAGACCTTTGAAAACCACTCAAGTTTTGCAAGCTGAGGAAGCCTCAAGCCCAGGTGCTGTATGAATCTCATACTATGGCTCGGCGTGCGCTCGCTTCAAGTGTCGTTGAAGCATGAAAGAATTATGGCGCGATGGCGGTTTTGTAGCGGCTTGCGAAGCCGCATCTCGTGCGTCGGCAAAAATTAATTCCTCATTATGCAAGGGTTAAACTTTTTCGGCGCAAGTGCCGGACGACCTTGCCACGAATCATAAAAAGCGTGCGAGATTTATCACGCGCTGTGGGCGCAAATTTGCTTATCTTCACTCCGCAGAAATTTTTTTCGAGCAGGAGAGTTATGGCGAAAACCCGGCGTTCGCTTCTTCGATTTTTTATCATCACCTTGTTGCTGGTCACCATACCGATTGTCATTGCGCCGTTTTTGCCGCTCAACGAAATCAAACCGGCGGTCGAATCCAAGTTGAGCGATTTACTGGGGCGGCGCGTGACCGTAGGCTCGTTGCGCTTGAGTTTGTTCGGCGGCCCGTTTCTCTACATCAACCAGATGACCGTGCAGGAAGACCCGACTTTTGCCGATGGCACTATGTTGCAAGCCAATCAGGTGCGCGCCGATTTTTCGCTCCTCAGTTTCGTGCTGCATCGCCGTGTGGAAATTGACAGTTTGAAAATTCAGTCGCCGGACATAACCTTCGTTAAAAGTGCTACAGGGGTCTGGAGTTGGACGACGCTGGGCAAGTCTTCAGCGCAATCGAAAGCCACTTCTCAAGCGCTTATGATGCCGGTCGCAAAAAATTTTCTGGCATTGCAGAATCTGCGCGACGCCAACATCAACAACCTGACAATTGAACAAGCCACGGTGCGCCTGCTCGACCCGTCGGCGAAATCCGCTAATGAATCGCTCTATCGCCACGTCGGCTTGCAGGCGCACATCAACCGCCAGGGCAACCAGAGTCACCTCACCGGCACTTTGCGCGCCCAATCCGAAGAGCTTGACGGCGCGGAGTTGTTGCAGGCCGATATGCCTTTCGATTTGACCATTGCGCGCACTCAACCGGCAGAGCTTGCCGCGCAAGGCAATTTAGGCCCCGGCGCTTTCGCCTCGAAAAATTTTTCCGCCGAGCGCTTTCAATCAAACGTGGAAGTGAAAGGCAACGCGGTGAAACTCGAACAGTTGGAGATGGCCTTGTACGAAGGCGCTTGGCGCGGCACTCTGCAACTTGATCTGGCGACGCAACGCTTCACCGCCAACGGTGAGGCGCAAAATATTAATCTCGACCAGGCGCTGGCCAGCAAGTTGCAAATGCCCGGTCAAGTCGTAGGCAACATCAACGCGCAGTTTCAATGCAGCGGCCTGTTGCGGTCGTTTCAAGAGATGCTGCCGACGTTGACCGGCGACGGGCGCATCTCGGCCAATCGGCTGTTTATCAGCAGCGTCAATCTCAGCCAGCAAGTGGCGCAGGCGCTCAAGCTCAAGCAGATTGGCGACATGAACGCAGGCACGGAACTGGGCGCAATCGCCGCCGAATTTCACCTCGAACAAGGCGCGGTGAAAACCCGCAATCTGCATATTCAACAACTCGATGGACTAGGCGAAGCGACTGCCGAAGAGGGCTGGTTGCAAATCGGTTCGCCGCCGACCTGCAATTACACGGTCACGGTGTTGCTGTCGAACGAAGCGACTCAACAGGTCAAAACCACCAGCCCGTTGATTGGCGTGGCGGTCGCGGTGCTGGAAGTCAACAACCGCATAGCCGTGCCGGTCAACATCAGCGGTGAAGTGCAAAAACCACAAGTCGTCGTGGACGTGAAAAAACTGCTTTTCGGTTTTTGATTTTGGCTAGTGAATTAATTGGGGAGTCAGGAAATGGTTTCGTCGTACCGCCTGTAGGCGAAAAATGGGGACAGCGCTTTCTTCCGCCTACAAGCAGGACAACGAAACTTCCCTCCGCCTTGAGCCATTACCAGATTGCGAAGGCGAGACAATAAATTTCCGAAGATTCAAGGAGAACATTTCATGATCGAGAATATTGAAACCATCCCTCTCACCAACAAGCAAGGCTTGCAGCGGTCGCGGTCGTCTGTGGCTATGCGACTGCTGCTGTGGATAATTTTATCAATCAGTGGCGCGTCTTACGCTTGCACTACGGCTCCGAGCAATTCCAATGCGACCGTGAGCAGCAATACCAACACCTCGGCGGTGCTGAATGCCAACAGCGAATCAACCATGAACGCGAATGCGACAACGGGCGTCAGCAACGCCGCTTTTGCCACCAGAGAGCCGGAACAATACAGCCTGATGATGACCATTGCCGGGCAAGGTTCGGCCAGCAATAAACAAGGCACGTTGGCTCCGCAGACCATAGAATTTGCGCGCCTCGGCGCAGACCGCCGCTGGTCGCTGAATCTTCCGGCCATCGGTCAAGTGGTCTATTTGGAAAAAGCCAATATGCGTTATTTGATACTGCCGTCGCGCAGTCAATACGTAGAGATTGCGCCCGATGCTCTGGGCTTTCAACTCGGCAATGTCTTGACGCCCAGCGCCATAGTTGAACACCTCAAACCGCATACGCAATATGAACGGCTGGGAACGGAAACCATCAATGGACGCGCCGCTGACAAGTATCGTTTCACCGGCGCTGCCGACACTCACACGCAGGCTGGAACGGTGCAATCGGAGAGCTATGTTTACCTGGATGAAGTGACCGGCTTGCCTTTGCGCGCCGATGTAAATCTGGCGGCTTCCAGCGGCGGCGAGGCGCGTGGCACTATCGAAACCCGCGACATCAATTTGAACCCTGACGCCAAATTGTTTGACGCGCCGGTTGGTTATAAAAAGGTGACTGCCGAAGAATTGAAACAACAGGTGCAGGGCTTCATTCAATTCATACGCGCCTTTGCGCCGATGATGAATCAACAACCGAACAACAGCGCGCCGACGCCTCCGAATACCACTACGCCGATGAATGCCAATCGGCCATAAGAAAAAATGCGCTGCCACACACGGCGCTTGATGAATTGAGCGCTCGGCAGATGAGCAGATTGGCGGCCCATCTGCATACCACAGCATAAGGTTTGGAGCCTCGCCGTAAGGCGATGGTTTGATCGTGGTGAAAGTCGCCAGAAAGCGAGGCTCCAAACATCCTTGCTTCACCGTGCCGGAGCAACCTCCGACACCGCGAAGGGATTGCGTGGCGAAGCCGTTGGCGTGAACAAACCCAACGCTTCGAGCTTCGCGAAAATTTTTGCGGCGCTTTGCTCGACGGTCTCGGCAAAGGTGTCCACCAAGACATCGGGCGCAAGCGGTTCTTCATAAGGGTCGCTGACGCCTGTGAAATTTTTGACTTCGCCAGCCAGCGCTTTTTTGTACAAGCCTTTCACATCGCGTTCGATCAAGGTTTGCAAATCGCAACGCACGAAGACCTCGACAAATTCGGAGCCGTCGTTTTCCACCAACCGCCGCACGTCGCTACGGGTGTCGCGGTAGGGCGCGATGACCGGGACTATGACCGTCACGCCGTGGCGCGCTAATAATTTGGCGACATAGCCGATGCGATTCACATTGGTGTCGCGGTCTGGTTTGGAAAAGCCCAGACCGCGACTTAAATTCTCGCGCACTTCATCGCCGTCCAGCGTTTCGACCAATAAACCTGCGGCTTCCAGACGTTGTGACAGGGCGCGTGCAATCGTTGTCTTGCCCGCGCCGGAAAGTCCCGTCAACCAGATTACCGTTCCTTGCTTATTCATATAGGCTTCTATCTCCTCTTCAGTTTTGTGGGTTGTTAAATTGTTGTCACTTTCAATTGCTAAACAAATCGCTCAATGTTTCAGGCGTGCAGTCCGCACTCGGTTTTGGTAAATCCCGCCCAGCGCCCTGCACGTTCGTCTTCACCAAGCTGCACAGGCCGCGTGCAATGCGTGCAGCCTATGCTGGCATAGCCTTCGCTGTGCAGCGGATTAAACGGCACCTGATTTTGATAAAGGTAGCGCCACACTTCACGCTTGCTCCAGGTCACCAGCGGATTGACTTTCGCCAGGTTCCAGCGCCTGTCCCATTCGACCGCCTGCGCGTTGGCGCGTGCTGCGGTCTGGTCACGACGTATGGCGGTCATCCACGCCTTGCGTCCCTGCAAAGCTGCTTGCAAAGGCTCCAGCTTTCGCAAGCGGCAGCACAAATCGGGATCACGCGCCCACAAGTTGTCGCCATACAGGTGCTCTTGTGCGGTGGGCGTGATAGCAGTTTTGAAAGCGTGAATTTTTATTTGATAACGCGCTTCCAGGCGGCGGCGCAATTCGTAGGTTTCCGGGAATAGAAAATCGGTGTCGAGAAAAAAGACGTGGAATTGCGGATTGATTTTTGCGGCGATGTCTATGAGCGCCGCGCCCTCTGCGCCAAAGCCTGTGGCAATGGTGAGGGTGTCGCCATATTCCTGAAACGCCCATTCAAGAATTTGCTGCGGCGTGCCGTGTTCAAGTTTTCGGGCAGCCGTTTCGATGCGCTCAAGAACGCGACGCGACGCGACGAGGTTAATTAATTCGCTGGTGGTTTGCCCCATAAAATTATCCTTTCAACGATTGAGCAGCGCGTGAGCGCCAAGCTCAAACGCCTGATGTTTGAACCAATTCAATTTGTCTTTCAAGAGTACGACTTCGCCAACAATGGCAATTGCCGGTGGGCGTATGTCTAAAGTTTCGTGCGCCTCATTTTCATCAGCCAAGTCTTCGAGAGTTCCGGCAAAGACTTGTTGATCTTCGTAGGTTCCCCAGCGAATGATGGCGATAGGCGTAGAGGACTTGCGTCCGCCTTCGATAAGCGCACGGGCGATGTCGCGTATGGTTTCGGCGCACATGAAAATCACCAAGGTGTCGGCAAAATGCGCGGCTTGATGCCAGTCCACATCGGAGCGAGATTTGCGGCTGTCGTGGCCTGTGATAAAGGCGACGCTGGAAGCGTAGCCGCGATGCGTCAGCGGTATGCCTGCATAAGCGGCAGCGGCGACGCCTGCGGAAATGCCGGGAATCACCTGCCATTCAATACCTGCTTCAACTAAGGCTTCGGCCTCTTCGCCGCCGCGCCCGAAGATGAAAGGGTCGCCGCCTTTCAATCGTGCGACGATTTGCCCTTGGCGTGCGCGTTCGATGAGGAGGTGATTAATTTCGGCTTGTGAAATCGAAGGTGCAGCGGCGCGTTTGCCTACATAAACCAACTCTGCGCCGCGCCTTGAATAGGCCAGGACTTCGGGATTGACCAGATAATCGTAAACCAGCACATCGCTGGCGGCGATGGCTTCGGCGGCTTTGATGGTAAGGAGTTTCGCCTCGCCCGGCCCTGCGCCGATCAAATAAACTTTTCCGTTGGTGCTAGTGTTGTTCATCGCTTGGATTGGCTCGCGTGTTTCCTTGAGGATTGCCAAAAAGAAAAAACCACCGCAGGCTTGGCCGCCTGTGGTGGTTTTCTTTAATTCCCAGTCTGAGTGTTTCTCAGTTATTGCTTAGGACTTAAATATATGAAGTACCTCCATCAAAGGCTCCGCCCGGTATGCCGAGTCGCATACAACAAGGACAACAACAAATGGAAGACATCAATCGAGTCATAAGCCTCTGAATCTTGAGCAAATAATGTTTAGCAAACCTTGACTGTATAGCATTCGCTTCATGTCAGAGTCAAGCAAGAAATATTTATACCTCCATAAACCGACGCAAAAACGGGCTGGTCTAAGCCGACAACGCCGTGGTCATCGCAAGGCTTACTCTTGCAGGAGCGTTGGCTTAACGCAGGCGATGGTGAATTGGTGAGGCAGGACATTAAAACAGGAAAAAATTATTCGCGCCGCTGGCTACTGCGCCACCGGTAGTTGGCGTGCATCTTCCAGTTCTTGGATTTTGGCGCGCAGCCACGCTTTGAAATTCTCTTCCAGGCGCTGCTCGTCGTCCTGCCGTTCCAGTTGAGCTACCGTATCGCCCACCGCGTTGAGGGGAATATGATGGCAAGGCACATTTTCCCAACGCCGGGCCGATGGCACGAAATCTATCAACAGGCAGTCCGAACATGGGTGAGGCCGATTCGGGTCGGCATAGTTGAGGCACGACAACGAATCCTGAAACATCGAGGTCGCGACTTGCGGCGTATGAACCGAACGCCCGTAGCCACCTTGCTCTAAAAAATTGAGTTCCGCTTGCAAAACTTCCAGCACATCACGAGTATCTTTCATCATCCGTCCGCACCTCCTGTCGCTTGACTTGCGCGACGCCAACGCCGCGCCCAAGTATAGTGTTTGGAGCGTCGCTTGAATGCCAAATCTCGCAGATCAATAATGCTCTCTGAAGGCGACACCCCAAACGATTCTCCCCTTTTCATTTCGGCTAAATCATGGAAAAGGGAGTTATGCAGATACTCAAGCAAAATCAATGCCTGACGGTTTCGACTTTGCTGATGCGAGAATTTCGCCAGTCCAAGCGGTTTTTTATTACGCGGCGCGCCGATTCATTTGCGATTGCGGAAAGCTGCTCACACGCTTGCGGACAGTCGCGCAGTTGATCTTGCCAGTTGCCACGACGGTTGCGTGCATAAATAACGCGCTTCACGAACTCAAAACATACTTCACTTTCAAATAGAGCGTCACTTGTACAACGGGTTCAACGCCTGCCGGATTGAGTATCATATCGAATTCGCCGGGGTGCAGCGGATTGAAATAGAAGGTTGAGACTTTGCGTTTTTCGACGACGCGCATATTGTTGCCGCCTTCGACGTTGTTCGCTTCATAGGCCACATAGGTGTTGTACATTTCCGATGGTAAAAAGGCGTTGTACTTTTCAATGACGACCGAATGCGGACGCATCTTAAGGCCCAAGAGACGCGCATAATCTTCTTCTTTTTTCTTGATAACCTTCGCGGCTTCAGCCAACAGTTGCTGGCGTGCGGCGGTCATATCGCTGACCAGGTAATCAACTTTGATGAGGTCAAAGATGGACGCTTTGGACGCCGCCAACAGCAGTTTTTCCAGTAGCGATTTATCTTTGTAGCGCACCGCGAGGTTCTTCTTGACTTCAAAACCGGCCAGCTTTTCTTTAGCCGTGTTACCGGCGACGCCGAAATCATAAACTCGATTTTGAGTAATGAAATCAACGAAAATCTCGCTGTCTTTAAGGCCTAGAGTTTTCAGCGCGGCAATAAATTCATTGAACTGCGCGTCTATTTTTCGATTGCCATCAATAATCGTTGCGCCTTCCTGTGCGAGGCCGAACACCGCCACATATTCATCGGCTTTGAGGTTCAGCAAAACATTGGCTTCGATGAACGAAGACTGCACCGAATCTTTCGGGTCGGTTGAAAAGAGATTGCCAACGCTGACGCCGCTGGTCTTGCGCCGTTGATTGCCATAGGCGGCGTTACCGGCTTCCTGCGCCGAAGCGACGAATTGACAGGCGATGATGAAGAAAAGGAGCAACGCAATTTTTTTCATAATGGACATATCCTCTCGAAAATTTCCGATAAACAAAAACGCGGATGATGCAGAAGCGACAGAGTATCACGAATCGAATGATTCGCCACCTCTGACATTTCGGCATCATCCGCGTTGTCTAGGCGACATTTGGTTGCGCCGCCTATGATTGCCTGAAACCATCTGCTGTCACAGATGGCACAGGCATTTTTAATTGCTCGTCACTGGCGAAAGGTACGTGACGAAATTCTGTTTCGCCAGTTCTTCCAATTGTTCGAGCGCGATGCGACCGATGAGCAGTTTCGGATTCTTCGCATCCAGCAGCACTTCAAAGCCCAGCTTCTTGAGTTGCGCCAGAGTCGCAGGCGATTTATCGGTCAACCAAAGTTGCACTTCGGCTTTGTTATGGCGAACGAATTTCGCTTCACCGGCTAGCGGCTGCGTCTTGTTCTTCAAGCGGTCAAGGGTGGCGGCAATAGTCGGATGAAGTTTAGCGCGCAGCGCCCGTTGCTCGGCGTTTTTGCTTGAAGTCGCGTCATTCGGTTTATCCACCTCAACCGCTTTGTTGTCGCGCCCCGCGCCGCCTCTGCCGGAACCCATGCCTGTGCCGCTGCCCGTACCGATGCCGCTGCTTTTGCCCGTGTCGGTCTTGCGTCGCGGCTCTGCGGTAACGGTGACGCTTTCGCTTGCCTTCCGTGCGCTGGTTGGCGAAGCCGGTGAATTGATTACGCCTTGAGCATTCGCATAAAAATTGCCTTTGGCTTTTTCTTCGTCTTTACCGAACACGCCATCGTAGCTGACGCCTTCGGGCATCTCTACAGGCACTTCTAAGCGACGCGGTTGCCCGCCATCGGTCACTGTCATTTCTTCGACTGCGACAAACGAAGTGAACTGCGTCATCAAGCGATATTCAAGGCCGATTTGCGTGACCGTCTCTTGCAAATCCGTTTTCATATCGCCGTACTGTGCGCCGCGATAATCCTGCGCCATCAAGTCTTCTATGCGAGTGCGCGCCCACAACTTCGCCAACACCTCGCGGCGCGGTTCGGCTTCCGGTAAATCAACAGCGATCTCTTTTTCATAATCGCGTCCGGCAAGTTTGCCTTTCACACGGATGACGCCTTTGCCGCTGCCGGTGAAACGCCCGGTTAACACGACGGGCTTGGCGTCAAACAAATCGGGTATGCGTTTGGGATAAACATCGGCCACCGGCAAGCCATTCCAGTCAACCGAAATATCTGTGAGCAGCGGATTGCGTATGCGCTCGTGAAAGCGTTTCGCCGCCGCCGAGCCATCGTCTTGCAAGGTGACATATTCAACTTCGCCGCGCCCGTGTTCAGCCATCTTATCGAGCAAGAAACGATTGACCGACGAGCCTATGCCGAAAGAAAAGACTCGCGCCTTCGGATGCTTTTGAATTTCGGCAATGATTTCCTGATCGTTGCCTACGTAACCGTCGGTCATAAAACAGACGATGCGTAGGTGGTCTTGTTTGTCGGTGGGTTCCAAAGCGGCACGTATGGCTTTCATCATTTCAGTGCCACCCCCGCCGGAGCGCGAGGCTAAAAATTGTTGCGCTTTTCGCAAGTTCTCTTGCGTTGCCGCGACCGGCTCAGGAAAAAGTATGTGGGTGTCGCCAGCGAAAGTTATCAAGTTAAAAGTGTCTTGCGGATACAGACCAGCGAGCGCCAGTTTCATAGACTCTTTGGCTTTTTCAATCGGAAAGCCATCCATAGAACCCGAAGTGTCCAACACAAAGACGATCTCTTTCGGCGTCACGTCTTCAGCGGCCACGCGGTCAGGCGGTTGCAAAATGAAGGAGAAGAAACCGCCGTTCTTGCCGTGATGCGTCAACAAGGCGTCTTCAATTTTGCCGCCAGCCACATCGTAGCGCAGGATGAAATCTTTGTTGGGAATTTCGTTGCGGCTTTTCAATTTAATCATCGAACTGTGCGGCGTCAATTTTTCGGTTTCGATTTCATGCAAAGTGGATTTGAGGTTATCAATCGGCACACCGGCATCAAGCGCGACTTCTATAGAAATATCGTGACCGGCGCGTGTGCCGGGAGGCACGGGTTTGGGCGTGATGCGCGAAGCATCGGCAACCTGTGTGGTGTCGGGCGCAAAGCCGCCGCCCTGTTTGCCAATGGCTTCGCCGGGGATGTAGCGCGGCCCTACGACCATCGGAAAGACGAATTCATACGCGCCGTTGTCATATTTCAAAGTCTCGACATAGCTGATGGTGATGACGACTTTTTCGCCCGGCATGATGTTGGCGACCGATTGCGTGAAGATGTTGGCGCGTTCCTGATCGAGCAGGCTGGCAACGTGACCGGCATTGCGCGCCGCTTCATAAACGGCGCGGGCTTCGGCGCGACGTTTGATGGAGCCGCGAATGATGCGTTCGCCTACGGTCATGGTCAAATCATCAACCGCCGCGTTGTGCGGCAAGGGGAAGGTATAGACCGCTTCGATTTTATCTTTGAAGGGATTTTCAAATTCCTGCGTCACCATGACGCGGGAGAGAAAGCCGCTGATTTCGGCTTTGACATTGGTGTGTTTGAGCGGACATTGTGCAGCGAGGTTGCCTTCGCCGCTGAGGACTTGCAGGGAGCCTTGCGTAACGGTCGAGGCGGTTGCGGTAAATCCCGGAAGCCGATTTTTCGAGGCTTTGACGGCGACCAGATAACCAACCATGCACAGGACAGCTACTAATGCGAGACACACATGAATTCTTCTGTTCATAACTTCTCCAACGCTGAAACCGTTTTGCGTTTGCCGTTTTAGGTTTTGAGGTTTCGCCGCTCGTGGCTCTATGGGATTGAGAATCTGCGTTGCTTATGGCGATTGAACGGGGCGAGGCAAACGGTCTGCGCCGCACCAAACAAACTCTAAAAAGCCGTAGCTTGGAAAACTGGCACGATAAACGGCAAGCGATTTCAACGTACACATCCTTGATTTTTTTATGCGGCGCTGCACGGAGCGCTTGAGTTGAAGACTCAGGCTGGCACACAAGCTCGGCCTGGCATCAGCCTGATTTCCATTCTTGAATCTATTCCGTAACAGGAACGCCGCCGGAAAATTGACTTGCAAGCGCGAGAGAAAATTTTTGCGAGGAGCGAGAGTGCCAGAGTGCGTGGACAGTCATGAAAAAACGGCGGCAAGACTTATCTTGCCGCCGTTGACCGTTTCAGCGTGAAGCGGAATTAGAATTGGAAGCGCGCTCCCAACTGTACCTGGAAGGGACTGCCGGAGTTGTTGGAAAGCAGAAGTTTGCCAAACCGTGCGTTGGTCGGATTCTTCTCAGTCAAGGACAAGAAATTGGGGTTGTCCGGTGCCAAGAAGCCGCAGTCCAATTTTGTCGGAGAACTGCAGTAGTTGGTCACCGTAGAACCGGCAAGTTCTATGTTGTTGAGGTTGAGAATATTGAAGACTTCCGCCGTGAACAGCAGGCGCTTGTTTTCCGAAAGTTGAATACGCTTCTGCACTCGTAAATCTACGTCATACAGGGCGCGGTTGCGGAAGGCATTGCGCTCGTAAGGTATGCCTGCCGCTCTGTAGGGTCGGTCATTGAAGTTGCCATCACCATTAGCATCGCTGGGAACTGTCGCGTTAATCGGTCTGCCGGAACGCAGACGCAAGGCCGCAGCCAGGTCTATGCCGAAGGGTAAATAAAAGACCGGACTAGCGGTGAATTGATGTCGCCTATCAAGGTTTGAAGGGCCATACTCGGACGAAGTGTCAAAGGCGTCATCATACTGTACGCCGCCCGCTTCACGTTCGTTATCGGTATTTGAGAGCGTCTTCGAGAGGGTGTAGAAGGCATTGAATAATCCCCAGCTCCGTTGAAATTTGCTCCGCAGCGTGAGGGCGCGATAGAGCGAACGTCCAACCGTTTCGCGCACCTGAATTTGACTTAGCCCAGGAATCGGCGTGGTGGCAGCATTTCTAGTGTAGAAAGGTCTTTTTGCCGGATCGGTAGCGCGAGGCACCGGAATCGGCAGATTCAAGTCCCGATTCTGCTGTAGGTGCGTGGTATTGACATAGCTGAAATCTGCGCCGACGGTCAACCCTCGCGTTAGTTCGCGCTCGATGCCTATGCCACCTTGAACCGATTTCGGATTGGCATAATCTTTGGCAAAAAACAGCGGCGAGATACCCGCCGTGCCCGGATCTACGCCTAAGCGTGCAGCAATCTGTTGGATCTGTTCGACGGTAATGATCGGCAGCTTGCCAAGCGCGAAATTGTTCAGGTCAATGCCGATCAATTTCAACTGCTGATAGACGGTCTTGTTGGGATTGCTCATTGGCACACTAAAGGGAAGCCTTACAGGCAAATCGCCAGCCGGTGTGCGGAAGTTGTTGGTCGGAGTGGATAACAACAAGCCCGGCGTGCGCGAGTAGTAAATTCCGCCGTAGCCGCGAATCACCGTTTTCCCATTAGAAGTCGGATCCCAGGCAAAGCCTAAACGCGGCCCAAAGTTGTTGGTATCATCGGGAATTTGCGTCGGGTCGGCAACGTGGCCAGAGGGAAAGCGCACGCCCTTGATAAGATTGATCAGGGCCGTGTTGCCAAGTTCCGGCGACGGATTGTACTGCGCTTCCCAGCGCAAGCCAAAGTTTATCGTCAGGTTCGGAATCACTCGCCAGGCATCCTGCCCAAAGAAGGCAACTTCTCTTGTCGTGTAGGCAGCTTTGAGATTACCTACCTGTTTGAGAAAGGTGACACTGCTATCGTCAAAACGATTTGCTTTGGGGCCACCAACGCTCAGTATATCAAGCGCGGCTGCGGTCCCACCGCCCAGAGTAAAGCGACCATTTTGGTTAAAGCCAAAAAGCTGATCTTGGAAGACGTGGTTATATTCGCCGCCAAATTTGACCGAGTGGCTGCCGCGAGTGAAGGTCAAGCTATCGGCAAGCTGCACGCGCCAGTCGAATTGTGTGGTGTCCAGAAAACTGACGGTGCCGAATCGGCCAATCGGGCCGACTTCCACAGTGGGTTCTTGAGCATTGGCCAGACGCGGACGAGTCTCGCGAGAATACTGACCGCGAAATTCATTGACCAGGTTAGAGCTAAAGAAACTGGCCAATTGACCAACCACAGTGTGAGTGCGGTCTTTTTCCGTGCCGTTGTTTGACAGCGCGTTATTGATGGTGGGAAACAGCGGCACCCCGTTGGACACCGCATTCAAAGCTTCATTGGTGCTATAGCTGTAGCGAATATTCATGCGATGATTGTTGCTGATTTCGTAGTCCACACGCCCCAGCAAAGCAATCGCATCATTGGTCTGAGTAAAGGGAGTTTGCAGGCTGGTGAAGTAATTGTAGGCTTCCAATTGATCGGCAGTCGGTGTCACCGATAATAAAGCAGGAAATTGAACTTCACGTTTCTGCCGCAGTCGTTGCTGCTCGTATGCGCCAAAGAAAAAGAGCTTGTCTTTCTTGATCGGGCCGCCAATCGAGCCGCCGAATTGATGTTGCGTGGGAGCCGCCGCAATGCTTCTCTTCGGTGCGCCGGGCGTACTGTTTACACTTTGCTCGACCGCCTTGATGAAGTCATTCTGGCGCGAAAGTTTTTCCGGGCGACCGAGGTAAAAGGCCGAGCCATGATAGCTATTGGTTCCCGACTTGGTTACCGCATTGACAATGCCGCCGGTTGAACGCCCGAACTCCGCTGAGTAGCCGGAGGCCACCACCTGAAATTCTTTGATGGCTTCTTGCGGAATGGTGAAAGCGTTGTTGGAGCGTTCGCCGCCGCGTATGCCACCAAAAAACGGTTGGTTGTAATCCACGCCGTCCACGTTCACATTGGTATGAATGCCAAGTTGCCCGGAAAGCGAAATCTGTCCACGGCGTGGATCCACCTGCGCCCCCGGCGTCAGGGTGACGAAATCCTGAAAGCGGCGACCGTTGATCGGTAAATTCTCTATCGCCTTTTCGCCAATCACGGCGTCCGCTTCAGAGCGTGTCGTCTGCACTTGTACCGCGCCTGCTGTCACATTGACGATCTCTTGTACGCCGCTGGTGGAAAGCGGCAGCTTGACCTCGGCGGTGCGCCCGACGGTGACTTCGACATTCGCTGTCGCTTTTGAAAAACCTGCCGCTTCGATGGTGACTTCGTAGCTGCCCGGCGGGAGCAAGACGATGCGGAATAATCCTTCATCGTCGGTGGTGGCGTTTTGGGTTAATCCGGTTTGTTTATTGACGGCCTTAACTTTCGCACCGGCAAGGGCGGCTCCTTGAGCGTCGGTAACGGTGCCGACAATTTGACCGGAGGATGCCTGCGACTGCGCCAGTGTGGATACGGCGCTGAAGGCCATAACCAGCGCCAGCAATAAGGCGCAAAGTGATTTGCATGAGGTTCCTTTTAACATTTTTCTGCCTCTCCTGATGATAAAGTGTGGTCACGAGGTTCGAGTCTTCAAAGCGCGTAGGATTGAAGGCCGAGGTTTGGTCAATGACCGATTTTGCCAGCATCCAGGCAAGAACGAAAAACTGTTGCGGGAAAACAGATTTGCGCCTTCTCCTAGATTCCTCCCGTTAAAACGGGTCCGTGAATTTGCGATTCATCTTGTCTTAACGGCTGTGAGCATTCATGAAAACTTGAAAAAACCGAACGATTATCCCGCTTCTGTAACACTTTCAATAATCTATAAAAGTTCTGTTACAGAATAAGGGAAAGGCTACTCGAAGGGCGATAGCAAGTCAAGGAAATCAGCGGTTAATTCTTTCTAAAAAGCAGGGCGCAAAACCGCGACTTTGTGGGCATTTTGCGGTGCGGTGGACTTGGCGAAACCGTGCGGAACAGCGGCTTGATGACTGCCGTTGGCAGGCAAAACCGGCAAGGTGAAACTGCCAGCGGTGGCCAACCGAAAGAGCGCCTATGACCAAGACGCTCTTCCGGTTTTTGATAGGGTTTAGCGCAGCGGCGGACGTTGCGGCGCGATTTCAATGACCGCTTTGAACGAGCCGGAATTATCGTTCAGCGTGCCTTCATTGACCGACAGAAAAAGCAGGCCATCGCGTGTCGCCGTGAATTCGTTGGCGTGACCTATGAAAATAAATTCGTCGTTGTCAGCCCCAATGACGCCTATCAAACCGCCTGTGGGTTTATCGGCGATAAGCTTGCGCGCATCCGGCGTCTCTATGCCGTCCGGGCCGCTTGCCTGTCCCGCCGGATCAAGCGTGATGCTGCCCGTGGCCGTGATGCGAAGTTTGTCGCCGCGTTTGACAATCACGCCGGAGCTGGTCCAATCGCGTTTGGCGGCAACTTCAACATTGACGACGCGGGCATTGGGTCCCAAAGGCTTGCGGGTTTCAGGAACCGTCGTGGTCACTTCCGGCGTCATCACCTTTTCCGCTTCCTTGACCTCCGGCTCTTTGCTTACCGGTGGTTCGAGCGTTTCCACTTTCGGCTGCGCCTTGCCTTTGCGCGAAGTGTTCAAGGAGGGATTGACCGGCGGTGTTTCTTTGCTTGATTCTTTGCCGGGTTCTTTGACCGTCTCTTTGACCGGAGTACGCATGGCGGTCACAGGCTCTCGCGTCTCTTTCATTAGCGGATTGGTGCGCGGCGGATTCTCTTCGCCAGGCGTAGCGTTTGAGGTGACGCTACTGGGTTCCTGAGTAGCGGTTTCGCTGGCGCTATTGGCTGCCGCATCGAAATCTATCTTGGCAATATCGGCGATATGAATAGTCGCCGTACTCATAAACCGACCCGAGCCAGAATCAATCTTGATGACAAACTGTTCGTCGGAAAAACTGGTCACACGGCCTTTCAGGACGCTGCCGTTTTTCAGTCGTATGGTGTCGGCCTGCGCCGTGGTCACCAGTAAAACGATGGCTATCAAACTATTCAAAGAAATTAATTTTCGCATCTCGCTCCTTCGCCCATTCTGTAGTTGTCGGGGGTTTTCCAAGCTGAGGAGGATAAAAAACGCCCGGTTTTATTGGTTATTTTCATCTCTTCATCACCTTTGATGCCACGCCCCGCACGCTTCCGGGTCGCCAATTATAGCAAATCAACGAGCGCCAACAAAAAGGCGCGGCACCCCTTGTCGCCAGCCCTTTGTCACCGCGCCCTGCTTATTCGCCTTCGTGATTGACGCGCCGCTGATAATCTTCGGAGGAAGCCGGGTCAAGTTCCCAACGATGACGGTCGCGCTCTTCGACCTTTTCGGTGGTGTGCAAAGGCTCGTCATCTTGATAGACCAAGCCTATCGCCTCGCCCATTTCATCCACCAGATCATCATCCGTAGTGGTAATGAATCCGCCAATCGCGTCTTCGCCATCCTGATGTAGTTCGTCTTCATGGGTGAGCGGTTCGGTGGTCAACGGAGTCAATTCATAAAGTGCATCGCTGCTGATCTGATCTTTATTGGTGACCAAACTTTGGGCGGCGGCAAATTCGGCGCTCACTTCTTCATCAGGTTCGTAGATTTCGCTTTCAGCTCTACCCGCATCCATAAACTGCCCGGTCTTACTTTCAGGCATAACGGTTCCTCCTAAAAAAACGAGACAACCGGCATCCATTCGAGAGGAAGAAAAGTGTATCACAGACGCCAGAGAAATTTGAGCCGATTTCTTGATTCGATGAATTGCCCTGGTCAGGCTGACGCGGGTACGGCGTCTTGCGTGTTCCCAAACCGATGAAGCGTACATCAGCTATTGTGCTGGCATCGTCAAACCGCCACGCCAAGAGGAGGAGTGCATGAACAGTAAAAAATTTTTGTTGGTCGCCTTAGTCTTTGCTATCGCCGCGATCATTTTTTTCTCAGTCGTCTATCACAATATCCGCTACACCAATGAAGGCAGCGTCAAGGTGGTGACGCGCTTCGGCTCGATTCAAAGAGTCTATCGTCCGGCGGACGGTTGGTTCACCACCCTCACACCGGGCTGGCAGGCTTATGAAGTGAATCTCAAATCCTTCACCGAAACCACCACGCCACGAGTCACCTCAAAAGACAACGCCGCATTGCAAGTCCCCATCAGCGTCACCGCTGCCACCAATCAGGAGAATAACGAAATCATCGAATACGTTCGCAAGTTCGGCTTCAGCGCAGAGGAGCGCCACAAACGGCGCAATGAAATCCTTCACGGCCTGGTGCAGACCGAAGCCCGCAATGCCTTTGCCGAATACGGCGCTTATGAAATCTACGCCAATCAGGAAGCCATTCAGAAACGCATCGTCGAAACCCTGCGCCCACAACTGGCCGCGCAACTCCATCTGGTGTTGGAAAGCGTGCAGATTGGCAATCCCGATTTTCTCGATGACCGCATCGAACAGGCTGCCTCGGCAGTCGTCGCCAATGAAAAACAGAAGCAGGCCGAAGAAGCGCGCTACAAAGCGGCAGAAGTCGCCGCCAAGACCAAACAGATTGAAGCACAGACCTATGCGAACCCGGCGCTGCTCGACATTAAAAAACTGGAGCTGATGCTGGAGATTGAACGCGCCAGAGCCGAAGGCATACGCGGACATCAAGGTGCCTTGACCCTCGTTTATGAAAACGGCAGAAGCGTGCAATTGCAGTTGCCCACCAAATAAGGCAAACGGCAAAAGGCCCTGGCGCAGCGCGCCGGACAACAGAAACGGTTATTGAAAAATCCTCGTTGGAGATGACAAAAGAATATGATTGCGAGAAAATGATTGCGCGGGCAAGAAAAAAACGGCAAGCGTGAGGAACGAAGGTGGGAAGGGCAGAGCCTGGCGTATGCAAGGCCCCGCCTGGAAGTGTACCGCTACACGGCAATGACGTTTGAAGCAGCCAGACCTTTCGGTCCCTGGATCAGAGTGAATTCTACTTTTTGCCCTTCATTGAGGGTCTTGTAGCCTTCCGACTCGATGGCTGAATAATGGACGAACACATCATCACCGCCGGAGCGTGTGATAAACCCATAACCTTTTGTAGCGTTAAACCATTTTACTGTGCCTTGTTCTTTCAATGCTTTTTCTCCTTTTCATCTTGGGTGAGTCTTGTAGTGATGATCAGAGCTAAAGCAGAGAGCGTCTGCGGGTCTTTCTGAACAAACGCGCAAAACTTTAACTTCAACTTCAGTTCTCCTCACACTACTCTACTGTTTTGAGAATCAAAACGCGCCAATCCTACACGCCTGCCTTGCAACTGTCAAACCGAAATTGAAATTTTTTCAGGGATTTTCCAGCCGTTGTTTTGCGGCATTTTGCCCGTCAAATGTGCTTTTTTTACCGACCCGCCGAGGGCGAATTTACCCTTGCCGTCGTGCGGCAACTTGCAGCGCCAGTCCATTCCCGCACGGCCTTGTGTACCGCCTGCGGTAGCTTATCAACCGGCGCGCTACCATAGATAGTGCGGAAGCCTTCAGCGCGATTCCTCCTCAACGCCTGATGACTTGACGATTTTTCGTAAGCGCTGAATTGTCTTGCAAAAATGGGTTCACGAAAAGCTCATCCTCGCCTACGGCTTTACCGCCGTGAACTCGTTTGACTGAATCATTGACGGACTAATCACGCGGATTCGCAAGCTGGTGCCGGAAGGCGGCGCAACTGCCGGAGCGATGACCGCCGAAATCAGTTCACCGGATTCCACGCTAAACGATTTCAAGGTCACCGCCTGCCCGTTGGCCATCACCGAAAGCGTCGAGCCGCTTTGAAAATTGCTGCCGTTGATAATCAACACCGTCTTGCCTGAAGCCTTTACTTTGACGCGCACCGCAGTGATTTCCGGGCCAATCAATTTTCCGGCGACGATTTCATTCGACAAGTTGGTGGTCGGGTTGGTATTGCGCGCCCGCACCGCCAAATTTCCCGCCGAGTTTTTAATCGCCGGGTTTTCATCCAACGCTACGGTGCGTTGCGTAGCCGCAAGTCCTGCATCCGTCGGCACACGCGCCAGGACGGTCACGCCATTGATAAGAATCTCGGTGCTGGGTTGAAAGCCCGTGCCGTTTATGGTGACGCGCAAGCCGCTTTGTCCGGCGTTGGCCTGTTGCACGGTTTGCCCATTCAATGCCAGTGTTGCCGCCGTGAGGGTCGGCGGATTGGCGGGTTCAGTTGGCAGCCCCAAGCGTTGCGCGAGTTTTTTACCGCTGAACACCTGCACCTGTCCGGCATTGGTGAAGCCATCGTTCAAGCCATCGCCGTGCATGGAGTTCGCCACATAATCTATGAAGCCGTCGCCATCCACATCACTGCCAGCAAGTCGGTAAGAAAATTCATCGCCGCCATCCGGCCCCTGATTGCCGGCCAGAAAATACAATTTGGGAGAAGGCGGCGGCGCAAAAAATTTGATTACCGGCGGCAGAAAATCACTTTGTCCGAAAATCACCATCGTTGCGCCAGCGTCTTCGCGTTCCTGTCCACTAATCATAAAGGTGTGTTCCGGCATACCGACGAACAGATCGGACAACCCGTCTTTATTGATGTCGTAAGCGCGCACCGAATCGCCGGCACAATCGCCCGCTCTATCGCCATAGATGCGCGTGATGCGAATCCCCGTGGGATCGGCGGCAGCTAAATCAATCTGAGCGCCGACGACATTGGGCGCGCCGTAAATCACATAGACCGCGCCCGTGTTGCCGCGATTATCCGGGGCGCTGGCCTGCAACGCGCCGATGATTAAATCGGTTTTACCGTCGCCGTTGAGGTCACCGAAATGCACTTGCGAGCCTAACAAATCACCGGCCTGCGCGCCGATGATGCGCGTAGCGGTTGCCGGTGGCGTTTTCAAATCGGTCAAGACTGGCCAGTTGCGCTGACCATAAATCACATAGGCTTCGCCGCAACGATTGCGAGTGTTGCCGTTGCTTGCGCCGAAAGAATTGTGACCGCATTGATCGGTAGGCGTAACGTAAGAGCCGGAGTCGCGAAATATCGAACCGCCCATGATGACATCGCCTATACCGTCGTTATTGATGTCGCCGACTTGCAGAGCCGCGCCCCAATGGTCTTCTTGATTGGCTCCCTGTATGACTGCAACCCGGACGTTCGGTCCTGGCGAGGCCAAGTCAATGACCGATGGCAGATTCGCCGAACCGAAAATGATGAACGCGCCGCCGACGTGTTGCCCGTTGGCATTATTAATTTGATCCGAGCCGATCACCATATCGGCGAAGCCATCGCCATCCACATCGCCCAAGTCGCACCATACGCCCAGGCGTCCGCCAAGTTGTGATGGCGTATTACATTGAAATGGAGTCCCACCCTGAGGACCATAAATGGCGATGACTCCCGGCGGCGGATTGCCGTCTAAAGTAAGCAGGTCGGCGCGCAAGTTGAAATTTTGCGCGCCGTAAACCAGATAAGCCGCGCCGCAATTGAAGCGCGAATTGCCGGGGCCATCATCGGTCATCGCGCCGATCAATACATCGGCTATGCCGTCGCCGTTGACATCGCCGTTTGCCGAAACCGAAGTGCCAAGTAAATCGCCGGAGTTGGCCCCAATCAGAGTGAAGATGTTCGCAGGGTTTTGCGCCTGATCTACGGTTCCGGTGTCGCGCCCGTCGCTGATATAAAAATTGACTTGGCCGTTGTTGATGCGATTGCCCACCGAAGCGTACATCTCGCAAAAGATCACATCGCCGCGCCCGTCGCCATTAATATCACCCGCACCGACGGGCATACCAATTTCGCCGCCCAGGCGTTGCGCCCCGTAAATAGTCAACAGGCCGTCATTGGCCACAGCAGTGTCCATAGCAAGTTGTACCAGCGGATTGTTCTGCACGGCGACCGCGTTGCCGTTACCGGAAACAAGCAATAGAGCAACGAGCGCGAGGATGACAAAATGGCGAAAAAAACTGGTTCTTCTCTTCATAAAATTCACAACAGAATCAAGGCAATGAATAAATTCGGGAGACGTGATTATACTATGTGGTCAATGGCAAATGCTAAGTTGTGATGATACGCAATCGTTAGCGAAAATGAAAACCAAAAAAATGCCAGCGCCAGGGAAGAAAAGCGAACCGCCCTCCGTCTAAAGACAGACTCGATGGAGCACAGGCATGGAGCAACGCGCTTTGATACGAAGCTATGACCTCGAAACGACTATCGCCGCCTGCAAGGCAGGTGATCGCCAAGCCTTTCATACGCTCTTTGAAGCGTATAAAGACCGCGTCTATTCCATAGCCTTTCATTTCAGCGGCGAAACCGATTTGGCGAAAGACATCACGCAGCAGGTCTTTTTGAAACTCTTTACCTGCATCAATCAATTTCGTCACGATGCGGAATTCACGACGTGGTTGTACCGCCTCGTCGCCAATGCCTGCGTGGATGAACAGCGCAAACAAAAACGCTTTGTGCCGTTCACCCACGGCGTTGAAGTGCAGAATCTGTTGGCGCACGGTTCCCAGGAAGAGACCTATGCCAAACGTCAGGTGTCGGCTTCGGTGCAAACGGCGATTGCCGCTTTAAGTCCGAAACTGCGGCTGCCGATTTTGTTGAAGTACGTTGAAGGGCTGTCTTACGAAGAGATTGCTGCAACCCTCGGCTGTTCCATCGGCACGGTCTCTTCGCGGCTCAATCGCGGCCATAAAGCGTTAGCGCACAAGCTCGAATATTTGCGCGAGTCTTTCCAGTCAGGAGAGTAGGAAATGAGGTTTAAGCAACACCTAACAGCCAGCCTCTCGGCCTATTGCAACGGCGAACTGTCACGCGCCGATTCGCAAGCCGTTGCCGAGCATTTGCTGGCGTGCCAGAGATGTCGAAACGAGTACGACGAGATTAAACTCGGCGTGCAATTGGCTACGCATTTGCCGCAACTGTCCGCGCCCGCTTCGTTGTGGAGCGACATCGAAAATTTGCTGGACGCGCCCACCCAGCAAACGCCTGCGACAAAGCCTGTCAAACAAATTGGCCGCTCGCGTTTTGCTTTGGGCTTCGGCTGGCAGCGTGTAGTTTTCGCCAGCGTGATTTTGTTTTTGCTCGCCGGAGTTGGCACGGTGATTTATCAAACTTATTTCGCCAAATCACCGACAACGACGGTTGCCCTCGAACCGGCTGCTCCACCGTTCAAGAATCCCTCACAAGATAGCGTTCCGCCCTCAATACCAAGCGAAAATTCTCCTCTTACGCCAGATAAAAAATTTTCTGAAGTTGCCTCAGAAGTGCAGAACAACAAGCGTGATAAAGTTGATGAGAACCATCACCTCACGCCTTCTCATCCTTCAACGCATCAGCCGGTAAACACCACGACTTGGGAAGTGGCGCGGCTTGCCGGTTCGCCCCTCGTCGGCAAATCACGCCTCGCCGACAAAGGGAAAATCGCCATCGGTGAATGGCTCGAAACCGATAATGCTTCACGCGCTCAAATCACTGTTGGCGAAATCGGCCACGTCGAAGTCGCGCCCAACACCCGCATCAAAATGGTCGAAGCGCGACCCAATGAACATCGTCTGCAACTGGCAATTGGTCAGCTGCACGCCAAAATTTACGCGCCGCCGCGCCTCTTCTTTGTGGATACGCCGACCGCCGAGGCCATTGATTTAGGTTGCGAATACACTCTTGAAGTGGACGACGACGGCACTAGCCTGTTGCGCGTGCAATCCGGCTGGGTGGCTTTTGTGCGCGATGGGCGAGAATCGTTAGTGCCGAAAGGCGCACGCGCCATCACTCGCAAAGGCTTTGCGCCCGGCACGCCATTTTTTGAAGATGCTTCGCCAAAATTCAAACAGGCTTTGGAAAAATTCGACTTTGAAAAGGGCGGCAAAGGCGAACTCGAGGTGTTGATTCAACAAGCCAGAGCGCGTGACACCTTGACGCTGTGGCATCTGTTGTCGCGTGTCAAACGCAGCGAGCGCATACGCCTGTTCAATCGCTTGGTGGGCTTTGTGCCGTTGCCCGACATCGTTACCCGCGCCGGTATTTTGCGACTCGATAAAGAGATGCTGCGCTGGTGGAAACTTGATCTTGAAATCGAGTGGTAAGCGCCGCCGAACAAGGAGCAAACATGAATCAATCTCTGCTGTTCAAATTCCTCAAGCGGTTATCAATGGCCTGTATTTGCGGGCTTTTCTTCACCACTTTTCTCTTCACCCAACAAGCCATCGAGAAAACTTTTCAAGCGCAGGCAGGCCACCCCCTCGATCAGGAAAATCATTTGACGGTTCACGAATGGGGAACCTTTACATCGCTTGCCGGAGAAGATGGCGCGGCGCTTGAATGGCGACCGTTGAACGGCGCAAGCGATTTGCCGGACTTCGTTTATAAAATTCAAGACCTCGCGCCAAAAGGGCTGCGCCATAATTATCAACAGAAGCGCAATATGGAAGCCTTCATACGCATGGAGACGCCGGTCATCTATTTTTATGCAGACCGCGAAATCGTGGTCGCCGCGAAAGTAGATTTTCCAAACGGCAAGATTACCGAATGGTTTCCGCAGGCGCGAAGGGTCAGCACCGGCATTGACTGGGGACGCTTCACGGTGTTGCCCAAGGCAACGATGACCTTGCCCGAAGAAAACCGCGACAGCCATTACTATCCGGCGCGGGAAACCGACGCGGCGATCTTGCGAGTGTGCGGCCATCAGACGACGCAGCATGAAAAGTTTTTGTTCTATCGCGGCGTAGGTAATTTTCATCCGCCCTTGAAGGTGCGACTCGATGGCGAGCAGATGGTGTTGAAAAATACCAGCGCCGAAAAAATTTCTACGGCTATCGTCTTTGCAAATCGCCGAGGGCAGAGCGGCTACCGAGTGGTGACCTTCACCAACCGCGAAGCGACCTTGGCCTTGTCTTCCATCACACTCAATTCGACGGCTCTGGAAGCGGAGTTGGAAAAGCTTTTATTGGCGCAGGGGCTTTATGAAAAAGAGGCGCAGGCGATGCTCAAGACCTGGCGCTCGTCGTGGTTTGAAGAAGGCTTGCGAGTGTTTTACCTGTTGCCGCGCCGCACTACAGACGCGGTGTTGCCGCTGCACATTGCGCCGCAACCACAGCAGACCGTGCGCGTGCTGGTTTGTCGCACCGAAGTCATCACGCCGGAAATGGAAGCGCGGGTGCAGGCAAGCGTGGAAAAATTGCAAGCGCCATCTTTGCCGGAGCGCGAAGAAGGCAAGCGCGAGATGGAACAATACGGCAGATTCGCCGAGCCGATTTTAAAACGCCTGTTGAAAAAGACCTTTGACACCGCACTGCAAACGCAAATCGCCCAACTCCTCATGGCCTCACAAAACGCTAACGAACGCGAGTAGATAAGACTTGCCGCAACTTACCTCGGTGAAAAATCAGGGAAGAAAAGCGAGTTCGGCTGCGTCTTAATCAGCGAATTCAAAATTACAAAGGAGACCTTGAAATGCTTAGAAAAATGTTCTTCCAGGCCCTGCTCTGCTCATTGCTGGTGTTGACCGGTTCGACGTTAATGCCGGTTGCTGCCGGAGGTTTTCAACTCGTCGTCGAGCCGCCTTCAACAAGCGATGCCGAAATGAAAGATGCCGTTTTAGTGGTTCGCACTTTTGGTTGTCATCAACCCGAAGACGCCAACGTAACCGCTATGGCCGAAGGTTTGGTCAAGGGCAAACGCCAAACCATCCCCGTTCATTTGACCAAGACCTCGAAAGGCGTTGCCCTTATCAAAGCGCAATGGCCAACAAACGGCGTATGGGTGTTGCACATCACTGGCGCTTATCTGGGCATCACTAGCAGCGCACTGGTCGAATTGAACGCCAACGGCAAAGCACCAATCACCCCTGACCACAAGGTTGCGGCTCGCCTCCTGCAACGCAACTTCACAGCAACGGAAATTGATACGACTCTGCAAAATTTATCCGACAAACTGGCAAGGCGCTAGAAACCCGCTTTGCACCTCGCCCTGCCGCCAGAGGTCAAGCGCCTTGCGGGATTGCCGCTTCGTCAAGATACAAGCCAACAGATATGCGGCTCGCAGAATTTCCAAGCTGTCACCAAAGCCAACAGCGAAGGCGTGAAAGTTGCCTCTCACGCCTTCGCTGTTGCCCTCACCAAAACTTCTCTATGGCATTTTAGAACTACTCACGCACTTGAATTTTACTGGCATCCACCGAGCCATCGGTACGCGCTACGCCTTTGCCTTTGATGCGAACGCCGACCGCGAAACTGCCGTGTTCACTTCTCAGTTGCGAAAGCGAAGTGACGTGAACGGTGCGTCCGCTGATCGTCCAATCGCCCATCAAGCCGCTGGGCAGACTTTCAATCGCGCCTTTGAAGCTGACCGCTTCTCCGGTGCTACTGCTGCCACTATCTCCGCCGCTGCTGCTGCTTTTTACTTCAACGGTGGAAGCGGTGATCGAGCCGTCGCTTTGCGCGGTGCCTTTGACTTCCACTCGTGCGCCAACCGTCGCCTGACCATGCTCTTGATCTATGCGCGTGGCAGAGGTGACGTGAATGGTGCGTCCGCCGACCTGCCAATCGCCGACGAGACCGCCGCTGGGCAAGGTTCAGTGTTGATTGCGGTCGTGGCCGTAACGTGAACCGTGTGACCACCAACGCGCCAATCACCAATCAACCCGCCGCCCGGCAGACTTTCAATCGTGCCTTTCAATTCATCACGGCCATCGCCGCCTGCAACATTCGATTTGACTTCGATGCTGGTCGCGGTCATCGAGCCATCGGTTTGCATAGTGCCTTTGATTTCCACAAAAGCGCCAACCGCGACCGGTCCCAATTCCTGTTCAATGCGGGTCGTCGCCGTAACGTGAATGGTGCGTCCGCCGACCTGCCAATCACCGACAAAGCCCGATGGAAAACCTTCTATGGTACCTTTGAATTCCATAGGCATAGGATCACCACTGCCGCCGCCGCTGCTGCCTTTTACTTCGACAGTGGAAGCGGTGATCGAGCCGTCGCTTTGCGCGGTGCCTTTGACTTCTACTCGTGCGCCAACCGTCGCCTGACCATGCTCTTGATCTATGCGCGTGGCAGAGGTGACGTGAATGGTATGATCGGCCACTTGCCAATCACCAACAAGACCGCCGCTTGGCAGACTTTGAACCACGCCAGTCAATTCGCCAGCATCGTGACTGCCGCCGCCCATGCCGCCGCCGCTGCCACTACCGCCACCCATGCCGCTGCCATCGCCGCTGCCACTGCTTTTCACTTCAACGGTGGAAGCAGTGATTGAGCCATCGCTTTGCGCGGTGCCTTTGACTTCCACTCGTGCGCCAACCGTCGCCTGACCATGCTCTTGATCTATGCGCGTGGCAGAGGTGACGTGAATGGTGCGTCCGCCGACCTGCCAATCGCCGACGAGACCGCCGCTGGGCAAGTGCGCGGTGCCTTTGACTTCTACTCGTGCGCCAACCGCCGCTTGGCCATGCTCTTGATTGATGCGCGTGGCAGAGGTGACGTGAATGGTATGATCGGCCACACGCCAATCGCCGACGAGGCTGCCGCTCGGCAAACTTTGAATTACGCCGGTCAACTCACCAGCGTCATCCTCGCTATCGGCAAAGGTACGAGTAGTTATCACCCCTCCGAAAAATAAGACCAATAGCGCTAATATGGTTAAACAAGTTTTTATTTTCATCGCTGCTTTTTCCTCCGTAAAATTCGCTTCTAAACTAGCAAGAGCAGCGAGCGACGGGGAAAATACCTGTGCCACAAAAATTAATGTCGAACGGTGGCGAGCGGAAAAATCGCAGCCAAGAACGCCAGATCAGAAGCGCGCCACTGGTGTCGTGGCAAATAGGCACGGCGCTCCAGTGCACCGCGATGCCACAACCAGTCCTTGCCAACCCCTCCTCCCCGTTTGTGGTAGGCATTCTTTCGAGGTGTCTTTTTTCATGGATTTTTACTAGATTGTTATACGCCGACGACCATATCAATACCTAGGAGAATAGAAAATGATAAACCGCTTCACCGCTATATTTTTCACTGCCATCTTGCTTTTCGCTGCCACCGCCTGCTCAAAGAAAAAAGAGGCACCGACGAGTCTGCCGACTACCACAGGGCAAACCGAAATCAAACCCGATGCGGTCAGCGACGCCAATGTCAATATGACGGCGGCTCCCAAGCAATTTCACAAGACCTTCATCGGCACGATGAACGGTAAGCTGGACATAGAGATGACGCTGGAACGTCAGGGACAGAAAATTACCGGCAGCTATTTTTATACCAACCTCCGCGAGGCCATAGACCTGGAAGGCAGCATTGATAAAGATGGCGTCTGTAAAATCAACGAAACGATCAATGACCAAAAAACCGGCGTGTTCAACGGCAAGTTGAACGGCGCGGAAATCAACGGCGTGGTGAGCCTGCGTTTTGACGGCACCTGGGCGAATGCCAAAGGCGATAAGCCGATGCCGTTTGCGCTGCGCGAGCAGACCTTCAATTTGAGTAACGGCGCGAAACTGGTCACCAAGACGATCAAAGAGGCGAGCAAAAAAGAGCATTATGATCTTGAAGCCAATTACCCGCAGATTGAAGGCGCAAACACTACGGCGATAACCGCCTTCAACAAAACCGTGTCAACCTTCATCAACGAGCGCCTGCGCGATTTCAAAAAAGAGACTCCTGATACTGATTTTTACCAGGAGAATCCCGACGCGCCGCCCAGTGGCGTGGTCATCACTCACAACATCCTGATGGCCAACGATGAAATGATCAGCGTCATCTTTGGCATCTCGACCTTTACCTCCGGTGCGGCGCACCCGAATAACGGCTCGCACACGCTCAACTATGATTTGAAAAACAACAAAGAGATTGCCTTGCGCGAATTGTTCACCGCCGGGGCGAATTATCTGCCTACGCTTGCCAGCCTCTGCGCCAAAAGTTTACAGACGAAGTTGAAGAAGCTTGAGATGAACGACGAGGCCTTGATCGCCGAAGGCACGGCGGCCACGGCAGAGAATTATCAAAGCTGGAATCTGACGCCCAAAGGTTTGTTGTTTACCTTTGACCCTTATCAAGTCGCCGCCTATGCCGCAGGTCCGCAAGAGGTCTTGATTCCCTACGCCAGTATGAAAACCATCCTCAAAGCCGACAGCCCTGCCGGTCAGTTGCTGGCGATGGCAAGCTTGTCGAAATAAGCGGCGCGACCCGGAGGCCCAATAAAAAAGCGCGAGAGAAGGTCGCTAGACTTTCTCTCGCGCTTTTGAGGGCAACGGAACTTTCAGTTTAGAAGCTGAAGCGTCCGCCGATTTGGAAAGCGCGTGGGCCGCCTGTGCCGAAGTTCTGTCCGGCTCTGCCCGTAGGTTGACCGAAGCTATTGTCGAGCGTGGTGCTGTACCCTGTGAGGTTCGCTATATTGAAAATATTGAACCCTTCGATAAAGAAATTCGCGGTGTATCTTTCAGCGAACTTGAAAGCTTTCGAGAAGCGAATATCCTGCGAAATGAAGTTGTCGCCGAAATCAAAATGCGCTGGCAAATTCACCCGCGCAATGGTCGCGCCATTTGGCGTTAGCTTGCCGGCAAAATTGGCGTTGAATTCTTGAACGATGCGGATGAAATCGTTTTTACTTACACTACGTCCAAGGCTGTTAAACTTGATGCCCGGTATAGTGTCGTTGCGCGTTCCATCACCGTTCAAATCCGTGGCGCTGCCAGCCAATTTGGCGTTGAAAGGTTCGCGGCTTGAGTAATAAGAGATCAATGAACCTTGTATGCCCCAAGGCAATTCCACCACTCCGCTAATCGTCAAGGTATGTCTGGAACCGGCGGGGAAGGGATTGCCAAACCAGTCATTGAGATTTTCGCCGGTGGCGAACTCTGTACGGCTGGCTAAGGCATAGCTGGCGGTTAATTGATAGCGACTCGAGAATCGCTTATCCAATTTCACCAGCATGGCTTTGTAGTTGCTGCGCCCGGCGCTTAACGTCACATTGATTGGACCATTGGAGCATTGCGCCGCAGGATTAATGGCGGCGGCACCTACGCATCGTGGAATGCGCGGACCACCGACACGATCAAATTGATTGAAGTCCTGGTTAGTAATGAGTGAGTGAACACGATTGCGACGCACAAAGTCAACATTCAAAATCATGTCTTTGGTGAGTTGACGTTGAACCCCAAAAGTGAACTGTTCCGAGTAGGGTGATTGAAGATTCGGATCAAGTATGCCATTTCCAGACTTGAAGAAATCAAGTCCAGAGAAGCCTGCTGCGCCTGCCGCTCGCAACCCTGATTGAATGATCGGTCCCTGGGCGTTGTACAACGACAAAAAGTTTGCCGCTGTGAACTTGGTCGGGATGGTGGTGAAATTGACCGAGGTGCCAAGCGCTGGATTGATTAAGCTGAGTGGCAGAGGAAGACCGGGAATCTGTGGGAAAGCGAAAGTGTTCTGGAAGTACGCGGTGGGGACGACGGAACGACCATTACCCGCAGGACCGTTGGTAGCGCGTTCTTGCAAGCGCGTCACAAACAGCACGGTGTCGTAGTAGATGCCGAAGCCGCCGCGAATAACCGTTTTACCTTTGCTGCCCACATCCCAATTGAAGCCTATAGAGGGCGCGATGTTGTTTTTGTCTTTGCCGGGTTTGCCAAGGTTGCCAAGCAACGGTTTGAGCAATGCCGGTTTAGTCAGGTCGTGATTTGCCAGGTTGGTTTCGTATTGATAGGAAGCGCCGAACAAGAAGGTGAAGTTCGGACGAATGCGCCACGAATCCTGGGCATAGAAGCGATAGCGGTTGGCTTGTCGGGCGATGCCTTCATTGAATGGCGGTGGTTGTTGCGGATCGCCTATGCCAACGAATCCTATTGCCAGCGGCAGTTGCAAAATGTCGTTGAGCGTGATGGCTGCACCAGGCGTGGTGAAGGCTGCCGGAAGCGGAATATTCAACGCCGCAATCAGCCCCGGCTTGGCGGCTGCCGGAATATTGGGGTTGGCGTTGATGGCTGCTGCGACGCCAAAATTTGTGGCGATCACATCATTCGGGTTGTGCAAAATCAAAAGGCCTGGATCAAGGAATGCCCATTTACCAAAGCCGTAGTCATGCTCAAATTCTCCACCAACTCGTACTCGGTGGGCCCCCTTCTCCCAGCTTAAATTATCGGTGTACTGCCAACGATTGAGGCGACGGTTTTGTGGTGCATTGGTAGTGTTGCCGAAAGCCAGATTGCTCGACACGATGTTGATATGGTTGCCTCCCAAACCTATGCAGCCAATCTCCGACGGCGGACATTGCGCGGCGCTGGGCGTCAATTCGTCGTTGGTTATGCGTTGGTAGTTGAAGCGGAAATCGTTGACCAATTTTTGCGTCAAAATCGTCGTCAACCCGGCTTGCGCGTTATGGTCTCGACTCTTATTGTCGCGCCATCTGGAGGGCAGAATATTGTTGCCATCCGGGGCTAAGGTCTTGTTGTCATCAAAGCTGTAACGAGAGAACAGAGTATTCTTATCGCTCAGTCTGATGTCGGTTCGCACATTGGCAAGAACACCTTTATAGGGGCTTGAAAAATTTGTGTTGAACTGAGTGATGGGAACAAAAGCACCGGCGGCAGGATTAAATTGATTAAATCCGGTCACCACATTTGAGACGATAGCATTTTGATTCAACCACTCAATGTTGCCAAAGAAGAAAGCTTTGTCTTTCTTGATTGGACCGCCGACGGAGCCACCGTACTGATAGCGCCGGAAAGCCGGATCGAAGGTTTTGCTAGGTTTATTCAAAGTGGGAATCGCCGCCAACTTGTCGTCGCGGAAATAGAGAAAGCCGCTGCCGTGCAGATCATTGCTTCCGGTGCGCGTCACAATGTTGATAGCGCCTACCGAAGTGACGCCGGTTGACAGATCAAAATTGTATGTGGAGATTTGGAATTCTTGCACGGTTTCGGTAGAGAAGTTTTGCGCTGCGCCACCGCACACCGGGTCAACGATGCTGCCGCCATCAACCGTCAATCTGGTCAAAGCGGAGTCGGCTCCACCTATAGAAACATTGAACAGATTGTTTTGCGCTCCGGGATTCTTCGTAATAACGGAAACGCCTGGCTCAAGTGCTGCCAGTTGCAGGAAGTTGCGTCCGTTGAGCGGCAAGGCTTCAATCTTTTTCTGATTGATAACCCCGGCAACGGCGGCGCTTTCTTTTTCTAGTGTGGCCGTGCCGGCCACAATGTCCACGACTTCGCCTTTGCCGCCGACCTTTAAGCTGACATCACCGGTGGTCGAGGTGCCTACGGATACGGTGACGGGAAGATTGGTGGTAGCAAAGCCTTCAGCCGTGATGCTGATTTCATATTCGCCGGGTAAGAGATTGGCTACGGTGTAGAGACCGTCGCCGCCGGTGTCGGCGTTTCGTACCTCGCCGGTGGCCTTATTCTTTACGGTGATTTTTGCGTTGGTAACCACCGCGCCCTGCGGGTCGGTGACCACGCCTCGGATCGAACCTGTGGGGTTCTGCGCCAAGGCCGGTAAAGCGGTATTCAATACCAGCGCGAGAATGGTTAGCGCCAGAAACAAGCCCTTGAACTTTTTACGCATAGTCTAAGTCTCCTTTCAACTCCTATGAGCGGGTAGGGTTTTCCAGCTTTATACAAGCTGTTCATTGCCTGCCTCTTGAAAACTTCGACTCGCAGACGAGGCAGATAACGCTGCGAGCCCTCATGAATCAAAACACATAAGGCCGAGAACTATTGACACCAAGTCCAAGCGATACATTCTACTTTTATCAATGACGATTTATGTCTTTTACTACAGAGAAAAATAAGAGAGCGATCAAACGGCGATAATCATGTTTTTTTCCCGGTGGATTGTCAAGCCGTTTTCATCATGGGCGAAAGTCCGTGCGACTCGCCAAAGCCCTACCTACAAGGCGCTTTCCCAGTTCTCTCTCGTCGAAAGAACGTGAAGAGATGAACAACTTTGTCGGCGAAAACCTGAAGTGCAAGTGAGCTTTTGCTCCCGAAAACTGAGCCATTATTCAAAGGCCTGAAGACCAATCAATGGCCTGCCAGCTTTACCCCTCACACCAGCCCTCGTATTCGGACTATCTGGCTTACCCATATTTTGTAGAAGGCGAGAATCCCAAAAGCCTATTTCCCCATTCACGGATTGGCGATTTCTTGCACCCCCAACTCGGCGGCCAAAGCTTCTTCTATGCGCCCCATCGCATAGGCCAGTTTCAAGGTGCGGCGATGAATGCGGTCAGTAGCGCGGTCGGCCATCTTGCCGGCGATCATGGTTGCGCCCACGCCCGCTTTTTCGGCCTGCAAAAAAGTTCGCACCTCGTCTATGGCCTGTTGAATTTCCGCCTCCGGCAAGTGAAACATCTCAACTGCAAGCTGAGTCTGTTCAGGAATCCCCGTCCACTTGCCAACGAAACCATAATCAAGCGCCAAGCGCGCATCGCGGCGAAACTCTTCGATAGCAGCAAGGCGCTCGGCCTCGCTCTTATTCTTGGTCGGATAATTCGTCGTCATTTCGGCAATCGCCGGAAGGCCCACAGCCGCAGCGGCCTTGACGATGCGCCCACGCAATTGAGCAATGAGCGGATGATCGGCGCGATACGTTCCGGCGCGCAATCCCAGGCTCGCCCAATAATCATAGGTTCCCAAAATCAATCCGACTAAGCGTGTTGAGGCTTGGGCAATTTCAAAGACGTTGGCCTCGGCCATGGCCGATTCAATCAGCACTTCGATTTTTATCTGCCCAACTTTGAGGCCGAGTTTTTTTTCGAGCGCCGCCAGCGTCGCATCTATGGCGCGCACTTCTTCGGCGCTTTCAATTTTTGGATAAATCAAACCGTCGAGATGCGCCCCCGCCTGTTCGACAATCACTGCTATGTCTTCGTGCGCCGGGTCGAGTTCCAGGCCACGCGGACGAAAAAAGCGCAGCCGCTTTCCCCAATCCAGTTCCCGAAAAGCGCGTATGATATTGGCGCGTCCCTGTTCAAGCTGTTCTTGATTATCACGCGGAATGGAGTCTTCCAAATCGAGCATAACAAGATTCGCCTGCGATTTGGTGGCCGCGCCTACGACATATTTCCACACCGTAGCCGGACAAGTCAGATGCGCCATTTGCACATAATATTTCGCCTCAAGCTCGATGATTCGGGTGTTGTAGTTTTTGAGTATCGGCGCATTTCTCGCCTTCGCCGCTTGGGTAATTTCGCCATCAGGCGTTGCATTTGTAATTGAGTGTTGTTCCATAGTCTCCCATCGCCCAAGGGAAATATATTTGAATGTTTCTATTGAAATTCTGCCATTGGGATTTGAAGGCATTATTACTGAATTGAGGCTTCAAGCTGAGAGCGTTGCATTTTGATTTCTTCTAAAACTTCCTTTGCCTCTATCAATCTTCGTTCATTTTCAGTCTTCTCTAAAATTGCGACGGCCTGTTCAGCCAACGCTAAAGCCTGTTTAATATCTCCATTATCAAAATGGAGCATAGCCAGATATTTCAGAGCCAGACCTTGCTCGACAAGGTTTCCGGTTTCCTCGAAAATTCTAAGACTCTGTTGGTGTATGGCTTCGGCCTCTTCCAATCGCCCTTGCCCGTAGTATGTTAGGCCAAGCGCGTCAAGGGTTCTTCCCTCATTGATTCGATCTCCAAACTGTCTATAAATTTCCAAGCTTTGTTGGAATAGTTTTTCTGCCTCTGGCCAGTTTTCCTGATCGCTTCGAATCATTGCAAGATTACCGAGGGTATAAGCTTCACCAACACGGTCAGAGTTTTGGCGGAAAAGTTTCAGGCTTCGACAATATGCGGATTCTGCTTCTGCTTCTTTACCTTGTTGAAAATAGATATTCCCCAAGCTATTTAATATATTTGCTTCTAAGATTTGATTGCCAATTTTGCGTGAAAGCTCTAAGGCTTTTTGAGAAATATATTCCGCTTCTTCCCATCGTCCCTGATCCGTATAAAGCGAAGCAAGCGCATCTAATGCGCTACTTTCCAATCCATCATCATTTAATCTTTGTGCAATATAGATTGCTTGTTGAAGGTGATCCTGTGCAGAGGAATAGTCTCCCAAAGAGGCATACAAAAGCCCCAGTCGAATATGCAACCCAAACTCGCTATGATATTCACGCCGTTCATCGGGGAATTTTTTATAATCAGCGAGCAAGCCTTTAATGGTTTGGATTCGCTCCAGCTTTTCATCGTAAGTCAGGTTGAAATTTGCATTCACATCACCTCTCATCAGTGAATGCGCCAAACTGCGTGTGTCCTCAATTTTAGGCGTAAAGAAAAACACGCCGGAACGCACCGAAAAAAAATCAGGTGCGCCTTGAATGATGGCGGTTAAAACATACTCTGGCACCCACAACACCAGCGGACAACGGACGACCTTTGAAAACGAATTGCGCGAGGCGTTGAGATTGGCGACTACTGGCGTTTTGTCAGCTTTGGCAGCGACTGGCAATGAATATTCCAGACCGGAAACAAAGACAGCTTGCGGCGGCGGGTCGGCTATCTTCCCGCGCAGTTCATCCAGCAGATGATGGATGGGTTGATTGAAATGAATCTCTTGAATGTGGAATTGCGGCAGCGCCGTTTTGATTGCGGCTATTAAGTGGGCGCGCTGTTTCGGTTGATTGCATTTCGCCAACAGCAGCGAGAAGCCTTTCGCCAATGTCAGCGTCGTCTGTAGCGCCTGCAACTCTTCCTCTGCGCCCGGCTCTGGCGGATTAAACGGGTCGAATATTTCTTCAACCAGTGTTTGCTCGTTGCTCATTTCGCCTACTCTTTTAATGCAGATTTAAATTTCTGCAATTGGCGCACAATCGGGTTGACCGCGTACCACGGTTCGGCAATCTCAAAAGGGTTTTCCTCACCACCATTGATATATTCCAGAACGGTCAGTTGTTCCAGCATCATCAGGTAATCGTCATCGCCTCCGGGAATTTGCTGGTCCGCAGAACGATCCAGTTCGGCGAGCTTCTGCCAGTGCTGCTGCGGTATCGCCGTGCTGTAGGAACGCACGGTTTGTTGAATCGCTTTATGAGTTGCGGGAAGGGGAATGGGCAACTTCTCCGTGTACGCGCAAGCCTCTTGCACAAAAGTCATCAAACTGCGCGTATGACCGCCACTATATTCCAGAAGAAAATTTAAAGCCTCCGGAGTGAACGCATCTTTGAGCAATACCGCGCCCAGATGTTTTTGTAACAAGTCGCGCAGGCACTGCCAGCCCAGTTCATAAGGTGTATTCGTACCGCGCTCGAATACTTTAATCATCGGCAAAACGAACGGGTCAACGCCATAGCGCTGTTTCAGCCTTGGCCCATCTGCACGCGCCAGTTCCAAGGGCACTGTATAGATGATGTGAGCATCTAGGCTTCGCAATTGTGGAGCGTATTCTATAAAAAATTGCCGTTGTGACTCGATGCCGTCCTGTTTGCCTTCATAGCCTTGAATCCGCTCAAGGCTGTCCAATATCAACACAAAATCCTTATAAGGGTGTTCACCGGATTTGGCGTTCAAGCTTTTAATGGCCAATCTTGCCTGCTCAAAAACCAAATTGATTTCGTTTAAAAGCGTTGATTTTTCCGGCTCTAATGTGTCTCGCACTTTTTTTTTGGCGCTTGGATCTTTCTTCAGGCGTTGAATCTTCAGCTTGAATCCCCATAAGGCGAGATCGCCTTCATTGATTTCAACCTCGCTGAGAAAATATTCTTTCAGTTCATTCAGGCGTTTTTCAAAATAATTATCCTTGAGTTCAATGCCCAGCTTTTCACGCACGGTTGCCGCAAGTTCACTGACTATCGCCAGCAAGATATCGGTTGACGAAACATTTAACACATCAACGTAATCATCCACATCCACCAGCACGGGAAAGTAACGGCCTTCTGATGCGGAAGCATTATCCAGAGCGATTTTCAATTGCCGTAATTCGGAAGATTTCCCGCAACCGACATGACCGGAAAAGAGAAAATGCAGGCGACCTTTTGAGAGTGCTAGGTGTTTCATAAAGCGCGGCACTAAAGCATTGCTTCCTCGCGCCGGAGTGCAATCGAAGTACGATTCGACAGCGGGTTTGTAAGGATCACACGAATTATAAATATGACTCAAAATATCCGTGTTCATGGCTTGCTGTCTCCTGAAAGAATTTCAGCTAAAGCTTACCACCAATTTTTTATTTAGCAGAAGTTCTTTTCGTCGCCAACAACCAGCGCGAGGCTTTTGATGTAGGTCAAAACCTCGCGCTGGTTACAGCAATTTTACCTTTTCCCTGCCCCTTACTTTTTGTGTGGCGTCGGTGCAGAATTTCTCGCTGCCATTGGCGCTTTCGGGTAGTGGCTCATTTAAGAATGATAAGCTAAACTATCTAAGTTATGGTCACTATCCAATTACAATGTCGTCACTGCCAAAGCAACAATCTGGTTCGCAATGGCTTGGCTCCCAATGGCAAACAAAAATTTCTCTGTAA
>JACQDB010000058.1 GCA_016201275.1 Acidobacteriota bacterium
AGACCGCTGCTCAACGGGAATCAGGGGATTATATTTTTTCCCTTCCCTTCGCCAGCGGTCTGTGACCGCTGCTCAACGGGAATTCGTTTTTGCGCCAGAGGCGCAGCGGAAATTAGCCCGTAGGAGCGCCACGGGAATTCGTTTTTGCGCCAGAGGCGCAGCGGAGAATAGCTTGTAGGAGCGCCACGGGAATTCGTTTTTGCGCCAGAGGAGCACAGGAGAGTAGCCCGTAGGAGCGCCACGGGAATTCGTTTTTGCGCCAGAGGCGCAGCGGAAATTAGCCCGTGGTGAAGCCACGGGAAGGCGCAAGCGGCTTGACGGTCGCGCTCTGAAGGAGCGCCGGAGGCTGGCGGCAATTCATCTCCTGCACCCTTTCAGGGCGTGCCGCGTTTGCTCAACCTGATTCCAGTGCCTACAGCACTGGCTAATTTCCTACACCCCTGCGGGGCAAAGAGGGCTGGGTAGTTTCTTTGCAACGCGGTATTACCTGCTGAAAACTGACCGACATGATTTGGCGCGCTTCGCCACTCGTGAATGAAAGCTCGAAGAGCTTTTTCCTGTAGCCCTGATGGCTGAAGGAAATTCTACGAAATTAAGGTGAAGAACATGAGAAACGATTTATCAAAAAAGCTGAGTTCAGAAATTTCGATTTCAAAAAAATATTCACTCAAGAGAATGCTCGCGCTGCTGTGCATTCTGGCAACCTTCAATATGCAATGGCTGACTGCGGGAACGGCGCTGGGAGCGCAACAGGCAGAACGCTTGCGAACCATCATGGGGCAACGCCAGCAGGTCAACATCAACGAGCGCGTCAAAGAACTAGCGAAAATCAGTCCGTGGTACAAAGTGGGCGGCGGGTCTGTGGTTTCTGTGGTCACCACTTTTCCGGGAGTGCTGGAAATCTTTGGCTTGGAGTTACGTGATGGAGTTTTCTACATCACCCATAGGTCGTTAAGTGGCACCAACCTGAGCCGCCGCGAAGACCTCGGCGGCAATACCGGCTATTCGATTAAAGCCGTCTCTCTAGGCGATGGCCGTATGGCGGTCTTCGCTGTCTGGTTAGATCAAACGCTGCGTTGTAGATACTACGATGGCGGCAGTTGGGGCGAATGGCAAAACCTCGGCGGTTCGTTTATAGGAACGCCTGAAGTCGCGGTAACCGATTTTCAATTTATTATTCGCGACCGCATAGACGTTATGAATACTCCCAAGGTGTTTCAAAAAATTGCTGACCAACCGGCTGCGCCGCCAAGTCAGAGTCCGACCGCGCAACCTGTAAATCCCAACCACACCAAGATGCGCGTAATCAAAAGGGATTCGGTTCAAGCGCAGGTTGGCCAACCGGCGACGATATCAACGCAGACGCAGGCGAACCCTCGCCAAGTCAAAAAAACCGAAGTGGCGATATACGATAAAGTAAAAATTGGGCCGCTGTTGAACCCGCCAACGCGAACCCGAATCGCTCATGTCTTTGTCAAAAACATAGATGGAACTCTTTGGCACCGAGAGGGAACGGGTTTGCCCGGATCATGGCACGCCTGGCAGTCTTTGGGCGGAAAATCTTTCAATGGCATTGTGGCGACTGCCTCTACCGATAAAAAGGTTGATGTGGTGATTTGGAATAACAACGAGGTTCCCAGCTATGGCGCGTATTACTGGGACACCCGTGGCTATAAATTCAGCGGCTGGACGGGGCTGAATATATCGGCGGGCGCTGCGCCGGTATTGTTTTCGGCGCAGGAAGATCAGTTGGACCTTTTTTGTTTGGGCAATGACCTCAAGCTTTATCATCGCCGACGAAGCGGCAGCAGTTGGTCGAATTGGGTGGTCGCGGATAATCGCGCTTATCCGCTGGCGGCCATGTCTATACGCTCCGGCATCGTAGAGTTGTTTGTTCGCAAGGCCGACTTCGAGCTTTATGAAATCGAGTGGGATGGCAAAAAATTCGTCGCCTCGAAAATCGGCGGCAGTTGCGCCTATGTCGCAGGCGTACAGGCGCTGGATAAACCGCGCTTTGATCTGTTTCTGACGGATATGAATAATGCGCCTTTTCAGAAGTGGTGGGGCGCAAGCGCGACCTTCCTGCCGGAGACCGGAGTGCAGCCTGCTACGTTTCCAACGGCTGGTGAAGGCCAACGTCCCAATGCGTTTGGCGAATGCGGCGCAGGGCTGCAAATCACCCAAGGCTTATGTCAGCGCATACCGCCGCCGCCGCCGCCACCGCCGCCAACTCAGCAAACGCCGCCGCCCGCGCCGACACCAACGGTGCAGAAGCCTTCAATCAGCGTCGTAGTTGCCAACGGTACATTCGCGGTAAGCGGTTCGGGATTTACGCCCAACAGCACCATCACGATTCGTGTCGCCGACGATGCCTTGGCCAATGTTTATTATCTCTATCGGTCAATGGCGGACGGGCGTCTGCAAGCGGTGGTGCCAAATATTTGCGTCAACCCCGGCAATATCTATTTTTCGGCAACCGACGGCAGGCATGATGCCAGCGACCGCACCGGCTCGTTATGGAGCAACACCGTGCGTATGAGTTGCAACTGAAATAGCCGTTCCAGCTTTCACTGGTTGTCGCGGGCGATGTGTTCATCGTCCGCGACATTTTTTATGTCGGCGGGTTGATAATTTTTATGACGGGGCAAGGCCGGTCTAAAGGCTCTAATAAACTGCGCCAAGCAATTGCCGAAACTCTTTTTTCCGACGCGCCGACATGATTTGCGCGCCCCTCTCACTTGTGATTGAAAGCGCGCATGGCTTTCCGGCAGATGCCGAAGGTTAAAGGCCGATGAAGCGTTATGCAAAGGACCAGCGAAGCATGAAATTTGCACCGCTCATCACGACGCGAAACCGCAAGCCTTTGATCGCGCGTCGCGCCAGTATGGATTACGACTAAAACGATTTTTGATTGACGATGATGTAAGGAGAACAACAATTATGAAAGCGAATATTATCCACACAATTTCAAAACGAATATCAATGGGACTGCTGGTTTTGGCAACTCTGCTGGCCTTGACGGCAAACCATCAGGCGGTCGCGCAATCCGGCACTGCCAATGCTCCCATACCGATCAAGGGGAATGAATTGAAAGGCGATCTGTTCGGCAGCGATGAAGAATACTTCTTTTCTTTTAGCGCCGGAGCGGGGGAAATCGGCGTCACTCTGGAGGTGAAAGCGACCAGTGTTAATGCCGGTCTTACCCTTGAACTCGCCGATAGCAATGGCAAAAGCCTTGCGCCCGTGATGTTGGTGCAAGGCTTGAATAGAGGCAGCGACAGCGCTCAACGAAAAGCCCAAATCGCCAGTCCGCAAATGATTGTAATGCGCCTCAAAGATATTCGTTATAACCTGCCTAGCTGTCGCGGCAACTTTGTCATCCGTGTGAGCGGGGCGATCAAAGCCGAGTCCAGCCCGGCTTCCGGGGCGCTGGGTCAACCCGCAACAGGTAGCGCACCCGCAACAGGCAGCGCACCAAATACCGAGGCAACAGGTAGCGCGCCAGAGGCAACAGGCAGCGCACCAAATGCCGAGGCGAAAGAGTACCCGTACCTGCCGCAATCCACCAACGCGATGCAGCCTACGGTGTTGGAGCGGTCATCCTTCAGCGGCGAGTTGACGGGAACGGGCAAGGAGTTTTTTTACTCGTTTGCTGTAAACCCCGGCGACTTGACGCTCACCGTAGGTGTGATTGCCGAGACCAATCAGGCGCAAGCGATTATTGATCTGCTCGATGCCCGCGCCAATTCCTTGTTGGCCAATTTACAGGTACGCGGAACCGATCAAGGCGCGAGCGAAAGCCGAACCGTAAGATTTAACCAACGCCAGATGGTGACGTTGCGAATCACCGACACCGTGGGCAGCAAAGGGCTCTTTCTGGTGGCGCTTGATGGAGCGTTAGAGGCTGGACAGAGCAACGGCGCGCCTATGCCTGCACCACCGCAGGATGGTTCTGCCAACGGTGGTCGCGTGGATGAGCGCAGCACGCAACCTGCGCCGCCTGCGCGTGCGGACCGCTCGCAGTTTCAAATTACCTTCGGCACCAAAAGGCACGGCAACATCACCTTGAACTTTGACATCAAGGATGGGTTGTTGAAAAAGCTCTTAAACAATCGCCAGGATTTGCGCCGCTAAAGGCCAGCCGAGGTTTTACGCGGCGGCTTGCCACCTTCGGCGATTGCCCTTTCCGATAGTCAGAGAGGGCAATCGCCGAAAGACTACGACTCGAAACGACAGGAGAAAACACCATGAATCGCAAGATCAAAAAAATTTTATACGGCTTGAGTTTGTTGCTCACCCTCAGCGTTGGCGCGCTCTCGATTTCAGCGCAGACCGCAGGAGCCATCAACGGCAGGATCAAATGGAAAAAGAGCGATGGCAAACCGGAGGCGGTGCGCCCTTGCGAAGCCTTTGGCATTGCGGCGTACACGGAAGCGGGCAGCGCCGTGGGCAACGTCATTCGTTTAGGCTTTACCGAGACCGCAGACAACTACGAGTGCGCCTATTCCATCGGCAATCTGCCGGAAGGGCAGTTACTTCGTGTGGTGGTCAATGCTTTAAAAGACTATCGGTGGACTGGCAATCAACCGACAGGGCTGTTCACTTACAGGCGGACGTTCAAACCCACGGGCTGGACTGGTGAGGTGACATTGATGCGTGTGAAACCGGATCTGCCCTCGCGAGCCAGAGGCGATTTTGACATGGTGGTGGTCGCCAACAAACCGAACGAGAAAATTTTGCTGAATCCGAAAATTCGTTTTCCCACGGTGCAACGCTCGGCGGCGGCGAGACCTCGCAGAAGTTTTTGAGGCTGGCGAAAGGCGCTCAGACTATCGCGCTTGGAGTTTGGGCAGCGGCTGAAAAGAGCAACCTTTTCTGCCACTGGAGCGCTTTGCACCATCCTATACGGGCGACCACCGCAGGGTCGCCCGTATAGGCATTTGAAAATCACTCAAGTTTTGCAGGCTATTTCAGCCACAATCCTAAGCTCGACTTTGTATATATTTCAGAGGCGAACCAGCCTTGCTGATCCCCGACGGAAGTCGGTGGATGCTTAAAGTTCAGCCTACGCAACGCCGCGAAAGATTAACGAATCCCCCCAACGGTAGTTGGGGGATGCTTAAAGTGCAACCTACGCAACGCTGCCAACGATAAACGAATCCCCCCGATGGAAATCGGGGGATGGTTAAAGTCCAACCTTGCCCGATGCTCTGTAGGCTGGACTTTAAGCATCCCCCAACTACCGTTGGGGGGATTGCAAAAAAACTTTGCTTGCTTGGTGTAGGTAGGACTTTAAGCATCCCCCAACTGCCGTTGGGGGGATTCAGATGAATTGCCTCACCGCCTCGGCTCTCCGTTGAGGGATTCAGATGAATTGCCTAACTGCCTCGGCTCTCCATCGGGGGATTCAGATGAATGGCCTAACGGCCTCGGCTCGCAGTTGCTAGATTTTTCAGAGGCGAAGTAGCCTGATTTCATTGGCTTTTTCAACCCTTGGAATGATTGAACCTCAGCTTGTTGAGGTGAGGTTCAATCATTCCAGGCGCGAACCGCAACGTCAGTTCTTGATTGGTGTGGTTCAATCTGAAATTGTACAAAGTCGAGCTAAGACCTTGGAAAACCCACGGTTCACCCGAATTTTTGTGGACAACTTGCCATTCTCACAAGCGCGCAACCTCCCTTTCGTCCCCACTGGTTTTACCATTTCTTGACACTGCAAAACCGCGAACCTATACTCAGACACGGTTCATAACAACAGAGGCATGGTGAATCGGCTGCTGCGGTTTCCGAAAGCCTCGACGCGAACAGTTTGCGCGTAGCAAGAATCGCCGGTCGCTGGTTCGATCTTTTTCATGCTTTTTTGCCCAGCGATGTACTATAAGGGCTGGCAGATTTTTTCCGGGTTTCCCGGTGGGATTAATAGTAGTTGATAAGTAGGTGACATTATGGGTGCTAGACGTAAGGCAAGAGTATGCGCCTTACAAATGCTCTTTCAATTCGATGTGACGCAACCGCGCATTGATGAACTCACACAGATGTACTGGGAAGCGTTCGGCGAAGAGTTCGGCGAAGTGGACGAGGAGTTTGCCAATCGTCTGGCTTTGGGCGCGGTGTCGCACATAGACACCATTGATGAACTGATTAAAAAACGCGCTGAGAATTGGCGCATCTCGCGCATGGCTATCGTTGACCGCAACCTGCTGCGCCTGGCGGTTTATGAATTTCTCTACGAAGCCGAAACCCCCAAGACCGTGATTATCAACGAAGCCTTGGAAATCGCTAGACGCTTTTCCACCTTTGAAGCGACACAGTTCATCAACGGTATTCTCGACGCCATCAAGCGCGATCTGGACGACCCACAAAGTGTGTCCAGCGCCACCAACGCTAAATCTACCTGAGCCATGCAGCGCAAAGCTGGATGGCTCAGAAATAAATTACCCGGCGTTGCTCACTCGTTGCTGGTCTATGATTGACGATAAAGCATTACTGAGTGAATACCTCTCCGAATCCGAAGAGCTGCTGGATTCGCTGCTTGCCGACCTCGACGCGCTGGGCGCTAATGCCAATATCCATGCCATCAATCGCATCTTTCGCCAGATTCATTCTCTGAAAGGATTGTCCGGCATGATGGGACTTGCCGAAGTGCAGGCCATCGCCCACGACTTCGAGGACATCCTCGATGACATACGCCTGGGACAACTCAAACTGGATAAAGCATCGGTAGCGGTTTTACAGGAATGCGGCGCAAGCTTGGCCTCGTTGCTGGCAGGCGCGGCGCGTGGCACCGCCAAAGACGAAGACTTCGAGCGCCTGCGCGAACTCTTGCTCGCCATTGCCGCTCGCCCACGTTCGCAGGCCAAACGCGAAGACAACGACTTGGAGTCGCTGGGCTTTTCCGAACGCGAGCGCCAATTGCTGACCGACTATGAAAAACATCGCATACGCGAAAACCTCAACGCCGAAAGCGATTTCTTCGCCATCAAAGTGCAGTTCGATATTACGGACATTGATTCAAAATATCGAACCTTGACCAATCAACTCGCCGAGGTCGGCGAATTGTTGACGACCCTGCCGGATGCCGCCAAAGACGATCATCGCGTGGCCTTCAAACTGTTGCTTTCGACGCCGCTCAAAGAGAGCGAAGTCAAACAACTGGTGGCGCGTTATCAAGGGCGGGTGGCGCGGGTCGGGCGTTCCACCTGGCGACGCGCTGGCCAAGCCTTGCGAGTCGTCGGACGCAAGAAAAGCCGCAGCGAAGAAGAGGACAAGCCGCTGAGTGGATTGTTGCCGACTTCTTACGCGCAGGAATCTTTGCAATCGCTGTCGCCCAACGTGCGCGTGGATTTGTTGAAGGTTGACGAACTGTCCGGCATCGCACACGAGTTGTCCATCGAAGCGCAGAAACTTTCCGCTATGGCGAATCGCTTTTTGAATGCCGCCGGATTGGGAGCGCGTGAGCGCTTCGATTTGAAATCGAGCGTGCGCCGCATCGAGCGCGAGTTTCTGGAACTGGAAGAACGCCTGGTAGAACTTCGTATGGTGTCTTTGGCGCAGACCTTCACACGCGCTGCGCGGCTGGCCGGAAGACTGGCGCGTGAACTGGGCAAAGCGGTGTCGGTCAAAGTGCAGGGACGCGATACGCTAGTGGATAAAATGATTGTGGATCGCATCGCCGATCCGATTTCGCACCTCTTACGCAACGCCTTGGATCACGGTATAGAAGCGCCGCAGGAGCGCCGACTGGCGGGCAAAAGCGCACGCGGCGAAATCAAAATCGAAGCGCGCTTGGAAGGCACACGCGCCTTGATTGTCATTGCCGATGACGGGCGCGGCATCAATCCTCAAGAGGTGCGCCAACGCGCCATCGCCATCGGTGCGATTGCGGAAGACGAGTCCTTGAGCGAAGACGAGACGTTACGCTTAATCTTTCGTCCGGGCTTTTCGACGGCGGAAAAAATCTCTTCGGTGTCGGGGCGCGGCGTAGGTTTGAATGCCGCAGAGCGCACGGTGTATGAATTGGGCGGCGAGATTCGCGTCGCCTCGCAACCCGGCCAAGGCACGACTTTTGAAATCGCCGTGCCGACCACGTTGGTGATGATTTCAGCGTTCATCGTGCGCGCCGCCGAATGGCTGTATGCCGTCAATGTCGGGCAGATTGTCGAATTGATCTATGTCAACGCGGATGAAATATTCGGGCGCGATGGCAAACGCAGCATTCAATGGCGCGGGCTGGCGATTCCTCTGGTCGAGTTGAAATATTTATTGGGACTGGGCGGCGCTAGAGTCTTGCATCAAACGCCAAGTCCGCCGCACGGCAACGGCAATGGCTACCTGGCGGCAACGCCTATGCCTGTGGTCATCAGTCGCGCCAGTGATCGCTATGCGGCAATCGCCGTCGAGCAGTTCGTCGAACAGCGCGAAATCATCGTCAAATCATTGGGGCCGCTGGGCGCGAAGATGAAGGGAATAATCGGCGCAGTGGATTTGGCAGGCGGCGAGGTGGCGTTGGTTTTGGATTTGCAGAGTCTGCTGTTGCTGCGAAGTCTGCGTTTGTGAAGACGATTGGCGCGGACAATGAAAAGGATAAAAACGAAAGCCCGCCGTTTTGCTGTTGCTCTCGATTCAGGTTTTGTTATTACCGTGTTGAACAATACCAAGCGGACGGATTAAAATCTTGGCGCACAAAAGACGCCGATGAAAAACGGCACAACCAAATTGCAAAGATGACAAAACGGAAAGCCTCATCCACCATTCAAGCGCTGCTGCGACTGGCCTCGCTGCCGGGAAAACTCAACGCGGCGGATGACGAACCGCATACCGCCGATCAGCTTTCCGTTCTCATGCTCGATATTGGCGAAGAGGTGTTTGCGGTATCAGTAGAAACTATAGAAGGCGTAGTGGATTGCCCGAAGCTTGCGCCGCTGCCCTTTCCGCCTGAAGGCATCATCGGCGTAGCCAGCGTGCGCGGCAGAATGACGCTGGTGATGAATCTGAGCGCCAGCAACAGCAGCAGTCAGAGTGTGAACCGCCAGCGCCTGGTTTTATTGAAAGGCGAATCGCAAATGGGTTTGCTGGCCGACCGTATCGAAGACGTGGTGACGCTGGCCAGAGATGCAGTCGAAAGCTCTGGCAAACGCCTCGGCAACAAAGAGCCGCAACCGCGTTGGCCGGTCAGTGGTTTGTTCAAAAATAAAGAAAGACGGATTCCGATTCTGGATTGCGAGCGACTTTTGGAAACCTGAGCGCCTTCATCAGGTTGAAGTTTAAGCCGTCCGAATCTACACTATTTGACTTATGAGTGGAATGAAATTTCGCAGAACTTGCTCGATCTGTAACGCAACCTTCTTCTCCCCGGATCGCAAAGCTCCCTATTGCCTGAAGTGCGTTAAGAAAAAGATTGTCAAGCACGTCCCCACCGCGCCTCGCGTCGTCGAAACGGTGCCGCCGGTGCGTGCTATTCAACGACCTGTTCCTCAACCGGCGCGCCCTGCCGTGGCGGTTCGCAAACAGAAGACGCCGCGTTTGCCGCGCGTCGAAGAGTTGACCCCGGAACTGCGCGGTAAAATTATTGAACTCTATCAAGCGGAATTTGCTGATAAACCCACAGCCTTGCGCGATGTGAATTCGCAAATCGCCAATAAACTGTGGGCGAAACGCAAAATCGTTGCCGATGTTTTGCAGGAGCATCTGACTGCTAAAGCGGTGCTGACCCCTGATTTGAAACAACGCGCCATCGAAATGTACAAACGCTTTGTCGAAAGCGGTCATCGTCCCGATGGCGGCAGACGCCACGCCATCAGCATCGCGTTGGGCGTACCGTACAAACAGATCATGAAGATCATCCGCGATTGGGCGATGCAGGAGTATCAAAAATCGCCAACCCCGGAGCCGGATCGTTTGCAATTGTTTGAAATCGAAAAACTCTACTGGAGCGAAATGGATCAGCAGCGCTATCGCCTGACCGAATTACCGCAGAAGATGGCCGACCATTTGGGCTACGTAACACGCTGGCAGATTTTGCGTTGGCTGGACATTCTGCACGATGATGAACGCTCGTTTGAAAATGTTCCCGACCCGTCACCAGAAATTCAGGGAAAAATTCTTGCAGCTTACGCGGAATATCTAGCCTCGCCTACGCCGCCTGAACACGGCCTGCATTACACCATCGCCGGCCAACTTGGCGAAGTAACGCCGCGCCAGGTTCACAAAGTTCTGCAAAGCTATCGCCACAAACGCCGCGCCGAATATCCGCTCATTTAATTAGTCCTCAGTCCCTAGTCCTTAGTCCTTAGTATTGGTTCAGTGGCAAACCGCAATGAGCGAATACTAAAACTAAGGACTACGGACTAGGGACTACGGACTACGATGAAACAAGTCGTGCAAAATTTTCGCACCGGGGAACTGGCCGTCGAAGAGTTGCCGCCCCCGGCTTTGAAAGTGGGCGGATTGCTGGTCGAGACCGCTTACTCGTTAATCAGCGCCGGAACCGAACGCTCGATAGTCGAAACCGCGCAAAGCTCACTGGTCGGCAAAGCGCGTTCGCGTCCTGACTTGGTGCGCCAAGTCCTGGATACCTTCAAACGCGAAGGGCTGCGCGCCACTTACGAAAAAGTTCAAGCGCGCCTCAATCAAATCAAAGCGCTGGGCTATAGCGCCTCCGGCACGGTCATCGCTGTCGGCGAAGGCGTCAGCGGCTTTCAAGTTGGCGACCGTGTGGCCTGCGCCGGAGCCGGTTACGCTTCGCACGCCGAGTTTCTTTTCGTGCCGCAAAATCTGTGCTGTAAATTGCCTGCCGATGCCCATCTCGAAGCCGCCTGTTACACCACTGTCGGCGCGATTGCTCTGCAAGGCATACGTCAGGCGGATGTGCGATTGGGCGAAACCGTAGCCGTCATCGGGCTGGGTCTGGTCGGCCAATTGACGGTGCAGATGTTGAAAGCCTCTGGCTGTCGCGTCTTGGGTTTTGATATTGATGCGGCGGCCTGTGAACTGGCGAAACAAGCGGGCGCGGATGGGATTGCCAATAACCCGGAAGCGGCGCGTCAATATTGCGCGGCGATGACCGAAGGGCGCGGCGCGGATTCCATATTGATTACCGCCAGCACGACATCGGATGAGCCTGTAGAACTGGCCAGCGAATTGGCGCGTGACCGTGCGCGCATCACTGCGGTCGGCATGATCGGCATGAATATTCCGCGCAATGCTTATTACCTGAAAGAACTGGAAATTCGTTTGTCGCGGTCGTATGGGCCAGGGCGTTACGACCCGGTGTATGAAGAGCAGGGCGTTGATTATCCGCTTGGTTATGTGCGCTGGACCGAGAAGCGCAATATGGAAGCCTTTCTGCAATTGATCGCCGCTGGCAAAGTCAACACCGATTTGTTGACCACGCATCGCTTCCAGGTGAAGCAGGCGACCGAGGCTTATCGAATGATAACCGGCAAAGCCGAACGCTATTGCGGCATCGTGTTGGCGTACCCGCACGACGAACAAGCGGTTGTCAACTTTGTCAAAACCACGCATCAAAAACCACCGGCGAAAAATGCTTTGGGCGTCAGTTTTATTGGCGCGGGAAATTTTGCGCGCGGCGTCTTGTTGCCGCTTGTCAAACGCACGGCGCAACTCAACCTTGAAGGCATAGCCACTGCCACCGGCATCAGCGCCAAAAATACCGCCGAAATGTTTGGCTTTCGCTATTCAACGACCGACACCGAACAGATATTCGGCAATGAAAAAAGTGATTGCGTATTCATCGCTACGCGCCACGACAATCACGCCGCGTTGAGCGCCGAAGCCTTGCGTCGCGGCAAAAATGTCTTCGTTGAAAAACCGCTGGCGACAACTCTGGAAGGCTTGCGCGAAGTCATCGGCGCAGCACGCGAGTCAAATCATACCTTGATGGTCGGCTATAACCGTCGCTTTGCGCCGCTGGCCGTAGAGTTGAAAAAAGCGTTTGCCAATCGCGTCGGAGCGTTGACCATTTTGTATCGCGTCAATGCCGGACAATTAGCTGCCGAACATTGGTCGCACGACCAACGGGAAGGCGGCGGGCGCATCATCGGCGAGGTCTGTCACTTCATAGACTTCGCGCAATTTTTAACCGACGCGCTGCCTGTGCAAGTGTCGGCGGTGGCCGTGCCTGTATCGCGCAAGGCCGGTTTCGTTGACGACAGCGTAAGCGCTTCGATGAGCTTTGCCGATGGTTCTATAGCGACGATTGTTTATACAGCGAGCGGCAATAACGCTGTCGCCAAAGAGCGCGTAGAGATTTTCGGTGATCGTGTGGTTGCGGTGCTGGATGATTTCAAGAGCGCCGAAATTCATAATGGCAAAAAGACTGTGAAACTGGGCGGCGGCGCGCAGCAGAAAGGCCACGCCGAAGAGATCGCGGCGTTCTTGGCGGCGGCCAGCGGCAAACAGGATGCGCCCATCGCTTTGGCGTCTTTGGCGGCTACCAGTCTGGCTTGTCTGGCGATTATCGAAAGCGCCAAAACCGGTACGGCTTGCGCGATTGATTTGAATTTGCTTTGATAAAACCTCGGACGATGCAAAGAACAGGACTTTTATGCAGATGAAAAAACTATTATTTTTGTTAGCCATTTTCAGTTTGTCGGGTGCTGCGGCGCTGGCGCAAGGGTCGGCAGGCGTAGTCAAAGTTTCCGCTGCGACGGTCAAAGTGAAGAAGGGCGCAGCGGCCACAGGAGTTGTGACGCTCAACATTGACGGCGGTTATCACATCAATTCCAACCGCCCTTCGGAATCGTTTTTAATTGCCACGGCCTTAAAGATTCAGCCGCAAGCGGGCTTCACTGTTGGCGGCGTGGTCTATCCGAGAGCGAAGTTGCAGAAGTTTTCGTTTTCGTCAAAGCCGCTGTCCGTGTATGCCGGCAACGTGGCTTTGAAGTTCACTGTGCGCGCTGCGGCCTCGGCAAGTAATCAAACTTTGAAAGGGAAGTTGACCATACAGGCGTGCAATGATCAACAATGCCTGCGTCCGCAAACCGTGGATGTCAATATCCCCATTGAAGTGAATTGAAACGGTTTTTTTCTAGCGCTTCGTCAGCCTCTCTATCGCCTGATAAAGGGTTGGTGAGGCTGACGAAGCGCCCAATATTTATTTTTTCTCCCTCACAGAAAATTTCTCTATAGCCTGTCATTGTGATATTTTTTATCACTATTATTTGAATCTGTAACTCTTCCAAAGATTCGACAGATACTCATGGTGCAACACGCAGCCACAGTTCAATCGGTACGTGCGAAAGCAATCCGGCACAGCATTGCTTGGCGTGTCGCCTCCATCACCCTGCTGCTCTTGGTGGATGTCTGTTTGGCGGCGCTGGCTTTTATATTGGCGTATGAAATTCGTCAAGACGCGCCTATTCTAATGTGGTCGCCTTGGCAGAGTTGGCCTATCGGCATTGCTACAGATTTTCAGCCCTATTTGAGCATTTTGCTGGTTGCGCCGGTGGTCAACATACTGGCTTTGCGGCGCTACGGCTTTTATAAACTGCGCGGCGAGTTTTCTTTTTCCGGCGATCTGTTTCGCCTCATCAAAGCCTCTACCTGGTCGTTGCTCATACTGGTTTTTTTCGCTTTCATCTTTCGTCAGGGCTTTTCGATACGCAACGGCGAACTGATCAAAAACGATTTTTCGTATTCGCGTCTGGTCTTCTTTTATGACTGGGTATTTTCGCTGGCCTTCTTCTGGGCGACGCGAGTTATCGTCCGTCTGGCGCAAATCTTTTTCCGCAATCATGAACGCAATTTGATTCGCACCGTGGTGGTTGGCTGCGGCGAAATGGCCGATGTCTGCATCGCCGAGATGTCGGAAAAACCGCGCCTCGGTTACAAACTCGTAGGCGTGGTGACGGCGCGGCGCAACGAAGACGCTTCGTCCATAGAAAAATTGGGGGTGAGAAAACTCGGCTCTTTCGACCACCTGCCCGATCTGGTCAAACGCCACGGCATCGAAGAAGTGTTAATCACCGACTCGCGCATCAGCCCCGGCAGAATGTTTCATACCTTGATGGAGTGCGGACGCAATCATCACATCAAATATCGCGTCATTCCCGATCTGTTCGATTGTCTGCCGGGTAAAACCGAAATCGCCACCATCGGTTCGCTGCCCATGATTAAGCTCTATGAAGAGCCGCTGCGTGGTTCGCAGAAGGCTTTGAAACGCAGCCTCGATGTGCTTGTGGCGCTGATTGTGTTGCTGCTCACCTGGCCGATTTGGCTGGTGCTGGCGATGTTAATCAAACGCGAATCGCCGGGGCCAGCGTTTTTGAAACAAGAGCGCGTTGGCATGGATGGCAAGATGTTTTTGATGATCAAGTTTCGCTCCATGCACGATGGCGTGGATGACCAGGCGCACCGCGACTTGATGAAGAAGATGATCAATGGCGAAGATGTGAATCAAGGCACCGATCATGAACCGCTGTACGGCAAGCTCAAAGACGACCCGCGCTTGACGAAGATCGGCAGTTGGATGCGGCGTTATTCGATAGACGAATTGCCGCAGATGTTGAACGTCTTGATGGGACAGATGAGCATTGTTGGGCCGCGTCCGCCGATTCCTTACGAGGTGCGGCATTATCAAGACTGGCATCGCTCGCGTTTTCATGTGAAGCCGGGCATCACCGGCTTGTGGCAGGTCAGTGGACGCAATCGCCTGCACTTTGAAGAGATGGTGCGACTCGATATTTTCTACATTGAAAATTGGTCGGTGTGGCTGGACTTGAAGATTATGTTCAAGACCTTGCCGGTGATGCTGCGCGGCGATAACACCTATTGAAAAACGGTGTGCGCTTTTGAGACTCTAGCTTCAGAAGGAGCGCGAGCGATGAGTAAGATTTCACCGCTACGATTCCCGAAACCAAAATCGAAAAATTCAAAACCTTGCTACAGGCTATCAATGATGAACTGAAAAAGATGGCCAAAGAGCATTCGCTTGCGAAGGCGAAAACCAAGCTCTGCAATTGGAAAACATTTTATTGAAAGCCGGTATCAAACCCGAAGCCGAACCTCAACCGAAAAAATTGCCTGCCAAACGCACCGGGAAGAAACCCAGCAAAGACAGCAAGTGAAAGAACTCTTGCTGATTGAGATCATCAATCTTCTAAAACCTGCCGGTGAGACGGCGCGATAATACTACCTTTTGCCGAAAAGAGGGGCGCGAAACACCTGTAAAAACTGTTCGCAGCATTGTCCGAAAAAAATCCCTGAAATGCTTTTTTCTCTCCAGCACTAAGTGGTGTAGAGCGAAACGCTCGACAAAATTTTAAGAGATAACTTTAAAGGAGAGATTTAACATGACAAGCATTAACATTTTGACAATGGTTCGCCGTCTGGCCGGAAAAACTGTAGCTATCACTTTGGTTGCCGGGATTATGGCCGTGGCATCTTATGCCCAATCCAATAACCTCTATTACCAAAACGGCGGTCAATATTACGGGCGCGTCACCGTGATACCGGGATCACACTTCGAGATTGAAACGAACGGCACAGTCATCAAGACCTTTCGCAATTCGTGCCGACAGGTCAACAGCAACGGCGTTGCCGGGGTTCTCTGTACCTTCGGGCAATTCCGAGACGGGCGGCATCTGTATTCCGGGCAAGGCTATTTTTTCCAGAACGGATTGGTGTATCTGAACTGGACGAACGAAAATATCGGCGGCACCTGGCGGCAAATCAACACTGGCTGGTATGGCTTCCGACCTTAACCCCAAGATACTCGATTCGATAGTTGCCAAAATGATTGTGGGCGTTTCCAGTGATGATACTGGAAACGCCCGTGGTGTTTATGGAATATCCGCAATTCCTCTCAAAAAAATCGGCTGGCAAACGTGCCGGGAAGAAAGCCCACAAGCAACATATAGCGGGTTGCAGAGGTGTGCGATTGGTTGAGAGGCGGTCAGCGACCGCCTTTCAACCAAGTGTTGTGGTCGTGGGCAAATGCAATTCGCTATAAATGATAGAATGGGCGTTGATAGCGATAACGCGCAGCCGGCGGAAGCCTGACGCAGATGCGATGTGGCGACAATTTTTCTGGATTGGTCTTGCCGGATGCCTGATGCGGCAAAATAGTTTAGGTGTTGAGTACAGCCAATCTATCTCGACATAGGTCTGGATATGCAAGTTTTTGTTCATCGTTGAACCAGCAAAGACATATCTCTCTATCGCAGCAAATATACTCCGTTATCCAAGAGAGTTCTGTCGGTTCCTTTGCGAGTACGAGGCACAAGGTTAGATCAGGATCAAGAATCTCCCGGTATCTGAACCTGTATTCATAAAGTTGACTAATGCCTTTTCTAATTTGCTCAAGTATATTCTCTCCTCCACTTTTCATTTCAAACAGGAACGATCCATCGTCAGGAATCTTGGCATACAAATCTATGTGGGGCGTTTCCTTTGGGTCTGCGCCTAATTCTTTTAGCCATCGGTCCATTAAATCAACGAGAACTTTATGGGCAAGATTTCTTCGTTGTCGCTTAATTCTTGTTACTTCCGGGTCTGCGAATTCTCTACGCTTATCAGCTTTCTTTTCGGCTGATGGTTTCTTCTGTCTGCTTCGGAAAGGATAGGCGAGTAACTCTTCAATTGGCGTTTCAGGAATACTCTCACGGATGTCTTGGGCGATAAAATCAGTTGCTAATTTCTCAATAACTTCCCCCGACAAGGTTTTCATGCCATCGAAGTATTGTCCCCATTTCCCGTTGGAAATTATTTCCCGCAGTTGGTCGCCATCTTTTACAGTATCAAATTGGTCGAAATAGATTTGTGTTTGAGCAAGCGTAAATACTTTTGAAATCAGATCGGTTTGATCAGCTTGATGTGCTGCGGGTCTCAGGCTTATGCCCTGCCTATTGAGCGTAAACATTTCTGTGTGTTTTAAGATATGAAATCTTTTTTCAAACTTCTTGGGTGGTAATAGTTTGTTGGCTCTGACTTTCTCAAGAGCCTGAATCATAGCGTTAATTTCAGGTGAAATATTGATATTAATTTCAGGCGCATTAGCCAGAGCATAGATATCTTGGTAGCTTACAAAGGCTTGGTGTAACTCGACCTCTCTCAATTGAGAATCGGCGATCAGTGCGCTACAAATAATTCGCAGGGGAGACAGTCGAATATGGTTTGAAATAAATTCTAGGGATTTAGCTCTGGCATTAGCCTGAATTCTAAAAGCTGGCCAATAGGAAGCTCCCATGCCGTTGGGATATTGAAACAGCAGTAGCTGAAGTCGTAAGAATGCACTCACGTTGGGCTCTTCTCTTATCAGAAAAGCCTTGGTTGTTTCACTCAACCTGATGAGCCAACCAGCTTGAGAAGCCTCTAATCTATACAGACCCAAATAAGATGGATAAGCACTAATTTCATCTCTATATTTCGCCGGGTCTCTCACATATTCTGAACGAGGACTGATCTCAAGTAATTTTTTTTCTATGGCATCACGGTTAAATATTTTTCCATCGAATTCAGCAAATAGAAAAGCCAATTCCACCAACTTATTTGGCCACTCGTCACTGCTTGAATGAATTTTATGACTGAAAAAATCCGTTATCATAAATTTTCTGAAGATTTACCCAGCTAAACTATAAAGCTTCTCATTATACTGAGGTGTTAGCGCTAGACCTGATGACCAACCCTCTTCTTCAAATAGGTGAGACTGATCTAAAAGATGGAGGATTTCAATAAAATCTTTTTTCTCAAGTCCAAAGATTTGACTTCGGATCTCATTGCCAATGGCCGCCGCTAGTAATGGCGGTACGGCATTGCCAATTTGACGAATAGGATGTCGTGAGGTTCCTGAAAATGCCCACCAGTCTGGGAAGGTTTGTATTCTCGCGCTTTCACGCGGAGTTACTTCTCTAGGCTCTGTTGGGTGAACGTGACCTTTCCCTCCCCCTTTGTCTGAGCCAACAATGATGGTGAAACTCGGACGCTCAGGATTCAGCTTATTGATTCGAGTATGCGGATCACGCTCTCCATAAGACAATCCTGCATAGCGATTGATGATTCTCTCACTGTGTACTCTGCCGGTGTGATTGGCTGGAAAGGAAGAACCAATCGGAGGGAGCCCACGAAAAGCATCGCTGACTGTGCGCCATCGGGGTAAGTATAAAGTTCCGGTCTCCTTGGCAGTGATTTTAGGAATGTCAGATACTGTTCCTCCTTCAATATGTCCGATGAGAAAAATACGATCTCGAAATTGAGGAACCCCATAGCTCACCGCATCCAGTCTGTGCTGCGAAATTTCATAATATAAACCTTTGGCGGGGTTTGAGAGTCTTTCGCATAGTTCTCGAAAAATTTGCCCCTGCTCAATTGTGAGCAGTCCATATACGTTCTCGAAAATAAAGGCATTGGGTCGTAGCCCTGCTAAAATTCGTAGGTAATCAAAGGCTAGAAGCCCTCTAGGATCATTACGGCCTAACCGCTTACCAAAAACGCTAAAGGCTTGACAAGGTGGGCCACCAGCTAATAGATCAATCTCGCCTGATTTGCACCCTACGCATTGAAGAAGAAAATCTACCTCAAGTTCACAGATGTCAGTTTGTAAAGTTACGGCGTGCTGAAGGAAGGGTTTCTTTCTTTTCCTTGCTGAGGCTTTGCCTCCGTTCAAGGTAATACAACTATGCTCATCTTTGTCAGTCGCAAGCAGAGTAGAAAATCCAACGGCTTCTAAGCCTAAGTCAAGCCCTCCTCCCCCAGAGAATAGAGAGATTGCCGTTAGCTCAGGTTTTTTACTTCCGTTTCTTCTCATTACTTTGAATGCTCCCGCTTAATAGTTTGTATTTCGACAATTCAATCGTGCGGCATTATAACCGGGTTGCTTCTCCTTTGAAAAATTGAAAGGTCAAAAGAAAAGGCTATTCACCAAAAATATCAATGCGATGAACTTTCTACATCTCGTGACGATTGGCCAGAGCTTTGTGCATGGTCACTTCGTCGGCGTATTCCAGATCGGAGCCGACCGGTATGCCCATCGCTATGCGGGTGATGCGCGGGCCGAGCGGCCTCATCAACTTCGATAAATAATTCGCCGTCGCTTCGCCTTCGGTGTTCGGATTGGTCGCTAAAATAATTTCGCGCACCTCGCCAGCGCGCAAGCGTTCGAGCAGATTTTTAATCTTCAAATCATCGGGGCCAATGCCGCGTATCGGCGACAACGCGCCGTGCAGAACATGGTAAAGCCCTTTGTATTCGCGGGTCTTTTCAAAGGCTACGATATTGAACGGTTCTTCGACCACCAGGATAATTCCTTGATCGCGTCCGGGGCTGGTGCAATAGCGGCAAGGGTCAACGTCGGTAATATTATTGCAGGTCGAGCAGAGAATAATGCGCTCTTTGACTTCGGTAATCGCTTCGATCAAGCGGGCGGTTTCGGCGCGGTCGGCGCGCAGCAGATGAAAGGCCAGACGTTGCGCCGATTTGTGACCAATCCCCGGCAGGCGCTTCAACTCATCTATCAATTTGGTTACTGGCTCTGCGTAATCAAGCATTCTGTAGTCCTTAGTCCTTAGTCCTTAGTCCTTAGTCCTTTGCTTTTCATCACGACTATCGCATTGTGCGAGTCAGTAGCTAAGGACTAGGGACTAGGGACTAAGGACTAATTAAATCATTCCGTCGGGCAAGCCCAGGCCGCCGAGTTTGGAGCCGAGGCTGCCTTTGATTTTTTCATCGGCTTTGCGCGAGGCTTCGTTAAAGGCCGCGAGAATCAAATCCTGCAACATCTCTACGTCGCCGCTCTTGACGGTTTCAGGGTCGAGCTTGATGTCGAGGACTTCTTTCGCGCCGTTCATGGCAATGGTGACGATGCCGCCGCCGACGCTGGCTTCGACGCGCACCTGCTGCAATTCGCGCTGCATCTCTTCCTGCATCTGCTGCGCCTGTTTCATCATCTCCTGTATGTTTCCTAAATCGAGTCCGCCCGGTAATTTCATTTCTGCATCTCCTAAAAAAAATATGTGAAAGCCATTGCCTGACAGTGGCGAGCTATGAGGACGAGCCAACGCCAATCAATCTTCAGGTTTGACGATTTCAATAAGCTGGCCTTGAAATTTCTCCGTCACAGCGCGCACCGCCGGATGATCTTCGGCGCGCTCTTTGACCAAGGATGCGGCTTGCGGCCTGGTCGTGGTGGCGGTTGCTTCAAGGCTTGGCTCGCCGTCCACTTTGACCGACAGGGTGATTTTACGTCCGGCCAATTCCTTGCAGGCGTCTTCAATCGCCCGACGATTATTGGACGATTCGACGAGGCTTTTATTGCGCCCGTTGTCGCCTGCGTAAACGATGCGTAAATAATTGCCATCCAGCCGCACGCTTGCCGCCTGGTTGAGGTACGAAAGCACCATCATTTTGCGATTCGCCTGTAGCTGTTCTTTCAACTTGGCGAGGAAATTTTGCGCGCTTGCCGGAGCCGCGAAATTGTCGGCAGGCAAAGCCGGTTCCGCTTCATACGCATCATTCCACATCGGCGGTTCCTCAGCCCACGGCGGCGGCGCTGTCGAAGTTGTTCGCGTTGCGGCAGGGGCTGGCGCAGCCGGAAGCGTAGCCGTTCGCGGCGAAGATAGCGCCTCAACTTTTGCTTGCGGTGAAGCGAACGGACTGGCCGTTTGATTCGCAAACGGATTTTCGATGTGCAGTGCTTCGTCCGCGCTGGAACCCTCGCGCAAAGCTTCGCGGTTGGCCGTTGGTATTTCAAAATTGCTTGGGCGATTGGTCGCAGGGCTGGCCACATTGCTCGCACGAACTGATGTTGAAGCATTCGGCGTTCTGGCTTTGGATTCGCTCAAGGCTTTTTGCAGAGGGCTTGCTTCAGTGGTCGCTTTCAGGCTGCTGAACGACGAAGGCTTGCCGGAAACCTCCGCGCTGCGTGTGGGCGCAGGCGAGCCGCCCTGTCCGCGTTGTGTTGCGCTGCCCGTCAAACCCGCCATGCCCAATTGCGAAGCCAGCTCTGACAGTTGTTTCAAAGCGTCTTCGAGCAAATACAAGCGGCGCGCTTGCAGCAATTTCATCAAGCCGATTTCCAGGTGAAAGCGCGGCTGCGTGGACAGGCGTATGTCCTGTTCGGTCTTGGTCAACACGCCGAAAAACCGTATCAAATCCTGTTCGGAAAACAACTCGGCAAGGCGCACGAGGGCTTCGCCTTCACCGGCTGGCAACTGCACCAACTCGGCATCAAAGCCCGTAACTTTGGTGACCAGAATGGCACGTATGTGAGTCATCAATTCGCGGCAGAAATTTCTCAAGTCATAACCGCGAGTGACGATTGCATCCACCAGTTTCAGCAAGCTTGCCGCGTCCTGTTCGCCTATGGCGCGCATGGTGGTGTTGAGCGTTTCAAGATCAACCAGGCCGAGCGCCGCCGACACATCTTCGTTGGAAACCTCGTTGCCTGCGAAACTGATGACCTGATCGAGCGCCGATTGCGCGTCGCGCATGGAGCCTTCACCGGCGCGGGCGATGGACAGCAAAGCGGCTTCGCTGATTTGCACGCCCAAATCCGCAGCGATGTGCTGCAACTGGTCAAAGATTTTTTTCAGCGTGATGGTGCGAAACTCGAAGACTTGGCAGCGCGACAAAATGGTTTCGGGAACCTTGTGCAGTTCTGTGGTCGCCATAATGAAGGCGACACGCGGCGGCGGCTCTTCAAGGGTTTTCAACAGCGCATTGAAGGCGGCGTTCGACAGCATATGCACTTCGTCTATGATGAAAATTTTGTAGCGATCACGCGCAGGAGCAATCTGTACAGTGTTGATGATGACATCGCGCACATTATCAACGCCGGTGTTGGAAGCGGCGTCAATCTCCATCACATCTATCGAACGCGAAGCCGAAATTTCGACGCACGAAGCGCAGACGCCGCACGGTTCAACGGTGGCCCCTTGCACGCAGTTTAAGGCTTTGGCGAGGATGCGCGCCGTCGTGGTTTTGCCGACGCCGCGTGCGCCGGCAAACAGGTAAGCGTGATGTATGCGATTCGCCTTGATCGAGTTTTCGATGGTGCGGCGAATGGCGTCCTGACCAACCATCTGGTCGAAGGTTTGTGGGCGAAATTTTCTGGCGATGACTTGCGAATCAGACATGGCGTTTCACGGTGAATGTATGTTGTCAGCGACGGTGCGCCTGCGGTCAGCCGCTTTCTTAGTCTAAGGGCTGGCATCTTGGCTTGCAAGAAGAACCGCGTGACGGATGAGAATTCTGAAACCCAACCGGAGTTCGTGTTGCGCCAGAGGGCGCTATGGCCATGAAAAAAGGTTTGAATGGTCAGGCTCCGGAGAGACCGCGGCACATCTGTGAAATGCTACCGTTGCTCCGTTCCCGGCCTGGCGGGGTTCGCACCCACACGATTGCACGGCGTCCGGAACCTGACCATTCAAACCCCTGTCAATTGCGGAATTCAGATTGCAGATTCAAAAAAAGATTCACGGTTTCATCCGCCTTCCGCAATCTACTAGCCGCAATGTTGTGAACTGGCGGAGAGGGTGGGATTCGAACCCACGGTATGGTTTCCCATACACAGCATTTCCAGTGCTGCCAGTTCAACCACTCCTGCACCTCTCCTTGAATTGCGGATTGCGGATTTAGCTATTCATTGGTTTTCAATCCGCCTTCTGCCTTCTGCAATAAAACTGGCGGAGAGGGTGGGATTCGAACCCACGGTATCCGTAAGGATACAACGGTTTTCGAGACCGGCCGATTCAACCACTCTCGCACCTCTCCGCTTCAGTAAGTAAAAAGTAAAACCGGCAAAAGTAAAACCGGAAAATACTGCTCGCTGCTGGAATCTCAATTGATGAGCAATAGGCGCAGCCAAAATACTTTTGCCTGTTTACTTGTGCCTTCGCTTACCGCTTTTCCCGCTTTTTGCGAAAGAAGGATTGTAGCATCTGACGGCAGTCCGCCTCAAGGACGCCTTTTTCAATGCCCACGCGATGATTCAAAAAATCAGTCGAGCAAATGCCGAAATGGGTTTCGACGGCTCCGGCTTTCTCGTCGGTCGCGCCATAAACCAGACGCCCTATGCGTGCGTGGATCATGGCTCCGGCGCACATCGCGCACGGCTCTATCGTGGAATAGACCACCGCATCGGTCAAACGATAGTTGCCGATGGTTGCCGCTGCCTCCCTGAGCGCCATAATTTCGGCGTGCGCTGTCGGGTCGTGCAATTGAATGACGGCGTTGTGACCGCGACCTTTGATGTCGCCATCAAGGACGACTATCGCGCCGATAGGCACTTCGCCTTCTGCACCTGCGACGCGGGCTTCGTCTAGTGCCAGCCGCATCAACTCTTCGTCAGTGAAACTCATAGGCCACATTCACCCGGACAAAAGAAGCCGAATGTTACGATTTACTCAGGAAGGCTGTCAAGAAATTCAGCAAAGCAAAACTGCCGTTGGCCTTCTCTGCTTGACCAAAGGAAACGGCGCAGCTTAATGTTTTTGCCGTATATTGGAGACGACAAAAGCGCGAACGGCTACATGATTTTACCGACGAACAACGGACCGCTGTATTACGAAGTGTTGGGCGAAGGGCAGCCGCTGGTGTTGATCAGCGGCTGGGCGATGTCTTGCGAGTGTTGGCGACCGGCGGTTGAATTCCTTGCTGCCGGTCATCGTTGTTTGCTTTATGACGCACGCGGCATGGCGCGGTCGCAACCGGCAGACGCTACGGCCAGCTTTACTATCGAAGACCACGCCGAAGATTTGCACGCCGTAATGGACGCGGCAGGAATGTTTGACGCCGTGTTCATCGCTCACGAAATGGGCGCGTTGATGGCCGCCGCCTGCGCCGACGCTCACCCGCAAGACGTGCGCTCGCTGGTTCTGGTCAGTCCGCGTGCCAGTTTCTCGAAAGATGAAATTAAAAGTCTGTCGGTGTTTACGCCTGCGTCGCTGGCCTTGCGCGAAATCGCGTCGTTTCCTCTGATTCGCAACCTGGTGGCGCTACGCTTTCGTCACGCGCCGCAGCCGTATCGAGACACGCTGTTTGATGACTTTGCCGAATTGAGTCCACGCGCCGCATATGAAACGGCGCTTGCGGCTGCGGAATATTACGAAAGCCGACCGCTGGAAAAAATTGTCAAAGCTTCATCAACTCCCTTGCTATTGGTGTGCGGTGAAAAAGACAAGGCGGGATTGACGCAGGCGCGCCAGCTCTTTTCATTAGCCAAGTCTGGCAAATTCGCACGGATGAAGGACTGTGGCTTTTTGCCGATGCTGGAATACGCCCGACAATTCGCCCGTTTGATAGACGATTTCACTGATGCTTTAATCACAGAGGGAAATACCATCATCCCGATTGAATAAATATTTTTTTGAGCAATCAAACAATGATGAAGGAACGCAGCAAACCACACCGCGAGGAAATTATGCAGACACCACTTGATGCAGCGTTTGATGCTGCGCCGGAAGTTGCGCCCTTGGCAAGCATCGAAGCGACCACGCAGCGCACGCAACGAGAGTTGTGGACGAAGCGTGCGGCGTGGATTTTTTTGCTTGGCATGAGCGCAGTGATTTTGACGAGCATCATTTATAAGCCCACGCCGGTCAATGCCGGTGACGAATATTTCACCATCTGCGGCTTTAAGAATTTGACCGGGTTGCCGTGTCCGGGTTGCGGCTTGACGCATTCGTTTTGCGAAATCGGCAAAGGTCATTTGGCAAGCGCCCTCAATTGGAATTGGCTAGGATTGCCGCTTTTCATACTGATGGTGTTGGTGTGGTTGCAATCGCTGTTTATTTTGACCAATCGAGTGAAACCGGCGTGGGCGCTCGACCGACTGGCGGCGCGTGTGCGACCCATGCGCTGGTTCGCCATCGTCTTTGCGCTGTACGGCATTGGGCGCATCGTCTATATCTTGCTTTATAATCCGGCGGCGCAAGTCAGCACGCCGTTGTCAAAGTTATTAAAACTCATAGGTGGATAATCAATTATGACCGATCAAAACACCGCTTTCGTAGGTTCCATTCCGGAAAATTATGATCGCTTTTTAGCGCCGCTCTTTGAAGCGTATTCAGAAGATTTTTCGCAACGCCTCAAACTGCCGGAGCAGGCCGCGTTGCTGGAACTGGCTTGTGGCACGGGGCTTATGACCTGGCGCTTGCGCGAAGTGTTACCGGCAAGCGTGAAGATTATCGCGACCGACCTCAACGAAGCGATGCTCGATTATGCGCGGCGGAAATTTCCGGCGGCGGAAAATCTGGAGTGGCAACAGGCTGATGCGACGGCCTTGCCGTTTTCCGAACAGGCGTTTGACGCGGTGGCTTGTCAATTCGGCTGGATGTTTTTTCCCGATAAACTGGCGGCCATGCGCCAGGCGCACCGCGTATTGAAAGATGATGGAATCTTTCTTTTCAATGTCTGGGACAAGTTGGCGAATAATCCTTTGCCGCAACTGGCTATGGAAACCGTCAACGAGATTTTTCAAAACGACCCGCCGAAGTTTTATGAAATTCCATTCGGCTTTTATGACGCGGAAGAGATCACCGCTATGCTCAAAGCGGTGGGCTTTCGTGACCTTCAGGTTGAGGTGTTGAGCAAGTCTTGCGTCAGTCCTACGGCCAGCGCGATGGCAAAAGGTTTGGTGGAAGGCAATCCGATTATCGGTGCGATTCAAGAGCGCGGCACGCCGAGCGTCGCGGAAGTCGAAGCCATGTTGGCAGCCCGGATTGCCGCAAAGTTTGGCGACCGACCAATGCAGACGACCATGCAGGCGCTGGTCTTTGAATGTCGGCGTTGAGGCTTTACCAGCGGCCCCCTCTCAAATTATTCAATCTGATAAGCGGTTAAGCGAAACGCTTATAAATCATTTGCTGTATCTATCCAAAGAATCTTTGTCTCACCATTTTTGTTATTAGAAAATTCAACGATAAATTTGGTTTGCGTTGTATCAAGTACAAAGAGAGGTTCTTCTATGTCGAAAGGGATTGTTGTCCAAAAGTATTTGATTTCGGGAGCTGTCGCTTTTCTAATAACGTAAGGTTTGTCTGTGATAAATTTTTGAAGGAAGATTCTCCAAAATAATCGCACTTGTTCTTTAATTTGGAAAAATCTTCCTTCTTCTTTTATCATCGCGTAGATTTCTCCCTTCGCATTTCGTAGCGGCCTGTTATTGATTAGCTTTTTGCCTTCTAGTTTTTTTTCATTAGCAAGATATTGCCATAAACCTGGCGCACAAATAATCGCATCGTTAAAGAGCCTGTCAATCTCTGCATCGGATACTTTGGCAGAAAGTAGGCTCTCAAGTTTAGCTTTTGTTTGCTGATTTAACTCATCGGATGCAGGCTTGTATCTTACTCCTTCTGGTATTTTGATGTCTTGAACAGCAAAATTTTGAAAAGGGAGTATAAAGATAAAAAAAATAAAAGTGATAGCCTTCACTGCGATTCCTTTTCTTCGTCAGTAACTCAGATTTTCAATCTACCAGCGGCGGCGCTGTTCGCTGCGTATGACTTTTTCTAAATCCAGATCGCGCAGTTTCTGGCGGTCGCTGTGACGCTCTTCTTCTTCGCTTTTGCCGGAAGCGCGGCGCAATAAATTCAAGGCCGAGTCTTTGACCTTTTTCACCTCTTTGCGTCCGTCTTCAAAGTGAATTTCGATAGCGCCTGATTCGCTGGCGTCCACGATTTTGATGACTTCGCCGTAAAGCATACCCGAAGGTTGCGCGTAGCTGACTTCATCGCCGACATTGAATTTGGTAGTTTTGCTTTTGTTCATGAGTTCACTCGCCTTGGTCTTTTTTCTGGTGGCGCGGCTTGGGCATCTGCATACGCGCCTTGCCGCATTGAGGGCAAATCCATTTGCGTTGTTTATGAAAGCTGCGCTTCTGCTCTGCCATTTTAATTTTGCAACGCCGACAGGTCAAAATGCTTCAGCCTTTCGCTTCGTTCGCTTCGTTTGCTCGTTCCGTGGCCGTCGTCCAGTCTTCGTCAAAGACGCGCTCGATGCGTTGCGCCAGCGCAAAGTCTTCGATGATGATGCCGACTTCGCGGCGTTGATCCATTGCCACTTCGCGCAGATTCTGACTGCCGACGAAAAAACAGCGCCCGTCCACGACTATGCACTTGGCGTGCAGTTTATAACGCGCCAGTTTGCGGAAATGCAAGTTGGCTGAAACCCCTTCAAAGTCAGTGGCGCGGGTAATGATTTTGATGTCGCAACCTTCGGCAGCTTTTTTTAACAACACGCCGATGGCCTGTTGATCTTCGACTTTGGCATCGAGTATGCGAATGGTATGACGGGCCGAGCGTAACAATTCCATAATCTTTTCCCGCGTGTTGTAGGGGCTGATGACTAGCGGCGAAGCTTGCGGTTGAAATTTGACGCCTTCCCAATCGGCATCAAACAACCGATTCAATTCCGTGACAATCTCCTGATCGTGGATCAGCACACCGAAGTCGCGGGCGTAATGCAGATTCCTCTGCGTCGGATTGAAGGTCAAAATCAAGGCGCGCACTTCATCCACAGTCATCATCTTGTAGTGATAGCGTTTGATCTTTTCTTTGGCGCGTTGAGCTTTGACCTCGACGCCGAGTCTGGTCAATTCCTCGCTCAATTTTTTATTGCGCTTGATCCAGCCTTTCGAGTCCACCGCCACCAGCGTCTGCACGCGGACGCCGCGCACGACGGCATTTTTCAGCGCGTCTTTGACAATCGGATCGTCCATACGAAAGACCGTCATCTTGAGGGAATGCTGGGCGCTGTCAATGGCGTCAACGATGGGGAAAAAACTGTCGCCGGGTTGCACGATGAGCGAAAGGTTGTGACTGTGCCGATAAAATTCAAGCATTCGTGTTTATCCCGATTATCGAATGTACCAGTTGTACAATTGGATTTCTCTTTCACAAAACCGGATGGAGATAAAACCACTAGACGTTTAACACAGGCCAACAGACAAGTCCAGTCAGCAGGATTTTCCTTCGTGTTTTGAGGCGCGACCGCTTTTCGCTATAATCGCCGTGTGAGGAGACTATGACTGCAAAACAGATTGTCAGCGCCGATGGCGAACGCTTGTTTCAACGTCTTGAACAAGGCGAACGCTTAACCATGGAAGAATGGCAGGTCATCGAAGACACTGCCGCGACCGTTGAACTGGGCCGACTCGCCGATGCGCTGCGCCACAAATTGCACCCCGAAAACGAAGTCACCTATGTGATTGACCGCAACATTAATTACTCCAATGTCTGTGTATCGGTGTGCAACTTCTGCGCCTTTTATCGCAAGCCCGGTTCCGCCGAAGGCTATGTTCACGACTATGCAACCATCTACGAAAAAGTCGAAGAGATGCTCGAACTCGGCGGCAGCGGCGTGTTGATGCAAGGCGGTCTGCATCCCGACTTGCCGCTCGCTTGGTACACCGGCTTGCTGCGCGAGTTGAAGACGCGCTATCAAATTCACCTGCATTGTTTTTCGCCGCCGGAGATTGACAATCTGGCGAAGGTCACGGGGTTGGGCGTCGAAGGCGTGTTGAAAGAGTTGAAAGCGGCAGGCTTGGATTCGATACCGGGCGGCGGCGGCGAAATACTGGTGGACGAAATTCGTCGCAAACGGCGCACCCATTGCAACAGCGAAGAGTGGTTGAACGTCATGGACGCGGCGCATTCATTAGGCCTTGCGACCACCGCGACGATGATGTTTGGTATGGGTGAAACCCGCGACCAGCGTTTATTGCACTTGGAAAAACTGCGTGCTTTGCAGGAGCGCAACCCGGGGTTTGTCTCCTTCATTCCGTGGACGCTGCAACCGGATAACACGGCTATTGGCAAACTCTTTCCCGACAGAGTGCCGGGTGACGAGTATCTGCGTTGGCTGGCAATCGGGCGGCTGTATTTGAGCAGCATTGCCAACGAGCAGGTGTCTTGGTTGACGCAAGGTTTGGATATCGGGCGACAGGGGTTGCATTACGGCGCGAACGACATCGGCAGCACGATGATTGAAGAGAACGTCATCTCGAAAGCCGGAGCGCATCATCAGGCGACCGAGCGAATGTTATGCGAAGCCATCCTTGCCGAAGGCTTCACGCCGCGCAAACGCAAAGCCGATTACACCAAACTCGCGCCCCTCGTTGTTATGGCGATGCCCACAAAATACATCAACGAGATTCAGGCGCGTGCCTGCGTGAATCGCTTTTTACTGGCGCAAGCGGGCAGCCTGTTCTGTGCCGGAGAACCAGAGTTGGAGGTCAACCAACAACATTGGCGCGTGCCTGTGTTGATGGTCACACCCGGTTTTGTGGTTGGTCAAGTTGGCGAAGCGCTGGTTGACTGGCAGACCCGTGAAATACTTTCTCACACCCGTATTGCAGAGATGCAGGAGCGCGCCGCATACTTGAGGACGCAAAACCATGCGGCGATTAAGACCGCCTTTTTACGCACAAGAAAAGGATAGTTCGTGTTTGCCTGCCTGTTTGCGAATGGTGCTTGCAGCAAAAGGCGTGGCGGTATCCGAGAAACGCTTACGCGACTTGTGCGAGTGGAAGGCCAACGCCGGGTGTCTGTCTGCCAATGTGGTTGCCGCAGCGCGGGCACTGGGCTTTGTGCATTCGCAGGAAGATTATGGATTGCGCCTGTATGATTTGCGCGACGCTTTGCGCGTAGGGATTTTTCCCATCGTTGGTATTGATCTATTGGCATATGGACGAATGGGACAACACGCCCAAGTGGTGGCTTCGGTAACCACACGCGGAGTCAGCGTGCAAGACCCTTTGCTCGGACAATTCGTCAGCCGTCTGATGGTTTTTGAAGAAGCTTGGAGGTACAGCGATTTTCTGACTATCCTCATTGGATAGCCGCACGATGATTGAAGAGAACGTCATCTCGAAAGCCGGAGCGCATCATCAGGCGACCGAGCGAATGTTATGCGAAGCCATCCTTGCCGAAGGCTTCACGCCGCGCAAACGCAAAGCCGATTACACCAAACTCGCGCCCCTCGCGCAAACGCAAAGCCGATTACACCAAACTCGCGCCCCTCGCTTGAAGCGTTGGTGAGGTGAATTTTGTGTTAGGCCGATGGCCTTATCCCACCCTACAACAGAAAGAGGTTGATATGTTCGACAATCAAAGAGTTGTTCCCGCTGATAGCAATAGCGTCAGGAGTAGCGCTTTCTCCTCATCACCCTTATTCAATGAGGCTGTCAATGTCTCTCGATTCGTCAAAGGCTTCGGGCTTACGGCCTTGGCTTACTCGCTCGTCTCAGCCATAGGCTTGAATTTGCTTGGCGGCGCAATCGGTATCGGAATCGGGTTGTTCGTGCTTCGATATGACGAGACCAGGTTCTATCGGATTCTGGGCGGCGTGATCATCGTCTTCGCCATCGTCGGGGTGGGAGCGGTTTTTCCTTTTCTCGGTTCTGGGGCTTTATCCGGGACGATTATGGTGCGCGGCATTCAGGTTTTGGGGCTTCTAGCGAAAGAAGGTCGTGAAGATGAGGAATGGAAACCCACTCGCCAACGGACAATGATTGGGACGATAGCGAGTGGAGCAGGTCTGGCAATTTCAATAGCGCTAATGTTGCTCTTTGTAGTCAAATTGCTTGTGTTGATAATGGCTCAACAAAAGCTACAGCGATAAATAAAAGCAGAGCCTGAGCGCTATCTTGAAAGGACGCCCCTCGGTGATCGTTTGGAAGCGGTCGAAACACCAACTTATCAGGAGGTGCGTTCTATGACTAACCATAAAAATTCTGGAGGAAAGAACCTGCAAAACGCGAGTGATTTTCCAATGCCTTGTACGGGCGACCCTGCGATGGTCGCACTTTATTTCATCCACAAGCCTGGGTATGTCGCCTTTACTATCTAGGCGGCAATCCTTGTGGTGGTTGTTCATGAAAAATTCATGACTGATAGCGAATCGCATTTGCCCACGACCGCCGCTCAACCAATCGCGCACCTCTGCAACTCGCTATCAGGCGGCGCAGTTGATTGCCGGTTGAATTTTATTTTTTTAGCACTACTAAAAATAGATGAAAAAAACTCTATGGAGGCAAAGGTAAATCTTGGTAAACTCCCCGATAAGTGCCAGCAGCGGAACACGGGCAATGGATTTTTTTCATCCTTCCCCCCAAGCCCTTGACCGCCGTTAAGCAAAGCATCAAGAAAAAACCATATATCGGAGGGCTATGAAAAGCATAATGATCATCATCGGAATGCTCCTTGTGACTACCTTGCAGGGATGCCAACAATTGAACAACTCTACGGGCGCATCCTCGTCCGGACTGGTGCAGCCGTGGCCGCCGGTTATCGGTCAAGCCTATCCAGACTTGACGTTGACCGATACCCGTGGTGAAAAAGTTAAATTGAGCAAGTTTAAAGGCGCGGTTTTGCTCATTGAACCCATAGGGATGTCTTGCGCTGCCTGCAATGCGTTTTCCGGCGCTGGCGATGGCTATATCAAAGGGTTCAAAGGCACGGAGCCACAGCCCGGACTGCTCTCCATCGAATCGTATCTGCCCAAATACAGTCAAGGCGTCAGGCTCGACGATCCCCATATCATCTATATTTCCTTGATCCTGTATAACGCTTCCCTGCAACCTCCTACGCTTGCCGAAGCGCAGGACTGGAGCCAGCATTTTCAGCATTCGGCCAAGCCCAATCGCGTGGTGCTGTTTGCCGATGCAAGCTTCATCGGCCCAGCGAGTTTCGCTATGATTCCCGGATTCCATCTGGTTGACGCCAATTTCGTTTTACGGTCAGACGCCAGCGGACATAATCCCCGGAACGATCTTTTCAGAGACCTGTTGCCTATGCTCGGTGACTTGGTGCGACAAAAACGCTTGACCAGTCATAACCAGACCACCGCTGATGGCGTTGCCTCGGCGGATTTGGCATATGACACATCGTATGGCGTTACGCAGTAGTCGTAAAGCCCTGCCGCAACCCTGAAAGTGGCTACAGGAGCCAGTTTCAAGGCGACCGGCAAAATCATAGCGAGGCCAGAGCGCGATCAGGCGAGGCGCGGAATCGCTTCGGCAGATGGAATCGGAATGTTTTTTGCACCGCGAAGATCACGAAGCTCACGCGGGTGAAAGAAAAACGGCGTGGGCGTTGTGGGCTTCGTGGTTGATTGATTGGAGATAAAATGGAGAACGCGAAAGAACCAGGCGCACTCGGCGATATGAGCGCCGAAGAGTTTCGCCAGTACGGTTATCAAGTGGTGGATTGGATCGCCGATTATCTGGCGCATCCCGAACGGCACGCGGTCTTGTCGCAGGTCGAGCCGGGGTATTTGAAAAACGCTCTGCCGCAAAGCGCTCCCGTCAACGGCGAAGCGATGGACAAAGTGCTTGCCGATGTGGATGAAAAAATTGTGCCGGGGGTGACGCATTGGAATCACCCGGCGTTCTTTGCTTATTTTTCCATCAGCGCTTCGGCTCCCGGCATTCTCGGCGAAATGTTTGCGGCGGCCTTTAACGTCAACGCCATGTTGTGGCGCACTTCGCCTGCGGCCACCGAACTGGAAGAAGTGACGTTGAACTGGTTGCGGCAAATGCTTGAGTTGCCGGAAAGTTTCGGCGGTGTGATTTACGATACCGCTTCGATTTCCAGCCTCTGCGCCATTGCCGCAGCGCGTGAAGCGGTGCCGCATTTGCACGTCCGCGAAAAAGGTTTGTACGGCGCGGCGGCCAAACTGCGGCTCTACTGTTCGGAACAGGCGCACTCTTCGATTGATAAAGCGGCTATCGTGTTAGGGCTTGGGCAACAGGGCATACGGAAAATCGCTTGCGACGCGGAGTTTCGCCTGAAGCCCGAATTGCTGGACGCGGCGATTGCCGAAGACCGCGCCAATGGCTGGATACCGTTTTGCGTTGTGGCGACGACCGGAACGACTTCGACGACCAGCGTTGACCCCGTAGCGGCGATAGCCGATATTTGCGAGCGCGAAAATTTATGGCTGCACGTAGATGCGGCTTACGGCGGCGCGGCGGCGATATTGCCGGAAATGCGCCAACTGTTTCTGGGTTGCGAACGCGCCGATTCGTTGGTGATGAATCCGCACAAATGGATGTTTGTGCCGGTGGATTTAAGCGTCTTGTTTTGTCGGCGCATGGAGGTGTTGCGGCAAGCCTTCAGCCTAGTGCCAGAATATCTCCGAAGCTCTGAAACCGACGAGGTAAAAAATTTTATGGAATACGGGCCGCAGCTTGGGCGGCGGTTTCGCGCCATCAAATTGTGGTTCGTGATGCGCTACTTCGGCGTCGAAGGCATCACGGCGCGCTTGCGCCAACACCTCGAATTGGCGCGACAGTTTGCCGCTTGGGTGGATGCGAGTGCAGAGTTTGAGCGCCTTGCGCCTACGCCGTTCAGCACCGTCTGTTTTCGGGCGTTTCCTGCAACCCTGCGTCAGCGTCAGGATTGGTCAGAGGCCGAACGGGAAGCCGCTCTCGAAACATTGAATGAGCAAATCATGGAGCGCGTCAATCAACGCGGCAAAGTTTTTTTATCGCACACCAAACTCAACGGCACTTTCACCATACGTCTGGCGATAGGCAATCTACGCACGGCCACAGCGCATATCCAACTGGCGTGGGATGAATTGAATGCGGTGTTGAAAGAATGGCAAAGCGCCTCTTAGGATGGCAAATAAAAGTAGCTAGAGCGTGTCGCAGAAATGAATTTTCTGTCCAGATATTGTGTGTGATGGTTTGACTATCTACAACATATGGACGATTTCTGGGATTCTGCGACTCCCCCTAGTTGCCCATACAATCCGTTTCCCCATCACCAAGCAGATCAGAAATGCGAAGGCGCTAGAGCGCTGCATTGGCTTCGTGAGCTTGGTGGTCTTCGTAGCGAGGTGAGGTCGTGGTTGATTTTTAGCCGTTGAAGCTGATCGAGGCGATCTCGTCCCAGCGCACTTCTAGGTGGCTGGCGGTTCCCAGTTTGATGGTCACGGTGTCGCCGTTTAAGGAAAACTCTTTGCATTTCACTTCGCTGCCGCCCAGCAATTTGATGCGAATGGATTCGCTGTCGGAAGACGAAGCGCGAATGGATTCGGCGTCTTCCATAGCGATGACGGCATAGCTTTTGGCTTCGCCGCTGCTGGTTTCGGTCATCGCCACGCGCAGCCGACCGGAGGCTTCGTCGCGCACCAAGGTGCGTCCGCGCACGGCGCTGCCGTTCTTTAACAGGATGACAAAACCCGCTGGCTCGTTTTGCGCCGCCGTCATGGAAGTCAATAAGAAAAGGATGAGCGTAGCAAGAAAGATGGATTTGATGTTCATGTTGTTCGTGCTATTCCGTATAGCTTTTATAAATGCTGTTGAGCCGCTGCAAATAATCTCTGCGGTCAACGGCATAGTACACCGCCAGTGGGCTATAGGCAACCAGAGCGGCAACCGCTTGCTCGAAGTTGGTCTGGTCATCGTTGCTTGCGCTGCTGCTGCTTTTGAAAAAGCCGGTGTCTTCCAGGCGCTTGAGAAATTCCGGCAACGATAAGCGGCGCTCGCGGCGACGGTTTTCGTTGGGCAAAGCGCGTGCGATCAAATGATCAACGAGGAGCGCCTTGCCATAAAGAGTTGGCGATAGCTGCAAGACGCCATCCGCATAAAACCAGTCGCTGGCGAGCGCGCCTTTGACGGTGATGCGGCGAATCAGCGATTGTGAAATCTCGTCCCACTCCCGCGACGGGTGAAAAAAACTGATGGTCGCAGTAACCGTGTCTTGCCACCAGTCGGGATTCTGCTTGCCGACGCGATGTTTCAATTCCTCCAACCAGGCGAAGAAAATTTCTTGACGCGAAAGCGTCGAACTTGACAGCGCAAAGCGTATGCCTTGGCGTTCCAACTTCGCCCAGACGCTGGCGCGGAATGGTTCAAAGGCGGAATGCGCGTAGATTTGATAAGCGCGAAAGACCGCAAACCAACGCTTAGAGGCATGGCAATACGGGCAATTGGTCTGGTGAGCCGTGCTATGGAAATGCGGTCGGCTGGTTGCGGCACCGCTGAAGTCGGCGGCTTCCGGCGTGTGACTCTGCAACTCCGCGTAAGTCTCACTGGAAGACAGATGCAACTCTTCGAGGAAAAAATCGAAGGCGCATTTCAGACAGATGGTCAGCGCCTTGGCGGTAATGGCCGAGCGCGGGAGGTTGGCAAAGTTGAGAACTCGATCCGGCATAAAGCTTATGCAAACGGCAGACAGGTGCAGCGCCTTCCTTGGATTTGCAGAGGACAAGAGGGGCGATGGGCAAGCGCCGCATTCCCCATTTGTGCCACGACATTCGCCTCTGTAAACGTGCGTCATTCTAGCCTTCGCCTGTCGCAGCGTCAACGACAAGGCGTCTGCAAGGGCGGCGACACAAGCGCAAAAAGGGCGTAAATACAGGGGATTTTGGCGCTTTCGATGGTCTGGCGAAAGGCGGAATGTGGGTGAAAAAATTGTTACAAAATTATTATTGACTCTCAGTAGGTTGTGTACATAATGGGATTGAGCATCGGATAGATAACGAGTGGGAAATTTTAGGGTTGGCCAGTCTCGCCGGTGAAAAGGAGAAAGCAGCAGCCCGGTGCTGGCGGCCTCTGACCAACATCAATGTGGAAACGTATGAACGTCCCTGAAAGAAAAATTATCTCCACCCTAGAAACTGCTGTCGTGATTTTCGTGTCGTGCTTGTCGCTTGAAAACGCTGTGTTTGCCTCTTCGCTCTGATCCTTTGACCAAGATGAAGAACTTCCCCCGTATCGCACCTCTCACAAAGACTCCCTCTTTGTGGTGGATGGCTCTGCTTAATTTGTCATAACGGGTAATCGGGGAAGGTGTTTTCGTCAGGAATCAACATTCCGGTCACAGATAAATTGGAGAGAATCGTATGAACTTTGATGCTTTGAGTTTGTTAAAAAAGTTTGGCCTGAAGAGTGTCAGACAGAAACTGGTGACCAGCGCACTGCTTTTGACCGGGCTATCCATTCTTTTAGCCTGCGTGATCGCCTATCTGAGCTTTCTGAAAATCATTGATTCCAATGACAACCTGCGAAAGACTTCACAGAATATTTCAGAGACCGTTGACCTGCTGATTCTGGAAAATATTCAATATGCGCGTTCCCTCGCCAATGATCCTTTCGTGAAAGAGAAAGTCGAACAGGCAGCCTTGACTGCCGAAAAACTGGGTATTACAGAGGTTCCTTCGGTCGCCCAGATTCCGCTGCTCGAAGAGCGCTATAAACAGACGCACACGCTGGATGACAAAAGCTGGGAAACCACCGAATTTCTGGAGTCCAAGCGCCATTTGAAAGGCGTCTTCGAACGCATCTTCTTTACCGACCGCTACGGTTTGACGGTGGGCATGACGAGCATGACCGATGACTTCGTGCAAAGCGATGAGGGCTGGTGGCAGAAAGCTTTCAAGACCGGACTCTCCATCAGCGATGTCGAGTTTGACAAACAGACCAACACTTGGACGATGGAAATTTGTGTGGCGATTGTCAGCCCGAAGACCGGTCAACCCAACGGCGTCATGAAGATCACCTACAATCTACAGGACGCTCAAGATTATATCGCTCGCTTCAAACAATACGACAGCGGCTTTGCCTACGCCGTGAAAAAGGATGGCACGGTTGTGCTGCATCCTGATATGGCCAAACGCAATGAGCCGGTTGATGACGCGGTGAAAAAATCCGGCATCTTGGAAAGCAATGGCAAAAACGATTCCGGCACCTTCGCCTATGATCGCAGCGATAAAAATCACAAGGGCGGCGAAAGTCGTATGCTGTTTTATCAACGCTCTACAGGGGCAACCGCCAATGGCTTCCATTATCTGGGCTTTGGCTGGGTCTTCGTGTTAGACAACAGCAAGGATGAACTCTATGCCCCGGCCAATAGTATGCTCAAAACCATATTGCTGTGGGGCGCGGTATTATTTCTGGTTTTTGGCGTGCTGGCTTATCTGTCGGCGGAAAGTTTTTCCGCGACCTTGCAACAACTACAGGACGCCGCCGAGCAGGTTTGCGATGGCAATTTGCGGGCGCGGGTGGAAATTGCTACCGGCGATGAATTTGAACGAGTCGGCGACGGCTTCAATCAGATGTTGAACCGTCTCGAAGATATGATGACGTTGGAGCGCGAACAGAAACTCTCGCTACTCAGTATCAGCAAAGCTATCGAAAGTTGCGGCGATGCCATCAGCATCTCTGACTTGGCACGCGATAGCTATTACACCAACAAACGCTTTCAAGAATTATTCGGCTACGATGCGGAAGAGATGCGTAGCCAAGGCGGTCTGGCACTGTTGTGCCGTGACCCGCAGCACGTTCAGGAAGTTTACGCCACGATCAGTGAAGGCGGCTCGTGGACCGGCGAATTGGAAATGCAGACCAAAGAAGGCTACACCGTGTTGGTTGAAGTGCGCGCCGATGGCATACGCGATGACGAAGGCGAAATCATTGGCCGCATCGGCGTCTATACTGACGTGACCGAAAAGAAACGCGCCGAAAAAGAGTTGCGCGCTTCCGAAGAACGCTTCTTCAAGACTTTCAATTTAAGTCCGCAAATCATCGCGCTGCACGATATGACCGATGGGCGTTATATCGAGGTCAACGAAACCTTTTTGCGTACTCTGGGCTATCAACGCGAAGAGGTTATTAATCAAACCGCTAAAAAGAAAAATATCTGGTCGGAAGAAGACCGCGAAAAAGTCCATATGCTGCTCCAGACTTCCGGGGCTTTCCGCAATCTGGAAATTATTTTGCAAGCCAAGTCCGGCGATAAGCGCGTCGTGCTGTTATCGGCAGAGGTGATTGAACTGGGCGAAGAGAGTTGCGTGTTATGCGTCGGCACGGATGTCACCGAACGCAAACGCCTGGAAGAGATCAATGAGCAGAACCTGAACGAATTTTTGCAACTGGCCAGCACGGTCTCGGAAGGCGATCTGACCAAACGCGGCAGCGAAGGGGATGATGCCGTGGGTCGCGTCGTCGCCTTGGTCAACAAGATGCTGGAACATTTCAGCATCATGGTCACGCAAGTCAAACATATAGGCTTGTCGGTGTCGTCAAGCGCCACGGAAATTCTGGCGGCGGCAGAACAGATGGCGGTCGGGTCGCAACGTCAGGCCGATGAAATCACCAATACTTCGAGCGCTGTCGAAGAGATGGCGGCTTCGATGACCCAGGTTTCGCGCAACGCCGAAGCCTCAGCCGATTCCTCCAAGCGTACTTTGTATCTGGCCGAACGCGGCGATGAAAATGTGCGCTTCACCGTCGAAGCCATGGAACGCATACACGCGGCGGTGCAGCAGACTTCGGAAAAGATGCGTCTGTTGGGCAAACGCAGTTCCGAGATTTCCGAAATCATTGACCTCATCGAAGACATAGCGGTGCAGACCAATCTGTTGTCTTTGAACGCCGCCATCGAAGCGGCGCACGCCGGACAGGCCGGCGTCGGCTTCAGCGTCGTGGCCGATGAAATTCGCAAACTGGCCGAACGCTCAGGACGCGCCACTAAAGATGTTGCCAACCTGATTAAAGGCGTGCAACAGGAGACCACCGAAGCCTTGTCGGCGATGGAAAACGGGATGCGCGAAGTGACCTATGGCAAAGACGTGGCTGAACAAGCACGCGATTCGCTCAAGGATATTTCTTCGGCAATCAGCAAGTCTTCCGATTTGATCGAAGAGATTTCCACGGCTGCCGATGAACAGGCGCGGGTGACTATGAATCTGGCCAGCGCCATGCAGACCATATCCAGCATCACCATAGAGACCTCTGCCGGGGCGCACGAAACCGCGCAAACCATTCGCGGCATGGTGATGTTATCGGAGCAACTCAACGATGCCATCTCGAAGTTCAAAGTGCAAAACGAGTATGGCCGGCAAATATCGTACAATCCCCCGATGGTGCCGCCAGCCAATGGCCGTATGCCGGTAACCTCGGCGAATTACCCGCAAGGCGATTGACGCAAGTTACAGGGATGAGGAAAAGCTTAGGAGGCGGAGTATGAATCGTCAGAAAATTGTCTTCAAAGTAGGCAGAGAAGATTTTGCCATAGACATCTTGTTGACCAAAGAGATCGTCGTGATGAGCGAAATCACGCCGGTTCCCGAAACCGAAGAGTATGTCGAAGGCATCATGAATTTGCGCGGCAATCTGATTCCGGTGCTGGATTTGCGAAAGCGTTTACGCACCGCCGCCGTCAGTGAATTGAATGAACAGCGCATCATCATTGCCAATTTCGATGGTCGCCTGGTCGGGTTGATTGTGGATGGTGCCACCGAAGTCATACGGGTCAGCGAGGCGATGATCGAACCGCCGCCCGATGTGATTGCGGAAATGGGCATTGGCTATATTATCGGCGTGGTCAAACATAAGGACGCCTTCATCACTTTGATTGATTTGCAGAAAGTCTTGACCGAAGAGATTCTAGTCGGTTTGGATGAGGTGATGGAGTTAATCGCGGTGCGGACGGAGACAGCGGCTTGATTGAGGTAGGCGGTATGCAGACGACGGAAGTGACTCACAATACGGTGATCAATTACGGGCAGACGCGAATTTTGTCCGACCAGGAGTTTAAACAATTCACCGATCTGATCTATGACGAGTGCGGCGTCAGTCTCAGTGTGGATAAACGCCTGTTTCTGGAATCGCGCTTGAAAAAGCGCATGGACGAATTGGGCATCAAAAACGGCCAAGAGTATTTTGCCTTCGTCACCGGCGTCAAAAGCAAGTATCACGAATTGCCGACCTTGCTGGACGCCTTGATGATTTGCGAAACCTCTTTCTTTCGCAATGCGCCGCAATTCGATCTGTTCAGCCAGACCGTGTTGCCGGAAGTGATTGCCCGAAAAGAGCAGGTCGGTTCGCGTTTGCTGCGCGTCTGGAGCGCCGGTTGTTCGACCGGACAGGAACCTTACAGCGCTGCCATTTCGATGTTGGAAGCGGTGCGCTATCAACCGGACTGGACGTTGCGGGTGTTTGCTTCCGATTTATCGTTTACGGCGTTGGAACGCGCTCAAAACGGCATCTACAGAGCTGACCAGATGAAGAGCGTCGCGCCGCATCTGACGCGCAAATATTTTCATCAGGAGAATAGCAACTTCGTGGTCAACGACGAAGTGAAGCGGCGCGTCACTTTCGATTATCACAATCTGAAAAATGACAACGGCTTACGCAATCTTGATGTCATCTTCTGTCGCAACGTGATGATCTATTTCGACCGGGAAGAACAGCAACGCCTGGTCAACCGCTTTGCCAATTGTCTGATGCCGGGCGGCTATTTATTTATTGGTCATGCGGAAAGCCTGCAATGGCTCTCGGACCGCTTCACCATGATTCACAAAGACAAAGGCATCGCCTACAAATTAGTTGCGTAAGGGAGTCTGAGGAACGGCTATGGAAGATTTCGGTGAAGATTTCAGTTTGGATGAATTGAATACCTTGCTGAATATGTTCCGCGATCAATCTCTGCAAATTCTTGACGAGATGACGCAAGACTTGTTTGTGCTGGAATCGAAAGGCGCGGACAGCGATTGCCTGGGACGTTTACGCCGAGGAGCGCACACCATCAAAGGCGATTCGGCTTGTGTCGGCTTGGATGGCATCACGGCAGTGGCGCACCGCTTGGAAGATTTCATGGAAGCGCTGGTTTCCGGCGGCATGAAATTCGACGCACGTTCGGTGGATGCGATCCTCGAAGGGCTGGATGAAATTCGCGCCGCGCTGGACCAAGACCCCGTAGGCGACATTGCCGCAGAGCGCGCCCAACGGCTGATTGAAAAGATTGAAGAAGCGGCTATGGACGCGGCTGAAGCTGCCGTCAGTCAAGCGTTGCCATCAGACGCGCCAGCGCAAGAGGCGGACGCCGAGCCTAAACCCAGTGGCGTAGTCGCGCCGCCAAGGGCTGGCAAAAAAGCACGGCAAAGCGTTGTCGAAGGGATTGCCAACCCGTCGAAGAAGAGCAAAACCGCGTCGGCAAAATCGCGTCGCAAAACTTCCAGCGCCGACGCGAAAGTGGGGGGCGAGAAGCCTGCGCCGCGTGCTGCCAGAGGGCGTCGAAAAAATAGTGTTGAAGCCGAGCGCACAATCGGCGAGACTGCCAATAGCCACGACCTGATAAAAAATTCGCTTACCGAAGCAGCGCCCGCGCTGCCTTTGGTGCAAATGCCTACACCCCCTTCTTTACTGGATGCGCCTATTGCTCAGGCGCTGCAATCGGAGGTCGTGGCCAAGCCGACGGGCGAAGCGAAAACCGCGATTGCCGAACCGGGCAAAGAGGAAACGCCAGCCTTGCCCGAATCGGCGGCAGCCGCAACTTCGACGGCGCGCAAAACCGGCGGCGAGTTTGTGCGTGTCGAAGCCGGGAAAATAGATGCGTTGTTGAATCTGGCTGGCGAGATGGTGATTGCGCGTTCCGTCCTCTCGCAACTGGAGCCGGAGTTGGAAGCGATTTTAGAGCGCCACGATATTGTCGAACGCTTTGGCAGAGCCAGAGCCCAGATGGACAAGTTGATTGCCGAACTGCACAAGAGCGTAGTCAAAATCCGCATGGTGACGATTGACAATGTTTTCAAGCGCTTCAACCGACCGATGCGCGAATTGGCGCAGGAGTCCGGCAAGCAGGTCGAGTTGGAGATGAGCGGCGGCGAAACCGAATTGGATCGGGCGCTGGTGGATTTGATTTATGAACCGATTCTGCACCTCTTGCGAAACGCTGTGGATCACGGTTTGGAAGCAACCGCAGAGCGCCTGCGCTTGGGCAAACCCGAAGTTGGCAAGATTCAAATGCGCGCCTATCACGAAGGCAATCAGGTGCTTGTCGAAATCAGTGATGACGGCAGAGGCATTGATAAAGAGGTATTGAAACGCAAGGCGGTTGAGAATGGCTTGATCACCTTAGAAGAAGCCACCCAGATGAGCGATGATGAAGCGATGGAGATCATCTTCATACCGGGCTTTTCAACCGCCCGTGCCGTGACCCTGGTATCAGGCCGAGGCATCGGCATGGACGCGGTTAAAAACGCTATCGAACAGATGCGCGGCAGCGTCAGTCTGCGAAGCGAGGTCGGGGTTGGCACGGTCTTTACTTTGCGTATGCCGTTGACGCTGGCAATCATACGGGCGTTGTTGTTCACCACCAGCGGTCAGATGTTTGCGTTGCCGTTGTTATCGGTACGCGAGATCGTGCGCGTGAAGTTGGCGGAGGTGACCAACCTTGATGGCTTTGAAAATTTTCGCCTGCGCGAGCAGTTCATCTCGGTAGTCAGACCGGGCGTGGTGTTGGGCATCGAGCGGCGCAAAGGCGGCAGCGGCGCACCGCTACGCAGCAGCAACGAGGAAGTCTATTTAATTATCGTCACCGTGGGCAGTAAAAAATATGGCGTCGTCGCCGAATCACTTTTCGGCGATCAGGAATTGGTAATTAAACCGCTCGACATACGCTGGGTGCATAACGATGCGCTGGCCGGGGCGTCGGTCTTGGGCGATGGGCGCGTGGTGTTAATCATGGATGCGGAGATGATGTTCCGCAAGGCCGTCCGGCACGAACGAACCAGAGGGATCGAAAAGAGGCAATATGCAGTCTAAAGAGCAGAAGATAAGAGTCCTGGTGGTGGATGATTCCGCAGTGATGCGGAAACTTATATCGAATTTGCTCGAACGTGATCCGAATATCGAAGTGGTGGCGACGGCCATTGACGGCGATTTCGCGCTCAACAAAGTAGAGGCGGTAAAGCCCGATGTGGTGACTCTGGATGTGGATATGCCGCGCATGGACGGCCTGACCACGTTGCGACACATCGTCACCAATTTCAAAGTGCCGGTGGTGATGTTGAGTTCGCTCACCTCCAGAGGCGCGATGTTGACCATGCAGGCGTTGGAAATCGGCGCGTTTGATTTTGTCTGTAAGCCGAAAAGCGCGGCGCAAATCGGCGAGATGTTTGAAGAGTTAATTCAGAAGGTGAAAGGCGCGGCGCGCAGTCGGACGATCTTGTTTCCGCTGGCGGCGCAACTGGAACCTAAAGAGAAGAAGCGCAGCGTCGGCTCGGAGGTGCGACGCAAAGTGCCGAGCCGTATCCTGCGGCGCAACACGAAAAAAGTGGTGGTGATAGGCGCTTCTTCCGGTGGGCCGCACGCCTTGCGCTATCTGTTGCCCAAGATTCCGACGGATCTGGATGCCGGGATTTTAATTGTGCAGCACATGATGGAAAGCTTCACCTCGTCGTTCGTGCGCTGGCTGGACGAGATTTGTGAAATGGAAGTATTGGAAGCCCGCGATGGCGATTTGATTTTACCGGGGCGAATTTTGGTGGCCCCCGGACCGACGCATATGAAGGTGCGGCGGACGGCTACGGGAGGCGAGATCGTTTTGGAACCGGGAGAGCCGGTCAGCGGTCATCGGCCTTCGGTGGATGTGTTATTTCAATCGGTCGCCACAGAGTACGGTTCGCAAGCCGTCGCCTTGATTATGACCGGCATGGGCAGCGACGGGGCGCAGGGCATCGGTGCGATTCGTCGGGCCAGCGGTCATACCCTGGCGCAGGACAAAGAGAGTTGTTCGGTTTTCGGTATGCCCCGTGTGGCGATTGAAAACGGACATATAGACACGGTTCTGCCGTTAAAGGATATCGCCGGGTATTTAATTTCGGTTGTAGGACAGCAGACTCGCAGAGAGGAATGTTATGTTTGAAACACTTGACAGCTTTAATTCTAATTCATCCCCTATGACGTGTTTGGTGGTTGATGATTCTGCGTTCATGCGGTTTCATCTCAAGCGCTTGATTCGTTCGTTTAAGAATATCACCGCCAGCGAAGCGACCAACGGCGACGAAGCGATTACCGAGTACCAGCGGTTGCACCCCGATTTCGTCTTGATGGACATCATTATGCCGGGCATACAAGGCGTCGAAACGGTGAAGAAAATCCGCGAATTCGACCCCTCGGCGCGCGTCATCATGGTCAGCAGCGTGGCCTACAAAGAGATGGTCGAAGAGGCCTTTGACGCCGGGGCGAAATATTTTATTCCCAAGCCCGTAACCACCGAAGCGTTACGCAAAGCTATTGAATGCGTGTTGGGCGCGGCAGCCTGAAGCAGAGAACAAAGGAACCACCTATGAGGCTCGAATTCGTAAAAGCATTCGTTAATTCAACCACTGAAATTCTTGGCGACCTGTTGGGTTCGGAAGTCGCTGTGCGGTCAATGGCCATGCAGGCCAACCCGTCGGCAGACCGCGAAGTGATTACCATCATCGGGTTGATGGGAGAAGTGCAGGGCGATGTCATTATAGACCTGGATCAGGAAACCGCCGAACAACTGGGCGGGTTTTTGACCGGCGAAGTCGCCCACGGCATGACGCCCTTGATGAAGAGTTCCATCGCCGAGATGGCTTCGATGGCCATCGGGCGCGCCATCTCGCAGATCAACGATAACGGCACGCGCTTGACCATGACGCCGCCAAACATCTTTACTGAATCGCATCTGCGCCATCACGACAAACAGTTCGAGACCCTGGTGGCACCGATTACCACTGCCTATGGCGAGGTTCGCATCAGCGTCGCCATCCAAGATTTGAATTGAAGGAGAAGGACATGGGACAAAAGAGCGAAGACATTTTATCCCTTTTTACCAAGAGTGAAGAAATACTGGAAATGTTCCGCAAGGGCAAAGCTTTTACCGAAGAGTTGATGGCGGAAAATGAGCGCCTGCGCTATCGCATGGTGCATATGGAAGCCGACAAGATGGGCTTGGCCGACACCTTGCAGAAAGAGGTCGAGCGCTTGCGCCTGGAAAACAGCCAGCTCAGTCAGAAGCTGGATTTCATGGATAATCGCTTCGAGCAGATTGAATCGGAGAACAAAGATTTTGTGCAACGCTATATCGAAGTCGAAGAGCAGAATGAAAGCCTGGCGAATCTCTATGTCGCCAGCCATCATCTGCATTCGACGCTCGACCCCGAAGAAGTTATGCAGTGTATCAAAGAGATTCTGATCAACATGGTGGGATCGGAAGAGTTCGGCATCTTTATCGTGGACGACGAGACCAACGAATTGTTATTGGCCGGATCGGAAGGCGAGATCGCGCAACTCTTTGATAAACGCAACGTCAAGTTTGGCGATGGTCTGGAAGGCATGGTGGCGCAAAGCGGCGAACCGTTCTTTACCGATGATGAAGGCGAAGATGGCAATACCTGCGCCTGCATTCCGTTGAAGGTCAAAGAGCGCGTCATTGGCGTCATCTCCATCTATCGCCTGTTGGAGCATAAACGCGGCTTGACGACTTTGGATTACAAGCTGCTCGAACTGCTGGCCGGTCACGCGGCAACCGCGCTGGTCAGTTCCAAGCTTTATGCCATGACCGATAGAAAATTGAAAACCATCGAAGGATTTATGAACTTGTTGCGAGTTCGCTAGAGGAGGAAGGAATGAGTAATACGTCTTTATTGGTAGTAGATGATTCGGCAACCTTTCGCCAGTTGCTGTGCATGAGTTTGACCCGCGTCGAAGGCATCACGCAGGCCAATATCACACAGGCAGCGGATGGCGAAGAGGCGTTGAAAAAAGTCGAGGAAGGCAATTTCGACCTGGTTTTGACCGACATCAATATGCCGCGCATGACGGGGCTGGAATTCGTTCGCAAAGTGCGGACGGAATTGAAACGCGACACTCTGCCGATCATCATCATCAGCACCAAAGGATCGGAACAGGAGATCGAAACGGGAATGCAGATGGGGGCCAGCGGCTATCTTTCCAAGCCGATTTCCACGACCCAGTTGCGTGACCTTTTACGTACTTTCATAGGCAAATAATCGAACAGCAGGGTGAGCTTATTTGTACGTTCTTGAGTAAAGAGAGCCAACATGGAGCTGACAGGCAAACTCAGTGATTTTGGATTGACCGACATTCTCCAAATCCTGGCACTGAGCAAAAAGACCGGCACGCTGTCCATCAGCAATCACACGTATGAAGGACAGATTGTCATCGAGGAAGGTCGCATCACCTTTTCCTATATGCGACCCGGCGAGAGCTTTGCCACCTACCTGCAACAGGAAGGCGTGTTGAGCGACGCGGTGTTGCAGGAGTTGCTCGAACAGGTGACGCGCAATCATCAGGAGTGGGATTTTGCCCGCTTGCTGATTGAAAAAGATGTCGTCTCGCCTGCCGCCTTAACCGAGTATGTGCATGGGTATCTGCTGAAAGTCATAGGGAATCTGCTGCGTTTGGAAAAAGGCCATTTCGGCATTGTGCTGGGCGAAATCGGCTTGCCGGGCTTTTTTGATGAAGTGAAATACGCCGAAGGCTTGGGCATTGAAGAAGTCCTGCTGCGCGATGCCAAAGAGTACGACGAGTTGAGCCGTCAGCAGGAACGCCTGTTTAGTCCGCTTCTCAATTTTGCCAAGAGCCATCATCCTCAGGAAGCGAACCTTCCGCGTCTCAATAATGAATCGCCTACGCCCCGGCATACGGCGGAACCTTCACCGCCGCGACAAACCAGCGAACAACATCATCCGCGACCAACCAGCGAACAACATCATCACCGGCATACCGGCAATCTTGAATACGGCATACGCAATACCGGCAATCTTGATGCGTCGCTGCTCAACACCAACGGTTATCCGGGCAGCAATGCCAACAGCGATGCTCAGAGAAGCCATAGCCTGGTTTCGGCGGTCGCCATCAGCAACGGCTTTCCGCATCCGTCCGAAGCGGCGACCGACAGCTACACGGCAGCCGCTCGCCGCGAGTTCAGCAAACCATTGTTGCCAGAGGTTGACGATGACGAGCGCTTGCATCTGTGGGATGAGAGCGAGGCCGAAGCCGAAGAAAAGAACAAAGCCAACAACTCGAACATCCTCTGTTCGCTGCTTGCCGAATTGCGCTCATTGTCGTTTGAAGCCGAAGTCAGTCTTTCGGTGATGCGTTATGCCAGCGAAGTCGCAAGCCGTGGCATTCTCTTTGTGGTCAAGAATGAAGAGTTGTGCGGGTTGGGGCAATTCGGGGTTGACCGCCAGGTAAACGGCGGCAGCGTGGACGACCAGGTGCGCGCCATACGCATACCGATCAAGGTGCAGAGCATCTTTACTAATGTCGTCAAGACCGGCATTCCTTACGTTGGCCCGATGTCGAACGGCTACTGGAATCTCGATGTCGTCACGCGCTTGGGCGAAGCGGTTGATGAATTGAACGCCTTTGTGTTGCCGCTCTTTTGTCTGGAAAAAGTGATGTTCGTGATTTACGGCGACAACTATCCGGGCGGCAAAGATTTTGAAGGCTTCGAGGAATTTCTGGTCTTCGTCAATCAGGCAAGCGTCATTCTGGAAAACATCGTGCTGGAAAGAAAACTCTTATTTATGCAGGAAGCTTGAGCGCCATAGTCGAGTGGCGGGTTTCAACTTCAACCATGAAAATCTGTGAGGGCGGTCTTCGTGCCGCCATTTTTTTTGGTCAACGCGCCATCGGCGCTTTTCTCACTGACCGCGCAAACCCTTTCAGGTATCGGCAAAAACCGAAGAGCCGCAGATGGATTAGCCGTCTGCGGCTCTTGAGGGTTGATGGGGAGGGTGGGACTCGAACCCACACTGGAGTTAATCCAAATGGTTTTTGAGACCATCGCGTCTACCTGTTCCGCCACTTCCCCGTACTGCAATGGCATTGTCAACGAACCGACATTCTAGCTTTCCTATGAAAGGCGCGTCAACTTGTGATTGATGATTCTAGGTGCGGCGGGAGCAATTAAAAGTGAGACTCTATCAAAAAGAAACTTCCTGCTCGTAGCCCTGAAAGGACGAAATTCTAAAGTCTGGTGCCTCGCACTAGGAAAGCGACCGTCCCAAAGACTAGCCCTGCAAGGGCGCAATACTACTTCACGCGGTCAACGATTGCGCCCTTGCAGGGCTTGGGCATTGCTGGCTCGTGCCTACCCAGCCCGTGGGATTGGGCTATTGAATTGCGCCCTTGCAGGGCGGCGAACTCTCACCGACGAAAACGACTGATCAAACCAATGGTCGAAACCGAGTCTCACTTTTACTTGCACCCAGGTATAGCGGTCGGAAAACGTAGAGAGATTCGGCTCTCGTAAGGAAACTATTCTGACTTTTATTACAATACCTTATATTGCGGTCGCCTAACGCACTAACCACAATATATAGTAACGAAAATTGCCTCAAAATTTTTTGGCGAAGGTATTGTTATTAACACCATGAAAACGCCGATGGAGAAAAGCGGCAGGTAAAATTTTTTTGCCTGCCGCTTTTCTCCGTTTATTTTATGAGTTAGGGTTTGGGAAACTGTTCGTCTTTTTCCTTGATCTCGTCAATCAGTTGACCCGCTGGCGATATGCCATGAGCCGAGATTTCGTGAGCCAGATACTTCTTCATAAAACTGTGATGGCGGCTGTAGAAAAAGTAGATGGCCAGTCCAATTATCATCCAGCCAATCAGCCGCACCCAGTTTTCCCACGGCAGCGAAAACATCAGCAGCAGGCACATCATGATGCCGAGTATAGGAACCACCGGAACCATAGGGCAACGGAAAGGGCGCTCGGCGTTCGGGTTGGTCTTTCGCATAATCAACACTGCGATGCAGACCACCGTGAAGGCGAAGAGCGTGCCGATGTTGGTCATCTCCAGCAATGCCTTAATCGGCAAAAGTCCCGCTCCAATCGCTACGAAAGTGCCGACGAGAATCGTGCTTTTCCAGGGCGTTTTGAAGCGATCATGAACAGCCGCAAAAAAGCTTGGCGGCACCAGTCCGTCACGCGCCATCGCCAGAAAGACGCGCGGCGCAGACAACATCATCACCAGCAACACCGAAGTGATGCCAGCGACACCTGCTGCGGCGATAATAACCTGCGCCCATCCCAGCCTGACGCTCTTGAAAGCTTCCGATACTCCTGCGCCGGTGTCTATCTGGTTATATTTCACCATTCCTGTAAGCACGAAGACCACCAGCACGTACAACACCGTGCAGATGAGCAGCGAGGCGACGATGGCAATTGGCACATCGCGGTTTGGCCGCTTGGCTTCTTCGGCGTGGGTTGAAACCGAATCGAAGCCAATGTAGGCAAAGAAAATGATGGCGCTACCGGCAAGCATCCCCACCGGTTTACCGCCGACGGTCTCGCCCCACACGGTTTTTCCGAAGAGATTCAAACCGCCCCAGCCATAGGGCGCGTACGGCGTATAGTTTTCGCCTTTGATATAAAAGACGCCCACCAATATGACAAACAACACGGCGGCGACCTTGATGCCGACCATCAAGGCATTGAAACTGGCGCTTTCCCGTATGCCTTTGACCAAAACGGCGGTGACAATCAACACGATAATCACGGCAGGCAGGTTTATGATGCTACCGGTTTTGACGAACTGATGGGCAGCGTCGTCGTAAATAATGGGCGCACGGGTCAGCACATGAGGAATCAGCCCATCGGGCAAAAGACTTTGAAAAAAGCTCGACCAGCCATTGGCCACAGTCGCCGAGCCGACAGCGTATTCCAGCACCAAATCCCAGCCGATGATCCAGCCGAATAATTCGCCCATCGTAGCATAAGCATAGGTATAAGCCGAACCGGCAACCGGTGCCATAGAGGCAAACTCGGCGTAACACAAAGCCGCAAACACGCAGGTGATCCCCGCGACGATATACGAAATCATCAAGGCCGGACCGCCGACGTTATGAGCGGCTTCGCCGGTGGCAACGAAGATGCCCGCACCAATGACCGCGCCAACGCCCAGAGCGGTAAGTTGCACGGGACCCAGCACCCGCCGCAGCCGATGCTCACCCTTCATTTCAGCGAGCAATACTTCGAGCGGTTTTCTTGCAAACAATTGACTACCCATTCAATGACCTCCAAAAGGATATAGGATTCGGGATTCAGCATTCAGGGTGACATCACCCCTTGGCTTTTGCTGCCTGAATCCCTATGGCTATTTCGGTTCTATAGATGATAAGAAAAAGTTTCGCAGTCCGGTCTTCAGGCGGAAGCTGGTGTCGCCAATCAATCCCACCTGAAGGCGGGGCTACGAAACTTTTTCACCGGAAAACATTTTCTGCTTACGAATCCGTAGCGGCAGTGCCGAATTTTCGCCAGATGAAATAGACTGGCACTCCCGTCAACACGATAATTAAACCCGGCCACGTCGTGCTGGTCTGATAGATAAATAAAATCACCAGCACCACCGCTGCGCCGAGGATGTATAAAGCCGGGATGAACGGATAACCGAAGGCTTTATACGGGCGTTCCGCGTCGGGTCGTTTGGCGCGCAACACAAAGATACCCAGAATCGTCAGGATGTAAAATATCAACGCGGCAGAGATGACATAATCCAACAGATTGCCATACAGATTGCCGTATGAAGTAACGCCGGTTGCCGAGTCTGTGCCTTTGATGGTGCGCGGCAGCACCAATAAAACCGACCAGATGCCTTGAATCAACAAGCCCCAGGCCGGCACTTGATTTTTGTTCAAGGTGCCGGAGGATTTGAAAAACAGACCGTCACGCGCCATCGCGTAATAGGCGCGCGACCCGGCGAGAATCAAACCGTTATTACAACCGAAGGTCGAAATCATGATGGCAATCGCCATAATCGTTGCGCCGCTGTTGCCGAAGATGGTTTGCGCGGTGGCGGTCGCTACGCGGTCGCTCGGCACGCTTTGAATCGTTTCAATTGGCAGAGTGACCAGATAAGCCACATTGGCCAGCATATACAACGTGATGACCAATAGAGTCCCGAAGGCCAGCGACAAAGGAATATTACGTTTCGGGTTTTTGACTTCGCCAGCCGTAAAGGTGATGTTGTTCCAGGCATCCGCTGAAAACAGCGATTGCGTTTGCGTCACGCAGATGCCGACGAACAAGCCAAATGCCGAGGTCGCCATCAAGCCGCCGCCGACGCTTTCGAGCGTGCCGCGAGGCTGCCACAGATTGCCGAAATTGCCGCTCGTTGCCAAGGCGTTGCGACCGACAATCACGCCCAGCACAATCAACGCAATCAGCGCCCCGGTCTTGGCCGTGGTGAAAATATTCTGCACCAGCTTACCGAGTTTCAAGCCGCGCGTGTTCATCCACGTCAATAGCGCAATCATCAAGACGCCGACCAGTTGCGCGGTCGAAAGCGAGATGGCATAACCGGAAGTCAGGTGAAGCGGTTTGATGAGATAATTGCTTTCGGAAATCGCCGGAAACAACACCCCTGTAAAGCGCGCAAAGCCTACGGCGACAGCAGCGATGGTGCCGCTTTGAATCACCAGAAAAAGTGTCCAGCCGTAAAGGAATCCCCACAGTGGCGAAAAGGCTTCGCGCAGATAGACATATTGCCCACCGGCTTTGGGCATCATCGCCGCGAGTTCGCCGTAACTGAGAGCGGCCATAATGGTCAGCACGCCGGTCACCAGCCAAGCGACCAGCAACCAGCCCGGCGAGCCTAATTGTCTGGACATCAACGCCGAGACAATAAAAATGCCGGAGCCAATCATGGAACCGGCAACGATCATAGTTGAATCCAGCAAGCCTAAGCCGCGTACAAAGCCTTCGCTCTTTTCTTCGGTTATGGTAACCGCTTCCGCCATAGTGACTCCTCTTTATTAATCGCCGTGTTGCCGCCTCATATTGATGCTTGAGTGGCTCACACTTCCACTGAGAATTTCGCGCTACGGAATTTCAAGATTTCAGATTAAAGATAAACCTTGCTGCTATGGACTAATGGGCGGTCGTATAGTACACACTGACAGAACGGCTAGTCAACAAACTGCGGTCTAAAAAACTGCGTTGGCAAAGTCGCTTGGTTGAATCGCCGGACTTTGCCAACGCTCGGATGCACTCAATTCTGCGATGCCGGTTTTATCACCAGATTTTCAATGAAGAATTCCATCATGCGATCATGGCGAAGTTCCGAATGACCGGCATCAGGGCCGACCTGTACCTCGAAACTCTTACCGGCGCGCTGCAAAGCGGCGATTAACTGCATGGCATTCGACGGATGCACGTTGTTATCCGCCGTGCCGTAATAAATCATCAAGCGGCCTTGCAACTTGTCGGCATAGGTCATGGCGCTGCCCACTTCGTAGCCCACTTTGTTCTCCTGCGGAATCCACATATAACGCTCGGTGTAGATGGTGTCGTAATGATTCCAGGCGGTCACCGCCGAGGCCGCCGAAGCTGCCGCAAAGACCTCCGGGTGACGCAGCAAACACATGGCCGCAGCATAGCCGCCATACGAAGTCCCGAAAATGCCTACACGACTTTTATCAATATAAGCACGATTCCACAGCGATTTCACGCCTGCCGCCTGATCGTCCATTTCGACGACGCCCAACTTTTCATAGATGGCATCGAGGAAGCGTTTGCCGCGTCCTGCGGCGCTGCGCGAATCCAGCGACGCGACCAGAAAACCATATTCGGTCAACGGCGTCGGCATGGTGAAATTCTCGCGTGCGCCGTTGGTCTCTGGCCCCGCATAAACCGTCACCAGCAACGGGTATTTTTTATTCGCGTCAAAATTGGAAGGGAAGTGCAGCATACCGTAAAGGTCGGTCGCGCCATCGGCGGCTTTGTATTTGATCAGTTCGACACGCTTCAAACCAAGTTGGTCGAATTTCGTCGTATCGCTTTTGGCCAACTCCTCTAAGACTTTGCCTTCGCCGTCCAGCAAGCGCGTTACTGGCGGCGTGTCGTGAGTCTGCGCGATGTCCAAGAAGTGTTCGCCATCGGGCGCAACATTGACGGTGTGCAGAAACGCCGGGTCGGTTAAACGCCGGTCGCCTTTGCCGTCCAGACCGACGCGGTGCAGTTGCAGCTTCATGTGATTGTCGCCATCACGCGCCATGTAAAACAATCTTCCGGCGCGCTCGTCTATCTTGATGATACCGGCAACTTCAAACGCATGATTGGTCAGGGTCGCCAGCAATTTGCCGCTCAAATCGTAGAGGTAATAATTCTTGAAGCCCGTGCGTTCGGAGTTCCATATAAAGCGTCGGTTGTCGCTCAGAAAACGCATCTCTGGATTATTCTCTGTCCAACTGGGCAGCCATTCGTCATGAACGATTACGCGGCATTTGCCGGTTTCAGGATTGGCGGCGACAAATTCCAGAATGTTCTGGCGGCGGTTGGTGCGATGAAATAATAATTCGCTGCTGTCCGCCGCCCACGAAACGCGATAAGCATAATGCCCGACCACACTGTTATCGAACGGCTTGCCATCGCGCACCTCAACCTTGATGGTCTGTTTGGTGTCGAGGTCGTAAACGTACAACTCGACAATCGGGTTGGGCACTCCGGCTTTCGGGTAGGCTTCGATGTCCATGCGGCTCTGCAATTTGGTCTGGTCGAGTTGCAGAAAATAGTCCGGCACAGGGCTTTCATCGAAGCGATAGAAGGCCAGTTTTTTGCTGTTGGGCGACCACCACATAGCGGTGATCTGATCTAACTCTTCGCCATAAACCCAGCTTGCGCTGCCGTACTTGATGCGCGTCTTGTCGTTGCCTTGCGTCGTGATGGCCATTTCATTTGCGCCGTTGGATGCGCTCAACCACAGATTGCGATTGCGATAAAAGGCTTTCCATTTGCCATCGGGCGAAGTGGCGGAATCGAATTGCCGTCCGCGTTCGGGGCCGCCGCGAAATCTGCCGCCTTGCCCAGCGCCTTCGGTGATGGTGGCCGGATCAATTTCGGCAATCTGTCGCGTCGCAAAGTCGTAGCGATACGCCTTGCCGTCTTTTTTATAAGCGAAGGCTTTGCCGTCATTCTGCCAGTTGAATTGCACGATGGCGGGTTTATAAGCCGAAGCGATTTGGCCGCTCATCTTTTGATACTGCTCATAACCCGGCATGGTCTTGAGCCGGTCTTGCGCCTGGGCAGTAAACGGCGCGGCGATGACATAGAGAATCAGCGCAAGAGTCAGCGATTTGATAAATTGTTTTTTCATGATTTCAGAATCCTTTTGGTCTTCATGATTTTCCAATGGTGAAGCAAAGAAAAAGATTTCGGCAAACCAGATAACAGCGATGACCTGTACGAGCGACCCTGCGGTGGTCGCCCCTTCCTCAAGACACAGGGATTTCAAGAAGAGGCGATCACCGCAGGGTCGCCCGTACAAGGCTGCTGTTGGGTTCACCCGAAAACCATTTTCTTAAAAGCTACATCATTCAACTTCGTGTGCTGGGCCGTTGCTGAATGATTGCCTGATTGGAAATACTGCTCCGCAGCAGTTTTCGTTATTACGGATTGGCTTCGCTGTGGGCAGCTTGGTGACGTTGATAAATCAGCCGCAAGCCTTCGAGGGTTAAATCCTGATCTACGGCTTCGACAAAGCGCGAGCCTTTGCCTATCAACGGCGCAAGTCCGCCCGTAGCAATCACGCGCACAGGGTCGCCCAATTCGGCAAGCATCTTTTCCAATATGCCGTCCACTAAACCAATCGTTCCCCAATACAATCCCGATTGTACGCACGCTGTGGTATTCGTGCCGATGACGTTTTCGGGATGGCGTATGTCCACGCGATACAGACGCGCCGCTCGTTGAAACAAAGCGTCGGCGGAAATCTGCACGCCGGGACAAATGACGCCGCCCATATATTCGCCGTGCTTCGAGATAACATCGAAATTGGTCGCTGTACCGAAATCCACGATGATCGCCGCGCCGCCATATTTTTCATACGCCGCCACTGCATTCACCACGCGGTCGGAACCGACTTCCGCCGGATTATCAATCAACAGCGGCATACCGGAATTGGCAGCGTTGACAAACAGCGGCTTCACTTTGAAATAAATTTCCGCCATCTTGAACAAAGTGAAATCAAGCGGCGGCACTACCGAAGACACTGCTATGTCGGTGACGGAATCGGAATTCAAATTGCACAGGTGCAATAATGAGCGGCACATCATGCCGTATTCATCCACGGTGCGCTGGCGTTCGCTGGTCAAGCGCCAACTGTGCGTCAAGCGGTCGTCATCGTACAGACCAAGCGTCGTATTGCTGTTGCCTACATCAAGAACCAGTAGCATTGACCCCTCCAATAGTCCAGCAGTCTGATGTCCAGCGTCCGGTGTCCGAACTTAGCCCACTCTGTAAGGCGCGATTATGGTGTGCCAATTATTCAATCAATTTTGTCATTCGCCGCTCTGCCAATTGAGACTCTGTCAAGCTGTCCAATTGCAGACGCCGGGCACCGGACGTGGGACTCAAGACGTTTTTCGTAAACTAACTTCACCGGCGACGATGTCGCGCCATTCGCCGTTGGCTAATTCCAGCCGCAACGCGCCGCTTGCCGTCAAGCCTCGCGTTATGCCTTCAAGGGTCGCATCGCCGGAAACGATACGCACCGCGCAATCATGGGCGAAACTGGAAAGTTGCTGCCAGCGTTCGATGACTTGATCGGGACGACGCAGCGCCGCCGGATACCATTGATTGAGCCGCGCCAATAGCGGCGGCAAAACCTCATCGGGCGCAAAGGCTTGGCCGGTTTCGAGGTAGAGCGAAGTGGCTACGTCGTGCAATTCATCAGGGAAATTTTGCTGCGCGATGTTGATGCCGATGCCGAGAATCGCAGATTGCAGCAGGCCGTTTTCAATTGATGACTCAACCAGTATGCCGCAAATTTTACGCTCGTTGATTCGCACATCGTTCGGCCATTTGATGTCGGCGGCAGTGTGAAAATCGAAACTCAACATTTCGGCTACGGCGATGGCGGCGGCCAACGGCATCAAGGAAGCCTGCGGCGCGGGAAGCTGTGGTCTGAGAATGATGGAGAGATAGAGTCCTTCGTCCGCAGGTGAAGACCACACCCGACCTTGACGGCCTTTGCCAGCGGTCTGGCGACGAGCGAGAATCGCGGTGCCTTCGCTATGGCCTGCGGCGGCAAGTTCGCGTGCCGTGTCGTTGGTCGAAGCGAGTTCGTCAAAACGCAACAGCGGGATGCCTAAACTTGGCGTATGCGCCGAAGCGGTTTCGTGCTGCAAAGGGGAAGACGGAGGCGGCATATTCATGAGCCTTGTATCAACTGCATGAAGGTGGCATCAACTGCGACTCGACAACTCGACGAAGCGATTGGTGGCGTTGAGCGCGGCTTTGACTGCCGCATCCAGTTCGGTGTTGACAATCGGGCAACTGCCGAAGACCTGTATATCTTTGCCCTCGAAGGTGATGTCAACCAATACCGCGATTAAATTTTTGCCCAGCGCGTTGACGTGATCGAGATCGGCCAACGAACATTCGAAGTGATGATCAACGGCTTGCCTGACCGCCTCCAAAGTGGCTACTGCAGCCGCTTTCAGCCTGCCGGTCTCGCTGGCTTCGCCCTTGGCGGATTTTTGAATGGCGCGACCGGCGAAACTGAGCGACACCTCGACGGTGCATTCTCCGGCCTCTTCTTCAATCACGCGGGCAGCATCAAAGAGCGGTCGTTCATATCGGTTTTCCATCATATTTTCTCTATCCAAGGTGGGCAGCGCTTGGCTCGCCACGTTCGCGGCCCACCCTTTACCTATAGCAAGCGGTTGATTAAATCGGGGCTATTTTCAAGCTGATGTCAATAGCCGTAGCCGAATGCGTAATCGCGCCTACGGAAATCAAATCCACTTCGCATTCAGCAAGCTCTCTGACCGTTGACAAGGTGACGCCGCCGGAGGCTTCGATCAGCGTATTGGGCGCGGCCTCGCGAATCATCTTCACGCACTCGCGGACGGCTTCAGGCTTCAGGTTGTCGAGCATAATCACATCGGCTTTGGCGGTCAGCGCCTCGCGCAGTTGCGCTTGATTGGCGACCTCGACTTCAATCTTCAACAGGTGATGCGCGGTTTGTCGCGCCAATTCTATCGCCCGCCGCACGCCACCGGCCAGGGCGATGTGATTATCCTTGATTAACACGCCATCGTCCAAACCGAAACGGTGATTGACGCCGCCGCCGACGCTGACGGCATATTTTTCCAGCATACGCAGACCGGGCGTGGTCTTGCGCGTGTCTATGATTTTTGCCCGCGTGCCTTCCACTTTGTCGGCAAAGGCTTTGGTCAAGGTCGCTATGCCGGAGAGGCGTTGCACCAGATTCAAGGCGGTGCGTTCACCGGCAAGCAGCGTGGTCGCCAGCCCTTCGATATTGGCGAACACCGTGCCGGAAGATAGATTGTCGCCATCGTAATGATAGGCTTCCATGCGTATGTCTGGGTCGAGAACGACAAACACCGCTTCGGCGATTTCCAGACCGCACAGCACGCAATCCTGTTTGATCAGAAATTTGCCGCGTCCGCGTGTGCCGCCGCGCACCGTCGCTTGTGAAGTGATGTCGCCGCGCCCTAAATCTTCGCGCAGGAAATCGGCAACCGCAGAATAAATAGTTGATTGATCTAATTGCATAACAGTCTTTCAGTCTAAAGTCCGGTGTCCGGTGTCCGTAATTGTTATCTTCGTAAATATGAAGTAAAGCCGCCAATGAGTGAAGCCGTGTCGTCGGTTAGTTGATAAAGCTTCTCGAATTTTTCTTGGTTCATATAGCCGACATCCAGTGCCACGTAGAGCAACGATTGTACTTCATAAGCGGAGCCTCTTGATATATCCAGAAAGTGCGCGAAATCTTTATCACTCTTTCTGGCAAACCCTTCTGCGATGTTGCTCATAGATGAAACCGCAGCGCGACAAATCTGATCTTTGAAGCCGAAGTCTCTGCTGACCTGCCCCCTCGTGCAGGCTTGATAAACCTCCCTGGTTAACTCTCTGGCTTTTTGCCATGCCTTAATATCTTCGAAGCGTCTTATCGTGGACATACGATCTTCCTCACAAATGTTTGAGATTGATTTGCGAATAAGACCTCGAATACCAGACACCGGACTCCAGACTTCAGACCAAGGTTTTCAAACTCCCTTTCAATTTTTCCAGTTCCGCAACCAGTTCCGCGTGGCGTTCGCGGGCTTGCTGCACGACATCTGTTGAAGCGCGTTCAACAAAGGACGGATTGTTGAGTTTGGTTGCCAGACCTTGCGCTTCGTTGTCGCGCTTGCTGATCTCTTTGCCGATGCGTTCGCGCTCTTTGGCGAAATCAATCAAACCGGCAAGCGGTATCAATAAATCAACGCCTGCAACGATGCCGCGTGCCGAAGCCTCTATGGTTGGCAACGTGTCGGCAAGCCTAATCTCTTCGACGCGCCCCAATCGCTTGATGTTTTCGATATTGTTGTTAATGACCTGCTTCGCGGTATCGTCGGCAGTGCTGAGATATAAATTCACTTTGCTTGATTGCGGCACGTTCACTTCCGAACGGATGTTTCGCACTTTGGTAATCACGCCAATCAAGGTGTCCATCTGCGCCTGCGCTTCGCGGTCTTCGTGCGCCGCATCAAATTTCGGAAACTCGGCAATTGAAATTGAGTTGCCATCGTGCGGCAACATCTGCCAGATTTCTTCGGTGATAAACGGCATCAAGGGGTGCAGCAAACGCAGGCTTTTTTCCAACACATAAACGATGCGACAACGCGCCGCTGTGGCTTGGTCGCTTGGTTCGGTTGACGTAACCAGGGCTTTCGATAATTCAATGTACCAGTCGCAGAAATCGTCCCAGAAGAAATGATAGAGCGTCTGCGCCGCGTCGTTCATGCGGTAATCATCCAATGCCGCTGTCACTTGCTCAATAGTTTTATTCAACTGCGCCAGAATCCAGCGGTCAGCAAGATTATCGGAAGCCACCCATTTCGCTGCGATGGGTTCGGCGTCGCCCAGATTCATCAGCACAAAGCGCGAAGCGTTCCAGATTTTATTACCGAAATTGCGCGCCTCTTCGACCTGTTTGTGACGAATTGGTTTTTTGTCTTTATCTTTTTCGAGCGGCGCAAAACGTATGTCCTGACCTTTGGCGGTACGAATCAATAAGGCAAAGCGCAAAGCGTCCGCGCCGTACAGGCTAATGACTTCGAGCGGGTCAACGCCGTTGCCTTTATTTTTGCTCATGCGTTGGCCGGTCATATCCAAGACCGTGGCGTAGATGTAAACATCAGGGAAGGGAATTTCATTCATGAAATACAGCCCAGACATAATCATGCGCGCCACCCACAGATAGATAATTTCCTGTGCGGTGATTAAGACATTGGTCGGGTAAAATCCCTGTAAATCCGGCGCGTTTTGATCTGGCCAGCCCAGCGTTGCAAACGGCCACAGCCCCGAAGAAAACCAGGTATCCAGCACATCTTCATCTTGCCTGATAGCTTTGCCGTTGGCTTTTTGTTTCGCTTCCTCTTCGTTGCGCGCCGCGAATACTTCACCGTCTTCGGTGTACCAAACCGGTATGCGATGTCCCCACCACAACTGCCTTGAGATGCACCAGTCTTTGATGTTCTCCATCCAGCTCAAATAAATTTTGTTGTAGCGTTCGGGGATAAAGCGCACACGCCCATCTTTGACCGCCTCAATGGCCGGTTGCGCCAATTCTTTCATCTTGACGTACCACTGTTCGGACAGGCGCGGTTCAATGACGGTTTTACAGCGATCACACAGCGCTGTCGGCACGGTGTAATCTTCAATTTTTTCTATGAGGTCTTGCGCCTCTAAATCTTCGACAATTTTTTTGCGCGCCGCGAAGCGATCCATTCCGGCGTATTGTTCACCGGCTTCGTCGGTCATCTTGCCTCTCGCATCAATGACCACGATTTGCGCGAGGCCGTTGCGAAGCCCGCATTCGTAATCGTTGGCGTCGTGCGCTGGCGTGACTTTCACTGCGCCAGTGCCGAAGGCTCTGTCCACGAAATCATCGGCGATGAGCGGAATTTCGCGCCCGACCAGCGGCAGCGTAAGCGCTTTGCCGAGGTGGTCGCTGTAGCGTTCGTCTTTCGGATTGACGGCAACGGCGGTATCGCCAAGCATAGTTTCCGGTCGCGTCGTCGCTACGACCACAAAGCCGGAGCCGTCTTTGTAAGGGTAGCGCAGATGATAGAGTTTGCCTTTGCGGTCTTCGCGTTCAACCTCTATGTCCGAAATTGCTGTCAGGTCTTGCGGACACCAGTTGGTGATGCGATTGCCGCGATAAATCAACCCGGCGTCCCACCACTTGACGAAACATTCCAGCACCGCATTTGCGTAGCCTTCATCAAGCGTAAAGCGCGTTCTGTCCCAATCGAAGGAACAGCCCAGCCCGTGCATTTGGTTGATAATCACGTTGCCGTATTGGTTGACCCAATCCCAGATGCGCTCGACGAATTTTTCGCGCCCCAGATCATGGCGCGTCAGTTTTTCGGTTTGGCGCAATTGCTTTTCGACCACCGCCTGCGTAGCGATGCCTGCGTGATCGGTTCCCGGCAAACAGAGCGTTTTATAACCCTGCATACGTTTCCAACGAATCAGGGTGTCGTGAATCGTGTAGCACAGGGCGTGACCTGCGTGCAGCGAGCCGGTGACATTAGGCGGCGGAATGGTGATGGTGTAGTGCGGGCCGTCGCCTGCGGGTTTGAAATAGCCTTGCTCTTTCCAGAAGGGATACCACTTCTTTTCGACGCTGTGCGGCTCGTAAGCTTTCGGAATTTCAGTCATAAATGTTGCAACGCTTTCTTTGATTAAACAGTTCTTAAAAGTAAGCTAATCATTAAACAAGGACGAAGCAAGTATGGTCAACCTTGTGCGATTCTCGATAATGGATGAATTGAGTGTTGAAGAGAGAAAAACTTTCTGCCACCAAAACACCAGGGACACCAAGTTACACCAAGATACCTTCGTGAACCTTGGGGTTCTTGGTGTCTTGGTGGCAAAACCCTGATGCTCAACTTGCCATTCTCGATTGCTCTCACGACAACCTCTTCACTCCCGGTTGAGCATCAGGCGCGTTAGACGTAGGCGGCGAAAGCGTGTACTATCGGGCCATTTACCGATGAAAGGGGAACTGTGAAGATGTGCGACAACAAAAAAACACACACCACCGTGAGTCGTAGAACCATGCTGGGCGGTTTGTCCGCCGCAGGCTTGAGCGCTTACAACCGGGAAACCTTGGCCGATAATCGCAAGCCGCAAGCGGGCGGACAAAAACTGAACCCCGGTTTGCAGCAGATGATGGAAGCCGCGCAGGCGTTTTTGAATCTTTTAAGCAAAGACCTGCAACGTCAGGCGGTCTTTCCCCTCAGCAGCGATGAAGTTTCCAACTGGCACTATATTCCGACTTATATTGCGGCGCTGCCCAATGCCGCGCAAATGATTATGCATAAACGCAACGGCGTCAGTATCAAAGAGATGTCACTCGAACAACGCCTCGCCGCTCATGCTTTGCTACGCAGCGCGCTTGGCACGCAAGGCTATCTGAAAGCCACGGCGATTATGCACCTTGAATTGGTGTTGCGCGAAATCGAAATCACTTTGGGGCGCAACGTCAAAGAAGCCACAGCGATACGCGACCCGGAGCTATATTTCTTTACGGTTTTCGGCACTCCGTCAAAAGAAGACGCCTGGGGCTGGCGCGTCGAAGGGCATCATTTATCGCTGCATTTTGCGCTGCTGGGCAATCGCTTCATTGCGCCTGTACCGGCGTTTATGGGCAGCAATCCGGCGATTGTCAAACACGGCTCTCATGCAGGCTCGCGCCTCTTCGCTGCTGAAGAGACGCTGGCGCGGGAACTTCTGCAAAGCTTCAACGCGCCGCAATCTTCACAAGTCATGATTGATACGGCTGCGCCCAATGACATCATCACCAAAAACCATCGCCGCGCCGAATTGGGCAAGCCCACCGGCCTGAGTGTCGCCAAAATGAGCGGCGCGCAACGCGAGGTGTTAATGCGTTTGATTCAGGAGTACGTAGGCAATTTCACCGCTGACTTGGCGGCTTCGGAATTCAACCGCATCAAGGCCGAGGGCATCGAAAAGATTCATTTCGCTTGGGCGGGTAGCAGCGCAGTCGGCAAAGCGCATTACTATCGCATACACAGTCCGAAATTGTTGATTGAATATGACAACACGCAAAATGACGCCAATCATATACACACGGTCTATCGCCAGCCGGATAACGATTTCGGACTAGATATGCTGCGCCAGCATTATGACAAAAGCAGCCATCACCGGGGAGTGGGGGAGTAGGGGAGAAAGGGAGACGGGGAGACAGGGAGTAGGAAAGAAAGGGAGATTTTTTATCAGTCGAAAAATTCTCCATCGCATCTTTTTCCCACCTCTCCATCGCACCGTCTCCCCGTCTCCCCGTCTCCCCGTCTCCCCACTCCCTGTCGCGCTGCTTTCTCATCAGCGCGGCATCATGGATTCGATCAAAATCTGCGCGACTTCGGGGCGCGAAAATTCTTTCGGCGGCATCTGGCCGTTGGCTAACATCTCGCGCACTTTGGTGCCCGACAACGTGACGTGCTGGCTGGAATCATGCGGGCAGGTTTTATTCGAGGCCATCGCATCGCAGACGCTGCAATAGAACGAATGATCGAAGAACATCGGCGTGATGCCCAATAAATCGGCATCGAATTCATTGAAGATATAATGCGCGTCATACGTGCCATAATAATTTCCTACGCCGGCATGGTCGCGCCCGACGATGAAATGTGTACAGCCATAGTTTTTGCGGATGAGCGCGTGAAAGACCGCTTCGCGTGGCCCCGCGTAACGCATCGCCGCAGGGTTCACCGCTAAGAAGGTGCGGCTTTTGGGGAAGTAATTTTCCAGCATCACTTCATAACATTTCATACGCACGTCGGCGGGGATGTCGTCGGATTTGGTTTCGCCTACGAGTGGATGCAGCAGCAAACCGTCAACGGTTTCCAAGGCGCACTTGATGATGTATTCGTGAGCGCGATGAATCGGGTTGCGGGTTTGAAAGGCAACGACGCGATGCCAGCCTTTCTTCTTGAAGGCGTCGCGGGTTTGCTGCGGGTCTAAGCGAAATTCCGGAAACGCCGGATGACGCGGACGATTGAGCAAACTGATTTTGCCGCCCAATAACCAGTCGCCTTGTTCGTAAAGCGCCGCGACGCCGGGGTGCGCGGTTTCCGTAGTCAGATACACGCGCTCGGCTTCGCGCTGTTTGTCGTAGCGATATTTTTCTTCCAGATGCAAAACGCCTAATAAATGGTCGTCGGCAAACAGCGCTACATCATCGCCCGCTTGCAAGGTCGCAGCACCATCGTCAGTAGTTGAAAGCGTGACCGGAATCGTCCACGGCAACCCCGTGGCCAGATGTTTATTGCCGCGCACGGCCATGTAATCGGCTTCGCACATAAAGCCTTCGAGCGGACTGAAAGCGCCATTGGCAATCATCTCCAAGTCAGCAATTTCGCGCGGTCGTAATTTCATCTTAGGCATCGCGGAGGTCTGTTCCAAAAGCGTCTCGCGCTCGACTCCTGTGAGTTCGCGGTTGATTAGCTTGCCGCCATGCGCTGCTATGGTTTCCATGTTCTAAAACTCCTCAGTGTTCAAAAAGTATGCGTTAAACAAACTTCAAACGATACGCGACCCGTCCCTTGATGTCAAAGATAGCGGCTTTGAAAAACGCGAACGGGCGACCTCATAAACAGTCGCCCGTTGTCATTCTCTCTATTTCGATTGTGCTATCGTTAGCTCAGGGAAAACAGCAAATCCTCACACCCACCAGCGGCGCGTAAACAGACTCAGCAACGCGACAAACAATGCCGAGCCGATGATAGACCAGATAATCGGAAAGGACCTGCCATCCACATTGACCGGCAATATCTCCGGCAATCCAATCAGTCTGGCCAGCCAGGTTCCCAATAATGCGCCGATGAACCCCAAGGCTATTGAAACCAGAATGCCACCGCGTCCGCTGCCCGCTATGGCTTGTCCTAAAGCGCCGCATACTCCGGCTATCAACAATAAAATTAATAATGCGAATCAAGAGTTGAACAGAAGGCGAAAACAACAAACCGTCAATTTGCCGTAACAATGAACCAGCAAGCCTTTGGTTGAACGAACTTTGCTGGCCTCTTGAATTCCTGATCTTTGCATCAACCAATTGAACAACG
>JACQDB010000027.1 GCA_016201275.1 Acidobacteriota bacterium
ATGCTCGACAACCAGGCAGTAAACGGTAATGATAAAGGTATCTCGATCCATCGGGTAAGCCTCCTGTGAAGATGTTAGTCACATCCATTCTACAGGATGGCTTGCTCGATGGATCACTCAAAAGAGTCGCACATTAGGTAAGTTATTTCTTAATCGGAGATTTGTACTTGCCTTTTTCAAGCGCTTCGATGATGCGTTTGACGTGGTTGCGGGCGATTAAGGGAGCCGAGTCATTTTTGGCGATGTCGCGCAGCGCCGGTATTAGTTGCTGCGGTTCGGCTATGCGTTCGAGGCGCAAATCGTTTTCCAGGACTTCGATTTTGCCCGGCACATCGAGCGGTTGGTATTGCAGCGCTGTTTCGATGTCAAACAAATCCATTTGCTGATTGGCCAAGGCGCGAAAAATTTCCGCCACCTCTTTAATTTCCAAGTTCGGCGTGTAGTTGAAACGCGCCGAACGCTGATGCTCGCCAACCATCAGCGTCAAAGTCACCCAACCAATATTCGAGTGGTCTTTTTTATCCTGATAATTTTCGTCCGATTCCAAAAAGCGCGTGCTGGCGTACAACTCTTTGAGCCGTGCCAGAGTTTCCGGCAGCACCTTCAACTTCAACTCTATGATGTCATCGGATTCGCCGCGTTTGAACCGCACCTCGCCCACGCCTTTGTCGTCGAGATCAATTTCAATCAGCGGTATATAGAAACGCACATTCTCGAATTTGTAAGCGAACTTCATCGCCGCCGCTTTGCTGCCATTGGCACTCTCCTGCGCTTGTGTCGTCAAGCCGAACCCGCACCAAGCCACCAGCAACAGGCAACCGACCATCAGGCATTGCCTCATTTTCGCCCCATTTTTATTGGGTTTTTCAACTCGCGGCTGACCCTTGACTGCTGACAACGCCCAACTCCTTAATCAAATTTAACCGACACCAATTTCGAGATGCCCGGCTCTTCCATCGTCACACCGTACAAAGCCCGCGCCGATTCCATTGTGCGTTTGTTGTGCGTGATGACTAGAAATTGTGTGCCGCTGCTCATCTCGACAACTTTATCGGTGAAGCGCCCGACGTTCATTTCATCAAGCGGCGCATCCACCTCGTCGAGTATGCAGAAGGGCGATGGTTTGTATTGAAAGATCGCCAAGACCAGCGAGATTGCCGACATCGCTTTTTCGCCGCCGCTCAACAGCAACACGCTTTGCAGGCGTTTGCCCGGCGGTTGCGCGATGATGTCTATGCCCGATTCCAACACATCCTCTTCATCAATCAAAACCATTTCGCCGCGCCCACCGCCGAAAAGTTCAACGAACATCTTGCGGAAATTCTCATTGATCTGGGTGAAGGCGTGACGGAATTTTTCCCGCGACCGGCGCTTGATTTCCGTCAGCGCTTCTTCCGTCATCTTGATGGAATCAAGAATATCGCGGCGCTGCTCGGATAAAAACTTGAAGCGCACTTCCGCTTCTTCCAGTTCTTCGAGCGCCATCATATTCACGGGGCCTATGTCATCAAGCTTGACGCGCAGTTCATCCAAACGCTGTCGCGCTGCTTCAATATCCAGTTCTTGATTGTCCGTCGTCAGTTGCCCGTTGTCCGTAGCCGCCGAGTCCATAGTCGTCAAGCGTGGTTCATCCGCCGCTGTGGCTTCAAGCTCTTCGGATGACAGGAGCGCTTCCTGATTAATGATTGCCGTCGGTTGAGCCTCGTCGAAATTTGCGTCCTCTTCAACCAACGACGGGCGATGGACAACGGACGACTGACTGGCGATGACTTCTTCAAGCGTCAGAGCAAGTTCGGCAAAACAGGTGCGCGTCAAGTGTTCGGCATCAGCTTCAACACGGGCGCGTTCGACTTCCAAGTGACTGCGCTGGTCGCGTGCCGCCGCAGCTTGCTGGCGCACTTGTGCGAGCGCTTTTTCCAGTTCATCGGCGCGCTTTCTGGCGGCAGTCAACGATTCCGTAGCGCGGTTGATTTCGGCGGTCAGCGCGGCGCGTCTGGCATCGAATTCAACCGTCGCGCTTTCGCCTGCGGATTGCGAACTCTTCAACTGGTCTATGCGGTTGTGGCTTTCGTAGGCCTCGACGCGATTGCGATTGAGGCGTGCGCGCAGTTCCTGAGCTTCGTTTTCGATGCGCCGCATCTCGGCGCGCGCCGCCTGCAAACGCTCGGCGCGCGCTGCTACATCGGCACGCGCCGCAGAGAGTTGTTCGGCGATTTCCTCTATGCCCGAACGCTTGGTTATGAAAGCGGCCTGCGCGTCGCTGACCGCCTGTTGCACGGCGTTGCGTGATGCTTCGGCAGCCGCCACTTCGATGGCAAGATTGGCGATGCGCGCTTGCAATTCCTCACGCTCGTTTTGCGCCTGTTCGGTTTCGGCTTCGACGACGCGCACATATTGATTGGCGCGTTCCAATTCTCTGGCCAGGGCTTCGAGTTGCGAATCCCGCGCCGCCGCCGATTTTTCATTCTGGCGCAATTCGTTGTCGAGTTGCGTGGTCTCGTTTTCCAGGGCTTCGAGTTGCTGTTGAGTGTCGCCCAGGTCAACGCTGACGCGCTCTTCTTCCTCGCGCAAAATTTCAGTCTGCACGCGCAGTTGTTTGATTTCGCGTTTCAGCGCCAAAAGCGAAGTGCCTTTTTGCGCTTCCTGTCCGCCGGTCATAATCAAACGCCCATTGATGACCTGCTCGCCCTCCGTCGTCACATAAATGCGCGTAGGATTTTCCAAAGACAGGTGCAAAGCCGCTTCCATATCCGGCACCACAGAGGCGGCGCATTTATCTGGGAAAGCGCGTTCGACAACGATTTTGATTTGCGGCTTGACGCCCAACAATTCAATGGCGCTCAACACGTCCAACTGAAATTGCAATGGCTGTGACGCGCTGCGGTGCGCTTCGTCCGGCCTGCGATGTGGTTCATCAGAGGTTTGATATTCGTCTTCTTCATCAAATTTCGGAGCGCGAAATTCCGAGCGATGATGAGGGTCGCCATTGCCATTATGATGATGCTCGTCGTCGTCATCTTGGTCGGACGCCGTACCCCAAAGGCCGGAGTCGTGACCGTTTGAGGAAGAGTCGTCTTGGCCGCCGTGCAAGCCCACAACTAAAAATGCGCCGCGTCCGAGGGCTTCGGTTTTGATGAACTCAACGCCGCTCAAAGCATCGTCAATGGTCGGAACCAAGACGCATTGCAACTCGCGCCCGAACAGGCTCTCGATTAATTTTTCATATTGCGGCTCGACCTCTACGAAATCGGCGAGCGTACCGAGAGCGTTGATTTTCGCCGCCTGTTCGGGCGACAGAATCTGCTGCACGGCATCGGAATAATACGCATGATGGGCGTCCAAATCTTCTAGCGAACTCAGGCGATGCACCGCCGCTGCGCGTTCGGCGCGCACCCCTTCCAACTCCTGGGTGAATTGATTGGCCTGAGTTCTGAGCGCGTCAATAGCGGCAGAGCGTTCGGCTATGGTCTTTGACAATTCGGCAAGTTTGGCGCGTCCGCCTGCGACTTCCCCGGCGACCCGCGCGCATTCGGCAGCGGCTTCTTCGCGGCGCGAAGTGGCGCGCTCCATTTCAGCGCGCAGATTCGCCTGGCGCAACTCCAGACGCCGCAGCGAGTCTTCAAGATTGGCGTTCAAATTCCGCAGACGCTCGGTCGCGCCGATTTCGATCAACATTCGCTGGCGCAGTTTTTCGATGTCGCTTTCGGCTTCGCGTAGCGCCGTCAAATCAGTTTGATAGGCCTCTTCCTGGGTGCGAAAATCACCTTGCGTCGTCGCCAGATCAGTATCCAATTGGTGCAGATTATCCACGCGCTCCTGGGTGTGCGATTCTAGAAGTTCTAAGCGATTTTCCAACTCCTGCTGATCGCGTTGCAGTTCTTCGATGCGCGTAGAGAGTTCGGCAATCTGGCGTTCTTCAAAAGCGCGGCGATTGCGCGTGCGGTCGGCTTCCAGTTCAACCGCCGAGGCTTGTTCGCGCAATTGCGTCAAGCTGTCTTCGGCGGCGCGTGATTCCGTAGCGACGATTTTGTGTTCGGTTTCCAGTTCCGCAAGCGCCGCTGCCAATTCATGATGTTGGCTATCGGCGGTGGCGATGTCTTGCGTCAAGCGCTCGTTGGTTTCGTTCAAACGATAATAATCGGCAGTAAAAACGGCCTTTTGCAGAGCGCGCATTTCGTCGCGCAGGCGTTTATAGCGACGCGCTTTCTGCGCCTGACGTTTGAGGCTGTTCACTTGGCGCTCGACTTCGGCGATGATGTCGTTTAAGCGCGTGAGATTTTGTTTGGCCGATTCCAGCCGCAATTCTGTCGTGCGTTTGCGCGCTTTGAATTTGGTGATGCCCGCTGCTTCTTCGATAAGGGCGCGACGGTCTAAAGGTTTCGAGGAGAGAATCTGGCCGATGCGTCCTTGTTCGATGATGGCATAATGCGCGCCGCCCAAACCCGTACCAGCAAAGAGGTCTTGAATATCGCGCAGCAAACAGGGGCGACCATTTATCAGGTAATCGCTGTCGCCGGTGCGATAAAGTCTGCGGCCTATGGTGACGCGCTCGCCTGCCATCACCGAAACGGCTTTGCGTTTTTTCGGTTTGGCTTTAACTTTGCCCTCAGCTTTTTTCGTCTCTTCCGCGTTAATCAAAGTTGGCGCGGCATCGGCTTCGCCAACTTGTGACGCGGCATTAGTTTCGCCAGCTTGTGACGCGGCATCGGCGGCAAGCGATTCGGCGGCAACTTCGCTCCGTTGCGGCGCAGCCGTTTCGTCGGTCGGTGTGCTGGCATCGTCGCTTGTCTCTGTTGCTGTGTTTTGAACCGTCAGCGGTGTGGTTTGCTTGACGCTTGAAACGCTGGCTTCGCGGTTTACGGAATCAGCGGTTTGCTCTACGTGTGCAGAAGCAGGCGCGGCTTCGGCGCTTGAGGTGACCGCGTCGGTTTGATTTTCAGTGGGAACGCTGGCGGCTTCGCTTTGCGGCGTTTCGCTCACGGTTGCAGGAGCCGCAAGCGCGGTGGGTTGATTGGTCTCTGCTTCTTTAGCGGTGTTTTCAGCAACCAGCGCACGCGCCGCCGAGGCCGCACGTTCGGCATTATGGAGCGCTTCTTGATACTCGTCTTCATCGGTCTTGTCGTCGTCTTCCGAACCTTTTGCCGTGACATCCTGAATGGCAATCATCGTGAGAATCACTTCGGCCATACCCGTAGGCTTGCGGTCGCGTGTGCCGTTGAAGATGACATCTTCCATCTTGCCGCCGCGCAAACTTTTCGCCGATTGCTCGCCCAGCACCCACGAGATCGCTTCGCTCACATTTGATTTCCCGCAGCCATTCGGGCCGACGATGCCGGTTATGCCTTCGCCAAAGACGAGCGTGGTTTTATCGGCGAACGATTTGAATCCGTGGATTTCGAGTTTTTCTAATCTAAACATCCAATGCTCCGTGACCGCCGCTGGCGACCACAACTAATAGAATCTCCTGAAAAATCTGCCACACTATAAAGTAGAGGTGGAGAACTGTCAATTTATTGAACACATGAGTTTAACAGCCCGAATCCTGACCGTAAAAGCGATTTTTATTGGCCGCGCAGGATGCCCAGCGGTTTCTGATACAACACATCTAAAGTGGAAACAGCACCGACGACCGTAACTAAAACGATGGTCGCCACGACGCCCAGAAAATTCAATTGCGGCGCGAGACTCCATTCGATCTCAAACACCCATCTCGCGGTCGCGTAAGACAACCCTTCGGCGGCAAACGCACCTATCAAACCGGCGACTAAACCCAACACTCCGTATTCCGCCAGCAAAATGGCGAGCAAAGTTTTGCGTTTGGCACCAAGCGTCTTCAAGACCGCCGCTTCGTAGATACGCTGGAATTTTGTGATGGCGATGGAGCCGATTAAAATCAGCACGCCGCTCAGAAACACGAACAACCCGGTGAACGAAATCGCCAGCGTCACGTTGTTGATGATGCGCGTTACCGAACGCACAATTTCGGTGACATCCACGATGGACAGGTTGGGGAATTTATCCAGCAGACGACTTTCAAAACGCGACTTTTCGACTTCATCCGTAGGGCCGTTGATTGCGCCAATCATCATCTGCGGCGCATTTTCCAGCGTCCCCGGACGGAACAAAACCATGAAGCCGGTGCGCGAATTGCGCCACTCGACTTTGCGTATGCTGGTGACTTTCGCGTTGATTTTGCGGCCTTGAATATCGAAGGTGATGGTGCTGTTGACCGCAAGCCCCAGCAAGCCTTTCAGGCTTTCTTCGATGGAGACTTCGGCGTCCTTTGACGGTTGGCCATTCCAGAATTCGCCTTCCAATATGTGTTCGTTGACTTCCAGATTTGGCCTGTAGGTGACAACGTATTCGCGCCCCAGCAGGCCGCGTTGTTTTTTCATGTCCTCTTGCTCGAAATCTATATCGCGCCCGTTGATAGCGGTGATGCGAGCGCGCACCGTCGGCACAAGTAGTGGCTGTTCGCCGGTCTCCTGTTTGATGAATTCGGCAAGCGGCGCTTGCTGGTCTTTCTGCACGTCTATCAAAAACATATTCGGCATATCGGTGCGTCTGCCGAAATCAAGGTCGTGCATCAGATTTTTTTGCAGCGACTGCACGGCGATGACCAGAAAGACGCCCAAGCCTACGACCATAATGATGACGCGGGTTTGATTGCCCGGACGATAGAGGCTGCTGATGGCTTGGCGAAAGGCGAACGAGTGAACCTTTTTTGTGCGTCGCACCAGAGCAATCAATAAACTTGCAGCAAGGTATAACAGCCCTGCGGTCAACGCGACTCCGGCGAGGAAAAAGAGGCCAATTTTTAAGGAGCCTGCCTGCCACGAAACCAGTGTAATCAAGCCAATCAGCACCAGCGCGGCCAGCGTCCAGCGCAGAACATCGAAGCGCTTTTTCACGGCGCTTTCATCATCGCGCAGCAACACATTCGGCTTGATGTTGCGAATCCGCAGCAACGGCAAGACGGAAAACAACAGCGAAATCATGATGCCTACGCCCAAGCCTTGCACCACCGCGTTGGGGCGCAAATCGTAAGTGAGATTGACCGGCAAGCTATCGGCGAAATTCTTTTCCACCAGATACAACACCAGTCGTGCAAGCGCCACGCCGACCGCGCTGCCGACCACGCCCAGGGCGATGACTTGAACCAGATAAGTGATGGTCACTTTGCTGCCCGATGCGCCCAGACACTTCAACACCGCGATGGATTTTTTTTTCTGCTCGACGAAAACTCTGGTGACGTTGGAAATGCCTATGCCGCCGAGAACCAGAATCACCAAGCCGGTGAGCGATAAATAATCTTCGGCGCGCGTCAGCGATTGATTCAAATTTTCCTGCGAATCTTTGTACGAACGAATATTGACAAAGGTGGTCTTCAATTCTTTGCGTAGGTCTTTGACCAAAGGCTCGGCCTGGCCTTCGACCGTGGAAAATAAAATCTTGCGACGGGCGCGGCTGCCAAACCCGGTGAGTCCTGTGCTGTCAATGGCCGAGCGCGCAATGAAGACACGGGGGCCTAAACGAAAGCCACCGGTCACGCCGGGTTCGGTTTGAAAAGCGGCGCGGATTTGAAAGGTCGCCTCGCCGATTTTGATGGCATCGCCAACTTTCAATTGCAAACGATCAAGCAGGGCGGGCGAAACCATCGCGCCGTGGTTAGCAAGTAGCGAAATATTGAAGGGCTGATTGCCTTCGAGAACGAAATCGCCAGCCAGCGGATAAGGCGCTTCTATGCCTTTCAACTCAATCATCATAGCGCGTTCGTTGTCGTCATCGGCGGGGCGCGCCATGGTTGACGATTCGATGGTTTCGGTGCGCGCCGTGACGCGAGGCGCTTGCGCTATGCGGTTGATGATGGCGAGCGTTTCCTCCGTCCACGGGCGGTCGGTGTCCACCTGCAAGTCGGCGGTCAAGATAGCGCGACCATCGCTGGCAATCGAGCGATTGACGTTTTGAATCATCGAACGCAGAGCGACAATGGAGCAGACGCCTATGGCGATACAGGCGAAGAAAAACAATAATCTGCGCCACGAAGAGCGCAATTCGCGCCGTGCCATTTGAAAAATGAATCGCATAATTTTTGTTACCCTTTGGTGACTTGCTGTCGGAACCGTGCCAAGTTTAGAAGCGTCTTCGACTTGCCCGGTTTAGAGGCGGTCTTCGACTTGCCAAGTTTAGAGGCGGTCTTCGACCGCCAGTGGCTCGTGTACAGAGACCACTTCCACATCGGCGCTACTATTTCTCTCCTGATGCAACAGGCCGCTGGCGCTGTCGCTGACGATGCGACCATCGCGCAAGGCGATGTGGCGTTCGGTCATCGCTGCGAGTTCCTTATCGTGGGTGATTAATACGAGCGTCGTTTTGCGCTTGCGATTGATCTCGATCATTAGTTCAAGTATGTGCCTGCCGTTTTTGGAATCGAGGTTGCCGGTGGGTTCGTCGGCGAGCAGTATCGAAGGGTTGTTGGCAAAAGCGCGGGCAATAGCGACGCGCTGTTGTTCGCCGCCTGAAAGTTGCGACGGGTAATGATGCGCCCTTGCCGTGAGTCCTACGTCTTCCAGCAGCGTTTCGGCGCGTTGGTGGGCGTCTTTGATGCCGGCGATTTCCATCGGCACAAGGATATTTTCAAACGCCGTGATCGAAGGAATCAGATGAAAGGATTGAAAGACGATGCCAATTTTTTCGCCGCGCAATTCGGCCAAATCATCTTCATTCATTGCGGTGATGGATTGCCCGTCAATTAAAATCTTTCCCGAAGTCGGCGAATCGAGTCCGGCAATCAAGCCTAGCAAGGTGGATTTGCCGCTCCCCGAAGGGCCGACGATAGAGACGAACTGGCCGTCGGGAATTTGTAACTCAAGTTCGTGAAGGATGGTCAAGGTTTCACTACCGGAGGCAACCTGCTTGGTAACTTTGTATAATTCAATCATAATTCCCTTTTGCCAATTAAAGGAAATGAAATATAGATATAAGCCAAGTCATTTGAAGACTTCCCGCTTTTTGGCTTTCCCTTCTTTTCCTTTGTTTTCGTTAGTTTTCATCGTTTTTGTTACTCATTTGTTACTCGGTTTGAAATAATCAAAACCAAAGGAAAGCATAAGCAACAGACTGAAAGGATAACAGAGATGAGCGTTTTTATCAGGAAAAAAGCCCTGCCTGATGGTAGGCAATCCGTTTATCTTGACTACTAATGCGAATCAAGAGTTGAACAGAAGGCGAAAAAAACAGACCGTCAGTTTGCCATAACAATGAACCAGCAAGCCTTTGGTTGAACGAACTTTGCTCGTCTCTTGAATTCCTGATCTTTGCATCAACCAATTGAACAACGACTCGAAGGGCTGCCGCATCGCCGACACGAAGCGTGACCGCAAACTGTGGAATGCCGCGGCTTTTTCTTGTCCGGGCTGGCACTTGTCCGGCGTCCATAGCTCAACCTGACGCTGCAATAATTCGGCTTTGAGCGCCTCATCTTTATAGGACTTGTCGGCGAACAAGACGCCAAAGGCGGGTGGCTTGATCTCCTGACGAAAGGCCGTCAGATCAGGTAGCGAAGCCGCCGTCAAGGCCAAGGCTTCTGGGAGGGGCAATTG
>JACQDB010000052.1 GCA_016201275.1 Acidobacteriota bacterium
GGGCAGGAACTTGAACACCCGCCCGTCGCCAAAGGTGATGGTGATCAAATGCGCCTTCGACGGTTGCAGACAGTAACGCGGAATGAAGCCGCCGGTGTAGGTCTCGTTCCAAAATCGCCCCAGCGCCGCCGCCTTCTCCAAGCGCACATTGGTGATGCCCAGTTGCCAGCCCACGCCGAAATCGCCCGTTCGTTTATCGCGGGAATCGTAGGAGCGCACCACTTCAATGGGCAGCCCGGCGACCGGCACGCTCAAATCGGCAAACGCCAAAGTGAAATTGCCGACCTTCATCTGTCCGTTGACGACCACCGCCACACTGATTGACGCCGACTGCCCGTTGACATTGGTCGCCGTCAAGCGCAACGCATAAACGCCATTCAACAACAGCGTGGTATCGAGCGTCGCCAGTGTCGCATTGGTCACTGCGCCCGCCCCCGTCGCCAGCGTCGTCCAACTTTGCGCCAACGTATCATCGCCGCCCAGCGCATACTCCAACTTCCAATTGCCATCACTGACCGACCCAACTACCGCACTCGGCGCTTTGACCTCCGCGCCATCCGTAGGCGAACTAATCGCCACCGTCGGCACGGGAACCGTTGGATCAATCACCGTCACCTGTACATCATCGCTTGCCGTCAACACGCTATCAGTAGCCGTCAACCGCAGCACATAAACCCCTGCCGCCGTGAAACTGGCTGTGGTAGCCACTTGTGTGGCATCGCCAAAAGTCACCACTCCCGTTCCGCTCACTTTCGTCCAACTCACAGACACCCTACTCCCTGCGGGAAGTCCATCGTCGGTTGCCGTGCCATTCAAGTTCACCGCGTTGGTCGGCAACGCTATCGTCTGGTCTTGCCCAGCCGAAACTTGTGGCGCTTGGTTGGACGAATTATAGGTCACGATCACATCATCGCTGGTCGTCAAACGCGAATCCGTTGCCGTCAAACGCAACACATACACTCCGGGCGCGCTGAAGGTTGCGGTAGTTTGCGCCGTATTGGCATTGGCAAAACTCACCGTGCCAGCGCCGCTCACCATCGCCCATTGCACCACAAGCATACTGCCCGCCGGTAATCCGTCATCACTGGCCGTCCCCTGCAAGGTCGCCATGTTGGTCGGCTGCACAATCGTTTGATCGGCTCCTGCAGAAACCTGCGGCGCAAAGTTCTGCGGCGCTACCGTTATCGTCACATCATCGCTGACAAAGAACTCGGAGTCATTGGTTTTGAGCCGCAACACATAAACCCCTGCCGCCGTGAAACTGGCTGTGGTAGCCACTTGTGTGGCATCGCCAAAAGTCACCACTCCCGTTCCGCTCACTTTCGTCCAACTCACAGACACACTACTCCCAGTGGGAAGTCCATCGTCGGTTGCCGTGCCGTTCAAGTTCACTGTGTTGGTCGGCAACTCTATACTCTGGTCTGCACCTGCATTGACCTGTGGTGCCTGATTCGGCGGCGTCACTGTCACTATGACATCATCAGTGGCCGAAAGTTGTGAATCATTGGCCGTCAAACGCAGTACGTAAGTACCCGCTACACTGAAGACCGCACCGGCTATCGCTTGATTGCCCGCTGCAAAGGTCACCGTTCCAGGACCGCTCACCTGACTCCAGGTTAAATTAAGCGTGCTGCCCGTAGGCAAACCGTCATCCGTCGCTGTTCCCTGCAAAGTCGCGCCGACATTGCCTACCGGTCGCAACGACACGCCATCAAAATAGCCGTCGTTGCCGGTGCCGCTGTTGCGTGTGGCAATCAAGCGAATTCGCAACCAGCCGGTTCCCGCTGGCGCAGCGCGTGTATCGCTGATCGCTGTCCACCCGGTCACCGAAGTCAACGGCCCGGAATCCAATGCGCCCAGCGTCGCGGTGTTGGCTGCATTGCGGTACTCCAAAATTACTCGCGCACTGTCGGCAGGCGTTTCATTGCGCGACCGCACATTGACGGACAAGGCAAACTGCTGGGTTCCCGCCGCAATAGCCGTGGCATAGGCCGAAACATTTACATCTTGGCGCAATTCCGCATCGGCGGTATCGCCTGCATAAAAATAGGTGTCGCCTGCAAAACTCGTTGGGAAGCCGTTGCTGCCCGCCGTCGCTTGCGTCCAGGCATTACCTGTGACTTCTGTCCAATTCGCTATCTTGCCATTGACCAAGGCCGCTTCATTGGATGGATTCTGTATCAGATTGACGCCTAACGAAACCGTCTGATCGGCTCCGGCGTTGACCGTCGGCGCTTGGTTCTGCGCCGTCTGCGGCAACACGCTGATGGCCACTTCATCGAAACTGGAAAGCTGGGAATCGCTCGCTGTCAAACGCAGCACATAACTGCCTGCCGCCGTGAAACTGGCTGTGGTAGCCACTTGTGTGGCATTCGTAAAAGTCACCGTGCCGGGGCCACTGACTTTCGACCAACTCACAGACACACTACTCCCAGTGGGAAGTCCATCGTCGGTTGCCGTGCCGTTCAAGCTGGCGTTGGCCGGTAAAATGATCGTTTGATCGGCTCCGGCGTTGACCGTCGGCGCTTGATTGACCGGCGGGTTGACCGTCAACCCTACATCATCCGTGCTGGTCAATTGCGAATCGCTTGCCGTCAAACGCAAGACGTAGGTGCCTGCCGCGCTGAACGTCGCAGAGGTCACGGCCTGTGCAGGATTGGTAAAGTTGACCGTGCCGGGGCCGCTTACTTTCGACCACTGCACTGTCAAGGTGCTGCCCGCTGGCAAGCCGTCATCGCTCGCCGTGCCGTTCAAGATTGCCGCCGCCGGTAAGGTAATGGACTGGTCGCTACCGGCGTTTACGGTAGGCGGAAGATTTCCCGTTTGTGCCGATTTGCATTTGCCGTTACTGCCTGCCAGATCAATCGCTGCCACCTCGGTGTCGGTCAAGGCGCGATTGTAGAAGCTGATTTCATCAAGCAGGCCGTTCAAGATATACAGATGCTGGCTCGTAGCCCAGCCGATTCTCAAGCTATTGTTGTAGGTGGTCGAATACGGCTCGCTCATCGCCAGCAGCGTGCCGTTGATATAGATTCTTGTCACCTGACCATCATGGGTCAGCGCAATATGCGACCATTGATTCGCTGACATACTGCCTGTGGGCGTTGCCGCACGTAATCGCCCACCCTGCCAATATGCCAAGTAAGAGCTATTAAAATACAACGCGCCAAAATTGCCGCTGTTATAATCATCGGCAATCAGGTTCTGGCCATCCCGAACTTCGCGGGGCATAACCCAGAATTCCGTGGTAAAGGTCGCGCCAAGATTGATTCGCGGCAGTTGAATAAAAGAATTGCTGCCATTCAGGTTGAACGCCTGCCCAACCTTGCCGGGAACGAAGGTGATGCCGCCATTGATCACCCCTGGGTTGCTACCCACTTGGTCATTGGCATCACCTTCACCCGCCCACCAACTGATCAACCCGCTAACTGTTGGCGTGCAGGGCGTCGACAGTTTTATCACCACATCATCATTGCCAACCAAGGAAGAATCGCTCGCCGATAAGCGCAAGACATAGCGTCCCACCGCAGAAAATGTTGCTGTTGTCACCGCTTGGTTGGCATTGGCAAAGGTCACGGTTCCCGGCCCCGTCACTTTGCTCCATTGCACCGTAATGCCGCCGCCCGTGGGTTTGCCATCGTCTGTCACCACGCCGTTCAAAGTAACAGAGGTGGTCGGCGGCGTGATGCTTTGATCGGCTCCGGCATTGACCGTCGGCGGCAGATTCGAGCCTATATTCCATTGCTGGGAAACGATATTGGAGACTGCCTGCATACCACTCACGGAAGCTATCGCTTGCAGGGTGTCGGTTCCCGGCACGCTGCCGTTGTAAACGAAGGTCGCTTTGCCGACAGTGTCGGTGGTCGCCGAAAGTTGTTGCGCGTTGGCTCCCGAAATCGCCAGCGTGATCGGCAAATTGACTAGCGCTGCTCCCGAAGCATCTGCAGCCGTCACGGTAAACACTATCGCTTGTCCAGCAATCTTTGGCGCTGTTGAAAACGGCGCGAGGGCGAGCGAACCGGTTGGCGGCACGCCGTGATTGCCTGAAGCGGTGGTCGCCATCGTCAATGCCAATGCCCCACCGCAGCATTCTGAATAATCCAATTCATAAGGGTAAACTCCCGCGACTGGAAAATGCACGGTGATGGCATTGCCGACCGGGCCTGTCGGCACATTGAAAGCGCCCATCACCGGTACATTCGTAAAGGCGGTCATGCCTGAGGCAGGCGGGTTGGTCAAGGCTCCGCTGACTCTTGTAGCACCGTTGCCTATGCCTAAGATGAAGCCGTCATCAGAGAAAAAGTTAAACGTAATATTGCCTGCCGCTGAAGCGACAAACGCTCCCGTATAGACGGCATTATAAACAAACAGCGTGCCCGTTCCAGCTTGAAACCCATTGCCCTGGGCGATCATCGTGCCGGTAAAATTACCGTTGAAATCCGTCGTAACATTGGTGAACGGTCTGGAATTTACGCCTATCCCGGAAGTATCACCCGGCACGGTTCCGGCTGGCGGATTGAAATTAATCGTCGGAGTGATTTGTGAAAACAACGGTTGTTGTGTCGGCGGCGTGTTGAATCTGCCGGAACCATCGGCGGTAAAATAGCGTCCCAACACGGTCGTCGTCGAAATCGCCTGGCGCGGAATAATCCAATTGATGGAGGCGCTATTCGACTGCACCGAGGTGCCGCCGACGTTGGCTGTCGCAATCACCGCGTCCGCGCCGTTGTTGATGCCTGTGTAGTTGAAGATCGCTTCGCCTGCGGCATTGCTCGTGGCGCTGCCGGTCAAGTTATGCGCCCCGGTTATGGTAAAAGCCACTGGCACTCCGGCAATGCCTGCGCCGTTGCTCGACTTCAACTTTGCGGTCAGCGTCTGTTGCGTCCCTGTGACATTCGGCCCCGCGGTCACAGGGCTTAATGTCAGGCTGGGATTATCTACCGTGATGGTCAGGTCATCGCTGCTGCTGTACTGCGAATCATTCGCCGTCAAGCGCAATACATAAACTCCCGGAGCGCTGAAGACAGCGGTGGTCAAGGTTTGACCCGTATTGCCAAAACTGACCGCACTGGGGCCGCTCACCTGTGACCATAACACCGTCAGTGCGCTGCCCGTCGGCAACCCATCATCGCTGGCCGTGCCGTTGAGTTGCACGGTATTCAGTGGCGGTATGATGGTTTGATCCGGCCCCGCATTGACAACCGGCGGTTGATTGCCGGGAATGACCGTGATGGTCACCTCGTCGCTGCTGGTGAATTGCGAATCGCTGCCCGTCAAACGCATCACATAAACACCCGCTTGACTGAAGGTCGCCGTGGTCACTACCTGATTCGCATTGGCTATGCTTACCGTACCTGTGCCGCTCACCTTGCTCCACGTCGTCACCAAAGTGCTGCCTGTAGGCTTGCCATCATCGCTCGCCGTGCCATTCAAAAAGAGTGTGTTGGTCGGCAGCAATAAACTTTGATCCGGCCCGGCGCTCACGACCGGCGGTTGATTGATGCTGCTAACCGTGGTCACACAACTTGCCGACAACGGCCCATAAGCGGTTTGCAGCGCATCCTTCCAGTTGACCGCAGCACGCGCTGTGATCTCGCCATCCGCTTGATTGGCAGGCACTGTGTAACGGACCGACGCCTGCACGCTGCCCCCAACGGCAAGCGCGTTGGTTGCCAGTTGCGGTCGGCTGACCGAGCCATCCGGCAAGGTCACCGCCAGGTCGAGGCTGGAGGCCTCTGCGTGTCCCAGATTTTCGCAGGTAATGGTGTAGGTGAGAGTGTCGTTGGCACGCGCCGCTGTAGGTCCGCTGATGGTCACCGGCACTATCGGCAACAAACGCGAAATCTGTGTCTCGCCATCAATCGGCCCATAAAGATTTCCTGCTGTATCCGTCCAACGCAGGGCGCTGTCGAAATTCAGCATAGCGGTCTCCGTAGCTATCAAGCGCGCCTGATACGCCGCTTCGCTTTCGCCTGCTTGTTTCGCCGCAACTACAGGAACCTGCCAAGTCGTCTGCACGTTGGTAGCCACACCCGCCGCCAAACTCACCGGCGTAGTGTTTGCCGTTGTCTGATCGGGATTGCTGACCTGTACCAACGCCTCTACGGCATTGCCGCCGCCGATGTTTCTGATCACATAGCCTATGGCAATCGTGCGTCCCGGCAGAGTCGTCGTTGCGCCTTCCGTAGAGAAGGTCAAAATCGGTACTTTTTCGACGCTGTTGAAAGATTGTTCGAGGTTGCCATAAAGGTTGGCCTGCGCGTCCGTCCAGTTGACGCTTGCCGTAGCATTCAATAATTTGCCATCGAATGCCGCCAGTCGCGTTAGGTAGGTCGGCGTGTCTTCGCTTGCGAGTTTCGCAGCAAGGCTCGGTACAGTCCAATTCACCGTCTGTTGAAAACTGGTTCCCGGCGCAAGGTCGTTAATCACCAAACTCGCCGTTGACCCATCCGGCAAGGTCAACAAAGCCGTCGCCGTGGTCGCTGTGGCGCTGCCTATATTGCTCACCGTCACTTGATATGGAATGCGCGTGCCTGGGCCTACGCAAGGAAGGCCCGCTACCGCCAACGTCAAACGCGGCACTTGCAGTTGACTGAAAGATGACACCTCAACCGGCAGATAACTTTGACCGCTGGCGTCCGTATAATTGAGCGTCGCCGTAGAGGTGTAGCGCCGCCCATCTAGCGCGGCCAGGCGGCTCTGATACTCGCTCACCGATTCACCCGCTTGCCGAAATGCAATCGTCGGCGCAAACTTGGCAAAGGTTTCGGTTTTGCTGGCCGTAGCGGCGAGGCTGCCCAGATTTGCGGTCGCCGTATTGGGCGTCAAGCCATCAAAGTTTTCCGTGACACTAACATTGGTCGCCGTAGTGCCGCCGCTATTGGTCGCCTGCAACACCACATTGAACGGTTGACCGGGCAGCACGCGCTGCGGCTGGGTTTGCGTAGCCTGTAACAAGGCCGGTTGCGGGAAGAGATTCGCACCGTCTTCGATCACCGCGACTATGGTGCCATAGCCTGGATGTCCGGGGTTGCTATCATATGGCGGATTGGGATCAACCTTGACCACCACTGCCGCCGCTATGTTGCCAAAAATCGTTGGCCCTTGTTTATCAATAGAAGTCGAAACGATGACTTCTATGTACGCAGGAATGGTCAGCGGCGGTGGGAAACTTTGCCCTGGCTTCGAGGTCCAGCACGATTGATCCAGGCGCGGACTGCCTTTGGTGCGAGCGTTGGGCTGGCATATGTGTATTTGATTGAGCGGATCAGCGAAGCCTTTGAAAGAAGGGTTCGCGCCGAAATCGCCGCCCGTCACCTGACTAGCCCACGAGTGTCCCCAGAAATTGACACGCTGCCCCAGCCGCAAGCCCCCCGCATTGCCGCCCCACACCACAAACGAGGTCGAGAGATAAATCGTCACCGGCACTGCAGTGACCGCAGGCTTGTAGTAAGTGTCTCCGGCAAAGGCTATGGATAAGCGCGCCGGCCCGGAAGTTTCCGCAGCGCTCAAGGTCAAGTTGGCGGTCGCTACGCCGCTGGCATTGGTGGTCGCCTGCACTTTCAACGAGCCGACAGTAAAACTTACGACTTTATTGGCCAACGGTTTTGCAGCGTGATCGCCGCCATCAAACAGCGTGGCGCTGATGGTTTGCGGCACGGCGGTGCCGAGTAAGGTTTTTCCATTGTATTGAATGAAAGTTTCATCGCGCTCTACGCTGATAGTCTCTGCGGTCTGTGCCGCTACGTGAGTAGCTTCACCGGCAAAACTGATCGTCAAAGGCACTGCCCCCGGCGCAGTCGTCGGTGTGATCGTTGTGCGTGCTATGCCATAGGCATCTGTGACCGCCGTGAAGTTCTGCGCCCCGAAGGCAAAGTTTAGCGTGCGTCCACCAAGGGGCAAGCCGTTGCCCTCGGTCAACAATGCCAGCAACGGCAAATCATCGTTGTAATCAGCGCTCTTGGCACCCAGATAGACCACTCTGGTGGCGCTCGGTTCCGGTTGCGTCGGCGCAGGGCAGGCATCTGACGAAGTCCATGTCGCTATGGTCTGCTCGGAGGAAAAACCCGCGCCTGTGGTATTCATCACCGTGGCTTGCAAGGTATCGGAACCCTGCAAAGCGCTGGTATAAGTAAACGTCGCCAACCCTTGAGCATCGGCGGTAACTTGGCTGGTCTGTCCGGCATTCGGACCGTTGAGAATTTTGAACGCCACCACCGCATTGGCAAGCGCTTGATTGGCGGCATCGGCAACTCTGGCGCTCACCGTGTAAGGCGTGCCTACGGCTTGAATCGAAGTGTTAGCGCTCAAGGTGATGCGCCCGCCGGGATTGGCTATGCCTGTGGTGCCGACCGGTCGCCACTGCAAAGACTTGTTGCCCTGACAACCGAGGTTGAAGCCGCCAGTGTCCAGCACATGAGCCGTGTCCAGATAATCGCTGGTGACGCCGCCTGTGGTGATGGAGATTTTCGGCATACGCGCATCGCCCGTCGCCGGTGTGCCGCCGCAACCGACCAACGGGTAATTGCTGGTGTCAAAATTGTAGGCGTCGGTTTGCGTCAGAATCACCGTGCGATGTGCAGGTACGGTGAAACTCCCCCACAAGTTGAACTGCGGACCTGGGCGTTGCAGATTGACCGTGACGCTATCAATGGTGATTGCCGAATCATTGTTGTTATCAAGGCGAAGCGCGCCGCTGTCGAAACTGATGCCGCCGCCCTTGAAGATGACATTGGGCGAGCCTTGCCACGGCACAGGAAAATTGGCGCTCGCTTGCAGGTCGTCGGCATAGCCTACCGATAGGCTCAGGCCGTTGATCGCACTCGTCGTAATCGAATCTTGTTTTGCAGGAATTGGTTGCGGCTGACGCACGCCTTTGCGACCGCTGGAATTTTCGCTCAGATTGGTAAAGGCGGCAGTCGGCAGGCTGCTACTCAGCAAGGTGAGCATCAACAGCAGTGCGACAAAGCTGCGAACGCGAAAACTTCGCCTCGGTTGCAAACGACGGAACCACGCGATGAAAAACGCTTGTATATGACAGACCAATGGCGTCAGGGTGGCGGTGAGGGTTTTCAATGTTTTGTTCTCCAATCCCACAGATAGTTAAAGGGTGTTGCGGTCATCCGGTGTGCCGCTACTTTTTCGCACGACCATACGACGGAACCGATAGATGTTGATGGCAGACGCACGGCAACGCTGCTGCGCGTTGAACAACACACGATTGAAGCGCTGCCTATTTGCATAACTCCCCTCCCGGTGGGAAGCTATGGAATCTTGTAAAACGATTTTTCGATTGTGGTAAATCAGACCCGAAGTAAAAGAGAAGCAGTCAATAAAAACGGTGTGAGCCTTTCCGTTTTACAACCGTCAAGGTAACACAACACCTTCCGATTTTTTCGGAGCATCACTATTTTTTTATTAACGAAACCGGCTCAGGCTGTGCCGCCCGAACCTTCCTTTACTGTTTACCGAAACAACGTGTGAGGTTATACCGTCAGAGGAAAATTCTGTCAACAGTTTTTTCCGCAACGAGGCCGTTGACCATAACCAGGAGGTCTGGCGGTTCAGTTTTCGGTAGTGGATTAATCAGGAGAACTGGAGTTTGGAGTTCCACCTTCAGGCGAAAGAGGTGGCAATCAAAAGAATCCGCCTGAAAGCGGTACTACGAAACTTCTCCACTTCTTAACCGACTATCAAAAATTGGGGATAGCTCGTTTTTTTCCAGCGGTGTTTATTGGTGTTCATCGGCGGATGCATCTTTATGCGAAAGGTGAACAAGGCAACAGCTTGGTAAAAATTCATCTCGACTTTATACATTTTTCAGAGGCGGCCAAACCTTGCCACCCCCCCAACGGCAGTTGGGGGATAGCTAAAGTCCAACCTACGAAACGCTGCCAACGATAAACGAATCTCCCCAACGGCAGTTGAGGAGATTCAAGCGAATTCCCTAACCGCCTGGGTTCTCCGTTGGTAAACTTCGCAGCGGCGCAGCACCCGGAGTGAATCCGCTTTTTACTTTATCGTAGGCTCTGGATTGGTGCTGGCCAATCTCAACTGGTACAAAGTCGAGTTCAGGCGAGGTGAAAAATTTCCTGCTCGCTGCCGCGCTCAATCACGACTTTATTTTCCGAAGCCGCGAAATCCAGATGCGCGACGGTCTCCGATAGCGCTAGAAATTTGTGATACCCCTGTGCCGTCGGAAACAAATTTTCCGACGCCTCCCAAGCCGTTGCGCCACGGCGCGGCAACAGGCCAAGCAATTTCGCCTGCCGCGCTTGCGTGTGGCGATAGAGACGGTTGAAGTGTTCATCGAAATCGGTCACATCATCGCCATGCCCACCTCTGATTAACGTCGGCGCGAAAGACCGCAGCCGCGCCAACGATACCAGATATTCGCCCAACGATTGAAAGCGTTTCTTTTGATCTACGGGATCGGGACTCAACACCGGATTGGGTGTGATGTTTTTCAACACCGTATCCGAAGAAAAAATCATGCGGTTGCTCAAACGCGCCAGACTGATCGAACCCGGCGTATGCCCAGGCGTGTGAACCACGGTCAAACTTTCATGCTCGAATTGAATTTCGGCTTCGTCTTCTACGGTTTCAACGCCATCAAGCGGATGCGCCCAACCGGAAAAGCGCGCCTGCCCGGATTCCATTTTATCTATGGTGTCGTGGGGAACGCCTGCGGCAATTAATAAATTTCGATAGGCAGTAAAATCGCTATTCGGCAGCACCGCAGGAGCATCCCACGAATGAATCAACACCGGCGCGCCGCATTCTTCAACTACGGTTTTCGCCAGCCCATAATGATCGGCGTGCGCGTGCGTGATGATAATGCGCTTGATGTCGGCAAGCCGATGCCCCAAGCGCGACAATCCTGCACGCAACGCCGCTATGGCTTCATCCGTGCGCGGCCCGACATCAATCAAGGTGAGCGGGTCTTCCTGAATCAAATAGACATTGACTGGACCGACATAAAACGGCGTCGGTACGCTGATGCGATGTACTTTCATATCTATAAGCGGTTACTGGTTACTGGTTATTGGTTCCTTGTTCCTTGTTCCTTGTTCCTTGTTCCTTGTTCCTTGTTCCTTGTTCCTTGTTACTTGTTCCTTGCATTCAACTCTCAGCCAATAACCAATAACCAATAACCAATAACCAATAACCAATAACCAATAACCAATAACCAATAACCAATAACCAGTAACTACTACAAATTGTATTTGCCAGCTTCGACCATGGCATCGGCGATGCGCCGTCGCGCTGCGATGGTGTCAATCGGCGTGTACTTCATATAGCGCCGCAACACCCCCATCATCATACGCAATTCATCGCCTTCACTCATTGCCGCAAGCGCCGTCTTAGCTTTCGCTTCGAGGCGTTGAATCGCGTCGTTGGCGAATACTCTGGTCGCGTCTATTTGATTGACACAAGAGGCTTCGCCGCGTGCCGCTATGAGTTTTTCAGTTCGCAAAATCGCGCTCTCCATGCCATAGACATCCATGATCATATCGCTGGCCGCGCCAAGAATTTCCTGTTGGTCGCTGGCTTTGTCACGATATTTCAAGGCCGCTGAACCCAGCACGGCGATAATCGCTTTCTTGCAATTGGTCAAAGCGGCGCGTTCGGCTGCAAACGTCGTTTCCGGCAACTCTTCCGGCAGGGAGGGCGACAGCATCTCTTCCTGCAACTGTTTGGCAACGGCAAACAACTTGTTCTCGCCTTTGGCAGCACGACGCAAAAATTGTCCGGCGATAATCAAACGGTTGATTTCGTTAGTGCCTTCGTAGATGCGAGCGATGCGCGCATCGCGATAAGCGCGCTCCACCGGGTAATCACTCGAATAACCGTTGCCGCCGAAAACCTGCACCGCTTCGTCCACGCAATAGGCTAGGTATTCGCTACAGGCGGCTTTGATGATCGAACATTCGATGGCGTAATCTTCGATGGCTTTCAAAGCCTCTTTCGGAAGGTTGCGATCTACGGTTGCCATCATCTCTTCGATCATGCCGACGGTGCGATACATCATGCATTCGCCGACGTAGGATTTAATCGCCATCTCTGCAAGTTTGTGTTTGATCAATCCGAACGACGCGATAGGCACGCCGAATTGATGACGCTGTTTGGCGTATTCGGTGGCGATGCTGGTGACGCGCTTCGACCCGGCTATGGAACTGACGCCGAGTTTCAAGCGCCCGATGTTCAAAATGTTGAAGGCAATCAAGTGGCCTTTGCCAATGTCGCCCAACAGATTTTCGACCGGCACTTGGGCGTTGTCCAGATTGACCGCACAGGTTGACGAACCGTTCAAACCCATCTTGTGTTCATCGGGAGAAGTCGAAACGCCGGGGAAATTTCTTTCGACAATGAAGGCGGTGAATTTGTCACCATCCACTTTGGCAAAGACGATGAAGACATCAGCAAAGCCGCCATTGGTAATCCACATCTTCTGGCCGTTGAGGATGTAATGCTTGCCGTCTGCGGTCAAGGTCGCCGTCGTCTTCGCGGCCAGCGCATCGGAACCAGAGCCGGATTCGGTCAAACAATATGCCCCGACCAATTCCGCCGTTGCCAGTTTCGGCAGGTAGCGTTCTTTCTGTTCATCGTTGCCGAAATAGACGATAGGCAGAGTGCCTATGGTGGTGTGCGCGCCGACGGTTCCCGAAAACGACGATTGCAGAGACATATTTTCCGAAGCCACCAGTGAACTCAATAAATCGAGTCCCGCGCCGCCATACTGTTCGGGAATGTCTATGGATAAAAGCCCCAATTCACCGGCCTTTTTCAATAACTCCCGATGCACTTGATAGTTCTTCTTTTCGATTTCGGCATCCAGCGGCAGCACCTCTTTTTCAGAAAACTCATAAGCCGTCTGGCCGATCAAACGATGCTCGTCGCTGATGTCTTCAGGGGTAAACACATCTTCGGGTTGATGGTCTTCAAACACGAAACTCCCGCCGCGCAATACTTTTTTGGAATGTGCAACACTGCTCATAATGTAATCTCCTTGTTATTGGTTATTGGTTATTGGTTATTTGTTACTGTTAATTCCATCTCAAATCACCGAGCCAGATGCTGGATTTAACTCTGCACGACAACCAGGAACGAATAACAAGTAACCAGTAACAAAATCACAGTAATTCAAAAATCCCTGCCGCGCCCATACCGCCGCCCACGCACATGGTCACCATGCCGTAGCGTGCGTTGCGCCTTTGCATCTCGCTTAAAATTGTGGCCGTCAATTTCGCGCCGGTGCAGCCGAGTGGATGACCGAGCGCAATCGCGCCGCCATTGACGTTCACTTTATCTGGATTGATGCCCAACTCTTTTATGACAGCGAGGGCTTGCGCGGCGAAGGCTTCGTTCAATTCAATCAAGTCTATGTCCTCGAGCGACAGCCCGGCGATCTGTAAGGCTTTGGGAATCGCCGCCACCGGGCCTATGCCCATGTAATCGGGCGATACGCCAGCCGTCGCATAAGCGATAAATTTCGCCAGCGGCTTGATGCCTAACGCTTTGGCTTTGTCCGCAGACATCACGATTGCCGCTGCCGCGCCGTCAGAGGTCTGCGAAGAATTGCCTGCGGTGACGCTGCCGCGTGCGTGAAAGGCCGGGCGCAGTTTCGCCAAGCCTTCGGCGGAAGTGTCAGCGCGAGGCCCTTCATCGGTGTCGAAGGTGCGTTCTTTTTTCGTGGCTTTGCCTTTGGCGTCCAGTTCTATCGTGTGAAGTTCGAGCGGCACGACTTCATCTTTGAACTTCCCATCGCGGATTGCCGCCAGCGCATTTTGATGACTGCGAAGCGCAAAGGCGTCGGCTTCTGCGCGGGAGATCGCATATTTTTGCGCCAGGTTTTCCGCCGTCAATCCCATGCTTAAAAAATAATCCGGCCACTGCTCAACCAGCGTGGGATTCGGGCGTATGACATTGCCGCCCATCGGAATCATGCTCATGGATTCGACGCCACCGGCAACGAGGCAATCACTCCAACCGGTCATCACTCGTTCGGCGGCAAAGGCTATGGCTTGCAGCCCCGACGAACAAAAGCGATTGATGGTCACCGCCGCTGTCTCTTTCGGCAATCCGGCAAGCCAGGCTGCTTGTCGGGCGACATTCATTCCCTGTTCGGCTTCCGGTGTCGCGCAGCCGAAAATCACATCTTCGACCATTTCAGGCGCAAGCCCTGTAGTGCCATCGAGCGCCGCTTTAATCACGGTTGCCGCCATGTCATCGGGGCGTGTGTCTTTCAAAGTTCCGCGTGGCGCTTTGCCAACTGCGGTTCTCAAGGCTTTCACAATTACTGCTTCTTTCATTACTTTTCTCCAAACTATTTATGGCTGATCGTTGAGAATTCTTTCCTCACGAACTGAAAAAATTATCAACGACTAGGTACCAATACGTTGAGTCAGAACCTGGCGGCAAAATCTTCAAGGTCAACTTGCACAGCGTTGGTCAAAAACGATACCGTGTGATAAAACCCGACCAGGACAATGATTTCAATTAGCTGACTTTTGGTCCACATCGTCAAAAGGCTTTGCCACAACTCATCGCTGACCTGCGCGCGCTCGTGCAATTCGTCAACCAGTTGCACCAGCAGGCGTTCTCGATCTGACCAAATCGCAGCGGCAGCGTTGGCGTGCATCGTGGCTTGCAACTTGTCGCCTTGAAGGCCAGCGCGCTCACCGAACAACTTGGCGTGCACTCCCCATTCGTATTCCGCCCGACATCGCGCACAGGTTCGCTGAATCACGAGTTCGCGGTCGGCCATGTCGAGAGAGCTTTTCTGATAAATCAGCCTGCCGTTAGCCACAAAGTTTTTCAGCACTTCGGGATTGTGAGCAACGGTACGAAATAGTTTCAAAGGCTCCATGCCGGGAGGCATAAGTTTTTGCAACATTTCGCCGACTTCTGCTTCATAGGGAGGAGCAAGCGGTTCAATCCGGCTTTGTAGAATGCGGTTCGTTTTCATGTTTCGATCCTCAACTTTCTCTCTAATCACGCCATCTTCCTTGTGCAAGCGTGCGGCTGTCGTTCATTTCACAGCCACCCTCTATGCTTATTTTGGGCGCTTCAGCGAATGTTGCTTGAGCCAGTTGGCAAGATCGGCTTTAGCCTTAAACGCAAACACCGCTAACAGCAACGCTTCGACCTGCTCGGCAGAAAGGTGCTTGATCTGTCGCTGGATGGTCGGTGCCAGTTTGCCGAAGCGTTGCTCTAGTTGCCTTGTCACTAACTCTTTTTCTCTCTCTAACCGCTGCTGTACACCTTGCAATAAGCCCTGCTGCAAGCCCTGCTGCACACCTTGCTGCAAGCCTCGCTGCTCCCCTTCCTTGATCCAAGTCTCTGCTATAGTTGGCATAAGTCCTCCTTCTCCAGCGGCAAATACTTCGTCCAACGCCGCCTTCATCTGCGCCGCTTTCAGATGCTTGCCGGCCTGCGATAAGTATCGCACCACCGTCTTCAAATACTCCATCCTCCCGCGTTCCGCCGCCTCGTTCAACGGCTCCAAGATCCCCGCCAACTTCGCCCCCAATTCTCGCCGGAACACATACTTCAACGCCGCCAGTCCGACTTGCAAAATTGGCTCGCCAGCGATCTCCTCATCCTCCAACTTGGCCAGATCGCACAAGTGATAGCGAAACTCCGGCACATACTTCCGCAACTCTTCGCAGCCGCCAAACTCCACCAACGCCGCAAAGCGCTCATCCACATTCCACTTCCCTTGCCCGTGATACAACACCAACGGCAGAATCGGCGACAACCGCTTGGCTCCTTGCCGCAACTCCTGCTCCCACACTCGCACCTCGTAGCGCAACACTTGAAACGCCACATACTCTTCGGCCACACTCTTGTGTTCAAACAACACATAGACGAAGGTCTTGCCGCCGCCTTTCAACCCCACCCGATAAATCAAATCCGACAGGTGTTCGGCCAACTCTTCGTCCACGAACGAGTCCTTGACCAACTCCACCTTTCGCAAATCCAGCGCCGCCACGATCTCCGCTGGCAAATA
>JACQDB010000056.1 GCA_016201275.1 Acidobacteriota bacterium
CCCAACGTTAGTTGGGGGATACTTAAAGTCCAGCCTTGAGCCTCGGGCAAGGTTGGACTTTAACCATCCCCCGATTGCCATCGGGGGGATTCGTTTCTCGTTGGCAGCGTTTCGTAGGTTGGGCTTTAACTATCCCCCGATTTCCATCGGGGGGATTGGCAAGCTCAGTTCGCCTCTGAAAAATGTACAAAGTCGAGGTCAGAGGGTGTCGCAGAAATGGATGTTTTGTCCAGATATTGTGTGTGACGGTGTAACCAACTACAAGATATGGGAAATTTCTGGAATTCTGCGACACGCTCTAGTTACCCGCGAGAATATATCAAACGATTTGTATGGGCGACCTTGCGGTGGTTGCCCATACAGGTCGTTTGAGCTATCGGGTTTGCCGAAGATTTCGTTTGTTTGCAGTTGCCCATTAGAAAAACCAAAAGGCCGCCGCTGCAAAATTAACTTGCAGCGGCGGCCTGTGAAGTTTCATGCCGAATGATTTAGCTGTTGCGACGTGCCAATAAATGCGGCGGCGGCATTCGCAAATCGCGCACGATTTTGATCCACGATAAGACTTTCAATATGTAGTAGCTGAAATCAATCTCCCACCAGTAAAAGCCCTGTTTGACCGAGGCCATGTAATGATGGTGGTTGTTGTGCCAGCCTTCGCCGCCGGTAATCAGTGCCAGAAAGAAATTGTTGCGGCTGTCATCGGTGGTCGCATAGCGACGACTGCCCCAGACGTGCGCCAGCGAGTTGATCGAAAACGTGCCGTGATACAACACCACGGTGCTGACGAAAAAGCCCCAGAATAAACCTTGCCAGCCCAGCAACAGAAAACAGCCCACCGCCAGCACGATGCCCGGAACCCAGTGATAGGTATTCAGCCAGCGCAATTCAGGATATTTGGCGAAATCTTTGATCGCCTCGATGTTGGTCTCCTGATATTTTTCCGAAAGAATCCAGCCGACGTGCGAGCGCCAGAAGCCTTCCTGCACGGGCGAATGGATATCGCCTTCCTGATCGGAATATTTGTGATGACGACGATGATGCGCCGCCCACCAGAGTGGCCCTTTTTGCAATGCCGAACAGCCCAGCCACGCCAGCACAAATTGAAAGAAGCGACTGGTCTTGAAACTTCTATGAGAAAAATAGCGGTGATAGCCAGCAGTCAATCCCCACATCCTCGCGCCATACAAAAACACGCCCAGCAAAATTGCCCAGACGCTTATGCCGGTAAAGAAAACGCCGAAGCAGGCCAAGTGCAGCAGCGCAAAAGGAATGAATTTCAGCGATAGTTTATTTTCGCCATCCAGCGCGAAAGTTGGTTGGTTATTCGGTTCAGTTTGCCCATCGGTTTCAAACTGCATCAACGAAGGTGTCTGTCGGTTTACTTCGAGCATTAGTTCTCCTGAGAAAAAATCTGTTACAGAGAATGTTGATTCTACCAGCATCAGGGTTTGATGTGAAAGAAGATTGATGGAAATTTGACAGCGCGGTGGCAACATCGTTTGACCGCTACCCTCAACTTCATTCCCCGAAACAGTATCTTGTAGCGACCGATTCTGAAAAGTGTTTTATAATGCCTGTTCGTTATGGACTCATCGAAACGCTACGTCATCAAGCGCGATGTGCCGCGCAAATATCTGGTCAACTACCAGGCCGACCTCAACCAAGAGCAATACGCGGTGGTGACGGCAGGCCGTGGTCCGCAACTGGTCATCGCCGGAGCCGGGTCGGGCAAAACTCGTGTGGTGACCTATCGCGTGGCGCGTTTGCTGGAATCGGGCGTTGCCGCATCGCGCCTATTGCTGGTCACTTTCACCAATAAAGCGGCGCGCGAAATGCTCAGTCGCGTCGAAGCGCTGGTGCAATCGGACGTGCGAAAAATCTGGGGCGGCACTTTTCATTCGATAGCCAATCGCGTCTTGCGGCGCAACGCTCCATCCATAGGCTATCAGGCGAATTTCACCATACTGGATTCCGAAGACGCTAAAGATTTGGTTGACGCAGCGATTCAGGAGGCCGGCATAGACCCCAAGGCCAAGCGTTTTCCGAAAGCCGAAGTCGTGGGCGGTCTCATCAGTTTTGCCAATAATACGGACGCGCCTATACGCGATTGCATCGTCAAAAATTATCCGCAATTCGAGCCACTCGCCACGCAAATCGAGCGCGTTGATCGCCTCTATCAGGCGCGCAAACTCGAACGCAACGCGATGGATTATGACGATCTGTTGTTGAATTGGAAACGCCTGCTGCTTGAAAAAAAAGAGATCAGCGATTACTGGGCCGAGCAGTTTGAATACATACTGGTGGACGAATATCAGGACACCAACAAAGTGCAGGCGGAAATCATTGACCTGCTCGGGGTCAAACATCGCAACGTCATGGTCGTAGGCGATGACGCGCAATCCATTTTCGGCTGGCGCGGCGCGCATTTTCAAAACATCTACGAATTCAAAGAGCGCTACCCAGACGCTCAAGAATTTCATCTGGAAACCAATTATCGTTCGCGGCCTGAAATCGTCATGCTGGCCAACGCTTCGATCAAACAGAATCGCAAACAGTTCCCGAAAAATCTGCGCGCCATACGCAAATCAACCGGCCTGTCACCGGCGCTCATTCCGGCGCACGACCTCGAACAGCAAGCCGCCTTCGTCGCGTCGCGCATACTTGAACTACGCGAAGAAGGCGTCAAGTTGGATGAAATCGCCGTCCTCTATCGCAGTCATTATCACGCCCTTGAATTGCAATTGGAATTGACGCGCCGCGACATTCCTTTTGTGGTGCGCTCCGGCATACGCTTCTTCGAGCAAGCGCACATCAAAGACGTGGTTTGCTATCTGCGGCTCATCGTCAACCCGCACGACGAGATTGCCTGGAAGCGTGTGTTGAAATTAATTCCGCAAGTGGGTAGCGCGACGGCCAATCGTATATGGGAACGGCTGGCTTATACGGACGAGCCGCTGGCTTTGATTCGCCGTGATGATTTTGCCGCCGCGCCGCGTTCGCGTGAAGGCTGGCGCGATTTCGTGAAGTTGATTGAGCAACTCATCAGCCCGGAAAATCTTGACAAACCGGCTTCGCAAATCGGCTTGATACTAGCACACGGTTATGATGACTATCTGCAAAATACCTATGAAAACGCTGATCTGCGCGCCGAAGATTTGCGCCAGTTGGCCAATTACGCGGCGCGTTTCAATTCGACCGAAGAATGTTTATCAGAGCTCGCTTTGATAAACACCGAACGCTTTGCCACGCCACAGGGGACGACCGCCGAAGACGTGGTGGAAGGCGGCGCGGAAGATGAAGATGAGAAACTGGTCTTGAGTTCCATACATCAGGCGAAGGGTTTGGAGTGGCGAGCGGTGTTTTTAATTTGGGCGGCGGATGGCAAATTCCCTTCGGCGCGCAGCCTGCGCGATGCCGAAAGCGAAGAGGAAGAACGCCGCTTGTTTTATGTCGCCATCACCCGCGCTCAGGATGAGTTGTACATCTGTTACCCGCTGGTTGTCACCGATTATTCGCGCCAGACCGTGATTCAGAAACCTTCGCGCTTCATCACTGAAAACCCGCGTGAATTGTTCGAGATTTGGTCGCTCGAAGAACAAGCGCCGGAATTGGAAGAACCAAACACGACCAGACTGATTAACTGAAAACGCAGTAGCGAAGTCGCAAAACCTTGGAGCCAAGAAGCACACCAGGAACACGCAGACAACGAAAAAGAGCAGAGAGCCAATTGTCGAAAAGGCTGCAAGACATTTCTTGTATTACCATAAAAAGACTTGGTGTTCTTGGTGTGCTTCTTGGTTCAAAAGAATTTCGCAAAGCAATATTGCAAAAGTCCCCTCAATGAATCCCGCCGTGAAAATTTCAATGGAACCGGAACCCTTCTGCTACGTTTGAATGGAAGCCAAGCGGAACCCGTGAGACGCTATAGCCACAGCGGGAAATTTTCAGTGAAGGAGAAACGCGAATCGCGGATTCGCAGAAACGAAGTAGATGAGCAAGACCAACACGCCAACCAACGACGCCCACAAACGACTGTGGGAATGCAAAGAATGCCACTCGATGATTGCCGCCAATGAAACCGTAGCCTATCACCTGGTTGATCGAATTCTCTATGGCTGGTGCGAACCCTGCTTTGTCAATCGCAATGAGTTGAAAACTCAGGCCGCTTGACACCTCACGAAACGCCAACCACACGCCTATTACATTTTACCGAAGGCTTGCAACAAAGCGGATGAACTGCGCCCTCTACAGGTTTTCAGGAGTGCGGTTTAGCCGCTTTTCTGTGTTCTTCCTAGCGCCGACTTTCCGTTGTCATCATTGATTAAAAGCGCGCAAAAGCCTTTCCCGTCCGTATCAAAATCATCCGTATGAAAGACTAGACCCGCAATGCAAAGCTGGTTTATAGTAGCCGCAAGAAATTGTTCCCTTATGATTTCTTACAAGTTCAAAGGTCCCAAATCGTTTTATAGGAATAAAAAGTTTTATGTCTGAATCGGACAGCAACGAACGACGCAAAACACGAGAGCGGCGAAAAGAAGAACGTCGGCGCTCGACCCGATACACAGCGGAAACTTTGATCGTGGTCGAAAATGTCACCTGGGTGGACAGCGAAGGCACTGACCGACGGCGTAAGATTCGCCGCCGCGATGACCGCGACCGCCTCGCTAAAAAAATCGCTGACGGCTTTGAAGAGTAGTTGCGCCTGTGCCGATTTCTCTATCGCGCAGCGCTTCGCCCTCTGTGATTCGCCGCAAAATTTTCTTCATCAATCAGGCGCTGCATTTGAAGAGGTCATCGCTGATCTCCATGCAGATGACTTCGGCAGCGCCCTGTGTGCTGTCGCGCATAAGGGCAAAGGCTTCGGCATCGGGCGCGGCGCGGTTTTGCATAGCTTCCCAATGGCGACGGTCAGGCCACTGCGCGTAAGCCAGCCAGCGCCCGTCGTCGCAGCGATGCAGGCGCGAACCAAGCGACTGATGCGTTTGATAAATCGCTTCGGTGGCTCGTCGCCAGGCGTCGCGGAATTGTTCTTCGCAACCGGCTTTGACTTTCCAGCGATAGATTACCGTGAACATTCAAAATCCCTCTTCATTTGACCGGCAATTTTACAGGTCGCCAGACTCGCTGCAACCGCTTCGAGTTGGGCGATGCTCCAATCAAGTTGCATATCATAGCGATGCAAAGCATCGGCGTAATAATTTTCGGTGAACGCGGTTTTTGTAAATCCCAGTTTTTCATAAAAGGCTACGGTGTGTTGGCTGGTATCAAGTTTCACCACGGTTACAAAAGGAAAACGCCGCAGCAGGCTCAATAATTTCAGCACCACGAAACGCCCTACGCCTCGGCCATGAAATTGGCGTTCGACCATCACCCAACACAGCGTCGCGGTCTGTTCCTGTTGGTCAATCCATATGCCGCCGCTGGCGATCATTGTGCCGTCGTCGTCTTCGATGACCAGGTACGGACACAGCCGTTCATCAAGTAGTCGAGTCACATCGCACAACTCTTTCGGCGCGAAATAATCCGGCGTGTTGCTGTGAAAAATATTCAAGCAGGCTTGTCGGTCTTCCACTCTGTAATCCCGGCATCTCATCACGCCAAATGCTCCGCCTTGCCGAAAAGCTTTGTCAAGCAGGGAAGCCGTGCGGCGCAAATTCCTGGCGCTACAGCGCGTTGACAAGCACCCAGGTGCAGGCACAAACTGGCGTGGAACAAGCCATCAAGGTTGCTGTGCAAGTCATCGCTTCGCGCCGTTGCGAAGTTGATGTACTTGAGTTATTGAAGTTATCTGTGAGGGCTGAAAAGCCCCGCAGGTTGGCAATGCCGCTGGCGTTTTGTAGCGCTTGCGCGGCTCGCCGCTTGCAGGCGAAACACCAGCTTTGCCCAGGAGAATGCCATGAAAAATTTTGCCAGCCGCGTTTGCACCATCTTGATGTTCGCGGTTTTTGTGTTGTCTGCCATCGCACCGCACGCCGAAACTTTTCGCCCTGTGGTGCGCGGCAAACGCGGAGCCGTAGCCGCAGGGCATCCGCTGTCTGCCGAAGCCGGTATGCGTTTGTTGCAATCGGGCGGCAATGCCATTGACGCCGGATGCGCCGCTATACTTGCCGCCTCGGTCATAGAGATTTCGCATTTCTCTTTCGGCGGCGAAGTGCCGATCATCATTAAAACGCGCAATGCCGCGCCCGCCGTCATCAATGGGCAAGGCATCGCTCCGCAACTGGCGACGCGGGAATTTTTTCTCGACCGCGCCAAACGCGGCGAACGTGAAGCAGGCCCCGTCTATCGCGGCTCGCCCGAATATGTTTCGATCAATGAAGGCGGCGCGCAACCTGGCCTCATTCCGTCATCAGGCATTTTACCGGCCACCGTTCCCGGCGTGCTGGATGCGGTGGTCACGGCGCTCGATCAATTCGGCACCAAGAGTTTAGCTGAAGTGATGCAACCGGCGATTGAGATGGCCGACGGATTTCCGATTGATGAATTGCGCGTCAGCTATATTGAACGAACGCGCAAAATTTTCGAGCGTTGGCCGACCAGTGCGAAACTGTTTTTGCCAAACGGACAAGTGCCAAAGGCGGGCGAGATCTTTTCGCAACCCGATTTGGCGCGCACGCTTCGTGAAATTGTTGCTGCCGAACAACGCGCCAAAGCTCAAGGCCGCCACGCGGCATTAATCGCGGCGCGTGATTATTTTTATCAAGGCGCGATTGCCAAACGCATTTCGGACTTTTCCGAAAAGAACGGCGGCCTCTTGCGCGCCAGTGATTTCGCGGCTTTTCACGCCAAAGTCGAAGTGCCTGTGAAGACCACCTATCGCGGCTATGAAATTTACAAAACAGGTTTCTGGGCGCAAGGGCCGGCGATGCTCGAAGCCTTGAATATTCTGGAAGGCTATGACCTGCGCGCCGCTAAACATAATTCGACAACCTACATTCACACGCTGGTCGAAGCGATGAAGCTGGCTTTTGCCGACCGCGATAAATTTTATGGCGACCCGGATTTCGTCAAAGTTCCAGCGGCGGAATTACTGGCGAAAGATTATGCCGCGCTGCGCCGCACCTTGATTGACGACGCCCACGCTTCAATGGAACAGCGACCAGGCGACCCTGTGAACAAAGCGCCTTTGCTCAAAGGCAATCCGCAACCGGCGCTCACCGGCGAATCGAAAGTACCGGAAGCCGAACGCGCCAACGATACGACCTGCGTGAACGTGATGGATAAAGATGGCAACGTGTTTTCGGCCACGCCATCGGGCGCGTGGTTGCCTGCGGTGGTGGCCGGTGACACGGGCGTTTTGATGGGACAGCGTATGCAGTCGTTTGTGCTGGAGGCTGGTCATCCGAATGTGTTGCAACCGGGCAAGCGCCCACGCGTGACGCTGACGCCGACGCTGGTGATGAAAGACGGCAAGCCGCTGTTGGTGTTGTCAACGCCGGGCGGTGACAATCAAGACCAATCGTTGATTCAGGTGTTGTTCAACATCATTGAATTTGGCATGAACGTGCAGGAGGCGGTCGAAGCGCCGCGTTTTCAAACGCTGCATCTGGTCAGTTCGTTTGACGACCACCGCTTCAATCCCGGCGAATTAAAAATCGAAGACCGCATGGGCAAGGAAGTTTTATCGGCGCTGCAATCACGCGGTCACAAAGTCGAAGTCGTGGGCGCATGGGCAAATGCTTCCGCGCCCACGGTGATTTTGTTGCGCCCTGATTCAGGCGTCATTGAAGCAGGCGCAGACCCGCGACGCGGGCGTTACGCTATCGCTTGGTAGTTCCTATATGCGCGGCACACCAAGATTCGGCGCGAACAGTGCAACGGGCTGAATAATCATGCGGCTCGTTGAGTTTCTTTTTCCGAATCTTGGTGTGCCACCTCTATAGTCCTTAATCCCTAGTCATCAGTGAAGGATTGATAGAAAATACTACGGACTCATGACCAATGACTAAGGACATAAGCAATGGCATTGCTCGCAATTCTCAAGCTGGTTGGTTTCGCCACAGGCGCGGCGCTGCATCTGTATATCACTTGGCTGATCTGGAAGCGGCGGCTCGGTTCCAGTCAAAAGCTCACGCAATACGAGCGCACTTATGTCATGCTCGGCGTCTGTTTAGGCATTTGGTTCACCGGCAATCTGTTCATCACCTTGCACGAAATGATTTTGGGACGCGAACGCTTCACCGCAGGTTTGCGCGCCTGGAACACCATCACGATGATTGGCGTCGCTGTGCTTCCCGCTGCGTTGTTTCACGCTCACATAGCTTTTTTCGCAACCCTCGACAGTTATAAAAAAATCACTGCGCGACAGGTGCGCCTGTCAACCATCGCGCTTTATCTGCCAATGCTGTTTTTGCCGTATGCGATTTATCTGGTCAATCGCGGCGCGTACCAACCGTTCTTAATCAAGATGCGCCCGCTGTTGTTGCCTTATTCAATCTGGTACTTGTTGACGATATGGGCTTGCGCTGCGATTGATTTTGCGGCGATGAAAAAACTCGACGCGCAAGCTCTGCGTGAACGGCAATTCTTCAAACACCTGGCCGTGCTGTTCATCATCAATGGCGCGCTGGAATTTGCGGTTGTTGGTGTGCGGCGCACCGAGCCGAACGATATTTTCTGGTTGGCTTATATGCTGCTGTCACTGGTTCCGGCTTTTCTGGTCGCCTATAACGTCTATCGCTACAAACTGGTTGACGTAGCCATCAAAGGCAGTCTGGTTTATGCCTCAACGGCAGTGGTCTTCATGATTATTTACATTTACGGCATACGCCAGTTGGGGCAATTTCTGGTCGAGCGTTATAAGGTTTCGGCGGGCGTGATCGAAGCGATTTTGATACTCGGAATGTTCGCCCTTGCGGGGCCTTTCGTGCGGACGCTGGATAGAATGGTTGGCAATTTGTTCACACAGGAAATCGGCCTCTATCGCAACGTCGTTCGTCAAGTGGTAAAAGGCGCGCAAGGTTTCGGTGAATTGACTTCGTTGCTGCGCTACACTGAAGAGACCATCAAGCGCGGTTTGGAATTATCAGCGGTGCGAATCGCCTTGCTTGACGATGCGCCGCGTGACAGTGCGGAACGCAGGCTGGCGGAAAAATTCGAGCGCTGGCAAACCGACATCATTGAAAAAGATGAAGACGTGACAGCTTTGCAGGCCACGGCGGTGTACGCGCTCAGACGCGAAAATCACTTAGTCGGGTTGATGGCGATTGCCGCCAATCCGCAAACCTTGACTTCGGAAAAACGCGCTGTGCTGGATGTGCTTGCCGGACAGATCGCTATTGAAATTGAAAGCCTGCGACTGGTCGAAGAAAAAGTTCATCTCGAACGCGAGCTTGCCAGCCGTGAACGCTTGGCGACGCTTGGCCAGATGGCTACGACCATCGCGCACGAAGTCAAAAATCCGCTGTCGTCCATCAAGGCCATCGCTCAGGTGATGCGCGAAGAAGACGACTTGAAAAATTACAACAACGATTTGCAGATTATTGTCAGCGAAATAGACCGCCTCAATCGCACCGTCTCGCAGTTGCTGTCATTTGCTAGACCCGGACGGTTGGACACCCAAGCGGTCGCTTTGTCCGACCTGGTGAATGCGACTGTGGCGCTGTTCAACAACGAAGCGAAAGAGCGCGGCGTAACGCTTGGCGCTGAAATCGTTGACGATTGGGAATTGACCGGCGCGCAGGCTGTGGGATTGCGCGAGGCGTTGAGCAATCTGGTGTTGAACGCGGTGCAGGCTTGCGACCGCAGCGACGAGGTTTTCATAGAAGCGCGAATTGAAAAAACGGAAACAACGAAGGCGCAGCAAATTACTACGACAGCGGAACGCTACAACGCGGCGAACAACGGCCAAGAAAAACAGGCGACCACTGATGAAAAACTAATTGCGGCGAGCGGCGCAAAGGTGGTTCAACAAAAAGCGACGTTGATTTTATCGGTGACCGATAGCGGCGCAGGGATAACGGAGGCGGAACAACTGCGCGTCTTCGAGCCTTTTTATACGACGAAATCACGCGGCACCGGTTTGGGTTTGGCCATCGTGCAGCGCCGCGCCACAGAACTTGGCGGCGTGGTCGAACTCATAAGCCCCGTCGAAAACCATCACGGCACGCGCTTTCGCTTGGTGATTCCACTTGCCGGTTAAGGTTTTCTATTCAGAGCCTGCCTCACACCTTTGTGCAATTCCAAAAATTTCTAGCGCACCGAAGCGTCCAATTGATCCGCGAAATTTGCATCCAGCAATTTTACTTTTATAAAAAAAGCCAGCCTATGAAACATAAGCTGGCAAACGTCATGATCACCGCAACGAAAGGGAGATTAAACAGCCTGTTTCAACTTCGGCGCTTCGCTGTCGCTGTTCCAGTGATTGAATAACCACGTTTCAAAGATACGCGCTTCTTCCAGCTTGCCGCTGAAGCGAGCGCGATTGCGTCCCGTCAAGGCCAGCACTTCGGCGTGATGTTGACCGGCGCGATCACCCAGACGCTCAAAATATTCGTACAGTCTGGCGATGCGCGCCACGGATTCTTTCGCCGCTTCGACGGTTTTATAGCTCAGGCTGTTGCGAAAGAAACGGCTGTACAAATTCTGGTCGTTGGCTGTCGTGGTGTATAAATCGAAATAGCCGCTGATCAAGCCTGCGGTTTGCAACACGCTGGCGACATAGCTCGGCTTCGATTGCACCTCGCGGGAAAGCCTGCCAATGTCGGTGACGCCCGCTTGAAACAATTGTAGAATGCGGCTCTTCTTGGAAACCTTGACCGGCTTGTTTTCGATTTGCTCCTCGACCGCCTGAGCTACGGAACCGGATGGTTCATGGAAATCGGGCGGCGGGGTTGGCGATATGATTGTAAAAGTTTGTTCCTGCATAATAGTTCACCTCAGTCACGCCAAACGTAGTGTCAACGGTTGGGCGCTTAACCAACGTGACGCAGTTCAGCGGACTCTGTATCTTTCGATTTCAAATAATCAATGAAGGCGCTGGCGGCTTTGCGCGACAGTTCTTCGGGTTTGCACTGCAGCAACTCTTTGCATTCGGCCTCGGCGTCTATCTTCTGCGAATTGGAGATGGCGCGAATCGCCACCAACTGGCGCGGCGTCACTAGCTCTGCCATCGTCTTGGCCATAGGCTCACGCGGGAAACTGGGTTGCGTCGCCGTCTCGTTAATCACCTCTTCCTCCTTGCGATACAATTCGCGGGCGATGCCGAATTTCACGGCGGCGCGTTTGAGGGCGTCGTGTTCGGCTTTCTTGATGCCGGTTTCATCATACGCCGAACCCGTGCCTACGCCTTGACGGGTGACGCCTTGAATGGTGATCGAAGCGGTGACCGCCACCAGATCGCCTATCTGTTTAATGTTGTTGACCTGATGCGACCAGTTCGGGCAGATGCGGTCTAACAGATCGGCCACGGTGTGCCACTCGACATAATCCACTTCATGTTCGCGCCCCTGACGGTCGCGCCAGCCGACGCGCTGCTTGACCATCTCCGGCTGTATAGATTGCGAGAGTCGCTTTAACAATTGATCGAACGGAATAACACGATTTTCCATTTTATCCTCAAAAAGTTTGTACTGATTTTCGTCAACGACGGGCGCTTCCTGTGAAAGCGGACTGCCTGCCGTCTGCTCCTCTTGCTCCGGCGCTGCAACAGCACCGGGCGTGTCGTTGTGGTTTTGCGGTTCTGCTGCTTCTTCGGTAGCTTCGAGGTGAAACTTGACGGCTAAAATATGTTCGCAACGAAAGCGCGGCTCGTGCAAGGAGCGTTCCTGAAACTCCGCGCAACTGCATTTGACGCGACCCTCTTCATCTTTCCATATCCGAAAGGTCTCTTTGCGAAAACCCGGCGAGGTGACATTGAAGCCTTCGTAGTCTCTGCCCACCAGTCCCATAGCGGCGATTGCTTTGGCGCGATTGACCAGCGCATTGTGATGTTCAGTTGCCATATTTATCATGGTTGTGTGTTCCTCCTATGAACTTCTCGTTTAATCGGCAATCGGTCTTCTTATCGTTTTTTAAGAGTCGCAGTAGATACATCGCAAGGCGCATTGTTGTGAAGAAAACCCATCTCATCTTTAATTTTTCAATGCGCCTCGCGAATCTCATCAAACTGCCAACCTCTATGATTGCTCAATCAAAAATCTTTTGTGTTTCATACGTGCAACAGTGTATCATAGCCCTGTGGCTGTTGCAAGTATAAAATTTAGTGTTGCACGCAACACTTGCAATATGCTATACAGAGCTAGAAGAAAACAGCAGGGAGGAGTGTCTATGGAAGAACCAACATTAAACATCGTCGAAATGGGCGAGTACGTGAAACGCAAGCGGGAGGATGAAAAGCTATCGCTGCGTGATGTCGCCAACCGCATCAATGTCAGCGCGTCCACGCTGTCGCGCATAGAAAACGGCATAGGGACGCCGGACAGCGCGACCTTGGCAAGGCTGGCCGCGTGGCTGGGGATTCCGCTCGAACGCTTGATGAAAGGTTCGCTGATGAGCGAACACCTGAAAGGAGAGGCAAGCACCGATGCGTCTTGGGCCGAGCCGGTCATCTATTTTCCTACAGAGTCCACGCCGAATATTGTGGAAGCGCATCTGCGCGCCGACCGCAAACTGAGTCCCGACATGGCAAAGGCTCTGGCAGAGCTTTTCCGTGTGGCTTACAAGCAGTTCTCTGGTAAAGAAAAATAGTTGAGCGAAAGCAGCCCGTATGGAAAACGAGAAAGTCATGCAGCCCCTGTCGTTTGACGAATTGTTGCCGCCCAGCGCCAAGCGCCGCGTACACGAACGCATTGCGCTCAAGATACGCGAGTTTGCCGGTGTGGCGATAGACCAGATTCTCAACCCTTGGGAACTCGCCCCTTACGTAAAACTCAAGGTCGTCAGCATACGCGAGATTCAAGGTCTGTCGGAAGAAGCGCGCAAGCAATTGCTGCGTATGGATGGCAAAGGTTGGTCTGGAGGCGCGAGCCGCCCGTTGCCCAATGGCTGGCGGCTCGTGTTCCTCAATCCCACGCACGGCAAAGAGCGTCAGGCCGCCACCTTGATGGAAGAATGTTGCCATGTGATTCTTGGACATTCGCCGACCCGTTTGCGAACCGAAGAGGCTGGCGAAAATATCAACTTTCGCAACTTTGACGACAATCAGGAAGAGGTGGCTTATGCAGTTGGTGCGGCGGCGCTGGTTCCATATTATCCTTTGAAACACGCCGTGCAGGCTGGACTCAATTCCAGCAAAATCGCCAGGCGCTTTGCCGTCAGCCGCGAACTGGTCGAATACCGCATCAAGGTTTGCCGCCTCTGGGAAGAATACAAGCATTTGCAAAAATCCGCCGGATAGAGCGGCGGGGAACGCATCCCGCAACATTCGCATCTTCTTTCGCAGTCTTTCAAAAAATCGGGTTATTAAAAAACGCCCGTCTTTATTGGCTTTTTCAAGAGCATCGGCGTTGCAGCAAGACGTTGATTTCAATCGCTCTCATTAGTGAATCCATTATGACGACTTCTATGACAGACCGATTCCGCCGCTGGTTTGAGTACGAAAAAGAGGCGCACGCGAAAACTTTTTTGTCGTTGCAAACCGTTCCCGAAGCGCAACGCGCCAGCACCGAGTTTCACAAAGCCGTGCGTCTGTTCGCTCACCTCGTCGCCGCTCGCAAGCTGTGGCTCTATCGGTTCGGCGTCTCGACTGAACCAATTGATGAGCTGTTTCCGCAAGCGGTCGCGTTGGAAAACCTGGAAGCGCTGGCTGCCCAGATGCACGCGCTTTGGGATGATTATCTGGCGCGACTCGACGATGAAGAATTAGAGCGCGTGTTTGAATATCAGAGCCTTGACAGCGCCCGTTTTCGCAACTCCATTGAAGAAATTCTCACGCAGTTATTCGGGCATTCGTTATATCATCGCGGACAAATCGCGCAACTCGTGAAGAATTTAAGCGGCCAACCGGCAGTAACGGATTTTGTTTATTGGAGCCGCGTGCCTGTCAATGATGTGGTGAGTTGAAGGTTTACAAAATCGCTTTCACTTTTCAGACGGCAAAGCGATTGGCAGAAAGACCGCGAAGGCGAAAGCAAAATTTTGCATTGAGCAGGGTAGAGCCGCAACCTTGAGTAACAGGTTTTTGGCCTTTTACCTTTTGCTTTAATCGCTGGCGGCTTGCATCTGACGGGCGTAAGCGGTGGGCAGTTTGATAGTGAAGTGCGCGCCTTCGTTGAGGCGGCTTTCGACGAAGATACGTCCGCCGTGTTCCTGAATGATGCCGTAAGAGATGGCCAGGCCAAGCCCTGTGCCTTGGCCTACGTCTTTGGTGGTAAAGAAAGGGTCGTAAATGCGAGCGATGTTTTCGGCTTTGATGCCTTGTCCGGTGTCGCGCAAATCAATCACCAGAGAGGTCTCCACCATGCGCGTTTGAATCGTCAACCTGCCGCCTTCGGGCATGGCGTCCCGCGCATTCAAGATCAGATTCATAAACACCTGCTGCAACTTTGAAGCATTGCCGTGCGCCGGAATCAATTCCGGCCCGTAGTGACGCACGATGTCAACGCGACTGTTGCGAAGTTGCGGCTCCAGCAATTGAATCGTATCGTCTAGCACCTGATTGATATTGACTTCGCGGAAATCGCTATCGCCGGTGCGCGAAAAATTCAGCAGGTTGTTGACGATGCCTGAAGCTCGCAAGGTCTGTACGTGAATCTTCTCCAGCAATTTGTGTTTCGGATCGTTGGCAGGGATTTGTTGAATCAACATCTGCGCGTAAGACGAAATGCCGGCAAGCGGCGTGTTGACTTCGTGCGCTACGCCCGCCGCCAGTAAACCTATAGAAGAAAGTTTCTCGCGTTCGAGCAGTTGTTTTTCCAGATGCGCCCGTTCGGTGACGTTTTCCAAAACGATGAGCGTGCCAGTGATGATGCCACGCGCTGCTTCAAAAGGCGCTAGCGAAATATTGAGCGTCAAAGGGCGACCATCTTCGGTGGCGGCGTTGTATTTATAGATGTGGCGCGTTTGGCGCAATGCCCAATTTTCCTGCCCCGAAACATTTTGCAGGGTTTCGATTAAATCGTTATCAAGAACGTCGTGAATGCTGCGCCGCAAAGCGCGGTCTCGCGCAATGCCCATCATGGTTTCCAGCGCGCTGTTCCAAGTGGTGATGCGCCCTTCGACATCAACTACCAGTATGCCGACGTTGACGCTTTCGATGATGTTTTCCGAGAACTCTTTAAGCCGCGCCAACTCTCCGGCCTTTTCAATCTCCGACCGGTACAACACGCTGTTATCAATAGCGACGGCGACATAACCTGACAACGCTCTGAGCAGTTCAGTGTCTTCGCTGGTCAACAGAGCGCCCGAAGTAGTGCGCCCGACGCACAGAATCGCCACCATACGATCACGCACCACGCACGGCACGAAGTAGTACAACTCTTTGGTCAAACGCTCGGTGGCGCTCGCCGGATTGAAATCGGCATAGCTGAGGTCCAGCGCCTGAAGATCAGCGCCGTTTTCAAAAGGCGTAGTCTGGCGCAATCCCAGAGCGCCTGTGGTGTAAGCGCGTGAACCGCCCAGCAGTGCCTCGAAAGACCACGCCTCTTCCTTGGTCAAATCATTAGCCGAAATAAAGCCGCGCCCGATGGCACGCATCCGTATGATGTTTTTAATATCATTGGGCAAGCTGATGTCGGAATCAATTTCGGAAGCGTGCGCCAAACGAAAGCCGGAGGGTGAATTGGCGTCTTCGATGAAGATGGCGATTTTGCGAACCGAGAGCATGGAAGACAAGCGACGCACCAGAGAATCCAGCAACTGCGGCAAGGCGGTGGTCTGCGCCAGGGTTCTGCCGAAATCCTGCAAGCCCGTTCTGAGGCTGTAGCTTTCGCCATAAAACCAGCGGTCTGCCCAAATCTGCAACTTGTTTTTGATCGGTGCAAACAGCATGGTGACGATGAGCATACCGACGATCAGCACAGAGCGTGTTTTCCAGGAATTCAAATCGGCAGTCGCCCAGATGAATTTCACCAGATCGCCGACGCCTAATAAAACCGCCATGTAAATCGCGCCCACCACCAGCGTCGCCAAGACGTGAACAAAGCTGCGCCGCATAATCACGTCAACGTCCATCAAACGGTAACGCACGATGGAATAGCCAAACGAAACCGGAATCAGAATCAACGGCACATAAGCCAGCGTTTCAATTATCGGCGGTATCTCGATGTTCGAGATGTACGGCACCAGATACAAAGCCACGAATGGCAGTACCGACAAGCCCAGCCCCCAGACAATCCATTTGAGTTGCTGGCGCAACAGCGGCCTTTGCGCTTTGATGAAGGTGCGAATCAATAACGCATTGCCGATGGCAAAGAAGGCGGCGTAATGAATCAATTCGATGTTGTCCAGACTTTTGCCCACCAAACCCAACGCACTGCTGGTATAAACCGTAGGCGCAAAGTGCCACAAGGCTTCAAATGTTACCAACGCGAACGCCGGAAAATAGAGCAGGCTGGCGAGAAATCGTGAGCGCCGGAACAACGGTTTATCGGAAGGAAAGTTGGCACAAAAATGCAGGAACAGCGGCGCTAACAGCGCCAGTGCCGAAGCGTCCAGAAAGCTGATGATTATATCAAACTGATTGCCCACGCGTGTCGGGCTGAAAAAATAGACCACGAAAGAGATGAGAAACCAACCGAAGAAGTGATACGTCAAAGCGGCGCGATTTTGCCGGAACAACACGAACAAACCTATCGCCAGATAGACGATGCCTATGAAGGCCAGATACAAGCCGCGCCCCAGATTCTGCGGCATCGTGGTGACTTTGAAATCTACATCGTAGAGCGGTTCGTCCAGTCTGTAGATGGATTGCAGAACGTGATTTTTTCTTTCGATGACATAGCGCGCATCATTGCCGACGCCTTGTTCCTGTAGATAGCGCGACACGGTTTCGGGGTTGTCCACTTCTTCATACTTGCCTTTATAGTAAACGGCGCGCAGGAAGTCGCCCTTCCGGACGGCGATATGCACATCTGGGCGCACCGCTTTGGCGCGCAATCCTTTTGCCGTGTTCACCCACTCGACGCCATCATCGGCAACCGCTGGTGACGCCAGACGGTCGCGCAGATTGAGAACCCCCAAGACCACAAGGCCAATCGTGATCGCCAGTACGGCGAACAGTTTTGCCTTGTTCATCAGGTAGTTCATCATCACCTCGTGAAGCGCTTAGGGGACCGGAGCAGAATAATAATTGATTGTTAGCAACTCTTATTCCGACCTTTTCTTTATGATGGTCGAAGCCAAAACATTGCGGTTTCGGCCATCAACGCCCTCTGCACAGACCCTTCGACTTCCATATTTTCGGAAACCATCCAAGTTTTCGGATGGCTTCTCCACTTTTCCTGTCCCTGTGATCAGCCTGCGCCACAGGCACAGGGGCAAAGCTTTAACTGCCTGTAAGGGGACATTTTTCAGGGGCATCATTTTAAGAATCGTTACGGTCGCAGAACATTTTTATATGCGAACCCTTGGCCGCTTAAAATCTCATAGACAGACCGACGCGCACCAGACGGTTGAAACGGCTGCTAATCAATTGCTGTCGTTCATCCGCAACCGTTGCTTGTTGGTCTAACAGATTTCGCACATCCACGACGGCTTCCAGTTGACCGGGCAGTAGTCCAAAGGTCGGCAAACTTTGATTGATTGAAATGCTGAGGTTCGGATCATAAGTCGCCATTTGCCCGGCAAACGGATCAATTGCAAAGACGGCGCGGGTCGGCGCGATTCGCAGCACGGTCGAGATGCGCGTTCCCGTGCTGATGAAATTGGCGTTGATTCTGGCGGCAACAATTTGAAAGGTGCGGTTGGCAAATAAGTGCGCCGGGTCGGTGATGCCACGTCGGTTCAACTCCTGGCCTTCGCCGCAGGCATAGCCCACAGAGGTATCCAGCACCTTGTTGAGGCGACGATTATAAACGACGCGAAGACCGCGTGCGCGACCTTTTTGAGGCGCTGTGTAAAACGCCGAGTCGTCTTCAACGCGATCAAACGGAATGGCTAACAACCCGATGCCGTGACCGGAAACGGTATCAAAAAAGGCCATCACCTCTACGGATGATTTGTCCGATAAAATTCTCTCGGTGCCGACTTGCAAGCGATAGCTGCTGTCCATCATCGGCGCGCCTTCCGGCGACAGCGCCGGAGTTTTCGGTTGCGAGAAAATGATCTCGCCGGATTCGAGATTGACCTTTGCCTGTTCGTCAACCGAGGCTCCGGGCGTCAGTCCTGCGAACAAGCGGGTGCGCGCTCCGGCGTCAATGGCTATGCCAAAGCGCGGCAGCACGCTGGTGGCCGAAGCACCGTCGGTGAAGCGCGCAAACTCTAATCCATAAACCACCAGCACCGGCCCTGCGACCTGCCAGGTGTCGGTTGCCGATAACGAAAACTGCCCGATTTGCGGCGACCGATTGTGCCGCGAAAAGGTGAAGCGCGCATAGCCCAAAGCCAAGCTGAGTTTATGTTTGTCGCCCGCGTGTCCTGTGGTCAAGGCTTCAAAGCGCTGCATCGCGCCTTCCCCGTGCGCCAACTGTCCGCTCAACACCACGTTGGCATCACGTCCGATCTGCTGCGCCACGGCAAAGTTGACGCCGGTCATCGAGCCAAGTTCCGAGTTGTTGCTGACAGCAGTTTGATTGAAGGCGTGAACAAAGCCGTGCAACTCGTCGCTGCGCGGCGTTAAGGCGATGGTCTGATCGTCTTCGGCCTCTGCGGTGGTGGACTTGTTTTCATCGAGGTGAAAGATGGAACCGCGTGAACGGCGTGCTGCAAATTTCGGGTCAAGATTCAAACTGGTCTTTTCGGCAAGCGTGCCTTCGCGGCGCATCAATATGGAATCGAAGACGATCACCTTGCGCGGTTGCACATCCGCCGGAAAGGCTATCGGCGCAAAGCCCGTCGCTTCGGCTTTCAACAAATAGCGACCGGGCAATAAACCCACAGCGAGAAATTTGCCTTCTTTATCCGTGCTGGCGCGCTTAATGATTTTGATGGCCGACGCTTCGGCTTCGCTCAAGACGAAGACCGAAGCCCCGATGAGCGGATTGCCTTGACCGTCTTTGATGAAACCGCGAATCGAACCCAACGCCGCACTGGCAGCCTGAGCTTGAGGTATATTCGCATACACCAGCGCGCCTATCGCCAACAGCGCACAAAACTGAATAGCTTTTTTCATAAGACACCTCGAGACCGAGAGGAAGCACGGGTTTATAATTCGGGCTAGGGAATTTTCCGGCAATCTAACCATCGGTGTCAAGCGATGACGCCACGTCAAAGACGCAGGGAAGCAAGCTCAGGCTGTGGGCTGCCGACCATCAAAAGCTACCCAGGCACGTATGCTGAAGCTTGATTCACTTCCCGACTGAAGGTCTAGCGCTTGCCGCCTGACTTCTGAATCAGGATTAGAATCTCATCAATGTCAGCTCTACGCTCACGAACATCACAAAGCCAGCGCCTGGTTCTCTCACCTGCGTATTCACTAGCGCCCTTCGCGGCGGGGAAACGGATTGTATTTTCACGCCTGAACCGGACACTACCAAAACTCCTCTTTCGGGCTTTTGCCACGGCAAGGAAGTTGGGTAGAATCGGTATTCAGTCGCATCAATAATTCAGCAACGCTACAAGGAGCCATCATATGAAAGAAGCAGTCATCTTAGCGGGCGCGAGAACGCCCATAGGTAAACTCCTGGGACAATTCAAAGAGTTGAGCGCCATTGATCTGGGTTTGGTCGCCGCTCGCGCTGCCATTGAGCGAGCCGGTATAGAAGCGGCCTCGATTGACGAAGTGTTTATGGGTAACGTCGTGCAGGCGGGCAACGGGCAGAACCCTGCGCGGCAAGTCGCCTTGCGCGCAGGCATCCCCGATCAAGTTGCCGCCGTGACCATCAATATGGTTTGCGGTTCGGGTTTGCGCGCCGTGATGTTGGCGGCAAACGCCATTCAAACTGAGGAAATCGAAATCGCTCTGGCCGGTGGTATGGAATCCATGACCGCCGCACCCTATCTGTTAAAGAATGCCCGGCAAGGCTATCGCATGGGCAACGGCGAGTTGATTGATTCCATGATCGGCGACGGTTTGTGGTGCGCCTTCGACAACTGGCACATGGGCAACACCGGCGAAGTGGTCGCGGAACGCTATCACGTCACGCGAGAAGAACAGGATGAATACGCGGTGAATTCGCATCGCAAAGCCCTAGCGGCCATGCAAGCCGGACGCTTCGATGCAGAGATTACGCCCGTAGAAATTCCGCAACGCAAAGGCGCGCCGCTCATCATACGCGCCGACGAAGGCCCTCGCGCTGATACTTCGTTTGAAGCGTTGGCGAAATTAAAACCGGCATTCAAAAAAGACGGCACAGTGACCGCAGGCAACGCTCCCGGCGTCAACGATGGCGCGGCGGCTCTGGTGGTCACTTCAGCTGATGTGGCCAAGCGTTTAGGCCGCCAACCGCTGGCGCGCATCGTCGCGCAGGCGACCAGCGGCGTTGAACCGAAACTGGTAATGATGGCTCCGGTCATCGCTATACAGAAGACGCTGGAGCGCGCCGGTTGGCATTTGGACGAAGTGGATTTGATCGAATTGAACGAAGCCTTTTCCGTGCAGGCCGTCGCCATCACACGCGAACTCGGCATCAACCCAGCGAAGTTAAACGTCAACGGCGGCGCGGTCGCTTTAGGCCATCCGATAGGCGCAAGCGGCGCACGAGTGTTGGTGACATTGCTGTACGAGATGCAACGCCGAGACGCCAAGCGCGGCCTCGCAGCTTTATGTTTAGGCGGCGGCAACGCCGTAGCCCTGGCCGTCGAGCGTTAATCTTCGGCTTGAAATTTTCAGTTGCTACAGAGGCTATAGCGGCTTGCAGCGGTATGCGATGGGTTGAGAGGCGGTCTATGACCGCCGTGCTTGCAGCGGTATGCGATGGGTTGAGAGGCGGTCTGTGACCGCCGTGCTTGCAGCGGTATGCGATGGGTTGAGAGGCGGTCACAGATCGCCTCTCAACCCGGTGTCATAGTCGTGGGCAAATGAAAGCGCTATAAGAAAAAAAGTTTGGCGTTCCGCCTTCCGGCAGAAGGCCAAACTTCGCTGCCCCTTTTTCGCGGAAAACATTTTCTAAAAAGCTATAGTACGGTGTTGATTGATGCTGTTTTTGCGGCTGCGCCGCTTTGCTGTGCGTAGGGGCTTTGCCCTTCCGTCAAATGCTTTGGTTTTAATCAGCGGCCCGGTCACCAATCAGGCGATGCCTTGAAACCGGCTACAGGAGCCAATTTCAAGGTATCACCGGCTTTCCGCACAGCAAAGCGGCATAGCCGCCGCAACCATTTACTTTTCTTCCTGTCAAACCTTCATTGAGGAACAGTTCATGCGAAAATTGATTTTGTTTGCCCTTCAAGTCTGGTTGATTGCAGCTCTGTTGGTGCCATTGGCGACCGCCGACGATCACAAAAATGCCAAGCGCAACACGCCGCGCTTTGTTGATCCGCTTGGTACTGGCCCCTTTCCCGTCGGTGTCACCACTACGGTCTTGGTTGATAAAAGTCGCACCGACAATCTCACCAAAGAAGCGCGCACTCTGGTCACGGAAATCTGGTATCCGGCGACCAATGATGCCCGCAACAAGCCTAAGAATAAATACTCGGATTTTATTCCTACTGCCGCGACGCCGGAAATTGACGCGCAGATCAAGAGCGCTTATAAATTCCCCTTGGCGGCGATAGATAAAATCTTCTGGGATGAATCGGTACGCAACGCCAAGGTCCGCGAAGGCCGCTATCCACTGGTCGTCTTTTCGCATGGCAACGGCGGCACCCGTCATCAAAATACCTTCTGGTGCGACTATCTCGCCTCGCACGGTTACATCGTCGTTTCGGCAGACCACACCGGCAACGCTCGCATGACGATCATCAACGGCAAGCTGATTCTTATGCAAGGGTCGGAGCGCGCTCAATCAGCCCAAGACCGTCCCCTTGATGTGAGCTTTTTGCTGGACAAGATGATGGAATGGGACAAAGGCGGCGATCAACGCTTCGCGGGAAAAATTGATACGGATCACGCTGCGATTTCGGGAATGTCTTTCGGTTCGTTTACGGCGCATTGGGCAGCGGACGCCGACCCGCGCTTCAAAGCGGTGATCGCCATGTCGGGCGCACCCGCTACGCATACCAATTTACTGGTTCCGACGCTGAGAATGCTCGGCACGGAAGACCGCACGTTGGGCGAGGCGGGCAATCTGTTGATTCGCCGGAATCATGAAATTCACAAAGGGCCGGCGTTTTTGTTGGAGTTAAAAAACGGCGGACATTTTTCGTTTACGGATATGTTCAAACTGAACAAACAATTCGGCGATGGCGTCGGCAAAGGCAAACGCCGCGCTACCGGTGAAGCGTTTGAGTTCACTTCGATGGAGACCACCTACAAAATTATCAACTCGTACAGCGTTGCGTTTTTAGGCTACTACTTGAAAGGCCAGAAAGAGTACCTGCCATTTTTGCAAGAGAACCACTGGAAAGATGTTTTGATTTGGGATGCGAAGAACTATTAAGTACAGTGGAAACAAGATTTTTTGATAAACCTTTTGTTGCAAATCGAGGTTTATGCCAATTTACTCCATATTCAATTATCAATTTTCTTAATTTCCAGCGTAGTAGACGAAAAAATCTAATACTTTATTTTGACGAGGCTTCTTCGTCAGACGAAAAACTCAATCGGCAGTTGCTTCTTCCAACGCCTGTGCGCCGACGGAAAAATAATTTGCGTCGGGGTGATGAAAGACCATTGCTGAAACACTTGCTTCTGGCTCCATCATGAAGCCTTCCGTCAGTTCTACGCCGATCTCTTCCGGGCGCAGCAGTTTGAATAAGCCCGCTTGCGAATCCAATTCCGGGCAGGCCGGATAGCCGAAGGAATAACGCTTGCCGCGATAACGCGCTTGAAATAATGCTTGACGCGACAGGTCTTGCCGGTCGGCCAAACTCCAAGCGGCGCGCAAGTGTGCGTGCAACCATTCGGCGGCGGCTTCGGCGGTTTCCAAGGCCAGCACCTGCAATGCATAAGAATGCAGAAACTCGCCCTGCTGTTTGGCGGCTTCGGCCCGTGCGCGTATCCCTGCGCCTGCCGTCGTTACAAACATCGCTATGTGGTCGCGTTGAGGTTCACCGTGTTCGTCGGTTGCAGGCGGCAACACGAAGTCACTTAAACACAAGCCATCTTCTTTGCGTTGGCGCGGGAAGACGAACGTCTCGACGGGCGAGGCGGAATTTCTGCCGCTGAAAAGCTGTATCGCGTTGCCTACAGATTCGGCTTCAAAGAACTGCCACAACAGGCGCACACGCATCGCTCCACGTCGGCACTCGTCTTTCACCCGTTCGATTTTTTCTTCGAGTTCAATGGCTTTTTTATCGCCAGCCTCTAACATTTCTTTGAAGCGTCCGCGAAAACCGAGATGTTTGCCATACAACATCTGCGGATTGATGTAGCTCCAGATGTCGTCAAGGTCTGCGACTTCTAAAATATGGCGCTCAAGATCAGGCACAGCGGGAATCTTTACCTCAAGCGAAACTCTGGTGCTGCGCTGTTGGCTTTCGGGGAAATGAATTTGCGGCGCGGGCGCGATGGCGTTCAAATCCTGCGCCAGTAAATCGGCTTCGAGTTTGGCACGCGCCTCGGTGTCCATCAAGCGATTCAAAATATCCAAACCGTTCATCGCGTCTTTCGCATAGACGACGGTGTTGGCATAGGCCGGAGCGATTTTCGTGCGCGTGAATTTATCCGACAACGCCGCACCGCCAACCAACATAGGCAAATCAATTCCTGAATCTTTCAAATCATTGGCCGTAATGACCATCTGTTGTGCAGATTTCACCAGCAAGCCCGATAAACCAATCGCATCGGGGTGATGTTCGCGCACCGCTTGAATCAAAATTTCGGGCGGCACTTTGATGCCTAGATTCACTACGTTGTAGCCGTTGTTGGAGAGAATAATATCCACCAGATTTTTGCCTATGTCGTGAACGTCGCCTTTGACGGTCGCCAGTATTACTTTGCCACGCGACGAGGTGTCGCTCTTTTCCATGAACTGTTCCAGATACGACACGGCGGCCTTCATGGCTTCGGCGGATTGCAAGACTTCGGCAACGATTAATTCATTGGCGTTGAAGAGGCGGCCTACTTCATCCATACCTTTCATCAAAGGCCCGTTGATAATTTCAAGCGGCGCGGCGTCCTGTAGCTTCACCTTCAAATCGTCAATCAAGCCTTCTTTAGTGCCTTCGATAATGTAATTTGCCAGCCGTTCATCAAGCGGCAAATCCGAAGCAATTTTTTTATTGCGTGACGTAGCGCTACGAAAATGCGCGGCGAAAGCAGCAATCGGATCCGCGCCGCGATTCCATAACAAATCTTCGGCAAGGCGGCGCTCGTCTTCGGGAATCGAGGCGTAGCGTTCGAGCTTTTCGGAATTGACAATCGCCAGGTCAAGACCGGCTTTGGTGCAGTGATACAGAAAGACCGAATTCAAAACTTCGCGTCCCGCTTCGGGCAAACCGAACGACACATTGCTGATGCCTAAAATGGTTTTGGTATTCGGCAACGCTGCTTTAATCAGCCGTATGCCTTCGATGGTTTCGACGGCGCTGCCTACATAATTTTGATCGCCCGTGGCGCAAGGGAAAACCAGCGGGTCGAAAATAATATCCTCTTCGCGTATGCCGAAATCTTCGCTCAACAATTGGTGCGAACGTCGTGCGATTTCCAGTTTGCGTTCTCGCGTGATGGCCTGCGCCTGCTCTTTGTCTTCGTCTATGCAGCCGACGATTAAGGCTGCGCCGTACTTGCGCGCCAGCGGCGTGACGCGCTCGAATTTTTCCAAGCCGTCTTCGAGGTTGATGGAATTAATGATGGATTTGCCCTGACAGTAGGTGAGCGATTGTTCAATCGCCACGGGGTCGGTGGTATCAATCATGATCGGCACTTTGACCAGACGAATCAATTTTTCATAGAAGCGGTCAATGTCGTAAAGTTCTTCGCGGTCGGCGTTCTGTAAATTCACGTCAATGATTTGTGCGCCGCTTTTGACTTGCTGGCGACCGACTTCGGCGGCCTCTTCATATTTTTCTTCGGTAATCAGGCGTTTGAATTTTCTGGAGCCGACTTCGTTGGTGCGTTCGCCGACGATGAGCGGGCGCTGGTCGTCGCTGGCTTCGACAAAATCAATGCCCGAAAACAAGGTGCGATGATGTTTTTGCGGCAGGCGCGGGCGTTTGCCTTCGACCATCTGCGCCAGTGCGCGTATGTGTTCATAAGTTGTGCCGCAACAACCGCCGATGATATTCAACCACTCGTGGTCAACAAAGCGCTCGATGGTGGAAGCGAACTCCGTAGGCGTTTCCAGATAATTGCCGTCGGCGTCGGGCAAACCGGCGTTCGGATAACAGGAGAGACGCTGCTCGCTGATGGTGGCAAGGCTGCGTAGGTGGTCGGTCATCAACTCCGGCCCGGTGGCGCAATTCAAACCAAGCGAGAGCAGATCGGCGTGCATCACCGAAACCGCCAAGGCTTCGGCGGTCTGTCCGGCAAGCATGGTTCCCATCAATTCGATAGTTGCCGAAACCATCAACGGAAGTTTGAAACCGAGTTCATCAAAGAGCCGCCAGAGGCCTATCAAAGCGGCTTTGATATTGCGCGTGTCGAGCATGGTTTCAACCAGCAGAATATCCGCACCACCGGCGACGAGTCCCGCCGCCTGATCGTGAAAGGAATCCGCGAGTTCTGGAAACGTGATGCCGCCGGTAACCGATATGGCTTTGGTCGTAGGGCCTATGGAACCAGCTACGAAGCGCGGTTTGTTCGGTGTGGACATAGCGGCGGCGGCTTGACGAGCGAGTTCGGCAGCAAGTTTATTCTGCTCGAAAACTTTGTCCTGCAAATCGTATTCGGCAAGCACGATGGAGGTGCCGCCGAAGGTGTTGGTTTCGATGATGTCGGCTCCGGCTTCGAGATATTTCTGATGAATATCCAGCACCACGTCTGGGCGCGTGAAGACCAGATTTTCATTGCAGCCTTCAAGATTAGCGCCGCCAAAATCTTCGGCGTGAAGATCGCAAGCCTGCACCGCCGTGCCGGTCGCGCCATCAAGCAGAAGTATGCGCTCGGCTAAAACTTCTTCGAGTAATTTGATTCGTGCTTCTCTGTCTGTCATCAATAAAGCTCTTTGTCTGAACTCAACTATTTTTTAACGGATGAAAGTAATGAAAGTGATGTGACTTCATCCTTATTGCGATACACAACAAACCAAAACGCTATACCTGCTAAGAAACCTGCAATGCAAAAAGTCAGATAATAAGGCACACTTTCAACATTTCGCCCCCTGCTGGCAACCAGACCCCAAACCAACCCATTGGCAAATCCTGCCCAGGCAGAAGCTTGAAAATCACTCAAGCCAGTCAGCCGAAGCAGATAGGTAAACAACCCCCCTGCCCAACTGCCTGCGAAAAAGACAAAAGCAAAAATTATCGGCGCAAATTCCAGCACATCTTGCGGCAATATTTCTTCGGAATGACCTAACCATACCAGAGAGATGACTCCCCAAATGCAAAGCACTGCTGTTGCAACCAATGAAGCAGCTATTGTACCGAATAGGATTTTTCTTATCATCCTCCTTCGTCCTCCGTACCAGAATCAACGAAGCAGTTCAAGCAATCTCCTGAACTTCGTAGTCCGATTTCCAGAACGCCGTGAACCAGAAGACGACGCCCGACAACGCGCCGACGATGATGAATAAAAAAAGCGCGTTGAAGGAAAAACCGCTACAGAACGGTTTGACCAGCGCGCTCAACAGTCCCGCCAGCGCGCCGCCTGTGACCGAGGCCGTCAACAAACGCACGCCGCGATAGCGCAGCAACGCCAGACACGGCAGGGCTACGAAAAGTTCGGCAACCAAGACATACACAAAGAAGCGCAGAAGCGGCGTTGCAGCACTCTGCGCCCAACTCAACTCGCCGCGAAACACCTCCGCCGCAAACATCACTACAGCGGCAATTAAAGGCGTCGTCACGGAGCTTAAAATAAATCTTCGTCCGGTCATTTTTTTGCTTCACCCATTAGTCAATTTCAACCTCGTCGTTGCGCGCTCAACGCAGCGGCGGTTTTTCTTCTGTAACTTTTCTGGCCTGTGGCGGCTTTTCTTCTTTGTTGGCGCTCAGGAGTTTGCGTATCTCCGGCTTGTGTTCACGCGCTACGGCTATCATCGTCAGGTAAATCGCCTCGAACGCTTTTTGATTCAGGCTCTGCGCCGTGCTGGTCAGATACTTGTAGCCGATGTCTTGGTCGGTATCCACGAAGAAGCTGCCGATGGTGATCGCGTCGTTTATCGAAAGCAGATATTTGAAGACCTCTTCGCGGTTTTGCAGGTCTTTGACGCTGCCGAAATTGTAGATATAAAAACCGAGAAAATTTTTCTTCCTGTCGTGCAGTATGACGACGTTGGTTTTGTTGCCTTTCGAGTCGGGATGATTCGAGACAATCATCGTCGCCGTGCTTTTCGCGTCGTCAATGGTCGCGCCCACCAGCACGGCGTACTGTTTGACTATTTCGATGAGCGGTTTGGGTGCAGGCGGCCTGACGACTCTTGGCTTCTCCGTCGGCACGGGGTCTTGGGCGGCAGCTTGTTGAACCAAAACGCATAACACCAGGGGCAAAATCCATATCATCTTCTTGTTCATATCATCACCTCGTAGATGCAACCTGTGGCTGTAGAGTTTGAAACATAACGGTTCGTCATCCGGCTTTTACAGCGGCGCTTTGGGGTGCTGGCGACCGCTTGCGGCGCGATGCAAATGGCGGCGCTTCACCCAACGCAAACGCGAAACTCGTATGCCGCAGGCGCTGCATTAATAATTTTTTCGTTATGTTTATCACCGTTGTCCTTCTTCTCTTTGTCGGGTTTTACGGGCTTTTCAAGCTTCCCGTCCGGCGCGGTTGCCGGTGCCGGCTTTTGCATATACTCGTCCAGCTTAGGCGTGAACTGATCGGCGATGCGAAGCACTTCGTTGACCCCGGAGCTGAATGATTCATACCCCAAGCCGTCTTCGGTGGTGAAAGTAAAACGCACGCCGATGTCGCCCTGCTTGTCTAGGTAAAAAGTCGTGAAGCTCGCGTAGTTTTCTTCCAATAGTCGTTGCAACAACTTTTCTTTTTCGGCGACCCGCGCCAGATTGAAATAGCGGCCTTTCGATTTCGCATAAGCGGTCAACACCACCGTCTGGTCTTTGCGAATTTCAATGTAGAGGTCTAGCCGTTCCGCCGCTTCATTCTCCGCAGTGGTCACCACCAAGGCATTGTCGTTCTTTGGATGCACGACATATTTCAACGCCATTTTATCGAGATAGCCTTGCAGTTGTTTGAGGGTCACCGGCTCTTGTGCCAAGCTTGACGAGGCGAGAGCCAAAACAGCGAACCCGCATAAGAATGTCAAATAGCGTTTTTGCATTTGTGCTACTCCAAATTAGCTGTCAGAAGTCGAGGGGGAATAGATGAATCATTCTAACACCCAACCGCCAACCCCGGACACCTACAACACCGAAAATACATCGAGCGCATATTTGACATTGCCAAACGGCGCGGAGACCTGCACGCCCTGCACCAAGTCGCGCACTTCTAATAAAGTTTCTCGCGCAATCTTCAGTCCTTCTTCACGCGCCGCGTCCTTGTCGGTCACGCGATTCATGCGTTGCAAAATTTCTTCCGGCACGACGACGCCGGGAACTTCGTTGGCTAAAAATTCGGCGTTGCGATAACTGACCAGCGGCCAGATACCGGCAATCACAGGAATCCGCCAAGGCTCTATGCGTTGCAAAAAAACCTTTAGTTGCTCGACATCAAAAGTCGGTTGCGTGATGGCATACTCCGCGCCCGCTTCGACTTTCCACTCAAAGCGCTTCAACTCGTAATCCAGATCAACGGCGCAGGGGTTGACGCCTACGCCTACATAAAACGATGTCGGTTTGCCAATCGGGTTGCCGCCAATATCGAGGCCGTGATTCAAGCGATTGACCATGTTGACCAGACCTATCGAATCAATGTCAAAGACGGCGGTGGCTTCCGGGTAGGGTCCCATTTTGGGCGGGTCGCCGGTGATGATTAAAAAGTTTCGCAAGCCTAGTCCAGCCGCCCCCAGTAAATCGCTTGTCATGCCTAACAAGTTGCGGTCGCGGCAACAGTAATGCACGACGCATTCGATGCCGACCTGCTGTTCAATCAAGGTGGAAACCGCCAGCGCTCCCATGCGCGATTGCGCCCGTGGGCCGTCCGGCACATTGACCGCATCAACCCCCGCCTGCTTCAAAATGCTGACGCTTTCCAGCATCTTTTCCGGGTCGCAACCTCTGGGCGGCACGATTTCCACGGAGGTGACGAATTTGCCTGCGCTGAGGTTTTTGGCGAACTGCGATTTTTCGGCGCGTGGCGTCGGCTGCACATCGGTGGGCAAACCGGCGCTCTCCAGCACTTGAACGGTCGAGCGTCCGGGCGATAAAGCGGCTACGGCATTGGCGATTTGCTTGATGTGTTTGGGCGTTGTGCCGCAACAACCGCCGATGAATTTCGCCCCCGATTGAATCAATCGCTTGGCGTATTTGGCCATGTATTCGGGCGACGCCATGTACATCAAGCGCCCTTCAAATTGTCTAGGCAAACCGCCGTTGGGCTGCGCCGACAATTTGCGATTGGTGACCTCGCGCATCTTTTCTAAAGCGTCGAGCATGGCGTGCGGGCCGACGCTGCAATTCAAACCGATCACATCCGCGCCCCATTCATCCAAGCGCTTGGTGAAAATTTCCGGCGACGTGCCATAGCTGGTGCTGCCATCGTTTTGAATGGTCATCTGCGCGACGATGGGCAAATCGCAGATTGAGCGCACGGCGATGATGGCTTGATGAATTTCGGCAAGGTCAGAGAAGGTTTCCAGCACGAACAAATCCACGCCGCCTTCAAGAAAAATGCTGGCCTGTTCACGGAATAAATCCTGCGCTTCTTCGACAGAGGTCGCGCCGTAAGGCTCTATACGAATGCCCAAAGGACCTATGGCTCCGGCCACGAAAGCGCGGTCTCCGGCGGCTTCGCGGGCGAGGCGAACGCCTGCCAGATTAATCTCTTTGAGTTTGTCTTCGAGGCCGTACTGTTGCAGCTTGAGGCGGGTCGCGCCAAACGTGTTGGTTTCAATAATGTCAGCGCCCGCTTTGACATATTCGCGTTGAATGCCAAGGATCAAATCGCCCTGCGTGAGATTCAATTCGTCATAACAACGATTGATATAAACCCCACGCGAATAAATCATCGTCCCCATCGCGCCATCGAAAACATAAACTCGATCATCGGTAACTGCTTTGCGAAAATCTTTCATAAGCCTCTATAAAAAAATAAAAGCCTCGCGCTAAACTCACGCGAGGCTGAAAATCTCCTGGTTGTTTAGCAGTTTTTTATGTGGAGCAATTCACCTTTTAAATCGCCACGTTAAATTGTCAACACTGCCAAGCATACACTTTGAATTTGAATTCGGTCAATCGTGACAACGGCGCTGCTCCGCTATGCGCGGCTCATGGGTTTACATCACTGCGGTCTTTTTTCTCTTGTCGGATTCCGGTTGTACGCTTGAGATTGGCCTTTCGGAATGCTGATCCATTGCCAGTTGCCATCATTGAAAAAGCGCGCCAGCAAAACGATTTGCCCAACGTGATAGGCGAGGTGCGCTATAGACCTGACGAGCGCTTCGTGGACCGAATGCACCTGTCCACGAATGGTGATGGTCTTCGATAAATCGTCATCGCTCAATTCGCCGAGCGCCGCTTGCAGCACCTGCCAGCCTTGCCGCCACAACTCATCAAGTTCTGCGCGGCTATAATCCCTTTCGGCAAATTCGGCATCCCTGTCGCGCCAACTTTTTTCGCCATCGCTTGATAGAAAATCGGTAAAGCGCGAAATCAAATTGCCGCTGATGTGGCGGACGATGACCGCTATGGAGTTGTTATCCGCGCCGATAACTTTATTGAGAAACGCATCGGAGACTTGCGCCAGCGCTTTCTCGCCGGTGAGTTTGTAGCGCTGGTATTCATCCACAAAATCTTTCAGCCTCTATGTAATCTTCTCGACGGTTGTGTTTTGAATTATCCAAGCGGTTATAATCCTGATTAAGACAAGGTGACAGCTTACCAGAAGAGGTTGGAGGCTTTCTATGCAAGTATCCATTGTTGCACCCTCGCCGATAGTTGAAAAGCATGCCGCAGCTTTTCGC
>JACQDB010000057.1 GCA_016201275.1 Acidobacteriota bacterium
CACACCTTGCCGTTGGGACAGGTGGAGAGCTATGCCTACAACAGCGTCGGCAATCTTTTGAGTCGCACGGACTTTCGCGGCAAGGTGACGAGCTATTCGTATGACCCCATGAATCGCTTGCTGTCGAAGACGCCGGATGCGAGTTTGAGTGAGCCGAGCATCAGCTACAGCTACAACGCGGTGGGACAGCGAGCGAGCATGAGCGACCGCAGCGGGGTGACGCTGTACACCTATGATGCGCGCAATCGCCTGACCAGCAAACAGACACCGCAAGGCACGCTGACCTATGCGTATGACGCGGCGAGTAATCTGCTCTCGACTCGTTCCTCGAACACCAACGGCGTCAACACCAGCTATGCCTACGACGCGTTGAATCGCATGAGCAGTGTCACCGACAACGCGGCGGTGATTGGCACACGCCCTGGAACTGGCTCTAGTAGCCTGTTCTATGACGAGGTGGGGAATCTGGCATCGTTCAACACGGCGAACGGCGTGACCACGAGCTACACCTACAACAGCTTGAATCGCTTGACCAATCTCACGAGCAGCAAAGCCGCGACGAGCTTGGCAAGCTACGCCTACACGCTAGGCGCGGCGGGCAATCGCACCAGCGTGACGGAAGCGAACGGGCGAGTGGCGAGCTATTCGTATGACGCGCTCTATCGCTTAACCAATGAGACAATCACGAACGACGCGGTGAGCGCCAACAACGGCAGCATCACTTACTCGTATGACGCGGTGGGCAATCGCCTGTCGCGGACCTCGAGCGTCGCCGCCGTGCCATCAACGACGAGCGCGGTGGATGGCAACGACCGCTTGGCGAGCGATGCTTACGACAACAATGGCAACACGGTGTCGTCGCCCGATAGCACCACGCCAACGGCAAGCAATGCTTATCAATACGACTTCGAGAATCGCTTGGTGAAACTCAACGCCTCAACGCCAAGCGAGGTGTCGTATGTCTATGACGGCGACGGCAATCGGGTGTCGAAGACCGTCGGCACCGGGGCGAGTGCGACGACGACGCGCTATCTGGTAGACACGAATAATGCGACGGGCTACGCGCAGGTGGTCGAGGAGTTGGCGGTGGTCGCTGGCGTCTCGTCGGTGCAGCGAGTTTATGTGTATGGCCACACGCGGCTGTCGCAGCAGCAATTGATTGGCGGCAATTGGGTAGCGTCGTTTTATGGCTACGACGGTCACGGCTCAGTGAGATATTTGACGGATGCGAGTGGAGCGGTGACGGATTCGTACACCTATGACGCCTTCGGGGTGTTGATTCAGCGGACGGGTACGACGCCCAATGATTATTTGTACGCTGGTGAGCAGTTCGATTCGCACCTTGGTTTGTATTACAACCGGGCGAGGTATTTGAATCAGGCGACAGGTAGGTTTTTCTCGATGGATCCATTTCAAGGAGAAAAATATCTGCCAGTATCCTTGCATAAATATACTTATGTTGAAGATAACCCTATTAATAACAGGGATCCGAAAGGATTAGAAACTGTTGCGACTTTGTTAGGGACATTCAATGTTCGCATGACTTTAGCTGCAATTGCTGCGATCTCCTTAGTCTGTACAATAAATGCTGTGGCTTCATCTGAAGGTGCTCCATTACCCAATGGCGCTCCATGCAAATTGCCAAAGCGGAAAAAAAGATGCTTTGAAGCTTATCCTAACCATATAACTAGGGAAGCCCTTCTGAGGCAGAACCCGTACTATATTCACAATAGTGAAGCTGAGGCTCTCAATGTCCTGCGGAGTCTCACGACAGAACCATTAACGAGAGGCACCACTGGGCTAGCGACAGGTGGTCCTTGTTCTCTTTCCAGTGGCTATGTTGTGGGGCAGCATCGTAACATACTTAAAGTTAGAGATGGCTTGTCTGCGGGGTCAATTGGAATGTGTCCTTGTTGCGATGATTCGAGCGGTGATGCAAGAATTATTGATTTATATGCCGTATTAAATTTCAAATTGGACCCTAAAGATGATGACAAAAAGCCTGAGCCGGGAGATGATTTTGATGTGCCACCAGAATGGCGGTAAGATCGGTTGTGTGCTGACATTTTGGTAGTAGTCACTGATTCTGTTGAAGATAGTGAAGCCTCTTTGTAAGCAAGCTCGAAAAAGGAAATATGAATAAAATAGAATACTGGCTGCTAGACCATATTGTTTTGGGAGGGGACTCAATCGGTGAATTACTTGCGGACAGGTGGAATCAACATTCCAATGAGCCACCTCATGATTTTTCCCCAAGTGAATTGAAAGAAGCCCTTGATAGTTTATTCCGCAGAGGTGACATCCTTGCCGAGGAATATAATCGAACGAAAAGACGTTTTGAGGATGTTTTATTCATACCTTCTCTCGACCAAATTGAAGATTGCTTTACACGCCGATCTGTAATTTATTACAGGCTCACTCAACAAGGTGGAAGGTGTTGGGAACAGTATTCCAACCCGGATTGGAACAAATTTGTTACGGGGGACTTTGGGTTTCCCCCCGTTAATCAAGCAAATATCGCTTCGTGTGATCGCAGCCTAGTGGAAGCTTATTTTGCTTGTCCTTGGTTCAAAAAATCCCACTCCGTTATAGAAGGGACAGAATCTTGGGAAGTTGTAACCCAATGGCAAGCGACCTACTGGAAGACTCTCCCCATCGGCTACCGCTTGAATTTTCGTTACACGGAGAAGGAAAGTTCGCAAGAACCTGTGTTGGACTTAGAGAACCATATAGCTCAGATCAAAGAGGAGTATGAAGAGTTTTTATGGTTAACTACAAACTGGTATCGCCAGCCCACTTTTCAGAATGAAAAGTAGTCGGCAATTTCACTCTGGCGTTCGCCGATTTGAGTGTGCCGGTCGCCGGATTGCCCATTGAAGTGGTGCGCTCTTATGATTCCCGCGATAAACGCACGGGCGATTTCGGCGTCGGCTGGCAACTGGGCATCACCAATGTGCGTTTGGAGAAGGCGGCGGCGCTGGGGCGATTTTGGAACGAGACCTACACCGGCGGCTTCATTCCGCGTTACTGTCTGCAACCGTCGAAGGCGCATTTGATCACCATCACCTTTGGCGACGGGCGGGTGTTCAAGTTCCTGCCC
>JACQDB010000067.1 GCA_016201275.1 Acidobacteriota bacterium
ATTCTTCGCGCCCTGAAAGGGTGCAGGAGATGAATTGCCGCCAGCCTCCGGCGCTCTGTCAGAGCGCGACCGCCAAGCTGCCTGCGCCTTCCCGTGGCTTCACCACTGGCTAATCTCCTGTGCGCCTCTGGCGCAAAAACGCATTCCCGTGGCTTCACCACGGGCTATTCTCCACTGCCCCTATGGCGCAAAAACTAAGGGAAGGGGAAAAAAATATATGCCCATGATTCCCGTTGAGCAGCGGTCTCTGACTAAGGAGGGGAAGAAAATATAATCCCATGATTCCCGTTGACAAGCGGTCTCTGACCGCTGCCTTGGCTCTCCTATGCGCCGATGGCGCAACAACGAAGCGACCGCCAATTTTCAACCAAGCTGGGTAGTTACTAATTATTAGTCTATCAATTTCGTTGCAGCGGATTTTCTTTGTTGCCCCTGTCACCCAGTGTATAATCAAACTCAAGGTAAAAATAATGGTCGGTCGAACCATACTGCACTATAAAATTCTCAAAGAGATTGGCAAAGGCGGCATGGGCGTCGTCTATAAGGCGAAAGATACCAAGCTGCATCGCATCGTTGCTATCAAAGCGCTGGCGGCGGAACTGGTCGGCGATGACAAAGCCCGCACACGGTTTTTACGCGAAGCCCGCGCCGCTTCCGCCATAGACCATCCCAACATCTGCACGGTTTATGAAATCAACGAAGTCGAAGACTTGCTCTTTTTCGTCATGCCGTATGTCGAAGGCAAGACGCTGAAAAAATATATCAATGGTCGTCCGCTGCCTTTGAATCAGGCGCTGGATTTTTCTCTGCAACTGATTGACGCGCTCGCCGAAGCTCATCATCGCAATGTCTTGCACCGCGACATCAAAGCCGCCAACCTCATGATTAACGAACGCGGACAGGTGAAAATTCTCGACTTCGGCTTGGCGAAATTGACCCGACCCAGCGGCGAAGATTCGCACATCATCAACGAATTGACGCAACTCGGCACGCCGTTTGGAACCGCCAGTTATATGTCACCCGAACAGGCCAAAGGCGAAGCCGCTGATGCGCGCTCCGACATCTTTTCCGCAGGCACTGTGATGTACGAAATGATTACCGGCCATCTGCCCTTTCGCGGTAAAAATTCCGTCGAAGTCATGCACGCAGTGTTGCACGATGAACCGGAACCGCTCGGTGAAGGCGCGCCGCTGCGATTGCAACAGATCATTGCCAAAGCTCTGGCGAAAGATAAAAACGTCCGCTATCAAAATGCCGATGCGCTGCTTGATGATTTGCGCGATCTGGTTCGCAGTCACTATGCGGTGCAGGGCAATCTCAACACCGGCATGAGCGCATCGCTGCGCGCTTCTACGCAACCGATGCCAAAGAGCAAAAGTTTCGCTGGCCGAATCGCCGGGCTGTTCAAAGGGTTGACGAAAGCTCCGCCGCCGGTCAGAGAAGAATCGAGCGACAGCCTGACGCCGCTTCCCGATTATGCACCGGCGATAGCCGACGGTGCGCCTTCCATATGGCAATCCACCGATAAGAAGGCGCTGGCCATCATGCCGTTTAAGAATTTGTCGGGCAATCCCGATAACGATTTTTACAGTTTCAGTCTGGCCGATTGCGTCATCACCGAGTTGGCGCAGATACGCGATTTGATTGTTCGTCCGTCGTCATATATCGCACAGTTTCAAAACAAAGAGATAGACCCTCGTGCGATTGGCACGCAACTGGCCGTTGATGCGGTGCTGATTTCCAGCTACCTCAAGGCCGGAGATCGTTTTCGCGTCACGCCGCAACTGGTTGACGTAAGCTCCGGTGAAATTTTGTGGAGCGAAAAAATTGATGTGAGCGCCAAAGACATCATCACCGTGCAGGACACCATTTCGCGGCTGATCGTCGAAGGCTTGCGCGTCAAAACCACCTCGAAAGAAGAGCAGCGGCTGGCCAAAAAAGCGCCTACGGAAAACGCCGAAGCCTATGAACACTATTTGAAAGGGCGCACCCTGCTCTATAAATTCATCACCCAGACGCTCAATGTCGAAGACCTCGAACAGGCGATTGCTTGGTTTGCACAGGCGATTGATGGGGATGGCGAATTCGCATTGGCGCATAGCGGCCTGGGCGTCTGTTATCTCAACTATGTGTTGAAGGGCATAGGCGGCATGGAGTATTACACCCGGGCGCAGGCGGCTTTTAATACAGCGCTGGCCTTGGATTCCAAGTTGATCGAGCCGCGTGTGCGCCTCGTCTATATAGATTTGATTGAAGGCAATTCCGAGGTTGCCAGACAGGAGATTCGCCGCTTGCTGAAACGCGCTCCGAATGAACCCTCTGTGCATTCGGCGGCAGCTTATGTTTATCGCCTGTCGGGGCAGTACGAAAAGGCTTTGGAGCAATGGGCGGCGCTGTTGAAGATCAGTCCTACGGATGTGGTCTTTGCCAGTTACAATCGCGCCCGCATCTACGGCTATATGCGTGATCTGGCGCAGGCGAAAAGTGAAATCGCCAGGGGCAAAGCCTTCGAGCCGAATCACCCGAACCTGAAAACCTACAGCGCGGTGTTGGCTTATGAAGAGGGCGACTACGCGAAAGCCGCAAAGATTATGGAAGAAGTGTTGGCGAAGAATCCCGAATTGTACGCCCATCGTCTGTATCTGGCGCATAGTTATGTAGCGCTCGGTGAACGGCAGCGAGCCAGTGATTTGATTGATGAAAAAGTTATCGAAACGGCGAGAGCCGATCAGGACGTGGCTTATCGGCTGGCGTCATTTTACGCGCTCGACGGCCAGGAAGACGAAGCGATTGAATGGCTGGAAAAAGCCGTAGCGATGGGCAATGAAAATTACCCGTGGTTTGCGGTTGACCCGAAATGGGAAAAGCTGCGCGCCCACGAAGAGTACAAAATGATCCTGGCCTCGCTGAAAGAGAAGTGGGAAAAGTTGCAAGAGCCGGTTTCATAAGGGCAGGGAAGAAAATATCATCTCATCATTCCCGTTGAGAAGCGGTCTCTGACCGCTGGACTCGCAGTCAGAGACCGCTTCTCAACGGGATGCTATTTCTTTCCGCTTCCTTACGAGCGGGTTTATGATACAAGAGGAGAGGGAACGCACCATATCTATATGGGTTGATAATCAAGCGAAGTTTTACACCGGCCTCGAACTGATGAAAGAAAATCAACAGCGCACAGACGCGCAGATTCTAGCCTTGGCTGAACGGATTGCCAGTCTATTTCAAAAATTGCCGGTCGGCGGAAAGTTTGCCAGGAAGTCTTCGTTGACGCGCCGCATCCAGATGTAGTTGTCATCCATTTTGGCAACCGAAATGATATTGGCCGAGAAGATGCCGAAGATGATGCCAAAGAGCAACAGCAGAATCCCCAACAGAATGAAACCCAGTTTTTCAATGCCTATGGCTAACATAAAACAGCCGATGCCAAGCAGTGCCGCACCCCAACTGATGCCCAGAAACGTCCGGCGGTCGGCGCGATGACGTTCGCATAATCCTAAATCCACTTCCGCCTTTTTGCGAATGGCGAGATACACGATCAGATAAATCAACCAACTCGCCAGAATCAACAAGGCCCAGGCCGGATGCAGCCACGACAGTTTGCGATGCAGATATTCGCCATCGGTCGGCGCATTGCATTTTACACAGCGGTCGGGCAGGTAGGCGTGTTTGTGCATCACCAGTTTTTTGCCCTCGCGCCAGATGCCGCATTGCGCGCCATAACCCCTCGGATAAGCGGCTTGATAAGCCGCCATCGCCGGTGCGCCATACGTCGGCGCTTGCGAATAATCATTGGCGGCGTTGAGGTCTGACGCATAATTGTACGGCGGATAATTGGGATAGATTTGTCCTGGCGCATTGCCGTTGTTGGGATGGCCGTTCTGATAAGCATAGCCGTTGTTTGGTTGATAGCCTGGGTCAGGCGTGTAGGGGGTCGGCGGCGGTTGCGTTGGCGCTGAGGAGTAATATTGCCCGTCATTCGGTTGATTCAAATAGTCGTTGGGATACGGTGTTTGGTTGGCCGAAGGCTTGGCCGTTTGCGATGGAGCAGGCTGCGCCAGATTACCGGTTTGATAATTGGTTTGCGGAGCCAGAGCGTTCGTCTGATAGGTGTGCTGCGGCGGTTGGGCTGGATAAAGCGGCTGCAAATTTTGATTCACCGCATAACCACTGGGTGCCGCAAGTTGACATCTGCGGCAGACTTCCGCTGTCGCAAAATTGACGATGCCGCAATTGGTGCATTTCCAAGATGACATTTTCTCACCTCCGCAAATTTCGTTTCGGGAACTCCTCTTTGAAGGGCTTTGTCCGGCCTTACCGTTACTACGAGAATTGAATGGCGGTAGGTCACCGCAAAGACTAGGGACGATGAACCTTGCGACGATTTCTAGGTTCTCATTTTTTATAGGTTAGGCGTGCAGGCGAGTCAATACAAAATTATTCGCTTGCTGATGCGGCAAGCAAACGTCAACGGTTGACGATACAATGACGACAACATCAGCTATAAATTTTTCGGTAGCGCTAAAAAAGTAAAGCTGAAGTGGGAACGACTGAGCCGATGAGTAACTCCATAGGAGCGACCTGTCTATAGAGATGGAGTACGCGAAGTTCTCTAGCGCCGTAGGCGCGACCCGTGGTGGCTAAATAATCACGGGTCGCGCCTACGGCGCTAAGGAATTGGTACTGCTCTACCTTCTATAGACAGGTCGCTTCGACGGAGCTAAACCGGCGCAATTGGTTGCCGGTCGAGCCTTACTTTTTTCACACTGCAAATTCTTTTACTGCCGGATTGAGGTTGAACAGGAAAAAGGATCGTAGCCGGTTAGACGGCAATCGGCGCGACGCCAACGGCGGCCTGCAAGCCTTCGATGACGCGCTGTCTGACTTCTTCAAAATCGCCTTCGATGCGGCAACCTGCGGCATTGCGATGGCCGCCGCCGCCGAATACTTCCGCGACTTTGGCGACATTGTTTTTGCCTTTCGAGCGCAAGGATATGCGATACACCTTGGGCGACAACTCTTTGAAAAACGCGACTGCCATCACCTCGTCAATGGAGAGCGCATGATTGACGATGCCATCGGAATCTTCTTCTGAAGCATCGGCTTCATACATGGTTTCGCGGTCAACTTTCACCCAGGCGATCTTGCCCGATTCATCGCGTTCAATGGTGGACAACACCATGCCGAGCAGTTTGATTTTTGAAAACGGATAAGAATAAAACAGCGCTTGCGAAATCCTCGCCGGTTCGACGCCGCGCCGCACCAACTCCGAGGCGATCTTTAAGCTGCGTTCGGTGGTGTTGGAAAAATGAAAACTGCCGGTGTCGGTCAACAGCGCTGTATAAATACATTCGGCAATCTCTTTGGTGACTTCGCTGCCCAGCGCCTTGCAGAGATTGTAAATCATCTCGCCGACCGCCCCTGCTGTCGGGTCTATCCAGTTGATGTGGCCGAACGGTTCGGTCGTCGAGTGATGATCTATGTTGACGATGAGTTGATGATGCAGAGACGGCAGGCCGGGGCGTTCGACATCGCTGCATTCCATCAGAAAGACGGCATCATAAGCGCGGTTGATATCCGGCTGCACGAGGACATCTTCCGAGCCGGGCAACACCAGATAAGCGGGCGGCACACGATCTCGCAGGACGACCTCTACCTCTTTGCCCAGACTATGGAGCATCCAGTAGAGCGCCAGCCCTGAGCCTATGCCATCCCCATCGGGTCGCATATGCGAGGTGATGGCAAATTTATGTTTCTTTTCGATAAGTTCTACAACTTGGCCTAACATAGGACAACCATTTCACACGGAACAACGAGACTAGGGACTGAAAAGCTGCAAAGTTTAAGGTTGAGGATACCGCGTTATTTTCTTTGACGCAATAATTACCGTTTGCAAAAGCGATTTTTTTTATTCGATTTTTTCTGATGGGTGGGCAACCGAATTGGTTGGCTCAGAGGTTTCTTCCCCTGATGCTTTTGCCTTTACCTTCTCCTCTTCTTCGTGAAGAATCTGTTCGATTCTCTCCGCCGCACGCACCGTATCATCGTGGACAAAATGTAATTCCGGCGTGCGTCTGACGCGCAGCGCATAGCCGAGTTGCAGGCGTATGAAACCGGCAGCGTGATTGAGTGCTGTCAGCGTCGCCTTGATCTCTTCATCGCTGCCCGTCACGCTGACAAAAATTTTTGCGTGACTTAAATCAGGGGTGATGCGCGCTTCGGTGATTGTCGCCAGACCAATTCTGGGGTCGGTCAATTCACCATCAATGATTAAGCTGACTTCTTCTCTGATTTGCTCTGAGAGGCGTTCTGTCCTTCTGCCTGCCATTGCTTCCTCTCGTTCTTATTCGTTACTGGTTACTTGTTCTTAGTTACTGGTTGCTGGTTAAGCTGTTTTTGGACTCTCACGTTACTAATAACCAGTAACCAAGAACAAGATTTTAGAGCTGGGTTGGCGCGACCTCTTCGGTGGTATAAGTTTCGATCACGTCGCCAATCTTCACATCGTTAAAGCGTTCCAGCGAGATGCCGCATTCAAACCCTTGGCGCACTTCGCTGACATCTTCTTTGACGCGGCGCAGCGATTCGATCTTGCCTTCATAAACCACCACATTATCGCGTAAGATGCGCGCCATCGTGCGCCGTATCGTGCCATCGGTAACGGAACAACCGGCAATGATGCCCACTCGCGGCACTTTGAAGATCTGACGAACTTCGGCGTGACCGGCAATGATTTCGCGCTTGGTTTTATCGAGCAAGCCAAGCATAGCATTTCGCATCTCTTCTTCGACTTTGTAAATAATCGTGTGCAAGCGTATGTCAACGCCTTCGGCTTCGGCCAACTCACGAGCGCGCGATTCGGGGCGGACATTGAAGCCGATAATCACCGAAGCGCGATTCATATCTTTTGCCGAAGCCGCAGCCAGCATCACATCCGATTCGGTGATCGCACCGACGCCCGAACGGATGATGCGTATCTGCACGCGCTCGGTTGATAGTTTATTCAGCGAATCGCGCACCGCTTCGACCGACCCTTGCACGTCGCCCTTCAAAATAATCAGCAACTCTTTGACGGCGCTCTTGTCGGCAAACAACTGCTCAAGGCTGCGCGCCGAGGTGCGGGCGATGGCCGCTTGACGCGCCTGCATCTGGCGTTGATTGGCAATGTTCTGCGCCTGTGTAGCATCCTTAACGACCTGCATTTGATCGCCAGCGTGCGGCACTCCCTGCAAACCTAACACTTCAACCGGAGTCGCAGGGCCGGCTTCACTCAAGGGTTTACCACGATCATCAAACATGGCGCGCACGCGCCCGAAGACTTCGCCGACGATGAACGGGTCGCCCACTCTCATGGTTCCCTGTTGCACCAGCACGGTGGCCACCGAACCGCGACCTCTGTCGAGTTTCGATTCCAACACCACGCCAGAAGCCAGACGGTCGGGATTGGCTTTCAACTCCAACAGGTCTGACGACAAAATGATGAGTTCGAGTAAGGCATCGAGGTTCTGTTTTTTCTTGGCAGAGACTTCGACCATCACGGTGTCGCCGCCCCAGCCTTCCCATTGCAAACCGCGAGTCGCCAACTCCTGCTTGACGCGGTCGGGGTTGGCTTCGGGTTTATCAATCTTGTTAATCGCCACGATGATGCGAACCTCTGCGGCTTTGGCGTGGTCTATGGCTTCTATGGTTTGTGGCATCACGCCATCGTCTGCGGCAACCACCAACACCACAACGTCTGTGACCTTCGCGCCGCGTGCGCGCATCATGGTGAAGGCTTCGTGGCCGGGCGTATCAAGGAAAACAATCTTGCGTAGCTTATCGGGATTATCAGGGTCTGCGACTTCCACTGCATACGCGCCGATGTGTTGCGTGATGCCACCCGCTTCGCCTTCGGCCACACGGGTTTGCCGAATGGCGTCGAGCAGAGAGGTTTTGCCGTGGTCAACGTGTCCCATCACGGTGACGACCGGAGCGCGTTCAACCAAATTTTCATCGCCCGATTCAATGATCTTGGTATCTTCGGTGTCAAGAATCATCTCCTCGAAGGGCAGGAAACTGACCTCGTAACCAAACTCTTTGCCCAAATCTCTGGCGACATCCTGATTCAAAGTTTGATTGATCGTCGCCATCACGCCGCGCCGGAATAATTCCTGCACCACATCTTTGGGTTTTAATTCCAGTCGTTCGGAAAAATCTTTCACCGTAGTGCCTTCCATTAACTTAATGGAGCGCAACTCGGTAAACACCGGTCGGCTTTTTTGCTGCACCGGCATACGTCCACGCAGATGATTCGGCGTATCTACGTGCTTGCCCTCTTCGTGACCGAATTCGCCGGGACCGCGTTTGCCGCGCCGCGTCTTCTTTCTGCCGCGTCCGGTGTCTTGCGGCACATAAGTTGTCAACGGAGCCTTTGGCGCTCCGCCTTCCGGGGTGACGCCGGTTGCCACGCCGGTTGCTTGTTGCGGTCGGCGATAACCTCCGCCATCCTGTGGTCGGCGAAATTGCGAAGGGGATTGTGGCGGCGTGGTTCTCGTGACCGGTTTCGGTGGCGGCATGGTGACACCGGGTTGCGGACGAAGTATGCGAACCGAAGTTCCCTGCGGTTTGCTTACGGGCGGGGTAGGCCGAGCGGCCACCTGTGGTACGGGTTCTGACAAAGGCGTTTCACTTTCTGGTTGGGGAGCCGGGGCGGTTGCCGCAGTGGCGGTTTCCGGCTCAATCGTTTCGTGTGCAGGCGGCATTACTTCCGGTTGTTGGCGAACTGCCGGAGGCGTTGCTTTCAAGATGCGGACTTTCGGTTTGGCTGGCTCGCCCTGTTGCGCTTCGACCGGCGCAGCGTGCGTTTCGGCAACCGACGGAAGCGCGGCTTGCGGCTCTTCAAAAGTTTCCGAGTCGTAATCCTCTTCGACGGATGCCGGCGTAGCCGATTCCGCTTTTTTCACGGTCTTCACCAAACGCGGCCCGGCAGTAGGAATCGCTTTCTTGGGGAAATATTTGGCGCGTATGCGCTCCGCTACTTCCGTAGGCACACTGTTGGAAGGCACACTCACATCTATGCCTTCGCGACGGGCGTCCTCGATGACCTTCTTGTTATCCAGCTTCAACTCTTTGGCCAGATCATAAATTCTAATTTTGTTTTGTTGCGCTGCCATATTTTTTCCGAATGGATACTTCTATCAAGTTTGAAAAAAGCCCCGATATTTGCTGCCATTTCTATGCCGTAGATCATTGCTTTGCAGTTTCATCAACGGCGTTATCTGTCTCATCGGCGTTGGCTTTTTCCGTCGCTGAGTCAACGGCGGCAGCCTCCGGCGCTGCCTGCGCTTCTTCCGCTTCAGCGACCTCGGAAGAAGGCTCTTCAGTTGCAGGCTCCGCCGCTGCCGCAGCGGTTTCTGCTTCGCTATCTTCGTCCGGCGCAGTCTCAACCGTTGCTGTGGTAGCGGCAGCCACAACAGCTTGCGCTGCGTCTTCTTCGCCAACTTCGTCGGTGTCTGCTGCTGCGCTTGTCGGTGTTGCATCTTCTTCGCCGACTTCTTCAGCGGTAGCAACTTCCGGCGCATCGTGCGAATGCAAGACCTCGCGTGCGTGTTTTTGCGCCAGCAATCGTTTGGCACGGTCTATGACTTCGCTGGCCTGGTCATAGCTTACGTCAATGGTGTCAACCAGATCATCAATCGTCAGGCTCGCCAAATCTTCAATGGTTTCGACGCCGCGTTCTTGCAAACGCTCGGTCGTGATTTGGTCAAGCGCCAGGCTCTCGCGGATTTCCGTAAGCTTGGCTTCGCCGCCCGACATCACGGCTTCCAGTTGCGCGGCGGCGGCGCGTGCGGCTTCTTCGGCGCTACGTATGTCTATGTGCCAGCCTACGAGCTTGGCCGCCAGACGCACATTCTGACCTTTCTTGCCGATGGCCAGCGATAGCTGATCTTCGGGAACCGTGACCGTCAATTTCTTTTCTTCAAAGCTGTTGATTTCCACTTTGGAAACCTTGGCCGGTGACAAAGCGTTAGCGGCAAACACTGCAGGGTCTTCGCTCCATTCAATAATGTCTATGCGCTCGCCGCGTAACTCGCGGATGATGGCCTGCACGCGGGAGCCTTTCATACCGACGCAAGCGCCCACCGGGTCCACATCGCGTTCGGTTGACACCACCGCGATTTTGGCGCGGTCGCCGGGTTCGCGCACCGCCGATTTGATTTGCACGGTGCCGTCATAAATTTCCGGCACTTCCATTTCAAACAACCGTTTCAAGAGTTCGGGCGAGGTGCGCGACACTTCCACCTGCGGCCCTTTGGTGTCTTTCGAGACCGCATTGATGACGACGCGCAGGCGCTCGCCTTGGCTGAAGGTTTCGGCGCGTGATTGTTGCGTCTTGGGCAATACGGCTTCGATTTTTCCGAGGTCGGTGATGATGCGTCCCCCTTCAAAGCGTTTGACGAAACCATGAATCAACTCGCCCACTCTTACGATGTATTCGTCGTACACATTATTGCGTTCGGCTTCGCGGACTTTTTGAAAGATGATCTGCTTGGCGGTTTGCGCGGCGATACGGCCTAGCGTTTCGGTCGCTTTGGGAAACTCCAACTGGTCGCCGACTTCCGCACCTTCGACGCCCATCTCTTCGACATCGGCCAGCGAGATTTCCTTGTCGGGGTCGGTGACTTCTTCCACCACGGTCATCAGTGCGAACAAATCCACTTCGCCGCTCTCTTCGTTAAAACGGGCGCGCAATTCTTCGCCGGTTTTGAACTGCTTGCGCGCCGCCGTCATCACCGCGTCTTCTATCGCGGCGATAATCACCGTCGGCTCAATGTTTTTTTCCCGACTTAAAATTTCTATCGTTTGATTCAAACTGGTTGCCATTGCCGTTATCCTTCAATTCAGAGATTTCTCTGTCCCGCGAAATTCAAAAGCAGGCCGTTGCGACGGGCTGTCGTTTTGAGCTTCACAATCTCTTTTCACACTCAAAATTCGTATTCAATATTGGCTTTCGTGATTAACTCGAAAGCGATGTCCACAATCCCTTTTTGTTCAACCTCAAGTTTGACGAGGTCGCCTTCGATGCCCAACAATCGCCCTTGAAAATTGCGCTGTCCATTCACCGGCTGCTGGGTCTTGAGCTTGACCTTGTTGCCTTTGAAGCGTTCGTAGTCGGCGCGTTTATACAGCGGTCGGTCAACGCCCGGTGAAGAGACTTCGAGCAGATAGCTGTCAGCGATAGCGTCTTCCACATCGAGCAGAGCGCTGACTTGATGACTGACGGTTTCGCAATCACTGTGAGTGATGCCGCCGTCTTTATCAATGAAGATACGCAGCACCGCGTTGTGGCGTGGGCCGGTCATTTCCCAATGCACCAGTTCCAGACCTTCGCGCTTGGTCACCCGCTCGATGATGACGCCGATGGCTTCTTTCTTTGAAATACTCATTCCCTATAAAAAAAAGTGGGCGCGAACCCACTTGTCTAGCAAGCTCATCTGTCTAGCAAGCTTTTTATGATACCTGCACTGCCAAACAAAAAGCAAGCGTACCGGAATGTAAACGCTGACAGCGGTTGGGAAAAATCGGGGGTCGCAGGATGGTGCGGCAACCGTTGCCGCCTTGCCTGTGGTGGTCGCGCCGCTTGGCGAAGGGCGTTGGACTACGCGGGGTTATCCAGCACCGCACGGACTTTCTGACCAAGCGCTTCAATGGTAAACGGTTTTTGAATGAACCCGGTCGCCGCGTTTTCGATTTTGTGGTGCATGGTCACATCGTCTGTATAGCCTGACATAAAGAGAATTTTCAGGTCGGGGCGCAGCCTCTTGAGGCGTTCGCTCAACTCTCGACCATTCATTTCCGGCATGATGATGTCGGAGATAACCAAGTCAATTTCCTGATGCGCCTCGAATATGGCAAGCGCGTCCAGCCCATTGCTGGCGGTCAATATCTGATAGCCGTTCAAGACCAGTGTGCGGCGAATCATCTGCCGTACTGTCTCTTCATCTTCGACGACCAGTATGACTTCTGTGCCGGTTGGGAACTCGGTTTCCTCTACTTGTTCCACTCTCTCGATCTCGGACGTTTGGGAGCGTTGAAAATAAATTTGGAACGAGCTGCCTTTGCCCGGTTCAGTATTAACCTGGATGTCGCCGCCGCTTTGTTTGACAATCCCATAGACCATAGACAGCCCCAGGCCGGTTCCTTTGCCGGACGCTTTGGTGGTAAAGAACGGTTCGAAAATATGGGACCGCGTCTCTTGGTTCATGCCATATCCGGTATCGCTGATGGCCAACCTCACATAGTCACCGGGAGTGATATTGGGATGGTGTTCCGCATACGCTTCATCCAGAGTTATGTTGGTCGTCTCGATCATTAATTTGCCGCCGCCCGGCATGGCATCGCGGGCATTGATCGCCAGATTTAAGATCACCTGCTCAATTTGTGTGGGATCAATTTTGATGCTTCCCAGGTCTTTCGATAGGTTTGGCGTGATGGCAATATCTTCATTGATGAGGCGGCGCAGCATACGCAACATATGGTCAATGGTCTCATTCAAATTCAGATCAACAGGTTGCAGAATCTGCTTTCGACTGAAGGCCAGCAACTGCCGGGTCAAGGCAGCGGCGCGTTCTCCGGCCATCTTGATCTCTTTGATCGGTATGTGAAAAGGGCTGTCGGCGGCCACCTGCAATAACAATAACTCGCTATAGCCAATCACTGCTGTCATCATATTGTTGAAGTCGTGCGCTACGCCTCCGGCCAGGCGACCCACGGCTTCCATTTTTTGCGACTGGTTCAATTGCGCCTCCAAGGCACGGCGCACCGTGATATCTTGAAAGATCAGCACTGCTCCGGAGACGTTTTCCAGATGGTCGCGAATCGGCGAGGCCGAATCGTTAATCGGAATTTCTCTGCCGTCTCTGGTAATCAGCAGGGTCGGTTCGGCCAAGGTGACGACCTGTTCTTTGGCCAGAGCGGCCAGCACCGGATTGCTGGCCACAGTGCGCGAGGTTTCGTTGAGAAGCTGAAAGACTTCGGTGATTCGTCGTCCGCAGGCTTCGGCATTGTGCCAGCCCGTCAGGGTCTCGGCCACCGGATTCATAAACTTTACCAGCCCGTCTTGATCGGTGGCGATGACCGCATCGCCCATACTATGAATCGTCGCTCGCAACCATTCTTCGCTTTCTTTGAGCCGTCTTTCCATTTCGTGGTTGTGGAGCGCCATTTCAATCGTGGTCAAGAGTTCGCGTTCTTCAAAGGGCTTAATCAAGTAGCCGAATGGTTGCGTCAGTTTGGCGCGTTGCAAAGTGTTTTGATCGGCGTAAGCGGTGAGAAAAACCACAGGTATATTGAATTGATCGCGCATGGTTTTGGCGGTTTCGATCCCATCGCCGCCTGCCCCAAGGTTGATGTCCATCAGCACCAGATCGGGGAGATGATGCGAGACCGCTTGCAACGCATCTTCCGAAGAGAAGGCGATGGCAGGCACTTCATAGCCTAAGCGTTGCAAATTTTTCTGCAAGTCGCGGGCAATGATACTTTCATCTTCAACAACCAATATCTGTTTCATCCACATACCTCACTGAAAATTTATAAATTGAATGACACGATAAAACTCGTGCCGGAATGGTTCTCTAGTTCGAGGGTTCCTTTAATCTGGCGCACCAGATCACCCACCAGTTGCAAGCCTAATGATTCGGTCTTGCGGAAATCCAGATGTGCCGGAAAGCCTTGGCCATTATCGGCTACGCATAAGCGCACGCCGGTCTCTCCTACCCGAACAATGGTGATGCCCACACGGCTATCGCCGCCCTCTGCCTGGCCGTGTTTCAAGGCGTTGGAAAACAACTCGTTGACAATCAAACCGCAGGGGATGGCCGTATCAATAGTCAATAAAACCGCCTCGGCCTGAATTTCAAACTGCGTTTCACGAGCGCTTGACGAATAACTCCGCAACAGATAAGTCGCCAGATTGTTGATGTACTCGCCAAAGTTGATGTGCGAAAGATTTTCCGATTGATAGAGCTTTTCGTGAATGAGCGCCATGGTTTTGACGCGATGCTGACTCTCCTGGCAAAGCGCAAAGATGTGCGGGTCGCGGACAAAACTGGATTGCAGACTCAACAGGCTGGCAATCACCTGTAGGTTGTTCTTAACGCGATGATGAATCTCTTTCAACAGCGTCTCTTTCTCCTGCAAAGAGGCTTTCAAAGCGGCCTCGGCCTTCACCCGTTCGGTTATATCAAGCGCCACGCCGCCCACCAAGTTTTGCCCCAAAGCATCGCGCATCGGAAATTTATAAGTGAGCCAGTAATGCAACACGCCATCGGCGGTGGGCGCTATATCAATGAACGCCATGGTCTGTTGCGTCGAAAGTATGGTGGCGTCCTGGGTCTGCGCGATGGCAGCGATCTCTGTTGGTAACCAGTCACCGGCTGTTTTGTCGGTTAGGTTCAACGGGTTGATTTGAAACAGGCGCTCCATCACTTCATTCATATAAACATAGTGTCCGGCTTCATCTTTGATAAACGCGACCATCGGGCTGTTGCTCATGAAGGTGGCGAAGCGTTGTTCGGATTCGCGCAATTTCTGTTCGGCTTTTTGCCGCTCCTCAATCTGTTGAAGCAGCCCTTGATTGAGGGTCTCGGTCAATCTGGCACGCAGCCGCCGCAGTTCACCGCCACGCAAGGCCAGCGCCAGACCGCCAGAGACCAGCACCCCGATGAGCAACATGGCTTCAGAAAAAAAAGTCGAATTCGCTTGATAGAACTTGGTGGTCGGCCACATCTGAATCTGCCAGCCCATCTCGCCGACACTGACGGCGGCTTCGCTAATCGCTGGCAAGGCTGGCGCGCTCCCCTGTCTATAAATCTCTGTTCCAGCTTCGAGAACCGCAATACCAAAGAGGCTTTCATCGCTCTTGTGAAAAATATCCTTGAGCAATTTGTCGGTGCGAAAAATTCCTAGGATAAAGCCTAGAAATTGGCTCTCGTGAAAGATTGGCACATAGACCAAAAAGCCTTTGCCGCCTTGCCTCAACTCTAAGGTGTGAGTGATTACAGCAACGCCTTGCTTACGCGCCGCCAGTAAGTCCTGCTGGCGCGTGGCTATCGAGGCCAGGTCTAAATTCAAGGCGGATTCATTGCCCATCAGCGGCACTACCCAGCGGACATGATAAGTGGTATCAACCCACTCGATGGCTTGAAAATCTGAATAGTCTTGGATGTAGGCTTGAGCATCCAGCTCCCATTCCTTTTGAGGTGTGCCGCCGCGCGATTGCCAGCGGTTCGCCATACGCGCCAGCGCCAGCATTCGCGTTTTGATCTGGGCGTCTATTAATTCGCTGACCTTATGGGCTTCTGCACTGACAATGCGCTCAAGCTGTTTTTGTTCATTGGCGCGGATGGCCAGCCACAGGCCAAGCGTGATGATGAGTCCTGCCGAGAGCGCGGTCAGCGGCAACCAGACTGGTAAGGGCGTGCTTCTGCTTACCGAGGCGCGCCAGGAAATTGACAGGATTCCCAGACTGAGCGCAGTAAAGCAGATCGCCGTGTGAAGCGCCATTTTCGTAAACTGCGTCAGCCCGAAAAGATTGGTGACTCCGGCCAGATAGCCATAAATGAGGACGATGCCGATGCCGCCGATCATGCCTCCCAATAAACTGATGAGGGACAAACGCAATTTGCCGATAAGCGGCAATCCCATAAACAGCAGCGCCGCGCCGCAAAGCAGAAACGCGATGGCGGTGATGGGCGACATACGACCCGGATGAAAGGTCAATGTCGTAACGTAGGCTTTGACGAAAAACTGGTCTATGCCGAAATCGGCGTTCAGCAGATATTGAAGGAAGGTAGCAGCGCCGAGGAGGAAGACCAATGCGCCCGTTATCAAGGGGACGACGGGGCGCTGCCACACCACAAAAATAAGGCCAGCACCGCATAACAGAAAGCCCAACGCCGTGTTGTACTGCATCGGCACAAAGGTCGGCAAAATTTGAATTAAGAAAAGTGCTTTGGTATGCCAACCGATGATGACCAGGCTGCCAGCAAGGCAAGCGAAGAGGCCGCTGGCGAAGGCTAAAAGATTGGTTTTATCGGTAAGAAAGCGCTGTTTTTCAATCATTGCCGAAGCCGTTTTTCCTCTTGACGAAACTTATCCTGAGTCAATATTTCAGAGAATGGTTCAAGGATCGGGGCGCAACGAGGGGGGGAATGCGACCGCATAATAGTGCCAATGGACGTGCAAAATTACCAAGAATATTCAGGTTGATGATACGGAGGATTGAAAGCCAGTGATGGTTTCGTTGACGCTGCTATTAAACGCTATCTCGCTTCGATTGGCAAGCGAAAAATAATTGGCCATGATTGTTCGATAAGAGATCGGATAATCATGGCCAATTATTGGGGATTCGTAACTACTCAGCCAGTTTGAAAATTGCCGGTCGCTTCGTTGTTGCGCCATCGGCGCACAGCCAAGCCAGCGGGCGCCAGAGGCGCAGCGGAGATTAGCCCGTGGTGAAACCAAGGGAATTCGTTTTTGCGCCAGAGGCGCAGAGGAAATTAGCCCGTGGTGAAGCCACGGGAAGGCGCAGGCAGCTTGGCGGTCGCGCTCTGGAAGAGCGCCGGAGGCTTGCAGCAATTCATCTCCTGCACCCTTTCAGGGCGCGCAGCCTCTGCCCAACGTGGTTCCAGTGCCTACCGCACTGGCTAATCTCCTACACCCCTGCGGGGCAAAGACAGGCGAGAGCGAAAAGCCAACCGTCCTACCTACACCGCTGCGGGGCAAAGAGGGATGGGTAGTTAGCTCGACTTTGTACAATTTCAAATTGAACCACACCAATCAAGGGCTGAGGTTGCGGTTCGCGCATTGAATTATTGAACCTCATCTCAACAAGCTGAGGTTCAATAATTCTAGGTGCTGAAAAAGCCAATGAAATCAGGCTGCTGCGCCGCTGAAAAATCTAGCAACGGA
>JACQDB010000054.1 GCA_016201275.1 Acidobacteriota bacterium
GCCGATCAAGCTTCTTAGATTTCGACATCCTCGCGTCTCCTTTGAGCTTTATTTCTTTGGAGACGACAGCTTAACAAATTATCAAAGAGCTTGGGCAGAGCTTAACTTGACACCCATGCCACAGCGGGTCGCCCGTACAGGATGGCACTTGATTTCATCCACCATCCTAAGACTATTCACTGTTCACTGTTCACTACATTTCGGAGGCTTCTACGCGCTTGCGCTCACGAAGTTCCGCCAAACGTCCGGCGTCCCACGATGAAGTGATGCCGTAGCGGTCGCCTGCATAAGCCAGCCCCGCCACTTTGTCGGAGTGGCATTGTGGACAACTTTCAAGCAATCCTCTGGCGGTGTGATTGCACTCCGAACAGACGGTGAATTCCGGGCAAAACACCAGCCCAGCGCAACTCGATTGATAAAACGCCATAGAAATCAGGCGTGCCATTTCGTCGGCTTGCGGCAAGGCTTCGCCTAACCAGACTTCGGTGGCGGCGTTGACGAAACCGAAGTCGTGAAAGATGCCTTCGGCGCGCAAGCGCTCCATCACAGGCAGACTGCATTGCGTCGCCAGCCGCGCTCCATCGGTGTAATAAACGGCTGCCGATGCCGCATCGCCGCACACGATAGCGGCGGCGGTGTCGCCGAAGAAACGCAGATCCAGCCGCGCCAGCCGATGCGCGGTGATCTCCGTAGCTTGTCCGCTCAATAAAAATCTGACCTTGTGTTTATTGGATAAGCGTTCGGTTTCGCGTTTCAAATGAGTCAACACCTTGAGCGCAAATTCCAGCGCTTCTGCCGAAACGTGGAGGTCGGCGTTCAACACCACGCGACACAGTTCATTCAACCCAACAATAGCGATGGCGTGCGTTGACCAGTTGAGTTTTAAAAACGACGAGCCGCTGGCGCGTGTAGTCAAACCGGCGAGCGGCCCTTTTTCGCCAAGCGCTAACAGCTTTTCCAGAAAGACGCGCTTTTCCAGATGCGCCTGCGCCGCTGTCTCCATCAGTCGCGTCAACTCTTCAAACACGCGCAGGTGATCGCCCGCCGCCAGGTAGCCGACACGCGGCAGATTCAGCGACACGATTTGAAATTGCGCGGTTCGCATGGCGGCGCTGTCGGTGCGACTCAAAGCCTTTTCGTCATTGATGCCATAGCGCCGAAAGAACGAGCCTTCATCATCGCGGTCAAAGGCGATGGTCAGACCGCCGCGCTCTGCCGCCAGCCGACTGGCTAAATCGAGAATGGCGCGATAGCCGGGGATTTCATTGAAGTGACTGCTGATGTGCAGCACTAGACGCGGCGTTAAAAAAGCTCTGCCGGAACCGTCGCCTTCCAGATAGACTTCCAGCAAGGCTTGCAGAAAGCGATGCGCTTCGTTGGTGAACTCGCCATAGGTTTCGCCCATCTCCTGGCCGCCTGCGCCTATGGCCGGACGCGATTTCAAATAATGTGGCGCGTCCCAATCAAGATGCAAATCGGCGGCGATGACCTGCCCACCACGCGCTACGGCTGGAGCCGAAAACTCGAAGACTAAAGTCTGCGCCAGTTGTTTGATGGCGTCATCGGTCAGGTCGGACAGGAACGGCGCGAGCGCGAAATTCAAAGAGTCCCAAATCACAGGCCCGGCCAGATAACCTTGCAACGACGCCGAAAATTTCACCAGATGCGCGACCAATACTTCTACGCGCCGCGCCGGGCGCGAACTGGCAAAGCCTCTGGGTAAAGCTATGCCGAAACGCTTGAGATAATCCACCGTGGTGATGAGCGAATGCGGACGGTCAATAGCGCCTATGTCGTGTATGTGAATATCGCCTACGGTGTGGGCGTTGGCGATGGGTTCGGAAAAAACATTCAGTATGGCGTACTCGCGTTTGATGGCTTCGGCCAAAATCATACTGGTGCCTTCGGGGCCGTAAGGTTGCGAAGAGTTGTCGCGGAAGGCGCTGTGTATGATGCGGTCAACATCATAGAGCGGCACGCCCAGGCGCGTGTGCGTGCGATGCGCGTCTTCAAGGCCAAGCTCTAAAAGTTTGGCATCAACCAGGCCGCGAATCAGCGACGAACTCAACGAGCGAAAGCCGAGTTTCTGTATGAATTGTTTGACTTCGAGGCTGATGTGAAAGGCCAGGTCGGGGTCGAGGTTGGCTTCGCGCACCAAGGCTTCGGCGATGCGTTGCGAATCGAACAAGGCCACGTCTTCGTCCGAACGCCGCACCAGCATTTCAAGTTCGCCGGATTCATCTGCGGAGAGCGCGTCTGGATTGTCGTTGGGAAAATTGTCTGTATCCATTGATGAGTTAAGATACTGGTTTTGCCTCTTGTAATCAACATTTCGATTGCGGTTTGCCAAACCCTCAAGTATGTTTCAGGCGTTATGGCAAAAGCGAAAATCGGAATCTTGATTTCAGGACGCGGCTCGAATATGTTGGCGCTGCTGGATGCCTGCCGCGAGGGCCGACTCGATGCCGAAGCGGCGCTCGTCATCAGCAATGTGGAAACCGCCGCCGGTCTCGAAAAAGCCAATGAATACGGGGTCGAAACGCTGTTTCTCGATCATCGAGGCCGACCGCGAGAGGTTCACGATCAGCAGATGGCAACCGCATTGCAACGGCGCGGCGTTGATCTGGTTTGCCTTGCCGGTTATATGCGTTTGGTGAGTCCCTGGTTCATACGCGCATTTCCTCATCGCATTTTGAATATTCACCCTTCTTTACTTCCCGCCTTTCCCGGACTTGAGGCACAACGACAGGCGCTCGACTACGGCGTAAAAGTTACCGGCTGCACGGTTCACCTAGTGGATGAAGAGTTGGATCACGGAGCCATCGTGATGCAGCGCTGCGTAGAAGTTTTCGATAACGACACGGTGGCAAGTTTATCAGCGCGAATTTTGGAACAGGAGCATCGCCTTTATCCGCAGGCCGTGGCGCGGGTTTTGGATGCGCGATTTTGTCTGGTCGGGCGTGGCGCGTTTCTCAAAGAAAATTTGTCGAATGAGTGATGCGGAAAAAAAAGAAAGAGGCAGCGACCCATGTGTCGGACTGCCTCGAATGAATGATTCTACCAGCGTTAATTTAGTGGGTCGCTGCTCGTTTGTTTAGACCCTCCGGGAAGCTTTTTGCGTTGCCCGTTAAATATTTTTTTGCGCTACTTGTCGCGGTCTGCACGCACCGAAAAAGTTATCGGTTTAGAAGTGGTCAAGCCGATTTCGGAACCGCCTTTGATAACCGCTTCGTTGCCTTTGGTCAACATCACACCGGCGACGCCCGCGCCTGCGCCGATGGCTCCACCGATAGCCGCGCCTTTGCCGCCGCCAATGACGCCGCCTAAAATTGCGCCGCCGATGCCACCGCCGCCTACATATTTCACCTTGCGGTCATCGGACGAGCGCCCACTGATGCCGTTTTCGCGATCCACTTCACCGCCGCGTTCATCCTGCAAATCGGCCAGATCACCGACCAGTGGTTTTTTGGTGCCATCGGGCAGAATCAAGGTGTCGAAAGCCAGCGCCAATTGTCCTTCGCGGCCTCTGGTGCGAGCGTGTACAACGGAGGTCACGCGCCCTTCAACTCTCGACCCGGCGGGGACGACTTCTATGCCGTTGGCATAAACCGGAGTGATGACGGTGGCGGTGAATTTATCGCCGGTTCGGGCAGTTTCGGAACTGATGGTCTGATTCATACGCAGGCGGAAATATTCGTTTGTCGGTAAGGTGTAAGTCGCATAAACCGGGCCGACCACTCCGGCGCTCGCATAATTTGCTGCGCCGCTTTCGCCGTTGACCGAATGCTGAATCGGCGTGCGCCTGGATGAAGTTGAGCGCACGATTTTGCGTTTGGTTGTTTTGCACGAGCAACTGCGTTTTTTCGTAGAGGCCGAGGCCGTGGATTCCGTGATGATGGCAGTAGCGGCGAACAACATAAGAACCAGCACCGATAGACCGATAAATTTTTTCATAGCTTGCTTTCTCCTTATTCTCTGAAGCTTGATTTGGAGAACCGCAAAAGCGGCTGGATTCTCCGCGCTTGCTTGGGATGAATGCGCCGGAACCAAGTGTTGCCATGCGGATGAAAATAAATTCATTGGTGTTTCAGCCCATTTGCAAGTTGGCAACTCGTGAGCAGCAACATCAGTTGGTAGTGTCCTAAAATTGTGGCGGTAGGTGATAAGCCGCTGCGCGGGTGACAGTATAAAGCCCAGCGCGTGAGCGCTGAGTGTGCAAATCGTCATTGCCTCTTAACCCGCCAAGCGGGTGACCGCATCAAGCCCAGTGCGTCAGCGCTGGGGAGGCGGCTAGCCACCCGCACCATACGATTAGGACACTACCCACCAGTTGCACAACCTGATACCGAAATGCGAAACCATCAGAGATACGCGCCGTTGAGAGGTGGTCTCTGACCGCCGGAATGCGCGGTCAGAGACCACCTCTCAACCAATCGCACACATCCGCAAGCCGCTATATCTTATTCGGCGATTCGGTTTGAGATGAGTTTTCAAGGTGCGGCAATTTTTCGACAGCCTTGACAGGTGACGAGGCGGACGGTTATTCTAAACGTCTTTTTTATAAACATTTTTTGTATCTGTAGGAGAGTGTAAGAAATGGCTAATCACAAGTCGGCGATCAAGAGAGTTCGCCAGACCAATCGCAAAAATGAAGTCAACAGCACCAACCGCGCCCGGCTTCGTACCGAATTGAAAAAACTGCGCTCGATTATTGCCACAGGCAACCTGACGGAAGCCAAAGCCTTGTTGCCGCAGACCATCTCGGTGATTGATAAATCCATTCAAAAAGGCGTGCTGCATCAGAATGCCGCTGCCCGTTATAAATCGCGCCTCACCGCCAGCGTCAACAAACTGTCGGCGTAAGCGGTCATCGCAACGATTCATTAATTCGCTTCGCTTCGATAAAAAGAGAACGGCAACTTATGCCGTTCTCTTTTTGTCTGTCTGTTGATTTGCGTGAAGCCGTTGAGCGTTGGTCTCTAACCAATAGTTGACGGGGGCTTAGGTGAAGCCGTTGAGCGTTGGTCTTTGACCAACGGTTGGCGCGGTCAAAGACCGCTTCTCAACGAGGCAATTAATCACACTTAATCACACGCAGATGAAAGCCTCCTCAAAGCGTGCGCCGGACATTCTCCGGCATGGTCAATTCCACAATCAAATATTCGAGTTGTAAACGCGGCGTTGCCGCCGAACTCTTGATCGCTACATCTACTTCCGCCAGCCGCTCTAATCCATAAACAATCTCTTCACGCGACAAACGATTAATCGCAGCGATGTAATCTTTCAAGCGTTGGCCGTATTGCCCTGTGGCTTTGGCAACCTCTTCCTGCGGGGCGCGGCGCGCAATCAAATCTTTGGCAGTCAGCAGACGGCGATACAAACCGCCGAGCGAACCCACCAGCATCACCGGCTCGGCTTTGTCATCCAGCATACGGTGCAGCAAACGCAAAGCGCGTTTGCGTTCGTGTTTGATAATCGCATCCCAAATCTCGAAGCCTGTGGGTTCGCGCACACGCGGCACTAATTGCTCTATCGCAGCGTTGGTGATGAATCCGCCTTCGGCATAATTCACCAGTTTTTCCAATTCGTTCATCAAACGCCCCATAGAAGTTCCCAACAACGCGAGCAGATGTTGCAGCGCCGCCGGTTCGATGCGACAATTGCGGCTCTTCAAAAAGGCTTCGATATATCTGCTCGCCTGCGCTTCCGACAGCTTTTCAAAATTCACCACCGTGCAAGTCTTCATCAAGGCGGCGGTGATTTTGCGGCGCTGGTCTAAGGACAGGGCGCGAAACACCAAGGTAGTCGTAGGCGCTGGGCGTTTCAAATAATCCAGCACCAGGTCGAGTTCTTCTTCGCGGATTTTGTCAAAGTCGCGTATGACCACCAAACGCCTTGCCGCCATCATCGGCAACTGATTGGCGTTGTCTATGGCCAGCACTGCCGTGGTCTTCACGCCTTGGGTGATTTCGCCAATTGTAAACGTCGAATAATTGAACAAGCGTCCGCCTTCATCAATGGTGCTGACCAGCAGACGCACCGAACGCTCCTGCAAATATTCTTCTTCGCCGGCGAATAGATAGAGGCTTTCGATCTGGCCGGTTTTCACCTGCCGCCGAAGCTCTTCGTAGCTGATGCCATCTATTTTTTTCTTGGGGTAGCGGCTCACTTGCCTTCCAATATGGTTGAAATCAGGGATTGCGCGAAATCTTTAGCGACGCGCTCGACCGCCGGATTCTCTTCGTTGAAAAACGATTGCGGATCGTCCGACAATTCATATTCGCCTTCAAAAGAGATGCGCGCATTTTGATACAAAATCTTGCGCGTGTTGGTGTCGCGCAGAGTGACGGCGACACCGATACGCACTTCCCACACACGTGTGCGGCCTTGCTGGTCGAGCGTCGAACCGACGGCGCGGAACGAACGAATATCGCCGCTCAATACGGCATCCGCGCCTTCCGGGTTGGTGGTGACGTGTATGCCGCGAGCGCGTTTCAACACCTCTTCGATGACGGCTTTGGTGAAGCGCTGTTCAACGCGATATTTCAAACTCGAATTTTGAAACACCGGGACGGCAAGAATCTTGATTTCCGGCGGCAGCGCTTTGCCTTTGCCCGCCTGTTTGTAGCCACAAACCTCTACCAACAGCATCAACGCAATCGCGAATAAAATCGGCTTGAACATAGCGCCTTGATATTAGCTTTGTCGGTAGCATTGAGACAAGCAGTGTGATGAGGTCATTGGCGTAGGCGAGAGCAATCAGATTCTGCAAAGGACACCGACGACCTGAATGTGACGAATGAAGACGGATTCTTATCCGTGTCAATTCGTTGGATTCGTGTCATCGGTGTCCTTTGCTTGGTTGATGAAGACGAAGAGTGCGCGTCCGTTGACCTATTTCACACGCTGCAAAGTCATCTCGAAAAACTTGTACCAGTTTTTGCCGTCCGGGTTAATCATTCCCACTTCGTGCCATTCGCCTTTGTCATTGCGTTGTATGGTAAAGCGCACGGTACGCCCTTGTTGTATGAAACCCCATTCCAAAAGGTCTTTGCTGATTTTCGCTTCGGCTTCAACGGCAACGCCGGTGGCCTGATAAGCAGAGAAGCGGAAGCCTTTTTTCAAAGGGTCGTAAGAAACCACGGCCAGCGCATGGTGAACGACGCGCCCGCTGCTGTCTTTGCTTTTGCCCATACCTTCAATCAATAGCGTCACGCCGTCGAGTTTGCTCTGCACGACTTCGGTTTGGGTGAAGGTTTCGCGGCGATTCGCGCCCAGCATAATCCAGCCTTCGCCGCGCCATTCGCCTTGCAGGAACTGAACTTTTTTCATCTCTTCGATTTGCGTAGCCGCTGTTTGCTCCTGCGCCAAGGCGCTCTGCGATACCACAAACAAAGTGATAGCGGTCATCAATATGAAACGGAATTTTATCTTCATCGGGAATCTCCTCTGGGTGAAATGTGCATCAGGGTTTGGCCAGCCGTTTGACTGCGGCGGCGAGTACATAACAGGCGATGGCGGCGAAGATGGCGATTTTTCCGGGCATCAAATCAAAGGCCATCGCCATGATAAACAGAGTGCCGATAACGCCAAGCATAACGGCAAGCGGTTGGGTGTTGAACTTCATGTCTTGTGGTCTCCTGCAAAAAAAAATAATCGTGACGGTCGCAGACAGTGTAAGGCGAAATGGTTTCGCCTAAATCGCAAAAATTCTGAACGGTAGTTTTTTTCGACTGAATGGCAGGGTGAGGAGGTCAAGGCAGTTGGCAGGCTACCGGCAATCTGTGAAAATCACTGGCGATGAGAGCGGAATGGCGCAGATATTGGCAAGAGATGAGGCGTTACCTCATCAATTTTCCCATAGGCATGGGGATTGCCCTCATTCCATTTTTTCTGGAATTGCAGGAGCATCGCACCAAAGGCCAAGTGGCTTGGATGTTATTTTTGAGTCTGGTCTTCGGGCTGGTGGTGACGACGATGGTGATGTTGGCCTTCGCCGCAGTCTATGCCGGTTTGACGTTGATATACATCAAGACGCGCTTTCAACTGTGGAACTCGTTCCTGCTGCAAATCGCTGTTGGTTTGCTGGGCGCGGTGCTGGGAATTTGGACAGCCGCGCAGGTGCGTGCGCGTTTGACCGGCAGGGTGGTTGAAAAAAATGCGCTGTTTGGGGCGCTGGTCGCAGGCGGCGTCATCGCGGTTTTCTTCCTGCTTTATAACGGTTTTCAAAATGCGCGACGCGATATGCTGGCGCTCAAGGCCGCCGTTGCCGAAGCGCGTTATCAAGCCCTTGAACAGCAAATGCGTCCGCACTTTTTATTCAACGCGCTCAACAGCCTCGCCGAATTGATTGAAGCCGGACATGAAAATTCCGCCCGCCTGACCCACGCGCTGGCCGATTTATACCGTCAGATTCTCAAACATTCCGGCTTGAAGACCGCGCCGCTCACGGCGGAAATCGAAATCGCACGGCGCTATCTGGAGATTGAAAAAATCCGTTTTGGCAAACGCCTGCGCTATTCTATCAACCTCTGCGAAGACGCCGAGAAGCTTTATCTGCCGAGTCTGGTTGTGCAAACTTTGGTGGAAAACGCCGTCAAACACGGCATCTTGAAAGCCCTCGATGGCGGCGACATCACGATTAGCTGCCAACGCACCGAGGCGCAACTTTATCAACTTTGCGTCAGTAATACCGGCCAGCCGGTTGCGGCCACTACTTCGCAAGGCACGGGACTGGCCAACACCCGCGAGCGATTGGCATTGCTTTACGGCACACGCCATCACTTCAAACTGGAAAGCGATGCGGCAGGACAAACCGTCGCCAGTTTTTATTTCACCGGCGAAAAGCTTGATTGAAACCGAGAAGACGATGACCCTGGACCGGACAATTCCTAAACATATTTTGATCGTTGATGACGAAGAACTGGCGCGTCAACGCATACGACGTTACCTGCGGCAAAATGCAATAGCGTTTACGATTGAGGAAGCCGAATCGGGAATCGCGGCGATAGAAAAAATTCTCGCGCAGCCACCGGACATCATTTTTCTGGATGTAGAGATGCCCGGGCTTTCCGGCTTTGAAACCTTGCAGCAATTGCCTGAGCGCAATTTTCAGATTGTCTTTCAAACCGCTTACGATGAATTCGCGGTGCGCGCTTTTGAAGAGCAAGCCTGTGATTACTTGCTCAAACCGTTCACCCTCGAGCGCTTTCAACAGGCCTTGACCAATGCTTTGACGCGGGTTGCCAACGAAGAAAAATTGCAGGCTCTCGAAGCCCGGTTTGCAGAAAGGGCAGGGCCTTTGCAAAAGTTTGTCGTCAAGCAAGGGGCGCGCTTACGACTCATAGAAGAATCCGAGGTCGTGTGTTTCGTCAGCCGCGACCATTACACTTTGGCTTATTTTGACGACCGGCGCGAAGGCATCAGCGAATTGTCGTTGAGCCAATTGCAGACGCGCCTTGACCCAGCGTTATTCAAACAACTGCACCGCAACAACATCGTGAACGTGGAAGCGATGATCGCCGTGTCACTCACGCGCAGCGGTGGTATGGAAGTTGAATTGCGAAATGGTATGCGTCTGCCGGTGTCACGCCGCCATCGTCAATGGTTGCGCCAGCGGTTTCAGGAATTGGGAGAGTGAGAGATAAGGTCGTCGGATTCGACAAGATAAAAAACAGCCGCAACCATTCGGGCTGCGGCTGTTGAAGATGTTTCAAACCAAGTAGAAACGGATGATGCTGAACGTCCGGTTGCTGATTATTTGACGTTGACGCTGATCTGTTTGGGCTTGGCTTCTTCTTTCTTGGGTAAGGTCAAACGCAGTATGCCATCTTGGTACTCGGCGTTGATGGCTTCGGCGTTGACATTGGGCGGCAAGGTGAACGAACGATAAAACTGCCCGTAGCTGCGCTCGACACGATGATAGCTGTCGCGCTTGTCCTCGTTTTCAAAACGCCGTTCTCCGCTGATGGACAGGACGTTTTCGTTGAGATTCACTTTGATGTCATCTCTATTCATCTCCGGCAATTCCAACTTCAGCAGAAACGCCTCGTTGTCTTCATATATATCTACTGCCGGAGTCCAAGTGTTTAAGGCCGTGCCTTCGCCACTCACCTTGCTGCCTTCAAAGAGATTGCTCAGGCTCCTCTGTAAATCGAACAACTCTTTGAACGGGTCGGCCATTGCCAAACTGCGAAACTGTCGTGACGGAGCCAATTGTGTTCCTATTCTTGCCATCTTTTTTCCCTCCTGAAAACTTTTATACTCAACACCTAATAGTGATTTGAATGTGTGTCGCTGACTTAATGCTTGCGACGGTTGAATGATAAAATCTGAGTGTTTATTTGTCAAGAAATTTTTATAAAAATTTTCATATACTGATTTTCACGTTTTGTAAAAGCGTTAAGGCTGAAGAAAAAGCACTCTCTACTATCTTCACGAGGTTGAGTTACAGTATGCTTTGGAGATGAACCAGCAAGTCAAGGAGGGGCGGGGCGTGAGTGGCATAGAGCTATTATGGAAGGCGGAAGATCAGGCGGCGCGGTTAGCAGAAATCATCAGCGATGCGCCGTTGACCAAAGAGTTGCCCTTGCGCCGCGATGTGCGTTCGTTGGGGCGTCTGTTGGGCGAGATGCTCAAAGAGCAGGTGGGCGACAAACTCTTTGAGGCGGTGGAGCGTTTGCGGCGGCTGGCGATTCAGCACCGCGATTTTCAAACCCAGCCGCAGAGCGATGACTCGACCAATCGCAACGAAGACGAATTGATGGCGCAGGTGCAGGAGATCATACGCGCCATGTCTGTCAGTGAAGCCTACTTTTTGACCAAGGCGTTTGCCATCTATTTTGAGTTGACCAATCTGGCCGAGACCAATCATCGCAAACGCCGCCGCCGTGCCGTGCAACTGTCTCCCGAACCGCCGCCGCAACCCGGCTCGCTCAGAAATTTGTTTCGTCGGCTGCGCGCTGAAGGCCGTACTCTGGAAGGGACTTTGCAGGAGTTGGCGCGCATCAAGGTCACGCCGGTCTTTACGGCGCACCCTACGGAAGCGGCGCGGCGCACCATACTCTTCAAGCGCCAACGTATAGCCCAACAATTAGAAAGGCTCGACCGCCTGCCCTTGACCGACAGCGAAGCTTTGGCCGGACAAACCGCCATTGCCGCCGACATCACCGCTTTGTGGCAAGCCGATGAAGTGCGCCGCCGCCAGCCTTCGGTGCGCGATGAAATCAAGATGGGGCTGGATTATTACCTGGACTGTTTGATAGACACTTTGCCGAAAGTTTATGAAGAGATCGCTGTAGCTCTGGGTCAGGAATTTGCGGCAGAGATTGCCGAACGCGCTTTGCCCGAAGTTCTCTCTTTCGGTTCATGGATAGGCGGCGACCGCGACGGCAATCCTTTTGTCACGCCTGCCTACACTCGCATGGCTTTGGAGATGGCCAGAGAAGCGATATTGAATCATTATGTACGCGCTACCGAAGACCTGGTGCGGCAACTCAGTTCATCCGAACATCAGGTGTCGGTTTCGGCGGCACTGATGCAGGCGTTGGCGCGTTATGCCAAGACCGTAGAGGTCAATGACGCGAAAGCCGATATGCGTTCGCCGGTTGAACTCTATCGCCGCTTTGTGGTTTTCATGCTGCGGCGTTTGTTGTATGCGCGGGATGAACCAACGCACGCGGACGCTTATCACAAGGCCGAAGAGTTTCGCGCGGACCTGCTGATCCTGCGTCACAGCCTCGCAGAAAATCGCGGCGAGCGCTTGGCGCAAACGCTGCTTGACCCTTTGCTGCGCCAGGTCGAAACCTTTGGCTTTCACCTGCACACGTTGGACATTCGCCAACACGCCAACGTCCACGCCAGAGCCGTTGAAGAGTTGGTCAGCAACACCAGACTCAACAGCGAATCAAGCCTTGCGCTTCCGCCTCCGCCATCGCCGGAAACTCAAACTCTGCTCGACACCTTGCAACAGGTGGCCGCGCTCAAACGCAAGTTTGCGCCACAGGCGATTCGTTATTATGTCATCAGCGGCGCGCAGGCATTGGAGGATGTTTTGTCGCCTGTGTGGTTGGCGGAATTGAGCGGCGTGCAGGTAGCCGCTTCGCCAGATGGCAGCGACCCAGGGTTGATGCCTGTGCCGTTGTTTGAATCCATAGAAGATTTGCGAAATTGTCCGCAGATTTGCCGCGCCTTGTGGACGTTGCCCGATTATCAGCGCTTGCTGGATTCGTGGCATCGCCAACAGGAAGTGATGCTCGGATATTCAGATTCCAATAAAGACGGCGGTATGTTCACCAGCGCCTGGGAGATTTACAAAGCGCATCGCGCTCTGCATCAGGTAGCCGCCGAATGCAATGTAAAATTGCGTTTGTTTCATGGACGCGGCGGCACTGTGGGGCGTGGCGGTGGGCCTACGCATCGAGCGATTTTATCGCAGCCGGTTGGGGCGTTCAGCGGCGAGTTGCGAATCACCGAACAGGGCGAAGTATTGAACTGGAAATATTCCGATGCGATGTTGGCCGAGCGCAATCTGGAATTGATGGTGGCGGCGGCGCTGGAAATGCTGGCCTGTAGAGGCAAGGCGCAGGCGACAGACGAAAGCGAATGGGACAACGCGCTGGAGCGTATGTCGGAGATGGCTTTTGCTTTTTATCGCGAACAGATCGCCGAAAGCCCTGACGTGTTGACGTATTTTGAAGAGGCGACGCCGGTCAGAGAGTTCGAGTTGGCGCGCATTGGTTCGCGTCCGGCGCGGCGCAGCGCCAGCCGAGGACTTGCAGATTTGCGCGCCATTCCTTGGGTCTTTGGCTGGATGCAATCGCGTCACGTATTGCCTGCCTGGTTCGGCGTAGGGTTTGCGCTCGAACAATTTGCGGCTCTTGAATCCGGCAATCTGGAACTGCTGAAATGCATGATGCGCGACTCTGCGTTGTTCAAAGATTTAATCAACAATGTCGAATTGGGGATGGCGAAAGCTGACCTGACGATTGCGCGCTTGTATGCCAAGCTGGTTACGGACGAAGCTTTACGTGATAGAGTTTTTGCGCTGATTACCACAGAGTTTCAACGCACGCGGCGCATGATTTTGACGATGAGCGGGCAAGCGCACCTGTTAGAAAAAAATCCTGTGCTGTATCGCTCTATACGTTTGCGAAATCCTTACGTTGACCCTATGAGTTTGATTCAGGTCGAGTTGTTGCGGCGCAAGCGCGAAGGTGAAGCGAGCGACGATTTGAATTACGCTTTGGCCGCGACGATCAACGGCATCGCCGCTGGCTTGCGGAACACCGGTTGATGAAAAATCAATGAATCGAATTAATCTTTAACAAGTGACTTGACCAACTCTTTCACGCTGGTATTTTTACTGGCGCAATATTGCGACAAGCCGTCTATCACTTTCATGGTCACGGTCGGGTCGTAATAATTCGCTGTGCCGATTTGCACAAGCGAGGCTCCGGCGATGATGAATTCCAAAGCGTCTATCGTTGAAGCGATGCCGCCTATTCCCAACAGCGGCACGTTGACACAGCTTGCGACTTCGTGAACCATACGCACGGCTACGGGTTTAATCGCCGGTCCCGACAGTCCGCCGGTTCCGTAATTCAGGCGCGGCCTGCGGGTGTTCACATCAATAGACATTCCCACCAGCGTATTAATCAGCGACAGCGCGTCGGCTCCGGCTTCGACAATCGCGGTTGCCAGCACTTTCACATCGGTCACGTTGGGCGATAGCTTGACGATTAACGGGCGCGCAGCAATCGCTTTGGCTTTTGCGGTGAGACGGGCGGCGGCTACAGGTGAACTGCCTATGACGATGCCGCCTTCTTTAACATTCGGACAAGAGATGTTCAATTCATAAGCGGCGATGCCTGCGCCGTCATTGAGCATCTGTATGGCTTCCAGATAATCTTCATCAGAATAGCCGAAAACATTGGCGATAATGCGCGTGTCGTAACGACGCAGCAGCGGCAATTTTTCGTCAACGAAAGCGCGTGCGCCGATGTTTTGCAAGCCTATGGCGTTGAGCATACCGCCGTGCGTTTCGACGATGCGCGCAGGGATGTTGCCCGGTAGCGGTTGCGCCGACAAGCCTTTGGTGCAGAAGCCGCCAAGGCGGTTCAGGTCTATCAATTCGGCAAACTCCAGCCCGTAGCCAAACGTCCCCGAAGCGCCCAGCACCGGATTGTTGAATTTAATTCCGGCAACTTCGACTTCTACTTTTGTGTCGTGCGGTTGTATCGCCATGATTTCGATTCCGAATTTAATGAGTCATTGCCGCGACTTCCCATTGAATCCGTTCGGCAGGGAAGATGGAACCATCGGTGCAGACACGTTTGTACGCGCCGTAACTTTTCGGGTCAGCGTCTTTCATAGCGACGACGCAACCGACGCAGACGCCGAAGCCGCAGCCCATAGGCGCTTCAAGCGAGGCAAAGCACGGCAGCTTAAATGGCTCGGCGATTTCGGCAACGCGCTTCATCATCACCCACGGGCCGCAGGTATAAATGGCCGCCTGCTGATTGCCGCCGTCGCGCAAAAAGCGTTCGAGCGGCGCGGTGACAAAGCCGCGCTCGCCTAAACTGCCGTCGTCTGTGGTGAGCGTCAACGGCATATTCAAAGCGCGAAAATCGGCTAGGCCGCAGCCTTGTGCAACTCGTGCGCTGGCGGCTCCGAAAAAGATTTGCGTAGCGATATTTTTTTGCCGCAACTCTTCGCACCACATCAACACGGAAGCCGAGCCGATGCCGCCAGCAACGACGATGGCGCGTTCGATGGGCGCTAATGACGAAGGATTTTTTTCTGCTGATTGATTATCAAAAAACTCCGCCCAACCATTGCCCAGCGGAATCAAAGCATCCACTCTGCCGCCGGGTTTAAGCAGGGCAAGCGCCTGCGTGCCGCGTCCCATCACCTGATAGAGAAAGCTGAGTTGCGTAGCGCCTCCGACTTGATAAATCGCCAGCGCCCGCCGCAGCAACGGTTCAAAAGCATCGTGAGCTTTGAGCATAGCGAATTGTCCGGCGCGGGCGTGGATTGCTTGGTTGAAATTCAGCGTCAGCAGTTTGTAGCCGGGCGCGATTTCCGTGTTGCTGGCGACTGTGGCGATGGTGTCTAGCATGAAAATTCGTTCGATGAAAGAGTCGGCAAGCGGGCCTTTTCCGTTCGGTAAGGCTCAGTCTAGCAAGCCGTATCAAAGAACTCAATTGCCGTCGTGCAGGAAGCAGACCGTGCGCTCGTATTGCCACTCTAATGCCGGTCAGACAGGCTCTCTGACTAGGCCATTGCTTGGTGCTTTGGCGACGGTGCGCGAGATGAAGAGTGGTGAAGTGCAAAAGGGATTTCACGCCAAGTCGCCAAGTCACCAAAATCCGCCAAGATGGTTTGGTATGCTCGCCGCCTCAATGGTGAATGACGACCGAAAATGTCTGAGCGGGAATCCGAATTCAGCGGCGTTATTTGACATCTGCGGCGCGAAGAAATACCATCGTCGCTCGCGCCTTTGCTCCGAGAAACTATAGCGAAATCATGATGATTAGCCTGAGACCCACACAAGCGGATGATGAAGCGTTTTTGTTTACCCTCTATGCGCTGTCGCGGCGCGCAGAGATGGCAAGTTGGGGATGGCCAGAGGCGCAGCAACAGCTGTTTTTGCGTATGCAGTTCACGGCGCGACAGGCGCATTATAAAACTCAGTTCGCTGCTGCCGATCACCACATTATTATGCTCGACGACCAGCCCATCGGCAGGATGGTAGTGGTACGAAAGGCCGAGACTTTGCGCCTCGCTGATATTGCCTTGTTGCCTGAGTATAGAGGCCAGGGGATCGGCGCGACGCTGATCGGGCAGTTGCTTGATGAAGCGCGAAGGGCAGCAAAACCGCTACAGCTTTTTGTCGAGCGCGACAATCCGGCTATCCGTTTGTACGCGCGTTTGGGTTTTGTGCAGATCGGCGATATTGATTCGCATCTGTCGCTGGAATGGCGCGCCGATAATATTTGATGGAAAGAAGGAAATGAATGTTAGACCTGTTTCAGTTTTCGGATTTTGCCGCGCAGTTAAACACCAAGTTTCAAATGCACCTCAATGAAGCGACGGTGCTGGAAATCGAATTGGTCGAGGTTGCCAAGCATGGCGCGTCCACTTCGCCGTATCAATTTTCGTTGCGTTTTGCCGCTCCGCTCAATGCTCCGTTGGCGCAAGGCATCTTCAAAATGCGGCACGACAGCATGGGCGAACAGCAACTCTTTCTGGTTCCTGTCGCCAGAGATAACGACCACCTGTATTACGAAGCGGTGTTCAATAGTCCGCAATAAATCGGGCCTATTTTATGACGATCAGTTTTATGCCTCTGAGCGATGACAATGTAGAGGTGGCGATGGCCGCTTATGCCTCTACCCGCGACGCCGAATTGGCGTTGGTGAACTGGACTGCCGAACAGAAAGATTTTTTCATCCGTATGCAGTTCACGGCGCAGCAACAGGATTATCAGCGCCGCTTTCCCGACGCCCAACACTTCATCATCGAAGTGGACGGGCAAGCTGCCGGTCGCCTTTATGTGGTGCGCCTGGACGATTCCATACGCCTGCTCGATCTCACCATTTTGCCGGCCCACCGCAAGCACGGCATCGGCACACGCATCCTCAAAGATTTCATGAGCGAAGCGCAAGCCGCCGGTAAAGCGGTGCGGATTTATGTCGAGAGTTTCAATCCGTCGCTGGCGTTGTTTGAGCGTTTGGGGTTTGTGCCTAGCGAAGAACTCGGCGTCCATTTATTGATGGAATGGCGTGCGGCGCAAGAAGCGCCTCACGACGCGCCCATTGCGTAACGGAAACGGCGTCGCTTTGCGGTGGGCGCGCTGTGTGAAGTGTCGTGTGAACAGCGGCAACGGGATAGCTGTTTGGTTAGGGTTGTGGCTGAAATAACCTGCACAACGTGAGAGGTTTTTCAATGCCTGGTACGGGCGGCCACCGCAGGGTCGCCCGTACCAGGTTGCACTTGATTTTATTTAGAGCGTGTCGCAGCAATGGATGTCCTGTCCATATATTGTATGTGATGGTTTAACCATCCACAACATATGGGCGATTGCTGGAATTCTGCGACACCCTCTATGTATAATCCTCACACCCGATTGAACACGGCTTCATAGTGGCGAGTGAGTTTGTTGCGTGCGCCCGGCACTAAAAATAAATCAAAGAGTCCCAACTTATCTTGCGTAGCGGCGTATTGCCCTTGTTTCAGCGAGGTGGTGGTGTTGGTGGTGGAAAAGACCAGTGTGAAGCACTCTGCCGTGGGCGAGACGTGGGCTCCGGTTTTGGTGATGACCAGCGGCGGCTTATTGACGATGATCTTGATGAGCGTCATCTCCAGATTGCCTCTGGTCGGATGGGCTATCCGAAACGTCGCATTCAGAAACGGCAAAAAATTCTCGCTTCGCAAACTATGCAACGGATTGAGCAAAGCTTCCTGGGGCAGGCGAAAGCCCGCGTGATTGAATTTCCCAAAATACTGTTGAGCCAAGCCGAGATCGGCAAAGCTGATTGCGGCGGCGGCGGATATACTAACCATTGTTCCAGTTCGTAAAAAATCTCTTCGTGATTTTTTCAATTATAGTTTCCCCCCTTGTACTATCAAGTTCAAACCAGACGGCAAACGGCATTCACTGCCTCTGGCGAAGCGAATCATTTATCAGTTAATGCTAAGACAAAATTGATTGAAAAAAGCATCAAGCGTTCGCCTATTATATAGAAATATGCGCGAATGCAAAGAGAAATTTGGCCAGCGTAAAAACTGCTTTACTAACGGTTTTGCTGACGTTGTGACTAAGTTTTACAGACCATGTTTTTAATTAGAGCAGCAATAACAACGAAAGCGCTAAGTTTGTTTAGTTGTGGTTTGCCAAGCTGTTGCTTTTCTGTGCGATGAAGTAGCGGCATGGTGTGTGGCTTTTGGCGCAGGGGCTGAGAAGGTAAACCGCGCCGTGTGGTTTGATAGCGTAGGCGAAAGCTAAAAAAGGCTTTGAAAAAGGGGAAAAAAGGTTTTCGGTGAGCCGATTCGCTTGACTTGAATGGAGCGAATTCATACAATCGCTGAGCCTTCAACAAGCAGCAACACCGTTTTCGCATTGAATCAAACCGTCTTTCGCAGGTTGTAACTGGCGAAAGCAAAACGAGTCAACCGAAGTAGTCCACACGGCTTTCTGTATCCGTGCCTAACGAGGTTGACTGAACGTCATGGCGACATGACCAGTTGGCTAACAAATCAACGAAAAAGGAGGTAAGAATGGCTGAACCTTTCTTGTCAGAAATCCGCATCATGAGTTTTGGTTTCCCCCCCAAAGGCTGGGCTTTATGTGACGGGCAACTCTTGCCCATCAATCAGAATCAAGCCTTGTTTTCTTTGCTGGGTACAACATACGGCGGTGATGGTCGGGTCAATTTCGGCTTGCCGAATTTGCAAGGTCGCGTGCCGATTCACATGGGAGCCGGTCACACGCTCGGCGAGCGCGGCGGCGAACAGGCGCACACCTTGTCCATTTCCGAATTGCCGACCCACGTACACACCTTGAGTGGCTCCTCCAACGCCGGGCCTAGCGGTTCGGTGATTATTCCCACCAACAATGTGTTGGCGGCGACGCCCAATCAATTCTACGACAGCACGGGAAGTAATTTGACGGCATTGAATCCGACCTCGGTCAGCAATGTCGGCGGCAGTCAGGCGCATTTGAATATGCAGCCGTTTCTGGTCTTGAATTTTTCCATTGCTTTGCAAGGAATCTTCCCATCACAAAACTAAGAGGAGAAAACCATGGCACAACCTTATGTTGGTGAAATCCGTATGTTCGCCGGCAACTTCGCTCCGGCTGGGTGGATGTTTTGCGAGGGGCAGTTGCTTCCTATCTCGGAATATGAAACGCTGTTCAATCTGATTGGCACGACCTATGGCGGGGACGGACAATCCACCTTTGCGCTGCCCGATTTACGCGGACGTTTGCCCATGCATTTCGGCAACGGCTTTACCTTGGCGGAAACCGGCGGCGTCGAAACCGTCACCTTGACGGTGAGCCAGATGCCGGCGCACTCTCATGCTTTGCTCGGCTCGACCAACAACGCCAGCAATGCGAGTCCACAAAATAGTGTATTGGCCAAGGCGACGACCTTCGATGGCTACATCGCCGACACCACTACCGTCAACATGGCTGCGACCTCTATAGGGGCGACGGGCGGCAATCAACCGCATAACAATTTTCAGCCGTATTTATGCGTTGACTTCATCATCTCACTGTTCGGGATTTTCCCGTCACAAACCTAAAGGAGAAAAACACATGGATCCATTTGTAGCTGAAATTCGCATCTTTCCCTTTAACTTTGCGCCGAAAGGCTGGGCCTTTTGTGACGGGCAAATTTTGCCGCTTTCGCAAAACACGGCGTTATTCTCTTTGCTCGGCACCACCTATGGCGGCGATGGCAAATCCAATTTCGCGCTGCCCAATATGCAAGGCAACGCGCCCATGCATCCGGGGCAGGGGCCGGGCTTGAGTTTGCACGATCTGGGCGAGACCGGCGGCAGTGAAACCGTAAGTTTGCTGGAGTCGGAAATGCCTTCGCACGCCCATACCCTGATGGCCAATAGCTCGCCTGCTGATAATCCGACTCCGACCAATAATTCTTTGGCGCGAGTGAGCGGCGCGACGCCCTATCAGACCAACACCTCGACAAACTTGGTGGGGTTGAGTGGCAATGCCCTTGCTCCGGCAGGCGGCGACCAGCCGCATAACAATATGCAGCCGTATCTGACCTTAAATTTTTGCATCGCCCTGCAAGGCGTTTATCCGCCACGCACGTAATGATGGCGCGTAGGCTTCGGGCATAGGGGAATTATCGCAACGCTGGTGAAAGAGGACACGGGTTGAACGCATCACCCTGCGACGTGCGGCAGCGCACCGTCAAAGGGAGATGCGTCGCTACTCGTGTCCTTTTCTTGCTTGGCCGTTTGGTTTGCCAACGGCGGCTGACCGGAGTATAGTCATCCGGGTTTCGACAGATGCAATTGATGGTTTGGAGAGCGCTTGACCGCATCTTCAGCGCCAGCCGATGTCCTGAAATTTCGGCCTACGGTTCAAGCCCTACTCTATGCAGCGTACCATTGTCGTAATAAGGTGAAGGTAAGCTTCTGATTCAACGAACCTCTTGCATTCTTCCTGTGGTTCCAAGTGGTGTAGGACACTATCAGTAGCCCGACATACAGCGTATTTTGATTTGGCCGCAGTGGGCAATCCCGCCTAAACTCGTGCGGGACTACCAGCCAAGTTTGACGCGCAACTATCAAAGAAAATTGAGGCGGTCGCCACGCGCCCTGATAACGGTTCCCACTGAACGCGGCGGAATCTATAGTCACCGTTGGCAGACGCGCCCAGGCAGCATCCATATAAAAAAGTCATCCAAGGAGTACACCCATGAAGAAAAATATTTTCCGCCTCGCTATCTATCTCATAGCGGTCTCATTCGCTTTGCTGATTTTACCCAAATTTTTCTCCGCTTACATGACCTCATCAAGTTCAAAGACGCGGACTGTGCCGGAGCGCTATACAACGGCGACCGCGCTCAATGAAGCGAGCGGCAATATGCCGGAGCCGAAAAGCGGACGTGGCGTGAAGCCGTTGAGCGCACGAGTAACGACAGCCGCTGCCATGTTTGCGGCTACGGTTACGGCGAGCAAGACCGTCAGCCCTGCGAGCGCTGCACCAGGAGCCACGCTGACCTACACCGTCACCATTGCCGATAGCGGCATGGACGCGACGGCTCTGGCGCTCAATGACACCATTGACACCAACACGACGCTCGTAGCCGGTTCAGTGAAAGCCACCCCCGTCGCAGTGAATGACAGCTATACCGCCACCGGCAACGTGCAGATTACCATTCCGGCAGGCAGCGGGGTACTGGTCAATGATTTTCTGGGTATTCCAACCGCCACCATCACGGCCTCCGATACCACCAGCGCGCAAGGCGGCACGGTCGCAGTGAATGCCGATGGCAGCTTTACTTATAATCCACCACGCGGCTATGAAGGCACAGACACCTTCACCTATACCCTCAGCAATACGCAGGGCAGCAACGTCGGCACCGTGACCTTCACGGTCACAGGCATGATCTGGTTCATCAACAACACGGCTGGCGCTTGCAGTTCAACGTGCGATGGGCGCTTGACCAATCCTTATACTACGCTGGCGGCATTTCAAGCAGTGAATAATGGCACAGGCAATAACCCTGCGGCCAACGATAATATTTTCCTCTACACAGGCACCAGCAACTACACAGGACCGATTACGCTGTTGAGCGGTCAGAAGTTGATTGGGCAAGGAGCGACCGCCTCGCTATCGAGCATCACCGGATTGACGCCGCCAACCGGCAGCTTGGCGTTGCCTGCGACCAGCGGCACACGCCCGGTCATCGCCGCTGCGGTCACGGACTTGACGCTTTCAAGCGGCAACACGATTCGCGGCTTTAATATCAGCAACACCGGCGGCACGGCGTTGACCGGCAGCACCGTCGGCAATCTTAGCGCCAGCGAAATCGCCATCACCAATACTAATGGCGGCGGCGTCAATCTCAACGGCGGCAACCCTACGGCAACCTTTAACAGCATCAACACCACAGGCGGCGCTAACGGCATCAGCTTACAGAATCTGACCGGCAGTTTCACGGTTCTAGGCGATGGCGGCGCGACGAACAACGGTTCGGGCGGCACGATTCAAACTACCACCAGCCACGGCGTGTTGATCTCGAACGCCACCAATATCACGCTGGGTTACATGAACATCACCAACAGCGGCAACGGCGCGGGCGGTGATGTCAACGCCGATGGCATCAACGGCGTGACTCTTAACGGCTTGACTTTGACGCGCTGCAACGTCACAGACAACGCCGGTGATAGCGGGGTCAACGCGCAGGGCGTCTCGTTGAGCGGCGCGATGAACGGCACGTACAACATCACGAATTGCACACTAGGTCCGAACCGCCACGACAACCTGCAAGTGCGCCCGACTTCCGGCACGATTACCGCTTTCAACATCACCGGCGGCACCATCACCGGCAGCGTCGGCAACAGCGGTTTGAATTTCAACGTCGCGGTGACGACTGTGGTAACGGCGCTCAATATCACCAGCACGACGATCTCCAATAATTTCGCCGACGGTATGCAAATTGATGCTGCCGACACCTCGATCATCACCCTGGCGACGATTGATAGTTGTACGTTCACCGGCAACAATATTGCTATGGACGTGGATAATTCTCAGAACGGCGTCAACAAGTTCAAGATTATAAACAACAACTTTCAGAACCAGCACAGCTCTGCGATTAACGTCTTTGCCGGTGGTACAGGCGGCGGCGTGGACGGCAAGATTTTAAACAATACCATCGGCACCAACAACACCAAGGATTCCGGCTCGGCTATCGGCAACGCCATTCGCTTAAACATCAATGAGCAGGCGAACGGCAAGATTCAGGTGGATGGCAACCAGATTCACGAAGTCCCGAATGCTCGTGTCATTGAAGCGATTGGTCGTCTAGGCACGGGCGGCGCAAACTTCATCATCACCAATAACACAATCACCGTGCCGACTGGCACCAATCAAACGATTTGCGATGGTTCGACTACGACGGCTTGTCCGCTGGCAGGCATCTATGTCGAAGCCAACACCGGCAACACGGTGTGCGCCAGAGTCACTGGCAACGTCGTCAACTATGATCCGTCGGCGTTTCCCGGCGGCTTCGGCGGTGAACAATCCATTCGCGTGCGACAGACAGGCGCTCCGGCGGGCATCTTCAATCTTGAACAAGGCTTTGCCGCTCTTGCCACCAACAACACAGTGGTCAATACAGGACAATCCGGCACCATCAACACGGTTGCCGCTAATTCCTGTACCGGGCCCACCGTTGCCATCGTCGAGGAGCAAAATCCGCCGCCGCCTGCCGCGCTCACGCTTGAGCCGCAAGTTTTGGAACGCCTCGAAGATACGCTCTACTCGGAAGAGACGGCTTGGCACAAAGCGGCTGCGCCTGTTGAGTTGTCCACACAGGAATTGAACTGGATGGTGCAGGCAGCGATTGCTCGTCTGTCGGCGCTGGGACTCTCGGCTACCGACGCGACGCGTTTGCAAAACCTGCAATTTGAAGTGGCAAAACTCGAAGAAGGCATAGTCGCAAAGGCGAACCTACAACGCGTGTTGATTAGCAGCACTGCCGATAATTATGGCTGGTTTGTTGATCCCACGCCGGAACGCGACGAGCAATACAAGCGTCACCGCTTCGAGAGCGACCGCGTAGCGAAAGGTAGTCCGGCGTTAGGCAAGCTCGACTTGCTGACGGCTCTGATGCGCGAGATGGTTTTTGTTTTAGGCTCGGAAAAAGGCGTCCGCTCTTTCCGCAACAGTGGCTTGATGCAAGTGACGTTGCCGCCTAACACTCGCCGCTTACCGGGCGTAGAGGATAACGTGTTGATTGAAACTGTGCCGGTTTTGCAAACCAGCACAGGCTTCAACAAAGGCACGCAGACGATTTCGCAAGCGCTGAATTCCAGGTCAATGGAAAACCTCGCAACCGACCAGAGCGCGTTTTTCTCAACCAGTGATCTCACCAATCGTCTGGTGAGAGTGCAAGCGAGTGGAGAAAATCTGCGACCGGTCTATGCGGCATTGTACAAACCCAACGCCGCAACGCCAGTAATGATGTCCGGCGAAACCGTCACGGTCACCGTAGGCACACTGCCTGTAGGCAAGAACGTCGTCATCACTTTTCAGGCGACGATTAACACACCTTTCCCGACTAATACTTGCCAGGTGTCGAATCAGGGAACTGTGAGCGGCAGCAATTTCTCGAATGTCTTGACCGATGATCCGGGGGTTGCGGGAACTGCCAATCCCACCGTAACGGCGATTACTATTCCGCCAGTGATTGGCGCGTGTCCGACGAATATCACCGGCAACACCGATGCGAATCTTTGTACGCGAGTGACGACCTTCACGACGCCGACCGCTACAGGCTGCCCTGTGCCTACGGTGACTTGTTCGCCAGCTTCGGGCTTTGCCTTCGCCAAAGGCGTGACTACGGTGACTTGCACGGCGTCCAATACCAGTGGGCCGGATTCAACTTGCACCTTCACCGTCACGGTCAATGATAATCAAGCGCCGGTGTTTGCCAATTGCACCAACATCACCACCAACACGGCGCTCAATCTATGCACCGCCAATGTCACTTACACGACGACGCTTAATGACAATTGTCCTGGGCAGACTTTCTCTTGTGTACCGGCTTCGGGTTCGACTTTCGCGAAAGGTGTGACCACGGTCAATTGCACAGGCAGCGATGCGGCAGGCAATCCCGCTACGCCTTGCTCGTTCACCGTCACCGTCAATGATAATCAAGCGCCGACTTTGACTTGTCCGGCTAATGTCACGACCAGCACCGATGCCGGAGTCTGTACGGCGGTGGTGACGTATGCCAATGCCACGGCGGCGGATAATTGTCCGGGGGTCGGCACCCCAAGTTGTTCTCCGGCTTCTGGCACCGCCTTCAGCAAAGGCGTGACCACGGTGACTTGCAATGTGATGGATGCGGCGGGCAATGCGGCGACGCCTTGCAGTTTCACCGTCACCGTCAACGATACGGAAGCGCCTAAGAGTTGCGTCACCCCACCGGCCAACATGATTTCGTGGTGGAGTGGTGACGGCAACGCTAACGATATTCAAGGCGTCAGCCCCAACAACAACAACGGCAGTGGCGGCGCGTTTGCGGCAGGCAAGGTCGGACAAGCCTTCACCTTCAGCGGTTCCACTTTGGTCAGTGCGCCAAATTCTGCGAGCTTGAACTTGACCGGCACAGCAGTGACGATTGACGGTTGGATCAATCCCAATTCCAACGCCACGGATGCGGTCTATTTCGGTAAGACATCTTCCGGCGCGAATGATTATTTGTTGCTCTATCAATTCAGCAACATCTCGGCGATTATCAAAACCGGAACCACCGAGACCATTCTCAACACCGGCGTGTCGCCCACGGTAGGCGTGTGGACGCACATCGCTTTGGTTTATAACGGCACCGATATGCGCGTCTATGTCAACGGCGTGTTGACGGGCGGGGCGACCGCCAAGACCGGCAATCTGGCAGGCTCGAATGTGCCGTTTTCAATTGGCGGCAGAAGCGGCGGCCTGTTCTTCAACGGTTTGATAGATGAAGTAGAGGTGTTCGGTCGCGCTTTGTCAGCGGCAGAGATTCTCTCCATCTACAATGCTGGCAGCTTCGGCAAGTGCAAACCTGTGGTGGTCAATAACACTTCGGGGCAATGCTCGGCGACCAACACCTACACCAACCCGACCTTTACGGATAACTGCACGGGCGGCAGCATCGTGTGCGCGCCGCTGGCCAACACGACCTTCCCTGTAGGCACGACGACGGTCAGTTGCACGGTGACCGATGCCAGTAGCAACACCTACACCAATTCCTTCGAGGTGCGGGTGGTAGATAATCAAGCGCCGACTTTGACTTGCCCGACCAATGTGACGACCAACACCGCTGCGGGAGTCTGTACGGCGGTGGTGACTTATACGACCCCAACGGCCAGTGATAACTGCACAGGAGCGACCGTGAGTTGCTCACCGGCATCGGGTTCGACTTTCAACAAAGGCGTGACGACGGTGACTTGCACGGCGACCGATGCGGCGGGTTTGACCGGCACTTGCACGTTTACGGTGACGGTCAATGATAATCAAAATCCGACCATCAGTTGTCCGGTGAACATCACGCAGTCAACCGATTCGGGAGTTTGCACAGCAGTCGTCACTTACACGACGCCTACGGCTGCGGACAACTGTCCGGGAGTCGGCACGGTGACGTGCACTCCGGCCTCGGGCGCGACCTTCAACAAAGGGGTGACGACGGTGAGTTGCAGTGTCACGGATGCGTCGAGCAATCCGGGTTCGTGTACCTTCACGGTGACGGTCAATGACACGCAGAATCCGACTCTGGGGGCGTGTCCGGCCAATCAGAATGTCAGCACCGCCGGCGGCTGCGTCAATGTCAGCTACACGCCGCCTACGGTTTCGGATAACTGCACGGGAGCGACGGTCAGTTGTAGTCCGGCATCGGGAACCTGCTTCGCGGTGGGGACGACGACGGTGACTTGCACCGGCACGGATACTTCGAGCAACACCGCGAGTTGTAGTTTTACGGTGACGGTGACGCCTTGCACGATCACTTGCCCGGCCAATGTGACGACGCCAGCCGATAGCGGCCAATGCACGGCGGTGGTCAGCTACAGCGCGCCGACGACGGCAGGCACTTGCGGCACGGTGACCTGTTCGCCAGCCTCCGGTGCGGCCTTCCCGAAAGGCATCACGACGGTGACGTGTTCGACTTCGGTGGGACCAAGCTGCACCTTTACGGTGACGGTCAACGATACGCAGAATCCGACCCTCACTTGTCCGGCCAATATCACGCAGAACGCCGACAGCGGCGTGTGTACGGCGGTGGTGAACTTCACGACCCCGACCGCTAGTGATAACTGCACAGGGGCGACCGTCAGTTGCAGTCCGGCCAGTGGCGCGACCTTTAATCAAGGCGTGACGACAGTGACTTGCACGGCGACCGATACCAGCAACAACACGGCGCAGTGTATGTTCACGGTGACGGTCAACGATACGCAAGCGCCGACCGTGAGTTGTCCGGCCAATATCACGCAGAACGCCGACAGCGGCGTCTGTACGGCGGTGGTGACTTATACGACCCCAACGGCCAGTGATAACTGCACAGGAGCGACCGTGAGTTGCTCACCGGCATCGGGTTCGACTTTCAACAAAGGCGTGACGACGGTGACTTGCACGGCGACCGATGCAGCGAGTTTGACCGGCACTTGCACGTTTACGGTGACGGTCAACGATACGCAGAATCCGACCATCACTTGTCCGGCGAACATCACGCAATCAACTGACAGCGGCGTGTGTACGGCGGTGGTGACCTATGCCGCGCCTACGGTTGCCGATAACTGCACCGGAGTGGGGACGCCAAGCTGTAGCCCGTCGAGTGGTTCGGCCTTCCCGAAAGGCACGACGACGGTGACTTGCAGTGTCACGGATGCGTCGAGCAATTCCGCAAGCTGCACCTTTACGGTGACGGTCAACGATACGCAGAATCCGACCATCACTTGCCCGGCCAATGTCAACGTGGTTAGCAATGTTTGTGTGAGCAATCCCTACACGCCGCCGACCGCTAGTGATAATTGCCCCGGCGTGACGGTCAATTGTGTGCCGCCGCCCAGCACCTGTTTTGCGGTGGGGACGACGACGGTGACTTGCACGGCGACCGATGCCTCGAACAACACGGCGAGTTGCAGTTTCACGGTGTCGGTCATTCCTTGCACGATCACTTGCCCGGCTAACATCACGCGAGCCAACGACCCGAATCAATGCGGCGCGGTGGTGACGTTTGCGCCGATGACGACGGGCAGTTGCGGCACGGTGAGTTGTAGTCCGGCGTCGGGGTCGTTCTTCGCTTTAGGGACGACGACGGTCAGTTGCACGACGAGCGCGGGGCCGAGTTGCGCGTTTACGGTGACGGTGATGGATACGCAGCCGCCGACCTTGACGTGTGCGGCGAATCAGACGCGAGCCGCGCTGCGCCCCGGCGATGCTGCTGTAGTGGTGAACTATCCCGCGCCGACGGTGACGGATAACTGTGCCGGAACGGCAGTGGTGTGTACGCCGCCTTCGGGGTCGGTGATGGCGTTGGGAGTGACGACGGTGAGTTGCACGGCGAGCGATACGGTGGGCAACACAGCGAGTTGCAGTTTCACGGTGACGGTCTATGATGTGTGTTTGCAGGATGACGGGGGCAGTACGACGATCTTCTTCAACACCCACACGGGAGACTACCGCTTCTGTTGTAACGGCGCAGTGTTCAGCGGCAAAGGCAGTGTCGTGAGGAGCGGCAACACCTGGACGTTGACCCACTATACGAGCGACCGCCGAGTGCTGTCGCGAGTGGACGCCAACGCCAACAGTGGCACCGGGAGTTTGCAATCGCCGCCGGGAGTGTCGCGTTGTAGTTTCTCTGACCGCGACTTCCGTAACAACGCCTGTCAATGTCAGTGAAGACGAGATAGAGAGGCCTTGCCAAGATGCAGGTGATCGTGAAAATCGCCCGATTTTATTGGCGATTTTCACGATCACCTGCATCAGCGGCGGCGAAGAGTGCAGGAGATGGGTTGCCGCCAGCCGCCTGCGCTTCGTCAGAGCGCGACCGTCAAGCCGCCTGCGCCTTCCCGTGGCTTTCCCACGGGCTACTCTCCTGTGCGCCTACGGCGCAAAAACTATGCGACCGGCAATTTTCAAACCGGCTGGGTAGATACAAAGCCTCGACATAAAAAGGATTGCTGCTGTCACCAAAGGACAGATAAATATAGAGCCGAGGCGCTTCATTCATTGCCTTCTATTCTGAGGTCAGCCTAGCAGCATTGGAATTGGTCAGTTTATCAACAAATTAAAAAGAGGATTGATGAACGACAACATCCCCAGACCAAATCTATCATCCGGCGCATTGATGTTACGCGGTGGCGCGGCAGCCGTCATCGGCATAGTGATTGGCTGGCTTGTGCTGTATCTATTGCACACTAGACGGACTGACGGGCAACTCGTACTGTGGGGAAATTTAATGAATAACTTGGCATATTGGATATTTATTGATTTTCCGTTTATTGCGGTTGCCTTGGTAATTACTGGAATCGGAATAGGCTGGCTTATGTCAAAGATCAAGGCACGAAGGTGGTTGACCAAGCCGCTGGGCTTGGTGGTTGGAATGGTCGTCGGAGCGATTTTGAGTATGACGGCTGCTGCTGTGGTGGCGAGAATCTTTGATCTTTGGACATTAAAAGAATTCCAGTTAGTCCTCTATGGCTACTATTTTGTGAAAAGTGCAGCCGTCATCGGCGCAACTTCGGGAGCCATCGCCGGAGCCTATACCGGTGTGATGGCAGCGAAAGCAGCGATCTCTGACCGCTGGCTTGGCTGTGCGCCGACAGCGCAACAATGAAGCGACCGGCAATTTTCAAACCGGCTCGGTAGATACAAAGCCTCGACATAAAAAGTATTGCTGCTGTCACCAAAGTGCAGCGCCTCAGCGATCAATGCGGAATGGCGAAATCGGCAATCAACGGCAGATGGTCGCTGGCAATTAAGGCTCTGCGGCTGCGATGCAGATACAATTTCTCCACCTCCAAGCGGTCGTCGTAATAGATGTGATCCAGGTGCATCAAGGGCAGCAAACCCGGATAGGTGCGGGTGCGTTGCAGGTGCAACTTAATATCGGCGCTCTTCAAGTGCGCGGACATCAAGCGCGTCGTCAAGCCGCGTGTCCATTCATTGAAATCACCCACTACGATTCGCTTGCCTGCCGTGACGGCTTCCGTCGGTACTATCGTCTCGACCAGCTTGCGCGCCTGATAGCGGCGTTCCAGATATGAGGTGCCTAGATGGACATTGAAAAGATGCAGCACCTCGGCGTTTTTCAACTTGATGTCAGCACGCAAACAGCCGCGCTTCTCCAAGCCCTTCATGCTCAAATCATATTGCTGCACGGCGGTGATGGGAAAACGGCTGAGGATGACATTGCCGTAAGCTGCGCCTTTGTGTTTGCGGGTCTCGCCCAGGTGATATTCAAACTCCAGATGTTCGGAAATGTAGCGCGCCTGATCCAGTTCGCCGACGCCGTTTGCCAGACTCAACACCTCTTGAAGCCCTATGAGGTCGGCATCAATTTCGCGCAGCACCTCGACAATGCGCGTCGGTTGAATGCGCCGATCCATGCCCTGACACTTGTGTATGTTATAGGTTACGACTCTGATTCGCTGCATCCTGCTTACTTCACGCTGGAAAATCTTTCCAGTCCCTCACTGCTGCCTTTCCAGTAAACTGCCTAACCATTCGTGAGCGCGCTCAAAGAGCGACCGTGCCGCCCACTTTTTATAGGTTATCAATTTGCTGTCGGCTACGTCACGGGCGAAATCTTCTTCCAGACGCGCCGCCAATTTGACCTGGTTGCAGGCGACATTCACTTCGTCATTGATGCCGAACGAGCGGTGATCGAAATTGGTCGAGCCAACAACGCTCCAGACGCCATCAATGATCAAACATTTGGCGTGAATCATGCCGGGTTCGTATTCATATATCTCCCCTCCGGCATTGAGGATTTGCCCGTACAGGCGACGGCTGGAACGCCGCGTCAACAGATGATCCGAATGCTTGCCCGGCACGACAATTTTTACTTCAACGCCGCGCTCCTTGAGGGCTCGCGCCAGTTCTTTGCGAACCCCTGCATCGGGCAGAAAATACGGCGAGGTGATGTGTATGCTCTGTTGCGCCGAAGCCAGCAGCGTTTGAAACAGTATGCGCGCTCGCGTTGAACGGCCTATGGATGGCGTGCTGTTGACGACCAGAGAATTGACCTCGCCGACCTTTTCGCAGAGCGGAAAATATTCTTTGCCGGTGAGAATTTCGCCGGTCGCCTCGACCCAGTTTTCCACAAATGTAGATTGCAGACTGGTGATGGCGCTGCCTTCGATTCTCACCATTGTATCGCGCCAGCGCCGTTTGCCTTTGCGGGATTTGTACCAGTGATCGGCGATGCCTGAGCCTCCGACAAAACCCAACACGCCGTCAATGATGATAATTTCGCGGTGCGTGCGATTGTTAAAACGCGGCAGATTGTACAAGGTGATGGGGTGATACCAGCCGACTTTGCCGCCTGCCTCGATCAAGGGCTTCAAGTAATGATTCCAGGTAGCGAAACTGCCCAGCGCATCCAAAATTAAATTGACCTGCACGCCCAACTGCGCCCTTTCGATCAGCGCCTCCAGAAAGCGATTGGCGATGTCGCCCTTCTGAAAAATATAGGCTTCGAGGTTGACGTGATGCTTGGCCTGACCTATGGCTTTTAATTCTTCTGCGTAATAAATCTCACCGTTGGTTAAAACTTCAACCCGATTGTGATGGTGAATTTGCGCGTTGGCCAGCGCCGCAACGATGCAGAGAAACTCTTGGGAATCTATCGGCACATCCAAGGCTCTGGTGATGTTGTATTCCAGATACGGCTCGAAGAGCGCCAGAATCAACATCAAGCTCAAAAAGGCGATGGCGATGATCGAAAGAATTTCGTACCACATAGAAATTGATAAACGCCGCAACCTTCCTTATGAAAATTGCCTCAACGGGAAAGGCTTTCGCTCCGACTATTGCTTCACATCAAGCCGGACATTCTTCTCGAAAAAGTTTAACACTTGGGCAAAGCTCTGGCCGACGATTAAGATGTGATCGGCTTCCGGGACTTCCAGATATTGCACCTTCAAGCCCGCCTTTTGCGCGGCGGCGAACATCTCGCGTGAACCTTGTGGCGGCACTATGCCGTCTTTCGCGCCTTGCACGATGAGAATCGGCAGCGGCTTTACGGCGTCGAGCAATTTGGTCAACTCATCGCCCTGCCCGCGCCTGCCCCCTGCGACCGGCGCAATCGCCGCGAATAATTCGGGGTGCGTGCGTGCGACTTCCCAGGTTGCCGCGCCGCCCATCGAATGCCCGGTCAAATACGTGCGCGAGGCGTCTATCAAATAATCGCGTTTGATCGCCTGCATCACGTTGAATACATCTTCCAGACCCAAACCGCGATAGCCGCTGAAACGTCCGCGCCCATTGGGCGCAACGAAAATCCAGCCGCGTTTTTCCATCTCGCCCTTGAGCGTCGCTTCATCGTAGAGGTTGCTGAAATAGGATTTCTCATCGCCCAAAGCGCCGTGCAGCAAGACCACCAGAGGCCGCGCCGTTTTGCCGTCATAATTTTGCGGCACATAAATTCGATACGGCACCAGTTTGCCGTCTGTTGCCATATAAGCGCGTTCGACTTCGCCGCGTTCGGCGGCAAAGGGATTCCGACCTTGCGCCAACGCCGTCACCGCCGCTTCCAGTCTTTGCAATTCGACGAGGGGATTGGGCGGCTCTTCGCCAACCGTTTGCGTGAACGTCATCAGCCGTTGCCACCAGAATTCCGGCGTGGTGATTTGCCCGACTACCGCTTTGACCTTTGCCTCGCTGGAATTTTTTATCGCCTGAATCGCCGCCTTCACCAGTTGCAAACGCGAGGTGAAGGTGCTGATGGCATAAATTGGTTTTGAGGTGACGACGATTTTTTGCTCATTCGAGAGCAGCGTTGCGGTGACGACATACTCGCCATCCGGCACCGATAGCCGCCGCGCCGCCATCGTTGAAGTCTCGGCAATGGGAAGATTGCTGCCTATGGGCATGGTGTGAAAACCGGCGGCGGCTTTCGGGTTGGTGGCGGTCAATTCCAGCGTCACGGTGGGCGAATTGGCAAAAGCTTTTTCGAGATTGGCAGGGAACAAGCGGTTCAAGGAAACCTGTAATTCGGCGTTCGGTTCCAACACCAGACAATTGGTTTCGAGGGCCAGCGAGGCGATGAATTTCTCGCGCTCATTCCAAGGTTTGTTTTCGAGTATCGCCATACCTTCGCCGAACATTTCCAGCAACCCGGCGATGTTGCCTGTGCGGAACTCCTGTTCGCCGCGTTGGCGCAACGCTTCAAGCGCCGGAAAATTTTTGCCTTCGCGTTTCTTCTGCGTATAAGTTTTATTGAACTCGGCATTGCGCCACAGTAATTCATTGAGAAAGGGAATCTGTTGCGCCTGTAGCTTTGCCAGGTTTGCGAACAAAAGAAGCGGCAACAAAATTGCGAAAACGCCTTTTTTCATAGGCTCAATCGTTCCTCCAGGCAGAATAAAATTGCCGACCACTTGCCGACCACTATACTTCTATGGCAGTGTAGCATACCGACGAAGAAAAAGTAGTTTCCCTCCCCTGTGACCCAAGTCATTGTCTGGCGTGGCCGTGCTGACTACACTCAAAGCAGCAAGCGCAAAGAAAGGCAAGAGATGAATCGAGAAGCGGTGAAAGCAACCCTGTGGGGGGCGCTGGTTACGGCCTTGTTGGCGGCCTTAATCATGATTGGTTCGCGCAATCTGTCGCACTTTGATGCGGCGCTGGTGGGTTATACGTTTGCGGTTTTGTTCGCTGCCTTCGGTATCACTTACCGCTACACAATGTGGTTGCAACGCCCACCTACCGCAATATATTGGAGACGCGGCTGGCAACTCTTCTTTCGCCCGAAATTTCTGGGGCGCAATCTGGCCAACTGGCTCAAACGATTGACCGGCGAATTTGCGCTAAACCTTTTTATCTTTCGGCGCGGCAAACTGCGCGGCGGGGCGCACTGGTTGATTATGTGGGGGTGTTTGATCGCCATCGCCATCACCTTTCCGCTGGTCTTTGGCTGGATACATTTCGAGACCACAGCCAACGACATCAACTGGTATCGCACTTATGTTTTCGGCTTTCCGACCTTTTCGTTTCCGATTCATTCGCTGCTCGGCTTCATGATTTTTCACGGATTAGTATGGGCGTCGTTTCTAGTCATCGCTGGTGTGATGCTGGCGATGCGTAGGCGCATGAAAGATCACGGCGCGGCGGCCTTGCAACAATTCGGCGAAGACTTTTTGCCGTTGATTTTGTTGTTCGCCGTCAGCGTCACCGGCTTGATGTTGACCGCGAGTTATTCGTGGTTGAAAGGTTACGGCTATGAATTCCTGGCGATTCTTCATGCCATCACGGTGATTTTAACTTTGTTGTATCTGCCGTTCGGAAAATTTTTTCACATCTTTCAACGCCCGGCGCAACTTGGCGTGACCTTTTACAAAGACGTAGGCGAACGCGAAACCTTGGCCGCGTGCCGACGTTGCGGCGCGGACTTCACCTCACAGATGCACGTCGAAGATTTGATTCACGTCGAAAAACAATTGGGCTATCGCTACGACATGAGCGATGAAAAAATTGAGCATTATCAATGGATTTGTCCGCGTTGTCGTCGCGCTCTGGTGGTCTTGGCGCAGGGGCGTAGCTGGCAGGGCGAACGCGGCGACGAGTTAATAGAGGTGCAGAGCGCGGCTGTGAAACCGCAATCTTCATTCGGCAACCAGCAAATTGATTTCGGCCCCTTGGGTGAAGAAGATCGCAAAAATTTTCATCCGTAAGAGTTTGGAGTACCGCAGACTGTCTAGTCTGCGGCTGACAGCGGAGGGCAATGACTTGGATTTACTGCGCTTCTGTAACCAAGTCCACCGCAGGCTAGACAGCCTGCGGTACATCTGCGCTGTAACTTAATGACAAAGGCATTACTCCAAACGCTGATTGAAAAGTTTGAGCTTTTATTATGGCAAAAATTCCTGAAAACAGCGCAGCGCTGCTTGAGCAATATGGCCCGCATCTGGCTTACTCCAATGGCTTGAAACTGGCTACAGGAGCCGATCCTGACCGTTTGGTGGATACCCATTGCTGCTTCTGCGGACAACAATGCGGCATACGTCTGAAGGTCAAAGAGAATCAGGTTATCGGCTTTGAACCCAGAGAAGATTTCCCTTTCAATCAAGGGATGCTCTGTCCGAAAGGCGTCAAGCGTTACCTGCAAGGCGCGCACCCTGACCGCCTGCTAACCGCTATAGAACGCGACCCGTCATCACCGACAGGCTTTCGCCCTATGGCTTATGAGCGCGCCATCGAGCGCGTCGCCGCAGAGATTCAACGCCTTCAAGCCGACTATGGTAAAGACGCTTTCGGCATTCTGAGTGGCGCGAGTCTGACCACCGAAAAGGCTTATTTAATGGGCAAATTTGCCCGCGTCGCTGTGCAGACCGCCAACATAGATTACAACGGCAGGCTCTGCATGGTGAGCGCCGCCGCTGGCAATAAAAAGGCTTTTGGCATAGACCGCGCCGCCAACCCTTGGTCGGATATTTTAGGCGCGGAGGTTGTATGGATCAGCGGCGCAAACGTCGCCGAATGCGCGCCCATCACCACCAACTATGTATGGCAAGCCCGCGAACACGGCGCGAAGATCATCGTCGTTGATCCGCGCATCACGCCCATAGCCAGAACCTGTGATCTGTTTCTGCCGATCAAACCCGGACGCGACATTGCCCTCTTTAACGGCATACTGCATTTGATGATTGCCAACGATTGGCTAGACCACGACTTCATCAATCAACACACGGTAGGCTTTGAAGCCGTCGCCGAACACGTCAGCGAATGGACGCCGAAACAGACCGCGCAAGTCACCGGCATCACCGAACGCGCCATTCATCAAGCGGCGGAATGGTGGGGCAAAGCCAAGACCAGTTTTTTGCTGCACGCTCGCGGCATCGAACATCATTCGCACGGTGTGCAAAACGTCTTGGGCGCAATCAACATGGTTTTAGCATCGGGCAGAATAGGCCGTGAACATTGCGGCTATGCGACCATCACCGGGCAAGGCAACGGACAAGGCGGACGCGAACACGGGCAGAAGTGCGACCAGTTACCGGGCGGACGCGACATCAGCAACCCCGACCATCGCGCTTTCATAGCCAACGTCTGGGGCGTTGCAGCCAACGATTTGCCACAAGCCGGTGTGGATGCTTACGAGATGTTTCGCAAGATTGATCGCGGCGAAATCAAAGGCTTGTTGAGCCTGTGCTTCAATCCGAAAGTCTCTTTGCCGGATAACCATTTCATCACTCGCGCTCTGGACAAATTGGAGTTTTATGTAGCGATAGATTTTTTTCTCAACGAATCGGCACATCACGCTGACATCGTTTTGCCCGGTTCGCTGCACGAAGAGGACGAAGGCGTGGTGACGCAAATCGAAGGGCGCGTCATCAAAATCAACCAAGCCGTTGACCCGCCCGGCGATGCCAAACAGGATTGGCGCATCATTCAAGATATTGCCGCAAAGATGAAACGCGAACGCGGCTTTACCTTTCACAATCCGCGAGAAATTTTTGACGAATTGCGCGTCGCCTCAAAAGGCGGCATCTGTGATTATTCGGGCATCACCTACGAAAAAATCGAACAGCAGAACGGCGTCTTCTGGCCTTGCCCTGATGATGACCATCCGGGTACGCCGCGTTTATTTGAAGAAGGCTCGACGAACGTCATAGCCAAAGGCAACGGGCGTTTTTATTTTCCCGACGGCAAAGCGCGCTTCAATGTCGCGCCCTACTCGCCGCCCATCGAAGACGTGGATGCGGAGTATCCAATAATTTTGACCACCGGCAGAGTCGTCAGTCAGTTTCTTTCGGGAACGCAAACCCGTCGCATAGGCCCGCTGGTTGACCAGTACCCCGAACCTTGCGTAGAGATGCACCCGCAGCTTGCCGAAAAACTTGGCATCAAAGACGGCGACTTAACGACAGTTGAATCACGACGCGGCGATTGCACCTTGCCGGCGATGGTGGTGACGACGATTCGCCCAGACACCGTATTCATCCCTTATCACTGGGCAGGCCGCAAGAGCGCCAATCAATTGACCATTGCCGCGCAAGACCCGATCTCGAAAATCCCCGAATATAAAGTGTGCGCCGTGCGCGTCAGGCGGAGCGGGGAGAAGGGGAGATAGGGAGACGGGGAGAAGGGGAGAGAAGAAGTGAACAACGGACAACGGACAACAGACGAGGGCGAAGGGCTACGGACTACGGGCTAAGGACTAAGGATTGTGGATGAAATAACCTGCAAAACTTGAGAGATTTTCCAATGCCTTGTACGGGCGACCACCGCAGGGTCGCCCGTACAGGTTGTACTTTATTTCATCCACAATCCTAATGACTACGGGCTGAGGACTAAGGACTGAGGACTAGGAACTAATGACTAATGGAGAATTTTTTATAGATCAGACGCGCTGCATTGGTTGTCAGGCTTGCGTGCAGGCGTGCAGCGAATGCGACACGCACAAAGGCTATTCGATGATTCATCTCGAATACATTGATCGCGCTCATTCGGTGCAGACCGCGCCGGTCGTCTGTATGCACTGCGATTCGCCTACCTGTGCCGAAGTCTGTCCGGCGGATGCGATTAAGAAAACCGCTGATGGCGTTGTGCATACGGCGCGCAAGCCGCGTTGCATCGCCTGTAACAACTGCGTGCTGGCCTGCCCGTTCGGCGTTCCCAAGATGAAGACTGAATTCAAACTGATGATGAAATGCGATATGTGTTACGACCGCACGTCGGAAGGCAAACGCCCGATGTGCGCCACCGTGTGTCCGAGTCAGGCGCTGTTTTTCGGCAGCCGCGAACAACTCGAAGCCCTGCGCCCGCGCTCCGTGCCAACCAATCAATTTCAATTCGGCAATCAGGTCATCACCACCAAGGCCAATATGTTGTTGCCGAAAGTTGGGCGAGCGCAATATATAGATGTGACAGCGGCGATGGATGAGCAGACGACGGGCAAAGATATTTCTCTCAATATTCTGATGGATAATTTATTTAGCGAAGAGGAGAAGTTCTAGTGAAAAGCGACAAGGAAGAATTGACGGTTGCGCCGGATGGTCGCCCACAGGAAGAGCAGCCGAAATGGCGCACCGATTTTCCGATAGACTGGCCGGAAGACCACTATGTGGCGCGGCGCGATTTCACCAAGTTCATGGTGTTGACGAGTCTAGCGTTTACGGTTGGGCAGGGCTGGATTGTCTTGCAGAATTTTTTTCGCAAGCGGCGCGGCGAATTGCCCGTGCAGCGCCTTGCCGCAGTCGAACAGATTCCTGTAGGCGGGTCGCTGGTTTTTCATTACCCGGACGAAGCCAATCCTTGCGTGCTGGTGCGGCGCACGGAAACCGCCTTTGTCGCCTTCGGTCAGGAATGCACGCACCTGGCTTGCGCGGTGGTGCCACAACCGGAGCGCAACTGTTTTCATTGCCCTTGTCACGAAGGCTATTTCGATTTGTCGAGCGGGCAACCGCTAGCCGGGCCGCCGCGCCGTCCTTTGCCACGAATCAAACTCGAATTTCGGCAGGGCGAAATTTACGCCACAGGCATGGAAGGGAAGAGCGTATGAGAAGGTCTTTTACACGCGAGCAGCGCTTGACCATTGTGTACGGCATTTTGTGCATCGTGTTGATTCTGGTGGTGCTGCAATTGTGGTTGTTCACGGCAACGATGAATGCGTACTTGAGCGGCGATGATGCGGTGGTGGTGCCTGCGGCGCTGGCCAGCTTGGTCTGCTTTTTATTGAACTTCGGTTTGCTGCGTTATTTGATTGCGATGGAGCGGAAATAATTTTTAACGTGATGCGAGGGAGGGGAAGGGTATGGATAAAAATTCTGGCAGTGCTTCACCAACTGGAAATGCTTTGCAATTGGCGCTGGCGACCGGGGCGTTTGCGGTTTGTTTTGCGGTCTTCGGGTCGGTGTCGGCGATGATGCCGATCATGCGAAAGTCGCTCGGCCTCAGCCCCATTCAAGTGAGCATAGCCGTAGCGATTCCGGTTTTGCTTGGCAGTTTAGGTCGCATTCCGCTGGGGATGTTGACGGATAAATATGGTGGGCGATTAATTTTTTCCATCGTCATGGCGTTTGCCGTGGTGCCAGCGGTGTTGATGGGATGGGTCGGCAGTTACTGGCAATTGCTGTTGTGCGGTTTTTTCATAGGCATCGCGCTGGCGAGTTTTTCCGTCGGCGTAGGTTTTTCGAGCGCTTGGTATCCGCCGGCAAAACAGGGCCTGGCGTTGGGCGTTTACGGCGCGGGCAACGTCGGGCAATCAATGGCGGCATTCGGTTCGCCTTTGCTTGCGGCGTCTCTGGGATTCAAATGGGGCTTTTGGACATTTGCCATCATACTCTTGGTCTGGCTTGTTTTGTTTATGACGCTGGCGCGCAATGCGCCGCGCCAAGTTCCGGCGAAATCCATCAAAGATATGCTCGCGCCGCTGCGTGAATCGAAGAGTTGGGTGCTGAGTTTGTACTACTTTTTAACCTTCGGCGGCTTTGTAGCGATGAGCATTTATCTGCCGACTTTTTTGACAGAGATGTTCAAACTGACGCCGCAGGATGCAGGGCTGAGAACCGCAGGCTTTGTGTTGCTGGCGACAGCGATGCGTCCAGTAGGCGGGATGTTGGCGGATAAAATCGGCGGCCTGACGATTTTGAAATGGGTCTTTCCGATTACTGCGATGATGGCGATTTTCATGGCCTGTCCGTTGATGTCAACCTTCACCATAGGGGCATTGGGAATGGCGGCGGCGATAGGCTTGGGCAACGGCGCGGTCTTCAAACTGGTGCCGGAATATTTCCCCAACGCGGTGGGCAGCGTGACCGGATTGGTGGGCGCGGCGGGTGGCTTGGGCGGTTTCTTTCCGCCTTTGGTGGTGGGCAGCGTTAAACAGATGACCGGCGCGTTTACTTTGGGCTTTGTGTTTCTGGCGATGTTTGCGGTGATTTGTTTAATCGTAGCGCGCAAAACCAGCTCGACCACGAAACTGCTACCGGCACACGCTGTGTAAGCGGGGGAAATAAAATTTCATGGGCATCGTTTGAGGAAGCGGAAAGAAATAGCATCCCGTTGAGAAGCGGACTGTGACCGCCAGTCTCGCGGTCTGTGACCGCTTCTCAACCGGGTTATAGTTCTTTCTGTTCATCAATTCTTGTTCCGCAGTTATCTATTCACCGGCGTAGGCGCGCAAGGCTTCTTCGTCGGGAATGTGAATGATGCGCCCGTCCACTGCAATCAGGTCGTTGTTCTGCAATCGCGCCAATGCACGCGACACCACTTCGCGCACCGTGCCGATGCGAGCGGCGATTTGTTGATTGGTCAACACCAATTCGACAGCGACTCCACGGGCTTGCGTCTGGCCGCGATAGCTGGCTTCGGCAAGCAGGAACTTTGCCAGCCGTTGATCCACTTCGTGAAGCGACAGGGTTTCGATTAATTCCGCTGAACGGCGCAAACGTCCGGCGAGCAATTTCAATGCGGCAAGAGCGATTTGCGGATGCTCCAGACAAAGCCGCTTCACGTCGCGCTTGTCTATAAAAAGAACTACAGCATCTTCTTCGGCGGCGGCGGTCGAAGGATACGCGCCGTCATCAAAGACCGGCACTTCGGCGATGGTCGCCCCTGCGCGTTCAACGTGAATCACCTGTTCGCGTCCGTCCAGGCTTTCGCGAAACGCACGCACCGCGCCTTCCCAAATGACGTACAGGCCACGCGCCGTGTCGCCCGCCACAAAGAGAATGTCGCCGCGTTTGAGCGTGTGTTTGATAGCGCGTTCCGACAAGGCTTTTAATTCCGCTTCGCCGAGTTCGCCAAATAAAGCCGTGCGCCGCAGTGCTTCGATTTTCTCCATCGTCATAGGCTTTATCATCGCGCCCGAATGGTCTTCCTTCAAGTCTGAAAAAGTTTTCGCCTGTGACTTATGTCAGCGGCAAGGCGGTCTTGCTGGCTTACACTCAAGCTTGAGAGAACAATTTTACATTCACAAGCCAAGCTTGATGCGGAGGAAAAATTTATGTTGATGAAAGAGAGCAAAACAGTGCGCGAGTTGGTGGTTTCCTATCCCGGCGCGTCTCGCGTATTTGAAAAAGCCGGTATTGATTATTGCTGCGGCGGCGGGCGCTCGCTTGACGAAGCTTGCCAGGCGGTAGGCGTTTCGGTGAATGAAGTGCTGCACAAGTTGGAAGAACTGCCGGAATTTTCTTTGGGAAACACGACCGAAAAAAATTGGGCGACGGAGCCGCTGAAAAATCTAATCTCCTTCATTGTTGAAACGCATCACGTCTTTACCAAAAATGAATTGGCACGTCTGGAAAAATTGCTGGCGAAAGTCTGCACCGTGCATGGCGAAAATCACCCGGAGTTGTGGAACGTCAATTCGTTGTTCATCGAATTGAAGAATGATCTGCTGCCGCATATGTTCCGAGAAGAGCAGGTGCTGTTTCCGTACATCAATGCGTTGCAGGAGGCCGATACGAATCATCTGCCTGCGCCTACGCCGTTTTTCGGTACGGTGCAAAATCCCATACGCATGATGAGTTTGGAACACGATGCGGTGGGCGATATTTTGCGGGCGCTACGTCAGGCGAGTCATGATTTTGCCGTGCCGGAAGGAACCTGCATCAGTTATGCGACGCTCTATCAAGCCTTGCAGGAGTTCGAGCAGGATTTGCATCAGCATATTCACCTGGAAAATAATTTCCTGTTTCCCAGAGCCATTGAACTGGAAGCCGCGATATAGAAGATGAATGATTGACGTAAATTTTCTATGCGGTTTCAAATGCCTACATCTGACTTAGCGAATCCCAGCGACTTGGCGGCTTGGCGTGCGACTGTAGATTGCTGAACCCAGCAAGCGAACTCGCGCCAAGTCGCCGGGATTCGCTAAGATTTTTCGGTAGCGCGAAACAAGTATTGCTGAAGTGGGAACACTTGAACCGATGCGTAGCTTCGTAGGAGTTACAAAAATATTTCGTACCTCATTTCTATAGACAGGCCGTGCCTACGGAGCGCAAGCGGCGCAGTTGGTTGCCGGTCGAGCCATACTTTTTTCGCCCTACCGATTTTTCTTGCCCCTCGCCGCTGCCAATGTGCAAGCGGACTTGGTTCTGCAAGGCTTGCAAAATTAGTGCTGACATACGCTCCTCTTCTGTGCTAGATTGACAGCCGTAACCCTGAAGTCTCAAGCCTATTGGTCAAATCAGTAGCCGCATCATTGCCCTGAAGTTTTTTACTCTCACCGTAAAATTCTCACCCGAAAAATTGCCTGTTGCGGCAAATGGCGAAGCTTGCATCTCGCCGTTTGCCGGTGGTTTTCAAAGAAGGAGATTTCTCTATGGCACGCATGACCTATGACGAAGCGGCGCACCTGCTCAGGCGCATGGGATTTGGTGGCACGCCTGCCGAAATCGACAGCCTGGCGACGCGCAGCCGCGACGAAGCGGTTGATTATCTGCTCAATTACGAAGCCGTCAACAATGACGAGATGGATAATTATTTGAGCCGCAATTTCAACCCGAAACGCTTTACGCCGACCGATGATCTGCAACTCTGGTGGATTGTGCGTATGCTCAAAACCGCGAGGCCGTTTGAAGAGAAGATGACGATTTTCTGGCACAACCATTTTGCCACGGCGCTCGATAAAGTAGATTACCCGTTGATGTATTTGCAGAATCAACTGCTCCGCTCCAATGCCCTCGAACGCTTTGATAGCCTGCTGCTCAACGTGGCGCGTGATCCGGCGATGCTGGTATGGCTGGACGGCGTCAGCAATGTGCGCGGCAATCCAAATGAAAATTTCGCCCGTGAATTGCAGGAACTTTTCACGATGGGCATCTACGACGCGGTTACCGGGCAGGCCAACTACACGGAAAAAGATGTGAAGGAAATTGCCCGTGCTTTCACCGGCTGGACCTTCAAACAAAAGGGCGAGAAAAAATACAAATACGTTTTCTACATACAAGCAGACCATCACGACGATGGCGCGAAAGAGATTTACGGGCGCGTCGCCAATTACAGCGGCGAAGATGTCATCGAAGTGGTGTGCGCCAGACGTTCGACAGCGCGTTTCTTAATCAAAAAATTGTTCGAGTTTTTCGTCTATCCATTATCGAATAGCGGCGAGGACAAAGCGACCATCGAAAAATTCGCCGATGTTTATGTGAACGGCAATCACTCGCTACGCGCTGTGGTGCGGGCTATTTTTACGTCGGAAGAATTCTTCGGCACGCTCGCCCGCTTCGCCTTAATCAAAAGTCCTGCCGAAATGATTGTCAGTTCGATTCGCACCCTCGGCGCGGATTATTACGCGGGCAATATGAACGACGGCGATTACGACACCTACGGCCAGTTCAGACGCATGGGCTTTGACCTGCTCAACCCGCGAGATGTGTCGGGATGGAAATTGAATCTCGGCTGGTTAAGCACGGCGACGTTGTTGGAGCGCTACAATTTTGCCAGTGATTTATTGACTAATCGCGATTTTGGCAATCGTGTGCTGGGCGCAAAACTCACCAACGACCAGCTACGAAAATATACCGATGCCAGCGCCGAAAAGACTGTGCAAAATTTTCTCGCATTGCTGGGGCCGCTCAAAGTTGACGCGGCGACCGTGCAAACGCTCGCCAATTATTTGCAGATGGACGACGATGGCAGGCGCGTGAACTTTACCGTGGACGACCACAGCATAGATAAAACCGTTCGCGGTTTGGTCTATCTGATTATGTGTTTGCCGGAATATCAAATGAATTAACGATCACCATCGGAACCGTTCGCCACGAAGTTTGCGACGTTCACGAAGCCGAAACATAGCATAAGTTGCTTCGTGTTCTTTGAGTTCTTCGTGGTTAGAAAAGCGGTTTGCAGCGGAGGAGATGATGCCAACCAATCGAAGACAATTTATCAAACAGACTTTTGGCGCGGTCAGTGTAGGCATGATTGCGCCGAGCCTATTTATCAATACAGCGCGAGCCAATACGTCCGCGCAACAAGAGGCGTTCGCCGTTGATGCGAATCGCCGCGTACTGGTGATTATTGAATTTTCCGGCGGCAACGACGGCCTCAACACGGTGATTCCGTATGCTGATTCGCGTTATGCGAGTCTGCGCCCGGTGATGGCGTTCAAGGACTCGGAATTGAAAGACGCGGCAGGTCGTTCGATGATTTTATCCAATCAACTCGGCCTGCATCCAGCAATGAGCAAAATCAAAGGGCTGTATGATGAAGGCAAAGTGGCCATCGTTTCCGGCGTCGGTTATCCGAATGCCAACGGCTCGCATTTTGAATCGGCGGACATCTGGCATTCGGCGAAATTGACTGACAGCCGCAGCGATGGCTGGCTTGGCAGATACGCCGATATTGCTTTGTTGGGCAAGCCCGGACTATCGGCCATCGCCATCGAAGACCGTTTGCCGAAAACGCTGGTGTCCGCGAACGTCGTGATGTCGAATATACCGAACTTCGATGAGTACGGCTTGCGTACCGACGAGCAGTATTCGGAAAATCGCACCAACTTGGTGAATACCTTTCTGGCCTTGCATCAACGCAATTTTCCGGCAGGCAGTTTTCTTAACGAAGAGATGCGAATCGGTTTCGATGCGGTCAACAGCGCGCTCGAATTTCGCTCGGCGTTGGACCATTATTCTTCGTCGGTGAAGTATCCCGAAAATAATTCTCTGGCGGAGGGCTTGCAGATGCTGGCGCAAATCATCACCACCATGCCGGAGTCAACTTTGTTGTACGTGCAGATGGGCGGCTTCGATACGCATTCGGATCAAGTCAACGGCGGCAATAAAGCCGCAGGCCAGCACGCCGATTTGTTGGGGGATTTTTCCGAAGCGGTCAAAGCCTTCTCTGACGATATGAGCGAACACGGTTTGGCCGATAACGTGTTGTTGATGCAGTGGTCGGAATTTGGCCGCCGACCGAACGAGAATAAATCTCTAGGCACCGATCACGGCACGGCGTCGAATCTGTTTGTCATCGGTAACGCCGTGCGCGGTGGCCTCTACGGTAGCCAGCCGTCCTTGGCGGTGACGGATTTGGATGATGCCGGCAACCTGAAATTCAACGTAGATTTTCGCGCCGTTTATGCAACGATACTGGATAAATGGTTACGCAGCGAGTCGAGAGCCGTACTGGGCGGACAGTTCGAGAATGTAGGCTTTCTCGGATAATATGTTTTTCGCTGAACCTTTCGTGAAAGTTGGACAAGACAATCAGGCATTGAGTTATACTGCAAACCATAGGCAGTTTCGATTATGCGACCCGAATATGATTTGAAAAGTTTGCGCGTCAGGCGCGTTGGCAGCGAACGCAAAACCATCAGCGGCGAGCCCATCGTTCATTTAGCTCCAGATGTGGCGGATATCTTTCCTGACTCTGATTCGGTAAATGAAACTCTGCGGTTTTTAATTAGAATTACGAGAGAAAATCAATCTGTTCAAGGCGATACTACTTCTACATAGTTTTATCTCAACTCGTCCGAGATTAGAAAAATACATGGACCACACCGCAGCTTTAAGACACAAGCCTCGATGGTTGTGTCTTGGATGTTTTGAGATGTACTGCTACTGCATATTGTGCTACTGAATCATCAAACTACAATATACAGACAACGAACTTCAAATCCTTGTGCTGTAACCGCCAAAACAGAACAATCAAGTTATAATCTACCTTGTTGCACCATTGGCTTTTCCTACGCGCAATTCGACGCGGCAGCGCTCGCCCATCAATTGAGTAATCGAATTGGTCAACTCCGGCGTCACCCGCACACGGACGAATTGATTGGGTTGTATGCGCGCCAGTTGGCCGTCTTCGAGTTCCACTTCAAAAACAATTTCGCAATCACCGCGATGCGTATCCAACAGGTGATAGAGTTGATCCAGACGGTCATCTTTTACCGCCGCAACCGGAAAGCGCATGGACATGACTTTGGCGGTGCGTTCGCGCAGGTTCACCAGTGATTGTATCTCGTCGGCGATGATGCTCATCGCGCCGCCATCATCTATTTCCAGTCGTCCGCGCACCAGTATGGGCGCGTCTTCCTGCAACACACTCACAGATTTCTTATAGGTCTCCGGCCATACTACGACTTTGACCGAACCATATTGATCTTCGATTTGCGACAACGCAAAGCGGTCGCCTTTCTTGGTCGTGCGAACCGATAATTCAATGACGATGCCGCCTAAACAGACCTGCGCGCCGTGATGAAAATTCGCCAGCGCATTCACATCCGCAGTGGCTATATCTTTCATCGCCGCTTCATAGCCTTGCAGCGGATGACCGGAAATGTAAAAGCCGAGGGTCTCTTTTTCGCCTTTTAATAATTCCGCTTGCGACCATTCGGCAACCTGCGGCAGCGGTGGTTCTGCAATCGCCACCTGTGCCAGCATCGCGCCAAACAGCGAGACTTGACCACTGGCTTTCGATTTCTGGGTGCGCTGACCGCTGTCAATCGCCGCATCAATGGCTGCGAACAATTGCGCTCGATGATGAGTTCCAGCAAGTGAATCGAAAGCGCCGGATTTGACTAAGCCTTCCAGCACACGCTTATTCACTGCCTTGGGGTCAACGCGCTCGGTGAAATCGAAAATAGATTTGAACGCGCCGCCGTTGTTGCGCGCTTCGACGATGCTCGCGACTGCGCCTTGCCCTATGCCTTTGATTGCCGCCAGGCCGAAGCGTATGGTGTTGCCGTTTGCCGTAAAGTTATCGAAACTGGCGTTGACATCGGGAGGCAAAATCTCTATGCCTTGGGAGCGCGATTCGCTGATATATTTGACAACTTTCGCGGTGTTGTTCAATTCGTTCGACAACACCGCCGCCAGAAAATGCGTCGGGTAATAGGCCTTCAAATAGGCCGTTTGATAAGCCAGATAGCCATACGCCATCGAGTGGCTGTTGGCGGTCAGTATGCCATTCGCAAAGTAGTTATGATGGGGAGCGCGCATGGTCATGTTATAAGTTTTTTCAGTCCCACGCGGCGTGACGCGAACAATCTTTGTCTTTTCGATTTTCATAAATACCTCTTGAGCAAAACCTTTTTTCGCTCCAGATAGACCTCAGCATTTTGGTAAAGATAGCGAGTAATTTTTCGGATGTCGGCGTCAAGCGACCATTGAATGAAGGCAACCGATTTATTTTGGTGAAGCCGGTTATCCGAAATCCCCAGTTTGCAGATGAGCCACATTCTGATTTCCGTAAGCAATCTCTCGCTGCCACAAAATCCGATGATGGCACCACCATCCTGGCGATGACTGACAGTGCCATCACCATCCAGTATGCCGCGCAAAAGATGCGGCATAAACTCCTGCTGTAATACCGGCAGATAGGTCAAGGCGCTTTTTCTCGGCACCACACCGTAACGGCTTAAATCGGCTGCCATGCGCTGCGAGGAGACCGTTACTCGGTATAGAGGTTGATGACGAATGGAACGTGCTTTGATGTGCAGCACCGGATTGGTCGAACCTAAAAACTCTCTAAATTTTTCCAGCAACTCGCAATCAATCATCTGTAACCCAATTTGCGGCTCGCCGTTATTTCGTGTGTCGCTGATATATCCATCGGTGAGCAGTATGCCCAACCAATAGGCTTTGGCCTGTGTGTCAACATTGGCGAAAATCGCCTCGTGATAACTCTTATAGTCTGCGCGACCGTAAGGACTGCGCTTGGCCACGCCATGCTTTTCGAGAACGTCATAGACGGTCTTTTTGGTTTTGAAAGGAATCAGTTTCAAAACCTCTCTGGCCGTATGTCCTTCCTGATAATGAGCGATGATCAATTGCTCCATTTCAGGCGTGAGTCGTTTGTTCCAGGCGGTGCGCGGCATACTCTTCAACTCCTTGGGAAAAATAGATCGCCAAATCTTTTTCAAGAATCTCGCGCAACGGCAGATAGCCGTCGTCGGTATAGAATTTGTGTTCCAGCGTGCAGGTGATGGTTCGCCCATCGGCGGTTTCAATCTCTACGACCTCCTGCTCTCCGGTTGCAAAGGCTTCGACGATCTCATTGACAAAGACTTGTTCGCTGTCATAACTGTAGGTTCGAGAGGTGGTCACTTCGCAATTGGCGATCTGTTCAAGGGTAACGGGTGCGCCGCTGTCTGCGTCAACGATGGTGGTAGCGCCTGACAAACAGCGATTGAAGGCATAGTCGGCGAAGCCTTCCATGCTCTGCCATAATTTATCGAGCTTCTCTTTTTCATGACCTTTGGCCATGGCCTGTTTGGTGAACTTCTCTTTGTGTTTGTCGAGTTCTTCGCGCTTCTTCTTGCCCATAGCGCGGCGCACCAAATCGGCTTCGCCTAACGAGTATCCGGCGAGGCGTTGAAACACCGCCATGATTTGCTCCTGATACACAATCACCGCCATGGTATTGCCCAGCACATCTTGAAGTTCAGGAAAGTCATAACGAATTTTCTTTTTGCCATGCCGACGATCAATGAAATCGTCAATCATGCCGCTGTCAATCGGCCCCGGACGATAGAGCGCATTGAGCGCCGATAAATCTTCCAGATTTTCAGGCTTTAAGCGGCGGCAAATGTCTTTCATGCCATCCGATTCAAACTGAAAAATCGCTTCCGTTTTGCCTTCAACGAAAATCTGCAACGCTGCTTTGTCATCAAGCGGAATATTGGCCAGATCAATACGCTTGCCGGTTTCGCGCGCGATGGATTTCAGGCAGTCTTCGATGATGGTCAAAGTGGTCAAGGCCAGAAAGTCCATCTTCAACATCCCGGTCTTTTCCAAATCATTCATCGGGTACTGCGTGGTAATTTCATCGCGTGAGGTTTTGGAAATCGGCACCAGTTCGTAAAGTGGTTGCGGTGAAATGACGACTCCGGCGGCGTGTACCGAAGTGTGGCGCGAACAGCCTTCCAAGCGCATGGCGATTTCGATTACTTCTTTGACACGCGGGTCTGCGTCTATCGCCTTTTTCAATTCCGGCACGTCTTGAATGGCTTGCGCGATAGAGATATTGCGTCCGCGCACCGGCGGCGGAATCATCTTGGCGATCTTTTCGACTTCCGCATACGGCATATCCAGAGCGCGGCCTACATCTTTAATCGCCGCTTTCGAGGCCATCGTGCCAAACGTAGCGATTTGCGAAACGTGATCGCGCCCGTAATAATCGGCCACGTAATCAATGACTTTCTGCCGCCCGTGTACGCAGAAATCTATGTCTATATCGGGCATCGAAACGCGCTCAGGATTTAAGAAACGCTCGAACAGTAATTCGTATTGCAGCGGGTCAATGTCGGTGATTCTCATGCTGTAGGCGACAAGCGAACCTGCAGCGCTCCCACGACCAGGGCCTACAGGAATCTGGCTGGTGCGTGCATACTTGATGAAATCCCAGACGATTAAAAAATATCCGGGAAAGCCCATCTTGGTGATGACTTCGATTTCGCGTTCGAGGCGGGCGCAGTAATCGTCATAATCGAATTTGCGGTCGGGCTTCTCTTTAATTGCCGCCCAGCGTTCCGCCAATCCATCACGGGCGATCTGGGCAAAATAGCTGTCGGTCGTGAAGCCTTCCGGTACACGATATTTGGGCAAATGATTTTGTCCGAAAGGCAATTCCAACTCGCACATTTCGGCAATCGCTACGGTGTTCAACAACGCTTCGGGCAGGTCTTTGCCAAACAGCATCCACATCTCTTGCGGCGTGCGAAAGAAGAATTGTTCGGGTTGATACTTGACTCTGCGGGTTTCGGTGTGAACTTTGCCCGCGCCTATGCAGACGTGTATATCGTGAGCGCGCCAATCTTCTTTCATCAGATAATGGCAATCGTTGGTGGCCACCAAAGGAATGCCGGTCTTTTTCGATAGCGCCATCATGCCGGGAATGACTGTGCCGACCTCTTCTTCGAGTTGGTGATTCTGAATTTCCAGATAGTAATTGCCTTTGCCGAACATATCTTCAAACTCTTTGGCGCGGCGTGCGGCTTCGTCGAATTTGTCGGTCAGCAACAAGGCCGACGGCACCCCCGACAGACAGGCCGACAAACAAATCAAGCCTTCGCTGTGGGCGGCGAGAAATTCTTTATCAATGCAGGGTTTGTAATAGAAGCCTTCGGTGTAAGAGAACGACGTAATCTTGATGAGGTTTTGATAACCCTGCAAATTTTTAGCCAGCAGGATGATGTGATTTCTGCCGCGTTCGCCGGTCGTTGATTCGCCGCGCTCGGTCATGCGGCTTTTTGACAGGTAAGCTTCGATGCCGATGATCGGTTTAACGCCGGAGCCTTTCATGGTGTTATAGAAAGACAGCGCCCCGAACATATTGCCGTGGTCGGTGATGGCAACGGCGCGTGCCTTCGTCTCCTGGGCGCGTTTGGCGAGCGGTTTGATTTTAATCGCGCCGTCGAGCAGGCTGAAATCCGTGTGTAAATGAAGATGCACAAAATCTTTTTCGTTCATGATGAGTTCTCTTGATGAATGGTGCGCGGATGGTCGCGCTGAGGGTATGGATTTCACCACCAGTGTCACAATTTTTTATGACGCCTTGCGCTTGAACTGCCGCATCCCTCACGGCGCGTGATTATAACGCAAAGCGGAAAATCCTGTACACCAAGAGTTGTGGCTTGATTGGCGCAAACCTCAAAATGTTGTTTATTTTCAGGGAAATCTTTTTTTCTCTGGCAAAGCGACTTCGGCTTTCCGGCAGAGAAAAAGCCGAGCAAAAAAAGTGGCGGGAAGTATGCCATTAGCGATACTATAGGCAGGGTCAAAGTCCGCGTGAGAACGCGGGTTCACCGCGCCACTTTCAGCGAGTTTCACAAACGAACGCCTATGGTGAAAAATGACGAGCCGGTATATGAAGATGCGCTGGGGTATTACTCTCTGGTCAAGCGCATAGGGCATCGCATATTGCGCTGTGCGCCGCCTTATGTCATTGGCGTGTGCGGCTCCTGGGGGGCGGGCAAAACCAGTTTCCTGCGTATGCTGCAAGCCTATCTCGGCGGCGCTGTCGAACGCGCCGATGGCGGAGTGAAAAAGCTTTCTCCGACCGAGCATCAACAATGGTTTGTCGAAGCCTACGACGAGTTCAAGGCTGTCAAAGAGCAGAAGAAAATCGAATTGGTGTGGTTCAATCCCTGGCAGCATCAGTTTGAATCAAGCCCGTTGGTTGCTCTGCTCAACGAGATTCGCCAGCATTTCAGCATCAAGCACAAACTGTTCAATCAGGCCGGCAAACTTACCGATGTGACGATTCACGCCACGTTGAACTCCATGACCGAAATCGCCAAAGACCTGAAAATCCCCCTGCCTTCGGCCAGAACGGTCATGGAACGCGGACGCGAATATGAGAGCGAACATTTTTCCAGCGCTTTAGGCTCGCAACGCTTCCGCGATTTTTTCGAGAGCGCGATTAAAACCATCACCGGCAAAGACGGTTTGCTGGTCATCTTCATTGACGACCTTGACCGCTGCGAAGGCGAGGTTTCTTATCGCCTGCTGGAATCGTTGAAACTCTATCTCAACGCCAGCAATTGTGTTTACATACTTGGTCTCGATCAGCAGCATCTGGAAAGCACCATTGCCAAAGCGCTGTCCGGCGAAAAAGAGACCTGGCGGTTTCGCCCGCTGGCGCGGGATTATCTGAGCAAGATGTTTCAGAACATTTTTCTGCTGCCGGTGCCGCGTCAAACCCATACCTACATCGAACAGTTGCTGGATTTTGCCGATGCGGATTTTCAGTCCTGTTTGACTGACTTGTTCGGCTTCAAAGCCGCTGATCGCCAATCGTTGGTTGCCGTGTTGAATGAAAATCTGCCGCACAACCCGCGCAAGATCAAATCCTTCATCGCTTCATGGAAACTCTATCTGGATGCGCTGTCGCCGTTGCCTGCGGCGGAAAAACTGGACTGGCGATTAACCCTCGTCTTGCAGTACCTGGCGCAATTTGAAGAGCCGTTGTTTCGTCGCATTGAAATCGCTCCGGCTTTTTACAATGACGAACTGGTGAACTATTGCCGGCATGGCTACAGCGCACACCCGTTGTTTGACGGATTGGAACTTCCTTACGGGATGCAGATCAACACGCCGGAAAATGATCCGTCGGGTGGTTTCGATTCACCGATTCCCAGCGGCACAGAAGCGACTTCCGAGCCGGGTGGCGTAGCGAAAAAAGATGAACCGAAACGACTGCCGGAACCGCGTATCTTCTGGGTCAGCCGTCTGGTCAAACAACTGATGAGCGAGCGCGGCGATAAATTGAACGAGGAGTTTATCCTGCAACACCTGCTTCACGCGGGCGGTAAATAAGGCAATAATCCATGCGGGAATGTTATGGCGAGTAATGTGACCAAAGACCTTGAAGGCAGTTACGCTTTGCGTTTGTCGTGGCGTTACCGCGAGGTTGATTTTCTGGGGCTGCCGCACTTGAAAGATAATCGCCCGGTGCGCCTGGAAAATATCTATGTGCCGTTGCGTCTGGCCTGGGAGATGCACAATCGTCGCGACAAAGAGAAAACATTTTTCGTTCCCAAAGCCTTGCAGGAGAGCCGCCACCTGGTAGTTCTGGGCGATCCCGGCAGCGGCAAATCCACACTCGTCAAAGTCCTGACGCACGCCTTTGGACAATCGGCCAGCAGTGCTTTCAAACGTATGTTCGGCGAATTGTTGCCCGTGCCGATTATTCTGCGCGATTACAAAGTGCGGCGCTGGAACTCGCCCGAAGAGATGTTGAGCGATTTCATCCGAACCCTTGATGCAGAAATCCGCGACGAAATCACACCGGAATGGTTGCTCGACCATCTACGCGGCGGGCGCGGCTTTCTGTTGATTGACGGCTTGGATGAAGTCGGCAGCGTCACCGACCGCAAACAGTTACGCGATAAAGTTGTGCGCCCGTTGCTCGCCCAGATGCCGGACAGCCTGGCGCTGTTGACCAGTCGCCTGGTCGGTTATGAAGAAGCGCCGTTTGAAGGCTATGTGGATCTGAAAAAATATCCGCTCGAAGCGCCGTATCGCGGGTTGCCGCCGACGATTCGGCGTTGTTATGTAGCGCCGTTTAGCGATGAAGACATCGAACAATTCATCGTGCGCTGGTACAAGGTGCGCGAAGCCCATTCCGACAGACAGCGCGAAGGCATCGAATCGTTCAAACGCGCTCTGCATCAAAACGACCGCGTCAGACGCCTGGCCGACAATCCGCAGCTTTTAACCTTGATGGCGCTGGTGCATCGCGTGACGGCGAATCTGCCATCGGGGCGCGTCAAATTGTATGACAAGATTGTGGAAGCCTATCTGGAAACCATTTCGGTTTATCGCAAGATGAGTGTGCCGGCGACGCTCGATGAAATGAAACGCTGGCTGGCAAAAGTCGGCTGGGAGATGCAGGAGCGCCGCGATGAACAGGAGGCCGAAGAGTTGTTGGTGCATCGTGACGAGGTGTTGCGGTGGTTGACCGACGCGATTACCAGAGAGCGCGGCGCAAGTGGGGCGCTCGAAGATGCCGAAAAATTTTTGGACTATGTAGCGCGGCGTGCCGGTTTATTGATCCCGCGAGGCCAGGACACGGAAGGGAAAGATCTGTTCGCCTTTGTGCATTTGACCTTTCAGGAATATTTCGCGGCGTTCGAGTTACGCGGCAGAGTGCGGCGGTTCGATTCATTGGCGCAGGATTGTGTGGAACGGGTGACCAAACCCCACTGGCACGAAACCCTGAATATTCTTTTTGAAATGCTCAACGAGTTTCCCGGCGCTTGCGATGATTTATTCGATGTGATGGTGAAACAAACTGCGAGCCTTCCCAAAAAAAGAAGGAGCACAGCGGAATTTTTCTCGGCGTTGTTGCTGGATGAACAGAACGGCCTCAGTGATAAAAAGCAGAGAGCGGCTGCCGATTTTACGCTGGCTTCGGTCTGCGAAAATTACGACGATGCCATTATCAAGAACCTGCGCGATTTGGAACCGGAGCCAAAGAAAACGCTGGTGAGCGATTGGTTTGACAGCAAGCTGCGAGAGGCGACGGCGAACGGGTTTAGCAAATATTTCTTTCTGGTTGGAGCAGAGTTGTTTGCAGATTGGCATATCCGTTTGAGCGAGTGGATTGAGAGCGGTGATTATCGGGAGCCTGATAAGCTGCAAGTCGCGGAAATCGCCTTGATTGGTGCGTGCGATGCCGATACCTCTCGCAAGTTTTGCCCGTGGGCGGTCGAGCATTTGCCATTGGATATGTGGTTGCGGCGAATATCCTTTTGGACCGGACACAGTTTAAGCTTGGCGGATATTTATCGCCAGGAGATTTATGCGACCTATGACGATACCATTCGGCAGCACTTATTTATTGAAGCAAGCGTTGCCGCAGCCTTTGTTATATCACAATTACTCAGAACAGTAGTTGCTTTCTTAAGGAGTGCTCTGGCTCGCGGTTTGGCCCGCACTCTAGCTCGCGATCTGGAACGCGACCTGGATCGCGCTCTGGCTATTGATCTAGATGGCACTCTGGTTCGCGCTCTGGCACACGCTCTGGAGCGAGTTCTGGATCGCGCTCTGGTTCGCGCTTTGGATCCCGCTCTAGCTCTCGATCTAGCTTTTTATCTTCATGACGGTCAGGCTCTCCATCTGGATCGCGCTCTAAATGCAGTAGCGCCGCGTCCTGAGTTGAAACTCGACAAAGCCGGAATCACCTCAACCTTCGCGCTGTCCGAATGGATATTCTTTGCGCCGGATGACTTCGATAAAGAAGGCGCTACGCTCATCAAAGAGCTAACCAAACTTGCACAAGCGCCGGATGATTGGACACGACTGCTGGCCATCTCTGCATTGCTTTCGCTGGGCTATGGCACGCCGGAATTGTGCGGCGAGCGCAACGCTCTGCTTGAAAAAGGTATCAAGCGCAGCCCGCAATTTACCTTTCCCGCTGCTCTCCATCCCGAAACCGAAACCACAGAGTTTCGCAACCAGTTGCCGGAACTTTTTGACATCATCTTCCTGCACAATCCCGATGACCCGTGGCTGCGCCCGGAACTCTTTGACCCGGCGCGACCGGAAGCGAAATACTTTCTCGTCAAGCCGCGCGAGTTCTTCATCCTTGCCGCCGAAGCGCTCGACCCCGAAGGCGAAACCGAGTTGACCGCGTGGCGCAAAAAACAAAGCTGAAACAGAAATCTCGAAGAAGGGGCTTCGCATTGATGATGAGCGACAAAGCCTTCATAACGGGTGATAGCATAAGTTGCACCGGGCTATTGAATCATGCCCTTTCAGGGCAATGACGTTAAGTTAAGAAAAACTGTACCGCAGACTGTCTAGTCTGCGGCTGACAGCAGCGAGCTAAGTGAGTAGCCAAAAGTTATGTCAATCAAGATTTTATTTTAGCCTGTATTTATTAACCGATTGACAATTATTTTGTCACTACCCAGCTTGGTTGAAAATTGCTGATCGCTTCGTTTTTGCGCCAGAGGCGCACAGGAGAGTAACCCGTGGTAGCGCCACGGGAATTCGTTTTTACGCCAGAGGCGCAGAGGAGATTAGCCCGTGGTGAAGCCACGGGAAGGTGCAGGCGGCTTGGCGGTCGCGCTCTGACAGAGCGCCGGAGGCTGGCGGCATCTCCTGCACCCTTTCAGGGCGCGCAGCCTCTGCCCAACGTGGTTCCAGTGCCTGTAGCACTGGCTACTCTCCTACACCCCTGCGGGGCAAAGCTTACTTTTACCCATAAGTCAGAACTTCATCAACTGCGATAGTTTTTTAGCCCGCGAAGTGGGCGATAGCATATAGCCCAGTGCGTCAGCGCTGGGTAAATGCGAAACCATCTCTCGCTAG